>CAWDNP010000008.1:0-13959 GCA_963803755.1 uncultured Solirubrobacterales bacterium
ACGCGCTGCAACTGATGAAGACCCACCCCTTCATCAAGAAGCTGATCGAGGGCGGCAAGCGGGTCGCCTGGGGGGCCAAGACGATCCCCTCCGGCGGCTATTTCGCGATGCCGAAGCGTCTTGCCGTGCCGGGCATGGTGGTCGCCGGCGACGCGGCCAGCATGGTCAACATCCCGACCCTGAAGGGCATCCACTACGCGATGCACGCGGGGATGTATGCGGCGGAGGCGATCGTCGAGGCGCTGAAGGAGGACTCGGTCAACTTCGAGGCCTACGACGAGAAGGTCCACAACTCCGAGATCGAGAAGGACCTCTACGAGTCGCGCAACATGCGCCAGCCATTCTCCAAGGGCTTCTTCGTCGGGGGCGCGATCGCTTCGGCGATGACCGCCACCAAAGGCAACTTTCCTGGCGGTCACTGGAAGCAGGAGGATGACGCCGAGAACGAGATGGAGATCGGCAGGGCAGGCGACATGTACCCCAAGCCCGACAACGAGCTGACCTTCAACAAGCTCGACTCCGTCTTCCTCTCCGGCAACGCGACCCGCGATGACGCCCCCAACCACGTGCGCATTAAGACCAGGGTGCCGCGGGAGATCGCCCAGACCTGGGTCTCGATGTGCCCGGCCCAGGTCTATGAGATCCCCGACGAGCAGCTGGAGGACGGGGCCGCAGAAGTCGACGTCCATGTCACCGCCTCCAACTGCGTGCAGTGTGGGGCGATCACCGCCAAGGGCGGGCGTCTGACTCTGCCCGAGGGCGGCGACGGGCCGCTTTACCAAGAGACCTAGGAACTAACCTCGCGCCCATGCTGGCGCTCGGAATAGTCGCTGCCGTCGGGGCTTCGATGCTCTACAACACCTCGCTTGCGCTGCAGGCGTTGGAGGCTCGGGACGTTCCGCATGAGCACTCGCTGCGGCCCTCGCTGATCGGCAGGTTGGTGAGGAACCGGCGGTGGTTGGGGGCCACCGCGCTCGGGTTGCTTGGCTGGCCCCTGGAGATCGCCGCTCTTTTGCTCGCCCCTCTCACCGTGGTGCAGCCGTGCCTGGCAAGTGGGCTGGTCCTGCTGCTCTGGCTGGGGGCGACGCGGTTGGGGGAGGCGCCGGGACGAAGGGAGGCGCTCGCCGTGGCGGCGATCGTGATCGGCTTGGCGGGGGTGGCCTGGGCGGCGCCGGCGCGGAGTACCGAATATGCCGGGGTCGGCGCGATCGTCGCGGCGCTTGCCCTGGTCGCCGTCCCGCTCGCTGCGCCCTACGTGCTGCGTAGCCGAGCGGCGGCGATCGGGCTGTTGCCGGTGATCAGCGCCGGCTGCGGCTACGCATGGACGGGGATCGCCAGCAAGCTGCTCACCGACGAGCTCGCAGCGGGGGCGCTGCTCCTCGCGGTCGCCTGGCTCGCCACCGCGGCAGTCTCGGAGGGCCTGGCGCTGCTCAGTGAGATGAGCGCGCTGCAGCGTCGCCCTGCGACCCGCGTCGCGCCGGTGATGTTCGCCGTCCAGGTGCTGGTGCCGGTGGGCCTGGCGCCGTTGATCTTCGGCGAGTCATGGGCCAACACGCCATTGGGAGGCCTCGCCCTGGCCGCTTTTATGGCGGTTGCGGTCGCCGGCACCATGCTCTTGGCGGGCTCGCGGTCGGTTGGAGCCGTCATCGAAAATGCCCGATAGCGGATCTGATCCAGGCATGGGGTCCGCTTGCGCTGGTAGCCTTGCATCGCCTTCTGCAAGCAATGTCGTTAACTCGTCCCTGCGAAGGCGACCCCCAGCCACACCCACCTAAGGAGCCACCGTAGGGCCTGCACAGACAACCCGGCCTGACGCGACCCAGTTCGCGATCGGGTTCGACCACCGAGACCGTGCGCGCCTGTTCGAGCTGTGGGGAGAGGTGCTCGATTCCGAGCAGTGGTCAGAGGGCCGGATGCTCGCCGCCTTCGAGCAGCGCTGGTCGGAGTGGAACGGCCTGCCCAGCCTCGGGCTGGGCAGTTGGGCCGGCGGCGCACTGGCGGCACTCGAGTTCGCCGGCGTGCGGGGCGAGACCGTGCTCTGCCCCTCCAATACCTTCATGGCGACGCCGCTGGCGGCGATCAAGGCGGGGGCCGAGGTCGAGTTCGTGGATTGCAACCGGACCGACCTCTGCATGTCCTTTAAGGACTTCGAGGCCAAGGCCGAGCGACTCAAGCCGAAGGCGGCGATCCTCGTCCACATCGGAGGCCACCTCGCCTTTGACGCCGACCTCATCGCCGCCTACTGCCGCGAGAACGGGATCTTTCTACTCGAGGACTGCGCCCACGCCCATGGTGCCGAGTGGAGCGGTCGCAAGCCGGGTGGCTTCGGCGACGCCGGCGTCTACTCGCTCTACGCGACGAAGACGGTCTCGACCGGTGAGGGCGGGGTGCTCGTTTCCACGGACCCCGAGCTGATCGAGTTCGCCGGCAAGTTCCGCAACTACGGCAAGTTCGAGCACGAGGTCGACGGGCTCAACTTCCGGATGAGCGAGTTCACCGCCGCCCTCGGCCTGGTTCAGGCCGACCGCATGGAGGAGATCGTCGCCTGGAAGAACGAGTACTCCCGCGAGCACCTCGACCCGCTGCACCCTGCCCGCCTCGAGCTGCCCGACGGTATGACCTCGGGCCTGTACAAGTACGTCGTCTTCGAAGAGATCGAGAAGTCCACCGGCCGCGTCTACGAGGAGCCCTGCCACCGGATCATGGGGCGCTCGGAGGAGCTGCCAAACACCGACTGGGTGGCCGAGAACCATTGGTGCGTGCCGCTCTACTACCGCCCGGAGAGCCGCGAGGCGGCTCTCGGCAAGGAGGAAGCATGAGGATCCTGGTAACCGGCGGCGGCGGCTTCATCGGCTCCCATGTCGTCGATCGTCTGATCGAACGCGGCGACACCCCTCGGATCTTCGATCTCAGCGCCTCCCCCTATCACTCCCCGCTCGAAGTCGAGACCTTCACCGGCAGCATCACCGATCCGGCCAACCTCGACTTGGCGATGCGCGGCTGCGACGCGGTCATCCACCTCGCCGCGGTCGCCGACGTCGCCCATGTGCACGCCGACCCGGTGCTGGCGGAGGAGGTCAACACGCGCGGGACCCTCAACGTTTTGGAGGCCGCCTGCCGGACCGAGGTCGACCGCGTCGTCTACGGCTCGACCACCTGGGTCTACAGCGACTGCGCCGAGCAGGCCGTCGATGAGGAGACGCCGATCCCCGCCCCGCGCCACCTCTACACCGCGACCAAGCTCGCCGGCGAGACCTACTGCGCCGGCTACGCCGAGCTGTTTGACCTCAAGTGCACGGTCCTTCGCTTCGGCATCCCCTACGGGCCGCGCGCCCGCGCCGCCGGCGTCGTCGCCAAGTTCACCGACCTGGCGCTCGAAGGCAAGGCGCTGACGATCGCCGGCGACGGCAGCCAGTGCCGCAGCTTTATCTACGTCGAGGACCTGGCTGACGGGATCATCTCCGGCCTCAAGCCCGAGGCCGCCGACCGCACCTACAACCTCTCTGGCGAGGAGGTGGTGACGATCCTCGAAATCGCCGAGACGGTGCAGGAGATGACCGGCGGCTGTGAGATCGTCCACACGCCGCCGCGCCCCGGCGACTTCCCCGGCAAGGAGATATCCAACGCCCGCGCCCTGGAGGAGCTGGGCTGGAAGGCGGAGACGAGCTTCCGCGAGGGCGTGCGGCAGTACGTGGAGTGGGTGCGCGGCAGCACCCGTGCGCCCGACCCGATCCCGGGCAAAAGGCCCTCGCTCAACGGCAACGAACACGCCGCCGGGGCGCTGCTGGCCGGCGCCTCTCGCTCCGAGGAGCGCCCGCTGCGGATCCTCGTCCTCACCGCAGACATCGGCGAGGGACACGACCTTCCAGCGCGGATCATCAAAGAAGACGTCGAGAGGGAAATCCCCGGCGCCGAGATCGAGGTCGCCAACGGCCTGGATGCGATGGGGCGGATCGTCTCCTCGGTCGTCCGCGGCGGCTCGCGCGTCACCTTCCGCTGGATGCCGTGGCTGTTCGACATCCAGTACTGGCTGATCACCAAGTTCGGTCCGACCCGCTGGCTCGGCCACCACCTCTCCTACTGGCTGGGCGCCCACGGCTTGATGAAGCTGATCGCCAAGCACGACCCCGACGTGGTCCTCTCCACCTATCCGGGCGTCACCTCAGTGCTCGGTATGTTGCGCGAAAACCGCCGCCTCGCGATCCCTGTGCAGTCGGCGATCACCGACCTCGCCGGCCTGCGCTACTGGGCCCACCCGGGCGTCGACCTGCATTACGTCACCCATCCCGAGTCGATCGAGGAAGTCGAGAAGCTGGCCGGCCCGGGCAGCGTCGAGTGGATGCGCCCGCCGATCTCCCGCGACTTCCTGATGCCGCGAACCCGCGTCGACGCCCGTCGCGCCCTGGACGTCCCGGCCCACGGCCGCCTCGTCTTGGTCTCGGGCGGCGGTTGGGGCATTGGCGACCTCAACGGTGCGATTCGCGCCGCGCTCGCGGTCGAGGACACGCTGGTCGTCTGCATCACCGGCCGCAACGAGATCGCCCGCGAAAAGCTCGAGCAGCGCTTCGCCGGCAACGAGCAGGTGCGGATCGTCGGCTTCACCGAGCAGATGAGCGACTGGATGGCCGCCGCCGATGTGATGGTCCACTCGACGGCCGGCCTGACCGTGCTCGAGGCGCACATCCGCGGTTGCCCAGTCGTCTCCTTCGGCTTCTCCGCCGGTCACCTGCGCGCCAACAACGCCGCCTTCGAGCGCTTCGGCCTGGCCGAGGTGGCGCGCTCCGAGCACGAGCTGGAGTCGGTCTTGCGCCACCTCACCCGCGAGCGGCGCCCCCCCGACTCCTCCTTTGCCTCGCTGCCCTCGATCGCCTCCCGTGTCCTCACCGCCCGCCCCCGCGTCCGGCCCCAGCCGGTCTGGCGCCTGCGGGCGGGGCGGGCGGCGACCGCGGTCAGCCTTGCCGTGATCGCGATCGCCGTGGTCGTTGTCGGGGCTCTCTCGTTGGACTGGGAAACTCCCTATCGCGAGATCTCAAAGGTCGCGAAGCCGATCGAGAGTCGCATCCACTTCGGCAAGGAGGACAACGACGATCAGGTGGTGGTCGTCTCGCACCGGGTGCGAGCGACGACGCCGCCCCACCGCGCCGCCCCGCGTTTCACCAACCGTTGATCGCAACCCTCGCCGCGGCAGGCGTCTCGGCCGCCGCGGTCCTGCACGTCGGCCCGGCCCTCGCCCCGATCGTCCCCGGGGTCGGCCCGGCGCTGGGGATCGTCCAACGCCAGGAGGGCGCCGAAGGAGTGGCGCTCACCTTCGACGATGGCCCTCACCCCCAGGGAACGCCCGCGGTGTTGGAGGTGCTGCGCGAGGCCGAGGCGCCGGCGACCTTCTTTCTCGCCGGCGAGCAGGTTGTGCGTCGCCCGGCCCTCGTCGCGGAGATCATCGCCGCCGGGCACCGCGTCGAGCTGCACTGCCACCGGCATCGCAACCTGTTGCGGCTAACGACGCGCCAGCTCCTAGAAGATGCAGATCGCGCCAGGGCGGCGATCGAGGAGGCCGGCGGGCAGACCGTATCCGACTATCGCCCGCCCTACGGGATCTTCAGCGGTGCCGGGCTGCGGGCGATCCGCCGCCGTGGCTGGAGGCCGGTGCTGTGGTCACAGTGGGGAAGGGACTGGTCTCGCCGGGCGACGGCGGAGTCGATCGCACGGCGCTCGACCGCAGGTGCCCGCGCCGGGGACATCCTCCTCCTGCACGACGCCGACTACTACAGTGCGCCGGGCTCCTGGCTGCGCACCGTCGCCGCGCTGCCGATCCTCCTCGAGGAGCTGGACAGTCGCGGGCTGAAGCCGATCGAGTTGCGCCGCTGAGCGGGCGGAGCGAGCGTCCAGTGCTCACACCCGGCGAAGGCCTCATCGAGGCGCTGCGCCATCGTGCTCCGCGGCCGGTCCTGGTCGAAGATCTCCTTGGGCATAGCTCTCCGTCCTGTGGGGGGCGTGACGGAAAGCATGGCCCTCCGGTCAGACGAAAAACATGCACTTGGCGAAAAAGAGTCCGCAGCTTGCGGGATGCGCTCGGCTGAGGGCTCTATTTCGCCGCTCGGGCGGCGGCGGCGGTCGCCTGCAGCCACTCACCTGAGCGGGATGTCTATGGCGCTGGCGACCCGTCGCGACTCCTTCTGCGCATACATCCGCACGTCGGCGAGCTGCAGCGCCTCGGAGGGGTTGCTCGCCTCGCTGGGGATCTTCGCCGCACCCCAGGAGGCAGTGACGTCAAAGCCCTTGCCGGTTGCGGTCAGGGCCTTCGCCGCCCTCCTCCTCGCGGTGTCGAAGTGCACCTCCTCACAGGTCAGCAGCACGCAAAACTCATCACCGCCGATTCGGTAGGCGGCCCCGTCCTCGCCGGTCTCCTCGCGCAGCTCGCGCCCGAGGCGGATGAGGAGCTCGTCGCCGGCTGGATGGCCGAAGGTGTCGTTGAAGCTCTTGAAGCCGTTGAGGTCGAAGAGCAGCAGGGTCACCGGCTCCTCCTCGGTTGCCCTCGCGCAGTAGGCCTCGAGGTCGGCCTGCATCCCGCCGCGACTGCCGAGTCCAGTCAGCGGGTCGGTCCGCACCTGCTCCAGCAGGGACTTGTTCTCCCGCACGCTCATCCCGAGGCGGACGATCACGGCGATCATCGTCGCCGCCCAGAGCACGGTCGAGAGGCCGCTGGCGGCGCTGAAGTACTGCAAGGCGAAGAGCCCGATCATCACCGTGGCCGAGAGCGCCGGGACCATAAACTCGCGCCAACCCTCAAAGCACGCCGAGACCCGGATCGTGGCGGCGCTTCGTTGCCAGAGCTCCGCGCCCAGGCAGGCGGCGGCGATCAGGTAGATCGGGTCGGTCCAGTCGCCTCCGGGCAGGTTGACTCCGGTCGTTTGCAGCGTGTAGACGACGTCGGCAACCACCAGCGCCGCCAGTCCGGCGAGCAACAGCGACCAGGTGTGGCCGGGCCGCCAGCCGGTCAGCGCGATCACCCCGACCACCAGCGAGAGCATCGCGATGTCGCCGATCGGGTAGGCGAGCGTCGTCGCAACCTGGACGGGGCTGCCGCTGGTCCGGTTGGCGATGAAGTCGAAGACGAGTGCCGTCCCCAGCGCCGCGGTGCCGAGGCCTGCGATCAGGCCGTCCATCCGCAGTCGCCAATCCACCTCGTGCGCTCTGGCGCGGACCAGCAGCACGACTCCGAGGGCGGCGAGGGGATAGAAGGCGAGGTAGCCGATGTCGGCCGGCGAGGGGAAGGGTGGGGATGGGTTGTGGAGGATGAAGGCCGTCCAGTAGACCTCCGACGCTCCCCAGGAGAGGGTTGCGGCACCGATCGCCAGCCAAGCGCCGCGCTCGTTTTCCCCGCGTCGCGCTCTCGCCAGGCAGGCCAGCCCGGCGGCGATCACCACGGCGTCATAGATCGGTCCTTCCGCCGCGTAGTTAAGGCCGGGGCCGCCGAGCCCGAACCAGATGTGCAGGGTGACGAGGGCGGTGCCGCCGAAGAGCACGATCGCCAGCGCGCCCCGCAGCGCGCGGGCGCCCGCCGGCTCTCTTGGCCCGCTCACCGTGTCCACCTTGGTCCTATCGGCAGGAGGCGGGCACTTCTCTAGACTGGGGGGGGATGAAGTCAGCAATTCACCCCGAGTACACGCTCGCCAACGTCCACTGCTCCTGCGGGAATCAGTTCTACACTCGCTCGACCAAGGCGGACCTCCATGTCGAGCTCTGCTCCGAGTGCCACCCGTTCTACACGGGCAAGCAGAAGCTGGTCGACACCGGTGGCCGGGTCGAGCGCTTCCAGCGCCGCGCCGCGAAGCACGCCAAGGCCAGGAAGTAAGCGGTGAGCCCGGAGGTGGGCTCAGCAGAGGCGCCGCCGGTCTCGCCCAACGGGGGCGATCCGCTGCGGATGCCCGACGGCGCGCTGGTCGCCAAGCGCGACGCGCCGGTCGGCGGGCAGGCGGTGCTGGAGGGGGTGATGATGCGCGGCGTTTCGACCTGGGCGGTTGCGGTGCGCCGCCCCGACGGCGAGGTCGAGATCAGCTCTCAGCCGCTCCTCCCCTGGGCGAAGCGCCACCGGGCCTGGCGGCTGCCGGTGATCCGCGGCGTTATCGCCCTCGGCGAGTCGATGAAGATCGGCTTTCGGGCGCTGGCGATATCCGCCAACGCCCAGCTCCCCGAGGACGAGGAGGGCGAGCCGGGAGGAGATCGGCGGCTGGGTCTGGGGGGCGACGGTCGTCCTCTCGCTGCTTTTGGCGATCGGGCTCTTCTTCGTCGTACCGGTTGGGCTGACCAGCCTGATCAAGGACCAGCTCGGCTCTCCCGTCCTCTTCTGGCTGATCGAGGGGACGCTGCGCACAGCGCTCTTCGTCGGCTACATCGCAGCGATCAGCCGGATGAGCGACCTGCGGCGGGTCTTTGAGTACCACGGCGCCGAGCACAAGACGATCTCCTGCTATGAGGCCGAAGACGAGCTGGCGCCGGCGCGGGCCAAGCTGTACTCGCGCCTGCATCCGCGCTGCGGGACCAGCTTCCTGCTGGTCGTGATGGTCCTGGCGATCTTCGTCTTCGCGCCGATCGGGCTGCCGGCCTGGTACTGGCTGGTTGCCTCGCGCATCCTCGGCATCCCGCTGATCGCCGGGCTCTCCTACGAGGTGATCAAGTGGGCGGGGCGAAACCGCCGCAAACGCTGGGTGCGCGCCGTTATGTGGCCGGGGCTAATGCTGCAGAACCTGACTACGCGGGAGCCCGACGAAGAGCAGCTTGCGGTTGCGATCGCCTCGCTGGAGGCCGTGCTGGCCCGGGAGTCACCCGAGGACGTCGCCGCTCAGCAGCACATCGAGATAGTCGCGTGATCGAGCAGCTTGTTGAGCAGATCGAGGCGCGGTTCGCCGAGCTGGAGCGCCAGATGGCCGATCCAAGGGTGATTGGCGACCGGGAGCGCTACGCGGGGGTGGGACGCGAGTATCGCGAGCTGGCGCCGGCCCATGAGCTGGCGCTTAAGTACAGGAAGCTTGGAGATGACCTGGAGGGTGCGACGGAGCTCTTGGAGGAGGGGGAGGATCCTGAGCTGCGCAAGGTGGTCGAGGAGGCTCCGGGGCGGTTGGAGGAGCTCGAGGATGAGATTCGGCTGGCGATGGTCGAGCGGGACCCCAGCGACTCCAAGAACGTGCTCGTCGAGATCCGGGCCGGGACCGGGGGGGACGAGGCGGCGCTGTTCGCCGGCGATTTATTCAAGATGCTCACCCGCTACGCGGAGGAGCGGGGATTCTCGACCGAGGTGCTCTCACAATCGGCTGCTGAGGTGGGGGGGTTCAAGGAGGTCACCTTCGCGGTGAAGGGGGACGGGGCCTATTCGATCTTCAAGTATGAGGGTGGGACGCACCGGGTGCAGCGGGTGCCCGAAACGGAGTCCCAGGGCCGCATCCACACCTCCACCGCGACGGTCGCTGTACTGCCGGAGGCCGAGGAGGTCGAGGTCGAGGTTGACCCGAACGACCTTCAAGTCGACGTCTACCGATCCTCGGGTCCCGGCGGGCAGTCGGTCAACACGACCGACTCGGCGGTGCGGATCACCCACAAGCCGACCGGCATCGTCGTCTCGATGCAGGACGAGAAGTCCCAGCTTCAGAACAAGGACCGGGCGATGCGGGTGTTGCGGGCGCGGCTGTATGAGCGCGAGCTGGCCCGCCAGCAGGCGGAGATCGCCTCCGAGCGAAAGGCGCAGGTGGGGAGCGGTGAGCGCTCCGAGAAGGTGCGCACCTACAACTTCCCCCAGGGCCGGGTGACCGACCACAGGATCAAGCACACCTCGCACAACCTCGACGGGGTGCTGGGCGGCGAGCTGGGCGAGTTCACGGACGCCCTTGCCGCCGAGGAGAAGAGGCAGAGGTTGGAGGCGGCAGCCTCGGCCGCCTGATGCGCGTGGCCCCAACGACCACCGCGGGCAGCGTTCGCGACGCGATCGGGGCCGCGGCCGATGCCCTGGGTGCCGCCGGGGTAGCGAGCCCGCGACTCGACGCC
Organism: uncultured Solirubrobacterales bacterium; assembly: GCA_963803755.1. Lineage (GTDB taxonomy): Bacteria > Actinomycetota > Thermoleophilia > Solirubrobacterales > 70-9 > CAVUPF01. The sequence goes on from CAWDNP010000008.1 coordinate 10,036, forward strand.
GAAGTGCTCCTCGTCGAGGCCACCGGGCGCGACCGGGCGCAGCTCGCCGCCGATCCCGACGCCGCCGTGGGGGCCGATGTCGGGAGGCGCTTCGGGGAGATGGTGCGGCGGCGGTTGCGGCGCGAGCCGGTCGCCTACATCCTCGGCCGCAAGGGCTTTCGCAAGATCGAGCTGGCGGTCGACCGCCGGGTGCTGATTCCCCGCCCCGAGACCGAGCTGCTTGTCGAGCTGGCGTTGGAGCTGCGGCCCGGCTCGGTCCTCGACGTCGGCACCGGGTCGGGGGCGATCGCGCTGGCGATTGCCGAGGAGATGCCGGAGTGCGAGGTGATCGCGACCGACACCTCGGCCGCGGCGCTGGAGGTGGCGCGCGCCAACGCCGAGCGACTCGGCCTCGGCGGGCGCCTCCGCCTACAGGAGGGCTCGGTCCCGAGGGGGATGACCTTTGAGTTGACCCTCGCCAACCTCCCCTACGTCGCGGATGCCGACTGGGCCTCGCTGCAGCCGGAGATCACGCGGTGGGAGCCACGCGAGGCGCTACTCGGCGGCCCCGACGGCCTCGACGTGATCCGGGCTCTGATCCCCCGGGTCCGGCAGGGCAGGCTGGCCCTGGAGGTGGGGGAGGGGCAGGCAGAGGATGTCGCCGAGCTGCTGCGCGGCGCGGGCTTCGCGGAGATCCGTACTCGCCGCGATCTGGCCGGGATCGAGCGGGTGGTGGTGGGGGAGAGGCAGGTGTGATGCGGCCGTGCGCCGGGGGGATGAGCGCCCCATGACCGAGGTCGTCTCGGTCGAGCGGGACGGCGCCGATGCGACGCGGTTTGCCCTGGAGCGCTGCATCGCGGGCGCTGGGGTCGTCGTCTTCCCCGCGGATGGCCTCTACGGCCTCGCCTGCGACCCGCTCGACGCGGCCTCGATCGGGCGCATCCACCGGATCAAGGGCCGCGATGACGGCAAGCCCTCCGCCGTCATGTACTTCTCGGCGCTGGCGATGCGCGAGCTGGTCGATGGGATCGGTCCCTGCACCGCCCGGGCGGTTGGCGCCCTCCTCCCGGGTCCGGTCACCCTGGTTCTCGCAAACCCGCGCCGCCGCTACCCGCTCGCCTGCCGCGAGGACCCCGAGCGCCTCGGCGTCCGTCTGATCGCCGGCCCGCTCGAAGGCGCCATGTGCCCGGTCTTTCAGACCTCAGCCAACCTCAGCGGCGCGCCGCCGGCGGCGCGATATGAGGACCTGCCCGCGGAGATCGTCGAAGCCTCCGACCTCGCCATCGACGGTGGCGCCCTCACCGGGCTGCCCTCCACCGTCGTCGATCTCACCGGCCTCGATGAGGGCGGCGAGTGGACGATCCTCCGCGAGGGCGCCCTCTCGCCGGGCGACCTCGCCGCTTGCCTGGCCGACCTCGGCCCCGCCTGAGCTCAGCAGCGCTCGCCCCGGGTGCGAGCGCTGCCAGGAAAGCTCCAAAAACGCCGGCTGCAAAGCGCCAGTTCACCTCCACAAAACGCTATCCGGCTCGCTGGTATCGTCGCTTGTCCATGAGCGAGCTGCCCGAGAGCTTTCAGACCGCCTCCCTGGCCGAGGTCGACCCGGCGATCGCGGCGGTGCTTGACGGGGAGCTGCGGCGCCAGCAGGGGACGCTGGAGATGATCGCCTCGGAGAACTTCGTCCCCCAGGCTGTGCTCGAAGCGGTCGGCTCGGTGCTGACCAACAAGTACGCCGAGGGCTACCCCGGGCGCCGCTACTACGGTGGCTGCGAGGAGGTCGACGTCGCAGAGCAGCTGGCGATCGACCGCGCCAAGGAGCTGTTCGGCGCCGAGCACGCCAACGTGCAGCCCCATGCCGGCGCCCAGGCCAACAACGCCGCCTACATGGCGCTGATCGAGCCCGGGGACACGATCATGGGGATGGCGCTGGATCATGGCGGGCACCTCACGCACGGGATGAAGCTGAACGTCTCGGGCAAGCTGTATGAGGTCATCGCCTACCACGTCAGCCGCGAGGACCTGCGGGTCGACATGGAGGAGGTCGAGCGACTCGCCCACGAGCACCGGCCGAAGCTGATCGTCGCCGGCTGGTCGGCCTACTCGCGCCAGCTCGACTTCGCCGCCTTCCGGGCGATCGCCGACTCTGTGGGAGCCAAGCTGATGGTCGACATGGCCCACTTCGCCGGCCTGGTCGCCGCCGGCGAGCACCCCAACCCCGTCGATCACGCCGACGTCGTCACCACGACGATCCACAAGACGCTGTGCGGTCCGCGCAGCGGCATGATCCTCTGTCGCTCCGAGCACGCGGAGGCGATCGACAAGGCGATCTTCCCCGGCCAGCAGGGCGGCCCGCTGATGCACACGATCGCCGCCAAGGCGGTTGCCCTGCGGATCGCCGCGACCGAGCCGTTCCGCGCCCGCCAGCGCCAGACGATCGCCAACGCTAAGGCGCTTGCCGAGGGCCTTGAGGAGGGCGGCATCCCGGTCCTCACCGGCGGTACCGATGTCCACCTCCTCCTCGTCGACCTGACCCCCACCGGCCTCGACGGCCAGCGCGCAGAGGACCGCCTCGAGGAGGTAGGGATCACCGTCAACCGCAACGCGATCCCCTTCGATAAGCGGCCGCCGATGAACCCCTCGGGGCTGCGGATCGGCACCCCGGCCCTCACCACCCGCGGTCTCCTCGAGGACGACATGCGCGAGATCGCCGCGGTGATCGCCGCCGCCCTCTCGGAGCGCTTCGGCGGCGAAAAGGAGGCGCTGGCAGAGCGGACCCTGGCGCTGCTGGACCGCTACCCCCTCTATCCCCAGCTCTCCTCCGTCACCGTCTAGCAGGGGCCCTGGGATCTGTCCTGGAAGAGGGCGTGCAAGGTGATCCGTGTGGGCTATGTGCGCTGTCGCTGTGCCAGTAGGAGCGGCGCGCTCCGCGAGCCCTCGCAGCGCTTTCAGGACTTTCGCCGTCAAGCCACGCTCCGCAGAGGTCCACTGGAGTCATAGGCCGCATTTGGCCCGGCAATGCCGTCCCCGTGGGGCGGTAGCTTGCTTGACGTGAACTCTCCCCTGCTGGTAGAAGCGCCCCCGCCGCTCGAGCACCACCCGGTGGGTGCGTCGACCGGCTACATGGCTGGCCATCGGGGCGACTGGCCGAGGCTGGTCGAGGAGGCCGCGCGCCTCTCGAGCTTCGCGGTCGAGCTAGCGGCGCTCGAAGAGGACGAGCTGCCGGCCCTCCTGGATTTCTTGGCGAGTGAGCCGTCGCTGCCATTCAGATATCTGAGCGTTCATGGACCGACCAAGGGAAGACGGATGCCGGAGGACGAGTTAGTGGCCTGCCTGACCGGGCTGCCCGCGTTCATCGACGCGATCGTGCTGCACCCGGATCAGATCGAGGACCCGGCTCTCTACGCGCCGCTTGGCGGACGTTCTCGCGATCGAGAACATGGACTCTCGCAAGCGGGCCGGAAGGGACGGTGGCGAGCTGGAGCCGCTTTTCGAGGAGCTGCCGGCCGCTGGATTCTGCTTCGACGTGGCCCATACCTGGACCGTCGATCGAACAATGGGCGTCGGGGAAGACCTGCTTGACCGTTTCGCCCCGCGTCTCAGACACGTTCATTTGAGTTCGATCTCGGAGCATCTCGGGCACGTGCCGTTGAGCGCTGAGCACGAAGAACTCTTCGCCCCGCTGCTCTCCCGTTGTCGCGACGTTCCCTGGATTCTTGAGGCCGAACCGCGCCAACGCTGACGGCGCCCACTTGAATGCCCTCGAACAACTCGCCGAGCGCAGCGGCAGAGGGTTTCCGCATCTGACCGAGGCGAGGGCCCGAACCGAGCGCAGGCCGTCGGAGACACAGGAGCGCTTGCGCTGCTCTTCGAGACCCGCCTCGAGCCTTTGGTGAGGGAATACGGAATCTTCTGAGGGTGCCGGCTGGGCATCTTGTCGGCATGCCTGAG
>CAWDNP010000009.1:0-25483 GCA_963803755.1 uncultured Solirubrobacterales bacterium
AGGTCGGCGACGTGGTCGAGCTCTCAAGCGACGAAGGAAAGCCCTTGGGCAGGATCAGCGTGCAGGAGATCTTCGAGCGCGACACCAGAAGCGAGGCCGAGCGGGTCTACCGCACCACCGATCAAGCCCACCCCGGAGTGGCGGCGATCTATGAGGAGGGGCAGCGCTGCATAGCCGGCCCGATCGAGGTGGATGCGCTGCCCGACCACGAGGAGCCCTTCATGCGCCGCTACATGACTCCCGCGCAGACCAGGCAGGAGTTCAAGCGGCGCGGCTGGAAGCGGATCGTCGCCTTTCAGACGCGCAACCCGATCCACCGCGCCCACGAGTACCTGACCAAGGCGGCGCTTGAGGTCTCCGACGGCCTCTTCATCCAGCCGCTGATCGGCAAGACCAAGGCCGGCGACATCCCCGCCGAGGTGCGGATGGCTTGCTATGAGGTGCTGATCGAGAACTACTACCCCAAAGACCGGGTCCTGCTCGGCGTAAAGCCCGCCAAGATGCACTACGCCGGCCCCAGGGAGGCGGTCCTTCACGCGATCGTCCGTCGCAACTACGGGGCGACGCACTTCATCGTCGGCAGAGACCACGCCGGCGCGGGGGACTACTACGGGACCTATGACGCGCAGAAGATCTTCGAGGAGATCGACATCGCAGAGCTCGGGATCGAGCCGCTGTTCTTCGAGCACACCTTCTGGTGTAAGGAGTGCGAGGGCCTTGCCTCTGCCAAGACCTGCCCCCACGACAGCGAGGCGCACCTTCACCTCTCCGGGACGAAGGTGCGCGAGATGCTCGCAAACGGCGAAAAGCCGCCACATGAGTTCTCGCGCGATGAGGTCGCCGAGATCCTGATCGACGCCTACAAGGAGGATTGAGCACAGATGGCCGATGAGTTGGGTTTCACCCTCTGGTTCACCGGGCTCTCCGGTGCCGGCAAGACGACGATCGCAAGGCTCTTGGAGGGCCATCTAGCAGAGCGCAGCTCAAAGCTTGAGATCCTCGACGGCGACATCGTCCGCGAAAACCTCTCCAAGGGGCTGGGCTTCTCCAAGGCCGACCGCGACACCAACATCCGCCGGATCGCCTTCGTCGCCGATCTGCTCTCCAGAAACGGTGTGGGGGTGATCACCGCGGCGATCTCCCCCTACGCGGAGATTCGCCGAGAGGCGCGCGAGCTGATGGGAGAGCGCTTCATCGAGGTCTACGTGAAGGCCTCTGTCGAGGCCTGTGCGGAGCGCGACGTCAAGGGCCTCTACGCGAAGGCCTTCTCCGGGGAGATCAAGGAATTCACCGGCGTCTCGGATCCCTATGAGGCGCCCGAGGGGGCCGAGGTCGTCTGCGACACCGAGAACGAAACCCCCGAGGAGTCCACCGAGAAGCTGTTGGCCTATCTGGAGGAGCGGGAGCTGATTCCGGGGGCGACTGTAACTGCCTAGACCTGTGCTCCGGCGGCGCCTACGGCTTCGGTGGTAGCTGTGGCTCGCCCAAGCCGTAGGTGTCATAGGCGCCGAAGCGGGAGAAGGTCTTGTGGGTAGGGCCGTGGTAGTCGGATGAGCCGGTGGGGGTGAGGCTCAGCTCCTCGCAGAGGGCCAGCAGGTGGGCGGTCTGCTCCTTGGTGTGTGAGGGGTAGAAGGCCTCTAGTCCATCGATGCCAAGGGCCCGGATCAGCTCCTCGACCTGGGCTGGCTCGGCGATGTCCCAGTAGGGGTGGGCGAGGACGGCGACACCGCCGGAGTCGTGGATCAGTTTGACCGCCTGTTCGGCGGTGGGCCAGCGGCGCGGCACGAAGGCCTTAGCGCCGGGGATCAGGTACTCCTCGAAGAAGGGCCCCATGTCCTCGCCCGCCCCGGCGGCGCGGGCGATGTGAGGGCGGCCGATCGAAAGAGCGTCGCCTGACTCCCTGATGGCGTCCTCCAGATGGATGTCGAAGCCGAAGCTGCGGAGGTTCTCGACGATCTCCCCTGCCCGCGTCACCCGCTCGTGCTGGGCACGCTCGCAGGCAGGGGCGATGGCTCCAAGATCAACCCAGTATCCGCAGACGTGCAAGTCGTCTGCGTACTCGTGCACACACGACATCTCGATCGCCGGCACGAGTTCGACTCCCAGTTGCCTGGCGGCCTCTGACGCCTCCGGCACCCCAGCGATCGCATCGTGGTCGGTCAACGCCAGCGTCGTCACCCCCGCGTCGGCGGCCCTTGCGACTACGCCGGCGGGCTCCAACTGTCCGTCGGAGACCGTCGAGTGGCTCTGCAGCTCGATCAGCACTGGGCGGGCAGCCTAGCCGGGTCTCGACGGCGATACGGTCCGATCGTCCGTCTAGGCGGTTTAAGGGAAGACACGCATAGGAGATGAGAGAGAAAAACATCAGACGGGGGTATTAGGCCCAAGGCTGCTCGCTGCCGCGCTGCTCGGCTGGCTGCTGTGCCTGCTCAGCGGTTCTCCCGCTTGGGCCGCTCCAGCTTGGCTGCCGCCGACCGACCTCTCCGCCCCCGGCCGCGATGCGAGCGAACCGGTGGTGGCAATGGATGAAGCCGGGGAAACAGTCGTCATCTGGCAGCGCCAGGGCGAAAGCGGGATCGGCAGCGACGTGCAGGCCTCGACCCGCAGCCCCGGCAGAAGCTTCTCCGAACCGATCGAACTGTCCCCGGCAGCAACCGAACCCGATGTGGCGATGACGCCCGCGGGAGAAGCCGTCGCGGTCTGGAGGCATTTCGATGTCGAAAGCGGCGAATACGTGATTCAGGCCTCCTTCCGTCAGCCTGGAGGAGGCTTCTCGGCCCCGGATGAAGTGTCCACCTCTCCCGCCGCTGCTCTTCCCCAGGACCTCCATGTTGTGTTCAACGCGGCGGGGGAAGCCGCTCTCGTCTGGGTGCAGAAGGACCCCAGCTCCACTGATCCCAACCAGTTCTCGGTGCTGGCGTCGCTGCGCCCGGCGGGGGGCGGTTTCTCCACCCCGGCGATCGTCTCGCCCCAGCCCCTGACCCTCGGGAACGATGCCGAGAACCCCCGCGTCGCGATCGACGCCGCGGGCGACGTCACAGTGCTCTGGAGCTATTTCGACGGGACCAACTCGGTGATCCAGGCCGCCTCCCGACCTGTCGCCGGCAGCTTCTCCGCTCCCAGTTCGCTTACCGCAGACGGCGAGGATGCCTTCTCTCCCTCCGTTGCGATGGACTCGGCTGGTGACGCGATCGCGGTCTGGGACCGCTCCAACGGCACCAACGACGTAATCCAGTCCTCGACCGCCAGCCCGGGCGGCAGCTTCTCCTCTCCAGTCGAACTCTCCGACGCCAGCCAGAGCGCCTTCGAACCCGAGCTGGCGATGGACCCCGCTGGTGACGCGGTGGCCGTCTGGACTCGCTCCAACGGCACCAACGACGTAATCCAGTCCTCGACCGCCAGCCCGGGCGGCAGCTTCTCCTCTCCAGTCGAACTGTCCGAAGCCGGTCAGAACGCCTCAAATCCGGAGCTTGCGATCAACCCCGGGGCCGTGGTTGCAGTCGTCTGGCAGCGCTCCAACGGCACCAACGAAATTGTCCAGGCATCCACCGGGTCTGCCGCCGGCAGCTTCTCGGCCCCGGTCGAACTCTCCGCTGCCGGCCAGGACGCCCTTTTCCCAGGGGTGGCGATGGACGGCGCCGGGGACGCCACCGCGGTCTGGAAGCGCTCCAACGGGACCAACGAGATCGTCGAGGCGGCGGGCTATGACGTCGCCGCGCCCGTGCTGCGAGACCTCTCGGTCCCCTCCTCGGGCACGGTCGGGACGCCGGTCACCTTCTCGGTCGACCCATTCGACGTATGGCCGATCGCCTCGACGACCTTCGGCTTCGGCGACGGCGCGAAGGCTGAAGGGACCTCTGTCTCTCATACCTATTCGGCTTCGGGCACCTATCAGGTGACGGTCACCTCGACGGACGGGCCGGAACGGCGGCGGTCGCCGAACGCACGATCGCGATCATGCCGTCCAGCGAATTCGCGATCGGCAGGCTGTCGCGGAACTCCAAGAAGGGGACCGCGGCCTTCGTCGTGACCGTCCCCGGTCCCGGCCGTCTGGTTCTCAGCGGCAAGGGAGTCGAGAAGGCGACAAAGCAGCCCAAGCGGGCGGGCAAGGTGAGGCTGCCGATCAGAGCTCGGAGCAGGGCACTGAAGAGCCTGTTGAGGCGGGGGAATGTGAGGGTGTCGCTGGTGATCGCCTTCACCCCGAACGGCGGCATCACCCACGTCAAGTACAAGAAGGTGACGCTGCTTAAGAAGCTCCACCGCTGACGCCGAGCCTCTGAATAGACTGCGCCGCCGATGAGCGCCAGGCGAATGACGTATCCACCCCTGAGTCCCGGTGAGGGAACGATTCGCGAGACCCGCTGATGTTCGAGAAGGTGCTGATCGCAAATCGCGGTGAGATCGCGATCCGGGTCGCCCGAACGCTGAAGGAGATGAGGATCGGGTCGATCGCCGTCTATTCGGAGATCGATCGCGGCGCGCCCCACGTGCGGGAGGCCGACGAGGCCTTTCTGATCGGTCCGGCGGTGCCGGCCGAGAGCTACCTCAACATCCCCAAGATCGTCGATACGGCCAAGGAGGCCGGTGCCGATGCAGTCCACCCGGGCTACGGGTTCCTGGCCGAGAACGCCGACTTCGCCCGGGCCTGTGCGAAGGCGGGGATCGTCTTTATCGGGCCACCGCCTGAGGCAATCGAGGCGATGGGGTCAAAGACCCGGGCGCGGGAGATTATGGCCGAGGCGGGGGTGCCGATCGTCCCGGGCGCGACGGCGCCCGCCAAGGACGTCGAGGAGGCGCGCCAGCAGGCCGAGGAAGCCGGCTACCCGGTCGCCGCCAAGGCGGCGGGCGGCGGCGGCGGCAAGGGGTTCCGGGTGGCGATGACCCCTGATGACCTTGAGGAGGCGTTCGAGGGCGCGGCACGGGAGGGCGAGAAGTTCTTCTCCGACGCTCGCGTCTACGTCGAGCGCTACCTGGAGGACCCGCGCCATGTCGAGGTCCAGGTGCTGGCCGACTCCCATGGCAACGTGATCCACTTGGGGGAGCGCGACTGCTCGATCCAGCGTCGCCACCAGAAGGTGATCGAGGAGGCGCCGGGGCCGCACGTCGATGCCGAGATGCGCGAGCGGATCGGCAGGATCGCCACCGATGCCGCGGCGGCGGTCGGGTACCGCTCGGCTGGCACGGTCGAGGGCCTGCAGGTTGGTGAGGAGTACTTCTTCCTTGAGATGAACACCCGGGTGCAGGTCGAGCACTGTGTGACCGAGATGATCAGCGGGGTCGACATCGTCCGCGAGCAGGTGCGGGTCGCCGCCGGTGAAGCGCTTTCCGTCGCCCAGAAGGGGGTCGAGCTGCGCGGCCACGCGATCGAGTGCCGGATCAACGCCGAGGCCGCCCACAAGAACTTTGCGCCGGCACCGGGCGCGATCACGACTTACCGCGAGCCGGCCGGGCCGGGAGTCCGGGTCGACTCCGGCGTCGAAGCGGGGTCCGAGGTGACCCCAATGTATGACCCGATGGTCGCCAAGCTGATCGTCTGGGATGTCGATCGCGAGCACGCGACGCGACGCATGCTGCGGGCGCTGGGCGAGTACGAGGTCGGTGGCCTCACCACCCTGATCCCCTTCCACGAAGCGATCCTTGCTACCGAGCAGTGGGCGCGGGGGGAGACCTGCCGCGACCTGATGGAGGATCGCGAGTGGCTGAAGTCGACCGCGCCGGAGGCAGCCGCTCCTGCCGTTGCGGAGGAGGTCGCCGAGGTCATCGCTCGCGACTACAAGGTCGAGGTCTCCGGAAAGCTCTTCGAGGTCAAGGTGATCGGTGAGACGCTTGGGGGAGCCCCCGCGCCTGCTGCGGGAGGCAAGCGCCCGCCCAAACGAGAGCGCAAGTCCGGTGGCGGCGCGGCAGCGTCCAGCGAGTCCCTCCCCTCCCCCCTCCAGGGCACCGTCTTGAAAGTCGCCGTCGAGCAGGGCGCGGAAGTATCAGAGGGTGACCTGATCTGCGTGATAGAGGCGATGAAGATGGAGAACGAGATAGCGGCCCACCGCTCGGGCAAGCTCACCTCCCTAAACGTCTCCGAGGGCGCCGCGGTCTCCAGCGGCGACGTACTAGCGGTCATCGAGTAGCGGGCGACACGGTCACCTAATAGGTGGTGACCCCTCCCACCACGCTCAGGACGCGCCGAGCTTTTTCGCTGCCTCGCGGAGGTTTTTGACGGTGGCGCTCGGTGCTTTGCGACCGTCGAGCTTTTCGCCGTGGCGGTTGACCCAGATCACCGGCACGTTCATCTTCAACAGCGGGGCGACGTCGTTGGTGTAGTTGGAGCCGATATGCACCCACCCTTTTTTGCCACCGATCCGCCGCGCGCACTCTTTGAAGTGGACGGGGTCGGGCTTGTAGCTGCGGACCTGCTGCGCGGTGACAACGAGGTCGAGTTCGGTGCGCAGGTGGCGGCGGGAGATGCCGAGCAGTTTGTCGTCGACGTTGGAGATGATCCCGACCTCATAGCGCTTGCCGAGCCGGTCCATCGCCGCGTTCGCCTCGCGGAAGGGCAGCCAGTAGGCGACGCTGTTGGGCAGGAACTGGGCTCGCGAGGGCTCGATCTCCCAGCCCAGCTCTCTCGCCACCTTGACGATCGTGCGGCGCAGCACCTCGGCGTAGAGCTCATAGGAACCGGCCATAATCTCAGCCTGTACCTCCATGAATCGCGCGAGGAAGGGACCCTCCTCGAAACTGAACCCATCCTTCTCCGCCTCTTTCCTGCAGGCCTCGACGATCCCCTTCTCCCAGTCGATCAGGGTGCCATAACAGTCGGTTGTCACCCATTTGATGGTTTTGAGACTTGGGAGAGCCATAAGCGAGAGCGCGGCATTATGCCAATCGTCTCCCAACCGGGCTTCCCGGTATTTGGCGGGTCGGATAGGCTGCCGCCCGCGCCCCAGGCGCGCGCAGCACAAACCACCTCATGGACCTCCTCGAGTATCAGGGCAAGCAGCTGTTCGCAAAGCACGGCGTCGCCGTGCCGAGCGGCGAGGTCGCCTCGACCGTAGAGGAGGCCGTCGCCGCGGCCGAGCGGATCGGCTACCCCTGTGCGATCAAGGCTCAGGTGCTGATCGGCGGTCGCGGCAAGGCAGGGGGGATCAAGATCGCTCAGGATATTGGCGAGGCCCGGGAGCACGCCGATGCGATCCTCGGCATGGACATCCGCGGCCCTCGCGGCGAGGGCCCCTTCAGGGTGCATCAGGTGTGGGTCGAGGGTGGCTCCGACATCGCCTCTGAGTACTACGCCTCGGTGATCCTCGACCGCGGCGAGAAGAAGCTGCTGGCACTGGTCTCCGCAAAGGGCGGGATGGACATCGAGGCGGTCGCGGAGGAGGACCCCGAGGCGCTGGTCAAGAGCAACATCGACCCGACCCGACCCTTCGACGCTGCTGCGGCGCGGCCGATCATCGACGCGGCGGGGCTGGATGAGGACGTGCGCGATAAGGCGGCCGGGGTGCTGGCGAAGCTGGTGGAGGTCGCGCGCTCCGAGGACGCGACGCTGATCGAGGTCAACCCGCTGATCGTCACCGCCGAGCGCGATGTGGTGGCGCTCGACGCCAAGGTGACGATCGACAACAACGCCCTCTTCCGCCACGAGGACCTGGCCGAGATCGCCGACTCCTCCGACGCAGATCCCCAGGAGGCGATGGCGAGGGAGAAGGGCCTCACCTACGTGAAGCTCGACGGCAACGTCGGTATCCTCGCCAACGGCGCCGGCCTGTGCATGGCGACGCTGGACGTGGTCGCCCAGGCCGGCGGTGCCCCGGCGAACTTCCTCGATGCCGGCGGCGGCTCCAAAGCGGAGGCGATCGTCGATGCGCTCACCGTGATCACCTCCGATAAGAAGGTGATGGCGATCCTCTTCAACATCTTCGGCGGCATCACCCGCTGCGACGAGATCGCCAGGGGGATCGTCACCGCCTCTGGGGCGATCGAGCTGAACGTGCCGCTGGTGGTGCGACTCGACGGCACCAACTCCGAGCAGGGCCTGCGGATCCTCGCCGAGGCCGACCTCCCGAACCTCCACCAGGGAGACGACGATGCTCGATGCGGCGCAGCGCGTGGTCGAGCTGGCGGGTGGGAGCGGCTGATGTCGATCATCATCGGCAACGAGACGAGACTGGTCGTCTCCGGCCTGACCGGCCGCGAGGGCTCCTTCCACGGGCTGCGCAACCGCGACTACGGTACCGCCCTCGTCGCCGGGGTCACTCCCGGCAAGGGCGGGCAAGAGGTGGACGGGGTGCCGGTGTTCGACACGATCTCTGAGGCGGTCGAGCAGGCGGGTGCCAACACCTCGATGATCTTCGTGCCGGCGCGCTTTGCCGCCCCCGCGATCGATGAGGCGATCGACTCCGGTGTCGAGACGGTGATCGCGATCACCGAGGGCATCCCCGTGCTCGACATGCTGAAGACCTACTGGAAAGCGAAAGAGGCCGGAGTGCGGCTGATCGGCCCCAACTGCCCCGGCGTGCTCTCGCCCGGCAAGGCCAATGTCGGGATCATCCCCGCCCAGTTCTTCGACCGGGGCAAGATCGGCGTCGTTTCCAAGTCGGGCACCTTGACCTACCAGATCGGAAACGAGCTGAAGCAGGCGAGCGAGGGCAACTCCTCGATCGTCGGCATCGGCGGCGACCCAATCGTCGGCTCGGACTTCATCGACATCCTCACCCTCTTTGAGGCCGACCTCGAGACCGAGCTGATCGTGATGGTCGGCGAGATCGGCGGCGACGCCGAGGAGCGGGCGGCCGAGTTCATCGCTGCCGAGATCTCCAAGCCGGTCGTCGCCTACATCGCCGGCTTCACGGCACCCCCCGGCAAGCAGATGGGCCACGCCGGCGCGATCATCTCCGGCTCCTCGGGCACGGCGCAGGCAAAGAAGGAAGCGCTAGAAGCCAAGGGCGTGCGGGTCGGCGAAAGCCCGACCGAGACGGCCAGAATCGCCGTCGAGACGCTGCGCGGCTAGGCGCAACTCTCACCTGGCTGGCGTGTCTGGGGAGTAGACGTCGCAAGCGAGCGAAGGGGGGTGCGATGTTTTCCAGTCGGCTCAGGGGATTCAAGCGCTGCGCGTTTTCGGCCTTCTTGGTCGCAGCCTTGGCGATGGCTGCACCGGCTGCCGCCGCGCGTAACGCCTACGTCGCCAACGCCGGCAGTGGGACCGTCTCCGTCATCGACGTGGGAACGAACTCCGCGACCGGGTCAATCCCGGTCGGCGTCGGGCCGCGCGACGTGGCGATCACCCCTGACGGGCAGTTTGCCTACGTAACCAACGAAATCGACGACACCGTCTCGGTGATCGCCACCGCGAGCAACACGGTGGTTGGCACGATCGCGGTCGGTGTGGGCTCCAAGCCGCGTGGCATCGCGATCTCCCCCGACGGTCAGACCGCCTGGGTCGCCGACTCGGGTGACAATAAGGTCTCGGTGATCGCCACCGCGAGCAACACGGTGGTTGGCACGCCGATCGAAGTCGGGAGCGAACCCGACGGGATCGCCATCTCCCCCGACGGCGCTGCCGCCTTCGTCGTCCAGAAAGGAGGCGCTGTCTCGATCATCAACACGACCACCCGAGCGGTGACCGGCACGGTCCCCGACGCCCTGGGGCCCTCCCAGATCGCGATCGGCCCGCGCGGCGGGCGCGCCTTCGTCACCAACCGCGGCGCGGATTCTGTGACCGCCTTCAATCCCACCAACGGGCAGGTGGTGGGCACGCCGATCACGGTCGGCGCCCAGCCGTCCGGAATTGCAGTCGGGCCGAGCGGCACGCTTGCCTACGCGGCCGGCTTCGGCGCCGGCACCCTGACCCCAATCAACACCGCCACGAGCGCGCCCGGCACGGCGATCACAGGCTTCAACGGCCCCGAAGGCGTCGCGGTGAACCCGGGCGGCTCGCAGCTCTACGTCTCAAACTCGGGTGGCGGCGTGGTCACCGTGGTCAACACGGCAACCAACGTCCTCTCGGCCTCGATCCCGGTCGGGAAAGAACCCGCTGGTATCGCGATCGCCCCCGACCAGCCCCCCACCGCCTCCTTCCTGATCACGCCGCCGAAGGGGATCGCCCGGCAAAAGCTCACCTTCCACGCCGGCGCCTCCAAGGATCCCGACGGCACGATCGCCACCTATGCCTGGGAATTCGGCGACGGCACCCGCTCGAAGGGCTCACAGGCAACCCTCACGCACACCTACACGCGGCCGGGCACCTACACGGTCAGCCTCACGCTCACCGACAACGAAGGCTGCTCGACCGAACTCATCTACACCGGGCAGACCGCCTCCTGCAACGGCTCCGCCGTCGCACACACCACCGCCACGATCGTCGTGGCCGACGACAAGGGGCCAGTGCTCCGCCTCGCCGGCGCCAGGCGACAGCGCGTGCGCGGGTGGCTCAACGTCTTCGCGCAGTGCCCGCAGGAGGCGTGCAGGGTAAACGCCAGCGCCGTTGTCGTGACGACCACCCTGCGACGTGGGAGGGCAGTGTCCGGGAAGCGGCGGATCGGCTCGGCGCGGGCGTCGCTCACGGCCGGCGCATGGAGGAAGCTGAGCGTGTCAGTGCCGCGGGGCGCCCGCCGCGCCGTCCTGCGGGCGCTGCGCAGCGGCGGCGCGGCTGACGCCCAGCTAAAGGTGGTAGCCACCGACGAAAACGGCTTCAAGACCACCCACACGCGCTTCGTCAAGCTCATCGGCGCCCACCGCCGGCGAGGGCATCGCTGAACGCGCCGAGAACCGTGCGATCGCGGGGGCGTTGCTAGGGTCGGACCCGATGGCCGGCGAAACGATCTCCTTTGCCCGTGGCGCGCCCAGCGCCGACATCCTCCCGCACGATGCGGTCCGGGAGGCGGCTGCCATCGCCCTCGCCCAGGACTGGGATCGGGCGCTCTCCTATGGGACTGGGATCGGGCATCCGGGCCTCTGTGAGTGGATTGCCGAGAGACACGGGGGGCTCGACGCCTCGCAGGTGATGGTCACCAACGGGTCGCTGGAGGCTGGGGCGATGCTGTTCGAGCATCTGTTGGAGCCGGGTGACCGGGTGCTCGTCGAGCAGCCCTCCTACGACAGGACGCTGCTTCTCCTGCAGCGCCTGGGAGTCGAGCTGGTGCCGGTTCCGCTCGAGGCAGACGGGGTCGACCTCGCGGCCTTCGAGGCGGCGCTCGCGGCGGGGCCGGTCAAGCTCGCCCACATCATTCCCAACTTTCACAATCCGGCCGGCTGCACGCTCTCGACCGAGAAGCGCGCGCGCCTGGTCGAGCTGGCCGCCGAGCATGGCTTCTGGGTCTTCGAGGACGACCCCTACCGGGAGCTGCCCTTCGAGGGCGAGGCGCTGGAGACGATGCTCTCGATCGACCGTGCAGGCCGCGTCATCCACGCCTCCTCGTTCTCAAAGACGGTCAGCCCCGGGGTGCGGGTCGGCTACTTGGCCGGCCCCCCCGAGGAGATCGCCAAGATGGCCATGCGGGCCAACGAGACTTACATCTCCCCCAACATGCTGGCCGAGGCGATCGTGCTGGAGTTGTGCCGCTCCGGGGCGCTTGACCGCAACATCGAGTTCGTCAAGGGGGCGCTGCGCGAGCGCCGCGACGCGCTCATGGCGGCGCTGCGCGAGCGAATCCCCGAGGCCGAGTTCGTCGTTCCCGGCGGCGGCTACTTCCTCTGGCTCGACCTCGCCGAGGGCACCGACGCGCCGGCGCTGCTCGCCGAGGCAAAGGGCGAAGGGGCCACCTTCGTCGCCGGCCCCGACTTCATGCTGGAGGGCGGCGAGAGCAGCCTCCGCCTCTCCTTTGCCCCGGTGCCGGCGGAGCGGATCGCCGAGGGCGTTTCCCGCATCGCCCGGGCGCTGTACCGCGTCCGCGCCGGCTCGCCCGCCTAGCGGCCGTATCGATCCGAGGACAGGATGAGCTGCTCGGGGATCGCCGCGCGCGGGGGCGGAGCCGGGTCGGCGCGAACCGAGACCGTCTCGGCGACGCTGCGGCTGACCTGGTGGGAGCCGTCGGCGGAGACGATCGTCACGCCGTTCTCGTCTGAGTCCGCGACCTTGCCCTCCAGCCCCGGGCTCAGCCCGGCGTCCTTGAGGTAGTGCAGCAGGTCCTCGGCCTCATTCTCAAAGCGCAGGACGCGCACGTCGGCGCCGACCACGACGTCGGCTAGTAGCGAGCCCTGCTCGCGAGCGCCCTCGACGATTGGGTGACCGTGCGGGCACGTCGTCGCGTCGCCGATCGCAGCCCGCATCCGCTCCTCCAGCACCGGCGACATTGCGTGCTCGATTCGCTCCGCCTCCTCGTGTACCTCATCCCAGGGAATGCCGAGCACGTCAGTGAGGAAGCGCTCGATCATCCGGTGCCGGCGGACGATGTGGCTGGCGTGCTCGCGGCCCGACGCGGTGAACTCAAGCGATTTGTCGGCGCTGCGCTCGACGTAGCCGTCCTCGATGAGGCGGCCGATCATCTCGTGCACGGTGGGGGGAGAGCTGCATCGCGCGGGCGACGTTGGCGCCGGTCATCGGCAGCCCGGCCTCCTCCAGCCAGAACATGATCTCCAGGTACTCCTGCTCGGCTACCGTCGCGGTCTCCTGGGACACGGGGCGCTCCTCCTCGACTCCGGGTTGGGCTCCGATACTAGAGGGGTCGCCTTCCGGCCTCCACCCGCCCGGCGGGGAGGGGCGTGCCCGTCCTCTCTTCGCACTGAGCGCGGGCTCAGTGCCGCTCGATGAGGGTCGAGACGACCGCCTCGTAGAAGCCCTCTCCCATGTGGCCCTCAGTGACGGTGACGTTGTCCCAGTCGGTGAGGGCGCCGCGCAGGCCGGGGTCGCGCTCGGGCCCGTTGGCGACGACGAAGAAGCGCCCGACCGCACTAGCCACCTCCAGGTCCTCGACCGAGTCGCCCACTGCGATGCACTCGGCGCGCTCGTAGCCCCGGACGCGGGCGTGGGCGGCGACGGCGCCGGCCTTGCTGACCACGTTGGGGACGAGGTGGTAGGCGTGAGCGGGTCCCTCGAGGGCGGGCATCTCGCGACCGATCGCGCCGTTGTCGAGCAGGCGCAGGTCCTCGTGGCCGCGTTCTCTGAGCAGCGCATTGGCCTCCTCGACGTCGACCTTGCCGCGGAAGAGGTGGGAGAGGACGCGGCCGTGGTGCCAGGGGGAGTGATATTCGAGTCGCTCATCGAAGTGCTCGAACAGCAGCTTCGGGATGCCCCGCTCCTCGATCTGCTCATAGACGGTGCCGTTCTCGTCAGGGACCAGCTCGCCGGTCAGCAGCGTCGTCTCGCCATCGATCGCGAAGGCGCAGCCGGCCTCATAGATATAGGAGTTCTGCCCCATCAGGCGAGCCGCCTCGTGGACCTGGGGCTCGCGGCGGCCCGACATGATCACGACCTCGACCCCGGCCCGGTGGCAGGCCTCCAGGCCACGGGCCTGGGCGAGGGAGAAGGCGCCTTCGGCGTCGCGGAAGAGGGAGCTGTCACTGCCGAGCAGGGTTCCGTCGAGGTCGGTATAGACGCACTTCAGGGGCATGGGCGCGGCCGCTACGGTAGCCGACGTGTGGAGACTCGCCGATCGCACCCTCGACTTCGCTCAGCCGGTTGCTGCTGGGATCGTCAACGTGACCGTCGACTCGATGTTCGAGGGCGCTCGGAGCGGGACGTCTGAGCAGGCCGTGAGGGACGGGTTGGGGCTGGTCGAGGCCGGGTTCGACATGCTCGACGTGGGAGCGGTTGCGGCGCGGAGCGGGCCTCCTGTCGATCCGCAGGAGGAGGCCGCGGCGCTGGTTCCCGCTGTCGAAGGCTTGGCCGCGGCGGGGGTACCCGTGTCAGCCGACACCTTCTCGGTTGAGGTGGCACGGCGGGCTCTGGTGGCGGGCGCGGTCGCCGTCAACGACATCTCGGGAGGCTCCGAGGAGATGTTCGGGCTATTGGCGGAAACCGGCTGCGGCTACGTGCTGATGCATATCGAGGGGCCGCCGCGGGTGGACCGGCCCTGGCGCGATTACGGTGACGTGGTCGATCACCTGAGGGTCTGGTTTGAAGCGAGGGTCGAGTTGGCCCGAGGGCTTGGGGTGGCGGAGGAGCAGATCGCCATCGACCCCGGACTCGACTTCGACCTCAGCCCCGAGCAGGACCTGGAGGTCCTGCGCCGGCTCGCCGAGCTGCGCGCGCTGGGACTGCCGCTCTACGTCTCCCTCTCGCGCAAGGACTTCATCGGCGCGTTGCTGGGGGGGTCCTGGGAGGGACGGCTGCCGGCGTCTGAGCGCGAGTGGGGCACCGTCGCCGCCACCACCCTGGCGGTCCGCAGCGGTGCCGACATCCTCCGCATCCACGATCGCAGCTCGCTGCAGGCGGTCAGGGTCGCGGGGCGGATCGCGCGGGCCGCCCGGAGCGCCGCCTAGTGGCGAAGAGCCTGCTGGAGTCGCCCTGGTCGATCGCGATCGACCCGGCCCGCCGCGACGGGCGCATCGTCGCCGAGGGCGCCGAGGATCAGCGCAAGGCGCGGCGGGTGGCGCTGCCCGCCTCCCTCGATCCCGGCTTTGCGGCGGCGCTGCGCGCCGCCGGGATCGATCGCCTCTACTCCCACCAGCGCCAGGCGCTGGAGGCCGCCGCCTCTTCTAACCTCATCATCACCAGCGGCACCGCTTCCGGCAAGAGCCTCGCCTTCAACCTGCCGGTGCTGGACGGCATCGCTCGCGAGCCCAAACGACGCGCCCTCTACCTCTACCCGACCAAGGCGCTCGCCCAAGACCAGGCGCGAAAGCTCGGCCAGCTGCGCCCGCCCGGCCTGCGCGAGGCGATCTACGACGGCGATACCCCGCGCGAGGAGCGCCCTGCGATCCGGCGCCGCAACAACCTCGTCCTCACCAACCCCGACATGCTCCACATCGGCCTGCTGCCCCACCACAAGCGCTGGGGCGATTTCATGGCGAACCTCGGCTGGGTCGTAGTCGATGAGGCCCACACCTACCGCGGGGTGCTCGGCTCCCACGTCGCCAACGTCTTGCGGCGGCTGCGGCGTGTGGCGCGCGCCTACGGCTCCGAGCCGCGCTTCCTGCTCGCCTCGGCGACGATCGCCAACCCCCTCGAGCTGGCCGAGCGGCTGGTCGGGACTCCGTTCGAGCTGATCGACGACGACGGGGCGCCGCGGGCGGGGCGGGAGATCGCGATGTGGAACCCTCCGCTGACCGACAGGGCGCTCGGCGCTCGGCGCTCGGCGCTTTCGGAGGCGGCGGACCTGCTCGTCGAGCTGGTCTCCCAGGGCGTGCGGACGATCTGCTTCCTGAAGAGCCGGCGGGGGATCGAGTTGATCCAGCGCTTCGCCCGCGACAATCTCGCGGCGCGGGGTAAGCAAGACCTGGCGGAGCGGATCGCCCCCTACCGCGGCGGCTACACCCCGCAGCAGCGGCGCGAGATCGAGGCGCGGCTGAGCTCCGGCGAGCTGCTGGCCGTGGTCGCCACCGATGCGCTTGAGCTGGGTATCGATGTGGGCGAGCTGGATGCGGCGATCTGCGTCACCTTCCCCGGCACCGTCGCCAGTCTGCGGCAGATGTGGGGTCGGGCCGGGCGGCGGCGGCGCGGGCTTGCCATCTACGTCGCCGGCCATGACGCGCTCGACCAGTTCTTCTGCCGCCACCCCGACGAGTTTCTGGAGCGCCCGGTCGAGGCGGCGATCCTCGATCCCTCCAACGATCAGATCGCGGCTCGGCACCTCCTCGCGGCCGCCTACGAGCTGCCGCTCACCGACGCCGACGAGGAGATCTTCGGGCCGGGGTGGCGCGAGCGGGCCGAGCGGTTGGCGGCGGAGGGGGAGCTGCGCCGCGCCGGCACTCGGCTGCTGCCTCGCCGTAGCGAGTTCGTCGCCTCGAAGATCGCCTTGCGCTCGGCTTCAGCCGACTCGGTCGCGGTGATCGAGCGCGACTCGGGCGAGATGCTCGGCCTGGTCGAGGCCGAGCGCGCCTTCACCACGATCCACCCCGGCGCCGTCTACCTTCACTTGGGCCGCTCTTATGAGGTCGAGCTGCTCGACGTGGAGGGCCGCCGCGCGATCGTCTCCCGCTTCGACGGCGACTGGTACACGCGTCCTAAGAAGGAGACCGAGATCTACGTCGAGCGGATGCGCGAGCAGCGCCAGGTGGCGGGGGTCGACCTGCACTTCGGCGAGGTCTCCGTCACCGAGCAGGTGATCGCCTTTCAGCGGGTCTCGATCTCCGAGCAGGAGCCGATCGACATCGTGGCACTGGAGCTGCCCGAGCAGAGTTTCCTCACCCAAGCCCTTTGGTACGTGCTGCCGGAACGCCTGAGCGCGGCGCTGGCGCCCGACGCCCTGCTCGGCTCCCTGCATGCCACCGAGCACGGCCAGATAGCCGTCCTGCCGCTGATCGCGATGTGTGACCGCTGGGACATCGGTGGCCTCTCTACCAACGTCCACTTCCAGACCGGCCGCGCGACGATCTTCGTCTACGACGGCCACCCCGGTGGAGTAGGCATAACCCGGCGCGGCTATGAGTGCTTCGAGCGCCTGCTCGACGATGCCGAGCGGCTGATCGCCGAGTGCCCTTGTGAGTCGGGCTGCCCCTCCTGCGTGCAGAGCCCAAAGTGCGGCAACCTCAACGAACCGCTCCACAAGGCCGGCGCCCTTGAGCTTATGCGGCTGATGCAAGGCTCCAGCCCGTGAGACAGGTCTCGGTGATCGGGACCGGCGACTGCCCGCAGGACTCCGAGGTCGCGCTGCTCGCCGAGGAGGTGGGAAGGCGGCTGGCGGAGGCCGGCGTCGCGGTCATCTGCGGCGGCCTCGGCGGCGTGATGGAGGCGGCGGCGCGCGGGGCGGCCGAGGCCGGCGGCACCGTAATCGGCATCGTCCCCGGCGCCTCCGTCACAGACGCCAACCCGCACTGCACCCACGTCGTCGCCACCGCGATCGGCTACGCGCGCAACCTCGCCGTCGTCGCCAGCGGCGACGCGGTGATCGCAGTCGGCGGCGAGTGGGGCACCCTCTCAGAGATCGGCCACGCTCGCACCTTCGAGAAGACCGTGATCGCCCTGCGCAGCTGGGACCTCACCGGCCAGGGCAAGATGCAGGGCTCCCCCGGCGTCGTATTGGCCGAGTCGGCGGCGGAGGCTGTGGCCGCCGCACTCGACGCGATCTGAGTTGATCGCGGTTCCTTTGAGGCGGACGACGTAGCCAGCGGACCCACGCCTGGTTCATCCGGTAAAAGGGCGGCCGCCGCCTAACATGGCCACCGTGTAAGGCGAGCGGTCTGACTCACGGCCAGAGCTGGCGCAGGGCAAGGATCGCGAAAGCGTGCGACCAGGCCAGCGGGGTGGTGGAGCGAGGAAGACCGGTGCGCGCGCCGACTCGCTCGGGGAGCATCCCGGTGGGCGTCGAGTCGCGGCGCAGGTCGCCCATCAGACGCAGGGCCTGGCGCCGCTCGCCGAGCGCGGCAAGGCTCCAGGCGGTCCAGGCCGTGGGCGCGGTCCACGGTTCGCCGTCGGGCCAATCTTCGGACGGGACGATCCCAAAGCGGCTCTGATGCGCCAGCAGCCGCCGCAGCGAGCGGCGGACCAGTGGGAAAAGTGCCGGCCGGGGGAACGGCCGCACCGCCCAGGCCGCGGCCGAGTCCAACCCCGATCTCGGTTCGCCCGCCCGCCGCTCCAAGCCGCGCCGGGTCGCGAAAAGGGCGCGGATGCGAGTGGCGCTGAGGCCGGAGGCGACCGCGTTGGCGAGGTAGTCCCCCCTTCTCCCTCCTGGTAGTCGGGGCGGTCCCTCCACGCGTAGGGGCGGTGGGGCGGCGGCAGGCCGACGGCGTGGGCGGCGGCTGCGACCCAGCCGGCCGCGTCGCCCTCCGCTGGCCGGCCGGCAACCGGCTGTCCAGTCCCGCGGAACCGGGCGGCCGACCCCAAGCTCAGCCCGAGCAGGAAGCGGACCACCCGCCGTGCTTCACCGCGATAGCCCGCCGAGGAGAGGGCGATCGCCACGGCGCTCGCATCGCGTGGCCAAACGTAGGCCCACCCTTCCCGGGCCCCGGCGGCGACCGCCCCGGTGCGCCGGTCGGTCAGCGCCCGCAGCACAAGCAGCGAGCGCACGTACATCCGCTGCGCCCACCCCGGCGCCCCAGCACCCAGCGCCCGCGCCCGCGACACCCAGCGGCGCTCGGCCCGGCCCGCCGCTGGCCCGCCGATCGAGCGAACGACGGTGGCGCGGACATCGCCGAAGCGCGCCTCGGTCCGCAGCACGTTCGTCCCGGCGACATAGCGCTGACTGACCGAGTCGGCGCGCCAGAGGGGGAGCCGCCGCCCCTCCACCGCGACCCGTGGCACGATCGCGCTGGCCGGCGACACGTTGCCCGCGGCCTGCCGCGCGGCCGGGACGTTCAGCAGCGCCCGCCCAGCCGGTCCACCCGCCTGCACGTTAACCACGTCCCCGTAAGAGTCGACCGCCGCCGTCCGTCCCCCGTCCCCCACCACCGCCGTGCCGAGGAACGGCGCCGCCAGTCCCGGCAGGGCCGGCGGCGTTCGCGGATCGGCCCGCGACCCTCCGGAGACAGCAAGCCCTCCCGCCACCACCACGGCGGCGATTGCAAGCGCTGCACCGGCTCGGCCCATGCCCAATGCAGTCAGCCCTTCCCGCCTGCGGTCGATAGCCTTCGCCCTGTTCGGCTCCGGCCGAGCGTTCTGCCGAGGCGAGGTAGCTCAGTTGGTAGAGCACACGACTGAAAATCGTGGTGTCGCCGGTTCGATTCCGGCCCTCGCCATAAGCCGGAAGGTAGATAGCAAGCGGGTTTCGGCCCGCTTGCCTCGATCGCCGCTTTGACCTGATTCGGAGCCTTTTTGGCGCGCGAGCCACTTCGGAGCCACTTCGGGCGTCCTCGGAGCTTTCCGCATCGCCGGTGGCGTCTAGCGGGAGACCCTTGACCTGCTCGCGGGAGCGGCGAACGAGCCGGTCGAAGCTCTTGCCGTGGGCGCGTTTGACCCGTTGCTCCAGCTGTGCGTAGACATCCATCCTCTGCCAGGAGTTCTACGTCGGTGACGGCGGCGATCTCAGCTTCCTATATAGCCGCGCCGGCAGCGCGCTGGGCGTGCGCGTAGAGCGTCTCCGGCGCGATGTCGGCTTCGTTGGGCCAGGCGATCGTGCGGAGTTCAGGGTCGGCGCGCAGCTGGCGGAAGTACTCGGGGTCGCGCAGCGGCTCAAAGACGCCGCCGAGATAAGCGAGATAGCCGAGGTCCACCTCTGCCTCGGCCCCGTCCTCGAAGCGGACGTAGACGGTGTAGTCGTCTCCGGGAGTCGCCTCGATTAGGAGCGGCGTGCTTCTCATTCCACGGATGGTAGAGACCGCAATGCAGGGAGATCCATTGCGCCGGCACCGCGTAGCTGACCGTACCCCCGACCCCCATGCCGAGCGCGTCGGCGACCTCTTGTAGGTGCTCCACCCCCAGCCGGAGCAAGAGAGGCCTTCCAGAACGGGAATCCGCAGCCATGGAAATAGCCTCTTCATGTCGCCAAGCAGTAGCGCTACAATGCTTTGCATGGCTACCGAGACCGCCACCATCCGGGTGACCCGTGAGACCCGTGATCTTCTCGCCCAGCAGGCAGGCGAGCGCGGCGTCTCCCTGTCGGCGATGTTGACCGATCTTGCTCATGATGTCGCCCGCGAGGGGATCTTCCGCGCAGAGCGGGATGCCACTCGGGCGGACGCCGGCGTCGCCGCTGTGAAGGCCGAGGAGCGCGATTGGGAGACAACCCTCGGCGATGGCGTCGACTGAACCACGGCGCGGTGAGATCTGGCTGACCTCGCTCGGTGCCGCGCGGAAAGGGGAGCCCGGAAAGAACCGTCCCGCGCTCGTGGTGTCGGTCGATGAGATCTCCACGGGCTTGGAAGACGAGCTGATCGTCGTCGTCCCGCTGTCCAGCTCACGTGCAGCCTCACCGCTCCGACCGGAAGTTTCTCCCGACGAAGGCATTGAGCGCACCAGCGTCGCGGTCTGCCGCGGTGTCAGGGCTGTGGCTCGCAAGCGTCTACTTCGCCGGTTCGGCGAGGCGAAGGCTGACACCCTTCGTGAGGTCGAGCAGGCCCTCGGGATGATTCTCGGAATTGACTCAGCGTAGGCCGAGTCAACTTTCCGCAGTCGTCTGTTCCTTCCAACCGGCCATGACCTGCTCGACTTGGGGCCGCACGTAAGCTCGCGCCTTGAGCCTGTCCATGCCCGTCATCAGCAGTTCGTCATACGGCGTATCTACGTGCCGCACCGCCGCGGCTACGGCGAGGGTCAGCGCCTCGGGGTTGAGGCCGCGACCAGCCGCCGTGCGTCCCACTCGGCCGCTTCCCCGCGTGAAGGCGTGGCGCGAGATCTCTTCGGCGCGATCCCAGGGGCAGCTCGGGTAGAGCCGCAGAATCTCCTTTGTTGCCTTCGCTCGGAGTTCTCCATCCTCCTCCGCTCGGCGCGCTTGTTC
This sequence comes from uncultured Solirubrobacterales bacterium, assembly GCA_963803755.1. Taxonomy (GTDB): domain Bacteria; phylum Actinomycetota; class Thermoleophilia; order Solirubrobacterales; family 70-9; genus CAVUPF01. The sequence goes on from CAWDNP010000009.1 coordinate 20,460, forward strand.
GCGAACCTTGCGCCGCGCTCGCGACTCCTCGTCTGCCAGGCATTCGCGCTCGGCCCGGACGAGCGCATCCTCCTCCACCAGGATTCCCTGCCGCTCGTATCGTCGCCGCGCTCGGCTGAAGCGCACGACCACCGCCGAGAGGCCACTGGCCTTCTTCGCGCGGCGGGTGAGCGCCGCGTCGCCGGCGGGGAGGTAGACCAGGTGGTCCATGTCGGCGCAGCCCAGGCAGAGTGGCCCCTCGTCCTCCATCGTCAAGAAGTCGCCCGTGCCGGAGCATTCGGCGCAGGCCCAGCTCTTCAGCGGCGAGACCACCACCAAGTCCTGCGCCTTGCCTCCTTGCTTCGCTGGTTCCGCGGCCATGGCATGCCCTGTGTAGCTGATTTGTGCAGTCAGCGCGCAACCGAAAGGTCATTAAGGTCGCCGCGGCGTCGGGCAAAATCGGCGGCCGTGAGTTCTCTCGCCCAACTACTCGACGAGCCGAACTTGCGCCGCCTCGCCGGCGCCCGCTCCTACGAGCGCGGTGTTGACTACGCGACCTCCGGCCAGGTGGCGCGACTGACTCGGAGCGAGGCAAGTGTAGAAGCCAGTGTGCAGGGCACCCATCGCTACCGGGTGGAGCTGTGGGAGGAGGACGGGAAGCTGAAGGCCTCTTGCTCCTGCCCGGTGGGACTCAGCGGCGCCTTCTGCAAGCACTGCGTCGCCACCGGCCTCGCGGCGCTTGAGGCGGGCGACGACGCGTCCGCGTCGATCTCGCTCGACGATGTCCGGGATCACCTCGCATCGCTTAAGAAGAGGGAGCTCATCGACCTACTGCTCGAGGAGGCACGCGAGGACGAGCGCCTCCTCGACCGCCTGCGCCTGCGAGCAGCTACGGGTAAGGGCGGCGTCGACATGGCCGCGTTTCGCGATGCGATTGACCGCGCCGTCGATCCCGGCGGCTTCGTCAGCTATGCCGAGGCCTACGACTACTCCCGCACCCTTGACGAGACGATCGGATCGCTTCGAGCCGTTCTCGCCGTCGGGCATGCGGCTGAGGCAGTCGACCTGATCGAGCACTGCTGTACGGCAATCGAACGTACCGGCGGGCGGGTCGATGACTCCGACGGCCATCTGAGTGTCGCCTTCGACAGCCTCCAGCGCCTCCACCTGGAGGCCTGCGAGCAGGCCGACCTCGACCCGGTCCGGCTCGCGGAGCGCCTCTTCGAGCGGATGATGGCGACCGATTACGAGCTCTTCTACGACGCGATCGAGGTGTACGCGCCGCTGCTGGGGGAAATGGGCCGAAGGCGCTACGCGGAGCTTGTGCGGGCTGAGTGGGAACGCCTGCCGGCGCTGTGCCCGCAGGACGATCCTCGCGCGAAGCGCTCCGTGCCTTTCCTTGTGACCGGGGACGAACTATCAGAACGTAGCGGGCGCTTCCGGATCACTTACGCGATGAAGCTCCTGGCCGAGCAGTCCGGCGACGTGGACGACATGGTCGCCGTGCTCTCGCACGATCTCTCCTCGCCGTACTCATTCCTTCGCATCGCAGAGATCTATGCGGAAGCGGATCGCGGCGATGATGCGCTCGAGTGGGCGGAGCGGGGGATGGAGGCATTCTCCGACCAACCCGACTCCCGCCTCATAACCTTCCTGGCCGGTGCCCATCGGCAGCGGGGCGAGCACGATCAGTCGGCGGAGCTGATGTGGAGTCTTTTCGATGCCCATCCAGGCCTTGGCTCCTACGAAGATCTCAAGCCGTATGCGGAGGAAGCCGGGAGTTGGGATGAGATGTGCGGCCGTGCCCTCGATGTGCTCGGAGACCGGATCGCCGCTTCGCAGGACGAGGGACGGGCGCGAGGTTATGGCTGGTCCTATCTTGACGCCACGGAGCTCGTACGCATCCGTTTCTGGGAGGGTGATGCGGCGGCCGCCCTTCGAGACGCACGGGAGGGCGGTTGCCGGCAAGAGGTCTGGCTGGCGCTCGCCGAGGCCCTCGAGGAGGCCGAGCCCTGGGAGGCCCTGATCATCTATCGCGAGCAGGTCGAGCCGACGATCGAACGCAAGACCAAGGCCGGCTACCGCGATGCCACCAATCTACTCGTCAAGGTCCGAGATTTGATGGCCCGAACAGGACACGCGGTCGAGTTCCCGGCGTACCTGGAGCAGATCCGAGAGGCGCACAAGCAGAAGCGCAACCTAATGAAGCTTCTTGCGGAGCTGGAAGGCCAGCGCTCTGCTCAGCCGAGCTCGTCGAGCAGTTCGCCGACCCGACGCCCGACCTCCTCTCGGGTGGCGCGGACCTCCTCCAGCGGGCGGTCCTTGGGATCGGGAAGGTCCCAGTCGAGGTAACGCTTCCCGGGAATGAATGGGCACTCGTCACCGCAGCCCATCGTCACCACGATGTCGGCCCACTCGGCATCCTCGTCGGTGAGCTCGCGCGGCAGGTGGGTGCTCAGGTCGATTCCCAGCTCGCGCATCGCCTCGACCACCTCGGGGTGGACGCGGTCGCCAGGGGCGGTCCCGGCCGAGCGCGCCTCGTGGCGATTAGCCGCGTCGCGGGCGAAGAGCGCCTCGCTCATCTGCGAGCGCCCGGCGTTATGGAGGCAGACGAAGAGGACCCGTGCCATCAGCCCTTACCGGCCGCGACCGTCGATGGGGCGATCTCGTCCGCTCCGGGAACGTCTTCGGTCGGTCGGCTCGGTTGGTGCTCGCCGCGCACCAGCTGGTAGGCAAAGGCTCCGATCGCCGCACCGGCGATCGGAGCGACTATGTAGATCCAGAGGTCGTGTAGTTCGCCGGAGACGAGGGCGGGTCCGATCGAGCGCGCCGGGTTCATCGAGGCGCCGGTGATCGGGCCGCCGAAGAGGGCGTCGAGGCCGATCACGCCGCCGATCGCGATCGCTGCGCCGGCGCCGACCGCGCGGGTGTCGGTTGCCACGGCCATGATCGTGAACATCAGGAAGGCAGTGAGGACGGCCTCATAGACAAGGGCGCTGCCGGCGCCGACCGTGGGCAGCGTGGTGCCGAGCGCCGCCGGCTGGCTGGGCCAGACCGCCGCCAGCAGGGCGGCGGCGGCGATTGCGCCGAGCAGCTGGGCGCAGATGTAGGCGAGCGCCTCGCGGGCCGGGAAGTGGCGGGTGAGGGTGAAGGTGAGGGTCACCGAGGGGTTGAGGTGGGCCCCGGAGAGGTGGCCGGTCGCATAGACCATCGCCATGATCACCAGGCCGAAGACGAGGGCGATGCCGACCGTGCCAAGGGAACCGGGGTGCTCGGCCTCGGTGATAATCGCGCCGCAGCCGGCGAAGACCAGGGTAAAGGCGCCGATCGCCTCGGCGGCGGCGCGACGGGGAAGGTCGGGGCGACCGTCCATCCCTCTCCTCAGCAGCAGGCGGGCGCTGTGGAGACTCGGCCCCGGCGGGCCGGGGCGGCGACCCGCGCCGGCGCTGAGAAGACCTGGCGCACCGCGTCAAGTGCCCCAGGCACGAGGCAGAAGTAGCTGTAGGTGCCGCGAGCCTCGCGCTCGACCAGCCCCGCCTCGACCAGCTGCTTGAGGTGGTGGCTGACGGTCCCCTGGGAGAGCCCGAGCAGCGGCTGTACCTCACAGACGCAGACCGGCTCCCCGCCCGCCCGCAGCAGCAGGTTGACGATCCGCAGCCGGTGGCGGTCGGCCAACGCCTTCAGGACCGCCTCCATCTCGGCGGCTCGCCCTTCAGCAAGCGAGGAGCCGGCCAGCGGCGTGCAGCACTCGATCACGGGCAGCTCGGGCACGGTGGGAGCTTAGCAAATTCATTGATGAACTTCGATGAAGACATGGATTAGGGCACACGGGCACGCCAAGTGCGTGCGCGCCAAGGTGCCTCACGTGGGAGGCCAAATATTGAGAAAAATCGGCAAATTTCTTCAGCATTGTCTAGCCTGATCATCATGCCGAGTGTCACCAAGAGTAAGGAGCTGGTCGAGAACATCATCCGGTTGCGCCGTGCCGAGCGCGTGCCCGCAGTGGTCGATGACGTATCACCGGTTCGCCGTGATCTGGAGTCCCAACTCAGCCCGACTCTCTCCCGTTCTCGCACCGCTCGAATCCTCGGGGTGAGTCAGACCGCCCTCGATCGCTGGGTCGCTGCCGGGCAGATTCCGATCGTCCTCACTCCAGGCGGGCGCCGTGAGGTGCCGCGGCAGTTCGTGATCGAGGTCGGGGAAGCGATCGGCGAGCTGAGGAGGAGGGGGCGCAGGGGCCATCTCCTCGCTGCCGCGCTGGCCGATCGGCGAGACGGCGCGAAGTCTGTTGCGGTGCCTTCCCCAGGGGGATGTCGCCCTCGGACCCTCCCGCCATTCGGCCACCAGACCGCCGAGCGGCGTGGTTTGGCCTATCACGCCATCGTCGCGGAGCGCTTGAACGAGCAGATGGTCGAAGGGGCGCGGGAGCGGGTCGAGCGGTTGACCTCCGAGGGGCATTTGCACCCCCGCTATGCCGAGCAATGGCACAAGCTTCTCTCCCGACCGCTCCCCGAGATATCCCGCGCGATCGCAGCAGATGGTGAAGAAGGACAGGACCTGCGCCAGAACAGCCCGTTCGCGGGGGTGCTCAACGAGCAGGAGCGCCACCGGATTATCGAAGCGATTCGTTGAGGCCGTGCGCCGCCGAGAGCTCGAGCACATCATCCGAGCCGCATCCGCCGTCGCCGAAGACAACGAGCTCGCCGTCGTCGGGAGCCAGGCGATTCTCGGCCAGTTCCCTTCTGTTCCCGAGTCGCTGCTCATCTCGCGCGATGCGGACGTCTATCCGCGTAACCACCCCGAGCGAGGCGACGAGATCGAGGACAGCCTCGGCAACGGCTCGTATTTCGATGCAACTTACGGCTACTACGCACATGCCGTCGGTCCGGAGACGGCGACAGCGCCCTCCGGCTGGAAGCGGCGGCTGGTTCCGATCCGGAACGAGAACACCGGCGGGGCGACGGGCTGGTGCCTTGAGATCCACGATCTGCTGCTGTCCAAGTGCGTTGCCGGGCGGGAACGGGATTGGGAGTTTGTCGAGGAGG
>CAWDNP010000010.1:0-126550 GCA_963803755.1 uncultured Solirubrobacterales bacterium
GGCAAGGGCGCCGGAGAAAAAAGCCGCGCCTAAGCCTGACCTCGCTCCGATCGTCATCCGCGCTAGCTCCCGCTACGTGCGGGTGGCGCCGCGCAAGGCTCGCCTGATCGCCGATCAGGTGCGCGGCCTGCACATCGAAAAGGCCCGCGCCCTGCTGCAAGTTCTCACCCCGCGGCGCCACGGGAGACATCCGCAAGCTGATCGACTCCGCCGCTGCCAACGCGGAGAACAACCATGACCTGATCGCCGATGAGATGCGGGTGGCCGAGATCACCGTCGATGAAGGGCCGATCCTGAAGCGCTTCCGGCCGCGGGCGCTGGGCCGGGCGACGCCGATCCACAAGCGGACCAGCCACATCGCCGTGGCGTTGAGCCCGGAAAAGGACTGAGGAGCGGATGGGACAGAAGATCCACCCCGAGGGCTTCCGCGTCGGCTACATCCACGACTGGAAGTCGAACTGGTTCGACGAGAAAAACTTCGCGACAGTCTTCCAGGAGGACCTGGCGATCCGCGATCACATCGTCGGCAAGCTCGCCCACGCCGGGCTCTCCGACATCACGATCGAGCGCCGCGGAGAGGTCGCCGTCGATATCCACACCGCCCGTCCCGGCATCGTGATCGGCAAGTCGGGCAGCGAAGTAGACGCGCTGCGAAAGGACCTGCACAAGTTGACCGGCGCCCCGGTGAAGGTGAACATCCGCGAGGTAAAGCGCCCCGAGCTCGACGCGAAGCTGGTCGCACAGTCGATCGCCGAGCAGCTGCAGACCGAGTCGCCTTTCGCCGCGCGATGAAACGGGCTCTGACCTCGGCGATGCGCTCCGGCGCAAAAGGGGTGAAGGTCCAGGTCTCCGGCCGACTGGGCGGCGCTGAGATGGCGCGGACTGAAGGCTATTCCGACGGCCGTGTCCCCCTGCACACGCTGCGTGCCGACATCGACTACGGCTTCTTTGAGGCGCGGACGACGACCGGCCGGATCGGCGTCAAGTGCTGGATCAACAAGGGCGAGGTGATGCCGGAGGGCTTTCGCTCCGACCAGGTCCCCTCTGATCGAGAGCCACCGCAGGGCCAAGCTGGGCGCGGCGGACGTCCGGGCGGGGAGCGGGCGGTTCGCGCGGGAGAGGCGGTCGCTAATGCTGATGCCCAAACGAGTCAAGCACCGCAAACAGATGCGCGGCCGGATGCGCAGCAACGCCAAGGGTTCCAGCAGCGTTTCCTTTGGTGAGTACGGCATCAAGGCGCTGGAGCGCGGCTGGATCACCAACCGCCAGATCGAGGCCGCCCGTATCGCGATGACCCGCAAGATCAAACGCGGCGGCAAGGTCTGGATCAACATCTTTCCCGACAAGCCCTACACCAAGAAGCCCGCCGAAACACGAATGGGCTCGGGCAAGGGCAACCCCGAGGGCTGGGTAGCGGTGGTAAAGCCCGGCCGGGTGATGTTCGAGCTGGCCGGCGTGCCCGGAGTTGGCCCGTAAGGCGCTGCGGCTGGCGGGGCACAAGCTTCCGGTGAAGACCAAGTTCGTCAAGCGCGAGGGGTCCAAGGCCCGATCAAGGCGGCCCAGGTACACGACTTAAAAGACGACGAGCTCGTGGCGAAGCTGATCGACGCCAAAGCAGGAGGCGTTTAACCTGCGCTTTCGGCACGCTACCGGCGAGCTTGAGAACACCTCGCGGCTTGCGGTGGCGCGCCGGGACGTGCAAAGCTTTTGACCGTCGCGCGGGAGCGTGGCATCGACGTCAAGAAAGAGCTGAAGAGGATATGAGCGAGGACGAGCAGAAAAACGAGACAACCGAGGAGCCTCAGGGCGAGGGCTGGCGCCGGGCCGGAACAGTCCCCAGCTTTCTCAAGATAGGGCGAGGAGAAGAGCTCCACGCCGGCTGGAGCCAGCGGAGGAGTCTGCCGATGCGGGCTTCGGCTGGGGAGGAGAAGTCGGCGAGCCGCGAGACCCCTGGCGCCGAGCCGGAGGCGGCTGAGGCGGGCGCAGGGTCTGAGACGAGGCCTGCCGCGGAGCCGAGCCCCGAGGACGACCTTCCCTGGAAGGAGAGGCAGCGCCTGGAGCGCTCGCGGCGCCCGCACCAGGCCGCGGCCGCAGCTCAGCGCCGAGCAGCGGGCTGCAAAGCGGGCGGAGGCTCGCAAGGCGAATGCCGAGCTGCGGCGCAAGCAGCGGGCGGCGGCCAAGGGAGGCAAAGGGGCCGCGAGGGGCCGGGACGCCGGTTGCCGAGCGGAGCGCCAATGCGGCGAAGGTCCGCCAAGGGATCGTGGTCTCCGATAAGGGTCAGAAGTCGATCGTCGTGCGGATCGATATCGCGCGGCGCCACCCGACCTATGAGAAGGTCGTGCGCCGCTCGCGGACCCTGCACGCCCATGACGAGCGAAACGAGGCCGGCGAGGGGGACGTGGTGCGGGTGGTCGAGACCAGGCCTCTGTCGAAGACCAAGCGCTGGCGGCTGGTAGAGGTCGTGGAGAAGGCAAAGTGATCCAGCAGGAGACCCGACTCAAGGTGGCCGACAACTCGGGCGCCCGCGAGATCCTCTGCATCCGGGTCAAGGGCGGCTCGCATCGCCGCTATGCGGGGGTCGGCGACGTGATCACAGCGACCGTCAGCAGGTGAGCCCGCAGGGCAGCGTGCGAAAGGGCGAGGTCGTCCAGGCCGTCGTCGTGCGGACCAAGAAGGCGCTAGGTCGCCCCGACGGCACCTACATCTCCTTTGATGAGAACGCGGCGGTGCTGATCGACCCCGCCAGCAATAATCCGCGCGGCACCCGCATCTTCGGCCCGGTCGCCCGGGAACTGCGCGACAAGAACTTCATGAAAATCGTCTCGCTGGCGCCGGAGGTCCTCTGATGGCCAAGTCGATGCGGATCAAGACTGACGACCAGGTGATCGTGATCGGCGGCAAGGACGCAGGCAAGACCGGCCGCGTGATCCGCACCGAGCCCAAGAAGCGCCGGGTCTACGTCGAGCACCTGAGCATGGTCAAGCGTGCCGAGCGGCCGCGCTCGTAAGCGACGCGACGCGCGCCGACGCCGGCGGGATCGTCGAGAAGGAGGGGCCGATCCACGTCTCCAACGTGATGCTGCTCGACCCCAAAGACAACAAACCGACCAGGGTCGGAGTGCGCAGTGACGCGGGCGGAAAGCGTGAGCGGTTCGCGAAGCGCAGCGGAGCGTCGATCTGATGGAGGCGACGGCAAAGCCACTTGACAAGCGGCGCCGCCGCCGCGCATGCGCGAGCGCTATCAGCAGGATGTGCTCCCCGCTCTGATCGGCAAATTCGGCTACTCGACCCAAATGCAGGCACCGCGCCTGGTCAAGGTCACGCTCAACATGGGGGTTGGCGAGGCCAAGCAGGACGCAAAGCAGCTCGAGGCTGCCCAGGGGCAGCTGGCGACGATCGCCGGCCAGCAGCCAGCGTGCGGCGCGCCCGCAAGTCGATCGCCTCCTTCAAAGTCCGCGAGGGGATGCCGGTCGGCGTTTCCGTCACCCTGCGACGCGCCCGCATGTGGGAGTTCCTCGACCGGCTCTTCGCGATCGCGGTGCCGAGAATCCGCGATTTCCGCGGCCTCAACCCGCGCTCCTTCGACGGCCGCGGCAACTACTCGATGGGCGTGCGCGAGCAGCTGATCTTCCCGAAATCGATTACGACTCGGTCGATCAGGTCCGCGGCCTCGACGTGACGATTACGACCACTGCGAGGACCGATGTTGAGGCCTTCGAGCTACTGCTCGGGCTGGGGATGCCCTTCGCCAAAGAGGGCCGGCCCGGAGGAACAGATGCCGAGGCGGAGGCCGAGGCCGAGGCCGAGCGCCACAAGGAGGAGGCCCGCGCGCGGGCCGAGGCCGAGCAGGCGGCGCTGGAGCAGCTAAGGAGGAGAACCCCGAGGCCTACGCCAAGCCCGAAGGAGGAGGCCGAGGAGGGTGGGAGAACACCGAGAGCCCGACCGATGAGGAGAATCAAGAGGATGGCTAAGACTTCGAGCAAGGTTCGACAGGGCCGTAAGCCCAAGTTCAAGTCCCGGGGCTATAACCGCTGCCGTCGCTGGGGGCGCCCGCGTGCCTACTATCGAAAGTTCGGTCTCTGCCGGATCTGCCTGCGAAACGCCGCCCACGAGGGCTACATCCCCGGCATGACCAAGTCGAGCTGGTGAGCAAGGGAGTGCAGACCGACCCGATAGCCGACTACCTGACCCGGATCAGAAACGCCCTGCGCTCCGGCCACGACGAGGTGGAGGTCCCCTCCTCGCGGTTGAAGGTGGAGATGTCGCGGATCCTCAAGGAGCAGGGCTACATCCGCGACTTCGCGCCGGCGCCGGCGCGGGTCGGCGAGGCGATGAAGATCAGCCTCAAGTACACAGAGGATCGCCACCCGGTGATCATCGGCATCGAGCGAGTCTCCCGCCCGGGGCGCCGCCGCTACGTCAACCACAAGCAGGTGCCGCGGGTCTTCGGCGGCACCGGCACCGCAATCATCAGCACCTCGGTCGGGGTGATGACCGGCCACGAAGCGAAGGCAAAGGGCGTCGGCGGCGAGGTAGTCGCCTACGTTTGGTGAGCCTGGGATCAGCCGGATCGGAAGAAAGCCCATTCTCCTCCCCGAGGCCGTTTCGGTCGAGATCGCCCCAGGGCGCGTCCGGTCAAGGGCCCCAAGGGCGAGTTGACCCAGGTTCTCTCGCCGGAGATGGCGATCGAGCAAGCCGACGGGGCGATCACGGTGAAGCGCCCGACCGATCGTGGCGAGCACCGCGCCCTGCACGGGCTGACCCGGGGCCTGATCGCGAACATGGTCTCCGGCGTCACCGAGGGTTTTGAGAAGCGCCTGGAGATCCAGGGCGTCGGCTACCGCGCCCAGCTTAAGGGCAAAAACATCGAGATGGCCCTCGGCTACTCCCACCCGGTCTCGGTCGAGGCGCCGGAAGGGATCGAGTTCGAGGTTCCCCAGCCGACAGAGATCGTCGTGCGCGGGATCGACAAGCAGCTGGTGGGGCAGGTTGCCGCGGACATCCGCAAGCGCCGCCCGCCGGAGCCCTACAAGGGCAAGGGCATCCGCTACCGCGGCGAGCACGTCTGCGCAAGGTCGGGAAGAGGGCCTAGGCATGACCGTCCTGACCGCCAGGCAGCGCCGCCTGCGCCGCCGTCGCCGCGTCCGCGCCCGGGTCACCGGGACGGCCGGGCGGCCGCGCCTCTCCGTCTACCGCTCCAACCGCGGCGTCTTCGCCCAGCTTGTCGATGACGATCGCGGCCACACCCTGGCGGCGGTCAACTGGATCGAGCCGCAGCTGCGGGGGCTCGCAGCGACCGCGCAGGCGAAGCGGGCGGGCGAGCTGCTCGCCGAGCGCGCCAAGGCGGCCGGCATCGAGAGCTGCGTGTTTGACCGCGGCGGCTATCAGTACCACGGCCGCGTCAGGGGCGCCGAAGGCGCGCGCGAGGGGGGGTTGGCCTTCTAGTCCGCTACGGTGGGCCGCTTGCGATGAAGGGCATGGATGCGACAAACGTGGAGACGGTCAGCCCCCGCGGGCTCGACCTGCAGGAGCGGGTGATCGAGATCAACCGCGTCGCCAAGGTGGTCAAGGGCGGCCGGCGCTTCTCCTTCACGGCGCTGGTCGCGGTCGGCGATGAGGAGGGCGTGGTCGGGATCGGCTACGGCAAGGCCCGCGAGGTCCCGCTGGCGATCCAAAAGGGCGTCGAGGACGCCCGCAAGAACTTGATCCGCGTCCCCAAATACGGGCAGACGATCACCCACAAGATCATCGGCGCTACGGCGCCGGACACGTGGTGCTGCGCCCGGCCAGCCCTGGTACCGGCGTGATCGCCGGCGGCGGCGTGCGGGCGGTGCTCGAGCTGGGGGGGGTGCGCGACGTGCTGACCAAGAGCATCGGGACGCAGAACCCAATCAACCTGGTCAAGGCGACGATGGACGGGTTGATTCGGATGCGCCGGCCAGAGGAGGTCGCTGAGCTTCGTGGGCTGAGCGTCTTCAAGTGCTGGGGGTCAGCTCGAGCGGGCCTGCTGCGGGTTCAGGGGGCTCGGCCGCCGCTCCCCTCGCGGGGGCAGGGGAGTCGAGCACGACCCCGCCCGCAGGGCCCGATGCCCCCGCGCCAGCGGCCGAAGGGGCGCCTAGCGAGGAGAACGCCTGCGAAGAAGCCTGAGCTCCCGGCTGAGGGGGGTCAAGCCGAGCAGACCGCGGTCGCTGAGGCTGAGGCCCCGGTTGCCGAGGAGGCTCCGGCGGGTGACGGTGAGGTCTCATGAGCGCCGTCAAGATCAAGCAGGTTCGGTCGGCTGTCGGGACCAATCCGAGTCAGCGGGCGACGCTTCAGGCACTTGGGCTGGGGCGGATCGGGAAGGCTGTAGAGCGCAAGGACTCACCGCAGCTGCAGGGCCAGCTTCGGGTCGTCTTCATCTGGTCGAGGTAAACGATGGCTGAGAAAGCCCGCTCGGAGGAGATTGGGCTTCACAGCCTGAAGCCCAAGCCCGGCTCGCGGCGAGCGCGCAAGCGGTTGGGGCGTGGCGAGGGGAGTGGACTCGGCAAGACCTCGGGGCGGGGCCATAAGGGCGCCGGGGCTCGGGCGGGCTCCAAGCGAAAGGCCGGTTATGAGGGTGGGCAGAATCCGATCCACATGCGGATGCGCAAGCTGCGCGGGCCGCACATGAAGAAGTCGATGCCGTTTGAGAACTTCAGGACCAAGACGCAGCCGGTCAACCTCGCCGACCTTGAGGAGCGCTTCGGCGCCGGCGCCGAGGTGACGCCGGAGACGCTGAAGGAGAAGGGCCTGGCAAAGCGCTCAGAGCCGGTCAAGATCCTCGCCCGCGGTGAGATCTCGACCAAGCTGACGGTGAGAGCGCACGCCTTCAGCGCCGCCGCCAAGCAGAAGATCGAGGCGGCGGGCGGCACCTGCGAGACTCTGGAGCCCTGATGCTCCGGACGATCGCGAACGCATTCAGCGTCGCCGACATCCGCAAGAAGCTCGCCTTCACCGCGGCGATGCTCTTGCTCTACCGGCTCGGCGCCTACATCCCGGCGCCCGGCGTCAACGTCAACGCCGTCAAGGAAGTCTCCTCGAGCTTCGGCGGCAGCAGCATCCTCGGCTTCCTCAACCTCTTCTCGGGCGGCAGCCTCTCGCGCCTCAGCCTCTTCGCGCTGGGGATCATGCCCTACATCACCGCCTCGATCATCCTGCAGCTCTTGACCGTGGTGGTGCCTTCGCTTGAGAGGCTCTCCAAAGAGGGCGAGGTCGGCCAGCAAAAGATCACCCAGTACACCCGCTACCTCACCGTCGGGCTGGCTTTCGGGCAATCGCTCGGCTACGTCTTCCTCTTCCGCTCGCTCGGCAGCCAGACCGGGACCAGCGTGATCGGCACGCTGACCCCCACCAAGGTTTTCCTGATCGTGATCTGCCTGACCGCCGGCTGCACCCTGCTGATGTGGCTGGGGGAGCTGATCACCCAGCACGGGGTCGGCAACGGGATCTCGCTGCTGATCTTCTCCTCGATCGCCTCCCGTATCCCCGAGGGGATAACCAAGTGGTGGACCAACTCCGATCAGGTGTTCGTCGTGATGATGCCGTTTATCGCCCTCGCGGTGATCGTCGCGATCGTCTTCGTCCAGGAGGGCCAGCGCCGCATCCCGGTCCAGTACGCGAAACGGGTGGTGGGGCGCAAAATGACCTCGGGCGGCTCCACCTACCTGCCGCTGCGGGTCAACATGGCCGGCGTCATCCCGGTCATCTTCGCCGCTTCGATCATGGCCTTCCCGCCGACGATCGGGCGGCTCCTCAACACCCCCGCCGCGCTGGAATTCTCCGCCTTCTTCAGTCCCAGCGGCTGGGCCTACGTGGTCGGTGAGGTGTTCTTCATCATCATCTTCACCTACTTCTACACCGCCGTCACCTTCAACCCGGTCGACCAGGCGGACAACTTAAAGAAATACGGCGGCTTCATCCCCGGGGTGAGACCGGGGCGCCCGACCGCCGAGTACCTCGACCGCATCCTCTCCCGCCTCACCTTCCCCGGCGCGCTTTACCTGGGGGCGGTCGCCGCCCTGCCGACGATCCTGATCAGCCAGACCTCGGCCAACTTCTTCTTCGGCGGCACCTCGATCCTGATCGTGATCGGCGTCGCGCTGGAAACTGTGAAGCAGCTGGAGGCCCAGCTGATGATGCGGAACTACGAAGGCTTCCTGAAATAGGCCTCATATGGCTGAGCTGAACCTAGTGCTCCTCGGCCCGCCCGGGTCGGGGAAGGGGACGCAGGGGGAGCGGCTGCAGGAGGACCTGCGGCTGCCCTATTACGCGACCGGGGACATCCTGCGGGCGGCGGTCCGCGAGGAGACCGAGCTGGGCGCGACCGCGAAGTCCTATATGGACCGCGGCGACCTCGTCCCCGACGAGGTGATCGTCGGCGTGATCGCCGAGCGGATCGACTCCGCGGAGGCGGCCGACGGGTTCATCCTCGACGGCTTCCCCCGCACCATCCCCCAGGCCGAGGCGCTCGACGCCAAGCTGAAGCAGCTCGGGCGCGAAGTCTCCGGCGTACTGCTGATCGACGTCTCCGATCAGGAGGTGATGCGGCGCCTGGGCGGGCGGCGCACCTGCGCTGAGAACGGCCACGTCTTTCACGTCGAGTTCAACCCGCCCAAGCAGGAGGGGGTCTGCGACCTCGACGGCAGCGCCCTGATCGTGCGCGAGGACGACAAGCCCGAGGTGATCGGAAAGCGGCTTGAGACCTACCACGCCAAGACCGAGCCCCTGGTCGAGCACTATGACCGCCAGAGCCTGCTGCGCCGAATCGACGGCACCGCGGCGCCCGAGGAGGTCGAGGAGGAGGTTCGCCGGACCCTGGCGACACTGAAACTGGAAGCCGACGAGGCGATCTAACGTGTACCGGATGATCATCCGAAAGACCCCCGCCCAGGTCGATCGGATGGCCGCCGCCGGAGACATCCTGGTGCGCTGCCTGAAGATGCTGGCGGCCAAGGCGCGGGCGGGCACCAGCACCGGCGAGCTCGACGCCGCCGCGGAGAAGTTCATCCGCTCCCAGGGCGCCGAGCCCGCCTTCAAGGGCTACCGGGGGTTCCCCCGCTCGATCTGTACCTCGCCGAACTCGATGGTCGTCCACGGCATCCCCGGGCCCTATCAGCTAAAGCGTGGCGATCTGCTCTCGATCGATGTCGGCGTGGTCAAGGACGGCTGGGTGGCGGACGCCGCGATCACGGTCGCGGTCGGCTCGATCGGGCCCGACGCACGAGAGCTCCTCGAAGTGACCAAGGCCTCGCTCTTCGCCGGCGTCGAGCAGATGCAGCCGGGCAACCACCTGGGCGATGTCTCGGCGGCGATCCAGCGCTCGGTCGAGATCGAGGGCCTCTCGATCATCCGCACGCTGGTCGGCCACGGGATCGGCCGCGAAATGCACGAGGACCCTCAGGTCCCCAACTTCGGCGAGCCGGGGAAGGGGCCGCTGCTGGAGGAGGGCACGGTGCTGGCGATCGAGCCGATGGTAAACGCCGGCGGGCCGCTGGTCCGGATGGGCGAGGACGGCTGGGCCGTGTACTCCCAGGACGGCTCGCTGGCGGCCCACTTCGAGTTCACCGTCGCCGTCACCGCTGAGGGACCCCGCATCCTCACTCCCTGGCACGAGGGGGCCAGCTTTTGGGACTGAGCGCTGCCTTTCGGAGGTGTCGGTGATTCCGATCTGCAAGGAGCTGGGAGGATCGGGTTGATGGGTGAGGAGAGCTGGAGGGCGGTCGATGAGTACGTTGCCGGCCTGCTGGCGCCCCATGATGAGGCCCTGGATGCGGCGCTTCGGGCGAGTGAGGAAGCCGGGTTGCCGGCGATCCAGGTCTCCCCGCCACAGGGCAAGCTGTTGCAGGTGCTGGCGCTGGCGCTTGGGGCGCGGAGGGTCCTTGAGCTCGGGACGCTGGGTGGGTACAGCACCATCTGGCTGGGGCGGGCTCTGCCTGCGGATGGGCGGTTGATCACCTTGGAGTCCAGTCCCGAGCACGCCGAGGTGGCCCGGGAGAGCATCGCGCGGGCCGGGTTGGCCGAGATCGTCGAGCTGCGCGTCGGGGCGGCGCTGGACACGCTGGCGCTGCTTGAGGCAGAGGGGGAGGGACCGTTTGACCTGGTCTTCATCGACGCCGACAAGGTCAACACTCCCCGCTACTTCGCCTGGGCTCTGGGGCACGTGCGGGGCGGCGGATTGATCATCGCCGACAACGTCGTGCGCGGTGGGGCGCTGGCCGATGCCGGCAGCGAGGACCCCGCGATCGGGGCTCAGCGCCGTTTCCATGAGATGCTCGCGACCGAGCCCCGGGTCAGCGCCACCACGATCCAGACCGTGGGGGGCAAGGGCTATGACGGTTTCACGATCGCCCTGGTTCTCGACTGAGCCGCGAGATCTGAGCGCTGCGGCGGAGCTTTAAGGCATCGATCGACGCTGACCTGCTCTTCTTAGGCCGGGGTCTGGGCATTCTCCCTCCGCACGAGCGCACCCGCGCCTACCCCTTGCTATCTTTCCCGTTCGGCCCATGGGGCCAGTTGTGCCTGCTGTCCAACTCCTGGGACAGGCAGGGAATCTCTTTCGATACGAGACCGGAGCGATGAAGGTTCGAGCTTCCGTAAAGCCGATGTGCGAGAAGTGCAAGATCATCCGCCGTGGCGGCGCGGTTCTCGTGATCTGCCAGAACCCCCGTCACAAGCAGCGGCAGGGCTAGGGATACTCAGATGGCACGGATCGCCGGGGTCAACATCCCAGTCGGCAAACGGGTCGAAGTCGGGCTCACCTACATCTTCGGCATCGGCCGCTCGATCGCGCTGGAGATCCTGGCGGAAACCAAGATCGACCCTGACACGATGGTCAAAGACCTGACCGAGGATGAGGTAGTTCGCCTGCGTGAAGCGGTGGAGAGGCGGGAGGTCGAGGGCGACCTGCGGCGCGAGCGCTCCCAGGATGTCAAACGGCTGATGGAGATCGGCTCCTACCGAGGCCTGCGACACCGACGCGGCCTCCCGGTCCGGGGCCAGCGGACCAAGACCAACGCGCGCGGCCGCAAGGGTCCGCGCCGGATGAGCGTCGCCGGCAAGCGCAAGCCGACCAGGTAGCCGAAGCCGATGGCCGAGAAAAAACCCGCCAAGGGCCGTGCCCGCCGTCGTGTCAAAAAGAACGTCACCTACGGCCAAGCGCACATCAAGACTTCGTTTAACAACACGATCGTCACTCTCACCGACACCGAGGGCAACGTGATCGCCTGGGAGTCGGCCGGCTCCGCCGGTTTCAAAGGCTCGCGCAAGTCGACGCCGTTCGCTGCCCAGGTCACCGCCGACTCGGCCGCCAAAAAGGGAATGGAGCATGGACTTGAGAAGGTGGAGGTGTTCGCCAAGGGCGCCGGCTCGGGCCGCGAGACGGCGATCCGCTCGCTGCAGGCGGCCGGTCTGGACGTGACCACCGTCAAGGACGTCTCACCGCAGGCCCACAACGGCTGCCGGCCGAAGAAGCGAAGGCGCGTCTAGATGGCTCGCGACACCTCTCCCCAATGTAAGCAGTGCCGCCGCGAGGGCCAGAAGCTGTTCCTAAAGGGGGAGCGCTGCTTCACCGACAAGTGCGGTGTCGAGCGCCGCTCCTACCCCCCAGGCGAGCATGGCCGCGGCCGGATGCGCCAGTCTGAGTACCGGGTGCAGCTGCGCGAGAAGCAGAAGACGCGTCGCTACTACCAGGTGCTCGAGAAGCAGTTCCGCGCCTACTACGACAAGGCCTCACGCCAGGAGGGGGTGACCGGCGAGAACCTGTTGCGCCTGCTGGAGTCGCGCTTTGACAACGTCTTGGTTCGTCTCGGGTTCGCCGCCTCGCGGCGTCAGGCGCGCCAGCTCGTCAGCCACGGGCACTGGATGGTGAACGGCCGCCGGGTCGACATCCCCTCTTACCAGGTGCGCCCCGAGGACATCATCTCGATCAAGCCGAGCTCGGCCGCCAAGGACACCGTGCGCCAGGCGACGGAGCTCGTCTCGACCGTGCCGGCCTGGCTACAGGCCGACCACGACTCGCTCACCGCCAAGGTCCTGCGCTATCCCGAGCGCTCCGAGATCTCGGCGCCGGTCTCTGAGCAGCTGATCGTCGAGCTGTACTCCAAGTAGCGCGGGCCCAGTTTCTAAACACGCATACGCAAGGAACCCATGACCACTGACTTCCAGGTCCCCCGTATTACCGTCGAGAAGGCGGATGAGCGCAGCGGCACCTTCACCATCGAGCCGCTCGATAAGGGCTTCGGCTACACCTTCGGCAACAGCCTGCGCCGCGTCTTGCTCTCCTCACTTGGCGGCGCTGCGATCACCAGCGTTCGCATCGAGGGCGTCGCCCATGAGTTCTCGACCGTGCCCGGCGTCAAGGAGGACGTCACCGACATCGTTTTAAACCTCAAGGACCTCGTCGTCCGCATGCACACCGACGCCGATGAGGTCGAGGCCCCTCTGGTCGCCACCGGCCCCGGAGAGGTGAAGGCCAAGGACATCGACCTGCCTTCCGGCGTGGAGATCTTAAACCCCGACGCGCCGATCGCGACCCTGGAGAAAAAAACCAAACTTGAGGTCTACCTGACGATCGGCCGCGGCCGCGGCTACTCCCCGGCCGAGGAGAACAAGTCCGATGAGCAGCCGATCGGCGTGATCCCGATCGACTCGATCTTCTCGCCGATCCGGCGCGCCTCCTACGCGGTCGCGACGGCCCGCGTCGGCCAGCGGACCGACTTCGACAAACTGACCCTCGACCTCGAGACAGACGGCTCGATCGAGCCCGCCGCGGCACTGCGCGAGGCCTCCGAGATCCTGATCAAGAGCCTGGCGATCTTCACCGACGCAGAGCGAGTCGAGGAACTGACCGCTCGCGACCAGATCGCCGCCCTCCCGAGCGATCCGCTCGCCGGCCCCAGCGGCGACGGCGTCGCCGCCAGCAACGGGCTCGACGAGATCCTGATCGAGGAGCTGGAACTGGGCGTGCGCTCTTACAACTGCCTGAAGCGGGCCGGTGTGCAGACGGTCGGCGACCTGATTCGAAAGTCGCGCTCGGAGCTGAACGCGATCCCCAACTTCGGCCAGAAGTCGATCGAGGAAGTGATCGAGACCCTCCACTCCCGCGGCCTCGACCTCCAGCAGGACTAGGAAGCCGCGAGCGAGCTGAGGAGCCTGTGCGCCACCGCAAGAAGCGCAACAAGCTGAGCCGCGACGCCGCACATCGTGAGTCGCTGCTCGCCAACCTCTCAAAGCAGCTGATCGAGCACGAGCGGATCAAGACCAGCCAGGCGAAGGCCAAGGCGGTCAAGCCGGAGGTCGAGCAGCTGATAACGCTCGCCAAGCGGGGTGACCTGCACGCCCGGCGCCAGGCGCTGGCAACCCTGCACAACGACAAGTTCATCGTGCACAAGCTCTTTGACGAGGTGGCGCCGCGGTATGCGGAGCGGCCCGGAGGCTACACCCGCATCGTCAAGCTCGGGCCGCGGCGGTCCGACTCGACCGAGATGGTCTATCTAGAGCTCGTTTAGCCATAGGAAACCGACTCCAGATACAGGCCGTGGGAAGGGGCAGTATCGCCGGCGTCCGAGCGCGGAGCACCGGTTAGAAGTCGCGTGAAGTCCTCGGGAGTGCGACGACCGGTGCCGACCTCGAGCATGGTGCCGACCAAGACTCTGACCATGTTGCGCATGAAGGCGTCTGCCCTCACTCGGAAGAGGAGGATCTCGCCCTCGGCGCTCCAGTCGGCGTGAAGGACGTCGCGGTCAAAGCGGACGTGGTCGGTTTGGGTGGGGGTGAAGGCGGTGAAGTCGTGGCTGCCGGGGAGGGCCCTGGAGCAGGCTTCTAGGGCTTTTCGGTCTATGCGGTGCGGCCACCAGAGGGCGCGGCCCTGCTCGAAGGGGCTGGGGGTGGGGCGGGCCAGGACTCGGTAGCAGTAGGTGCGGGATTTGGCGTCGCGGCGGGCGTTAAACCCAGCTCCGAGGAGAGTTGCTTCGGTGACGGTGATTTCGTCGGGTCCGACGCCGTTTAAGCGCCCCGCTAGGTTCGGGGGCACACTGACCGTGGTGTCAAAGCTTGCCACCTGCCCCCACGCATGCACGCCGGTGTCCGTGCGCCCCGCGACCGTGAGCATCACTGGCTCTCCCAGGATCCTCGCCAGGGCGCTCTCCAGCTCTCCCTGAACCGTCCGCAGGCCCGGCTGCGCGGCCCAGCCCGAGAAACCGGTCCCGTCGTATTCGATGTCGAGGCGGACGGTGCCCATTGGGGGGCCAGTATGCCCCCTAGAATCGATCCGTTGAGAGTCCTGCTCACCAACGACGACGGGATCACGGCGCCGGGCCTACAGGCGGCGCGGCGGGCGCTGCGCGAGCTGGACGGGGTCGAGGTCGACGTGATCGCTCCGGACTCCAACCGAAGCGCTACCGCGCGCAGCATCACGACCCGCTCGCCGCTCACCGTCGAGGAGGTCGATTTCGGCGACGGCGATCATGGTTTCGCCACCGACGGCACCCCGGTCGACTGCGTCCGCTTCGCCGAGCTCGGGCTGCTCGGCGGCCGCCCGGACCTGATCGTCTCCGGGATCAATCACGGCGCAAACCTGGGTGATGACATCACCTACTCCGGCACGGTCGCCGCCGCCTTTGAGGGCATCGTGCTCGGCATCCCGGCCCTGGCGATCTCCCAGCAGTCCTCGGGGGGCGGCATGGGATACGTGAGCGGGCGATTTGAGTTCGGTCTCGCCGCCTCCTTTTCGGCGCAGCTGGTCAGCCGCCTGGCGACCGAGCCGATGCCGGCGTCGACCCTGATCAACGTCAACTGCCCGGCTGGCGACCCGGCGGGCGTCGAGGTGACGAGGCTCGGCAAGCGGATCTACAACGACGAGCTGAAGCTGGTCGGCGAGGAGTCCGGGACGCGGCGCCGCTATGAGATCTATGGCTGGCAGCCCGGCTTTGAGGACGAATCGGGCACCGACCTCCTGGCGGTGTCTGAGGGGAGGATCTCGGTCACCCCGATCCACTTCGACCTCACCGATCACGGCGGCCTGGAGCGACTGCGCGGGTGGGGCTTTGAGGGGATGCTGGCGGCGAGCGCTCCCGCCGCGTGAGCGAGGCGGGCCCCGAGCGGCGAGCCGCCGAGCTGCGCCGCCAGCTCGAGCACCACAATCGCCGCTACTACGTTCTCGATGACCCTGAGATCGGCGATGACGAATACGACGCGCTGCTTAACGAGTTGCGGGCGATCGAGGCCGATCACCCCGAGCTGGGAAGCGCCGACTCGCCCACCCAGCGGGTCGGCGCCCCGCCGCTGGAGCGCTTCCGCCAGGTCGAGCACGCCGAGCCGATGCTCTCGCTCGCCAACGCGCGCAATGAGGAGGAGCTGCGCGCCTGGGAGACGCGGATCCGCAACCACCTGAAGCGGCTCGACATCGGCGCGTCGGAGTTCAGCTATACGACCGAGCCGAAGATCGACGGGTTGGCGATCGCGCTCACCTACGAGGACGGCGTCCTCACCCGCGGCGCTACCCGCGGCGACGGGCGCCTTGGCGAGGACGTCACGCAGAACCTGCGCACGATCGGTGCGATCCCGCTGCGGATCGAGGGGGCGCCGGAGCTGGTCGAAGTCCGCGGCGAGGTCTACCTGCCGATCGCCGACTTCAAAGCGCTGAACGAGCGCCGCGCCGCGGCCGGTGAGCCGACCTTCGCCAACCCCCGCAACTCCGCCGCCGGCTCGATCCGCCAACTCGACCCCGCCCTGGCCGCCGAACGCCCCCTCTCGATCTGGTGCTACGGGCTCGGCGCCACCCGCGGCCTCGATCCCCTCACCCACACCGACGAGGTTGCCTGGTTGGCCGAGCACGGCTTCAAGGTCAACCCCGACACCGCCCACCATTCCGGTATCGACTCCGTGGTTAAGCGCTGCCTCTGGTGGGAGGAGCGCCGCGAGGAGCTCGAGTTCGAGATCGACGGGGTCGTGGTCAAGGTCGATGAGCGGTCGCTGTGGCGGGAGCTGGGCGTGGTCGGCCGCGAGCCGCGCTGGGCGATCGCCTGGAAGTTCGCGCCGACGACGGCGACGACGAAGCTGCGCGACGTCGTCTGGAACGTCGGGCGCACCGGCCACCTCGTCCCCTTCGCGATGCTGGAGCCGGTCCACGTCGGCGGCGTCACGGTCAGCACCGCGACCCTCCACAACGAGGAGGACCTGGCTCGCAAGGACGTGCGGGTGGGGGACGAGGTGGTGGTGATGCGGGCCGGCGACGTCATCCCCCAGGTCGTCGCGCCGCTGCTGCAGCGGCGCAAGGGGAGACCGCGGAAGCCCAAACCGCCACAGGAGTGTCCGATCTGCGGAACGCCGACGGTCAAGCCCAAAGACGCCGTCTTCACTATCTGTCCCAATCGCACCGGCTGCCCCGGCCAGTCCTTCCAGCACGTCAAGCACTTCGTAAGCAAGGGGGCGATGGACATCGACGGGCTGGGGGAGAAGCAGGCGATGCGCTTCCTCGAGGAGGGCCTGATCGCCGACGTCGCCGACATCTATGAGCTGCGTGGGGAGCAGCTCGTCGGGCTGGAGGGGTTTGGCGAGATCTCCGCCCGCAACCTGCTGGCGGCGATCGAGGCCTCCCGCTCTCGCCCCTTCAAGCGGGTCCTATACGCGCTCGGCCTGCCGGGCGTCGGCTACGTGACCGCGGAGGCACTCGCCGAGCACTTCGGCTCGATCGATGCCCTGCGCGGCGCCGACCCCGAGCGGATCGAGGAGGTCGAGGGGGTCGGCCCGATCATGGCGGTGCAGATCGCCGAGTCACTCGCCGACGAGCGCACCTGGGAGCTGGTCGAGAAGCTGCGGGCGAAGGGACTGCGCCTCGAGCAGGAGCCCTCCGAACGCCGCCCCTCCGGCGGCCCCCTGCAGGGCAGGACCCTTGTCCTCACCGGCACCCTGTCGAGCCTCACCCGCGAGGAGGCGGAGGCGCTGATCAAGGCCGCGGGCGGCAAGGTCGTGGGCTCGGTCTCAAAGAAGACCGACTATGTAGTCGCTGGTGAGAACCCCGGCTCCAAGCTCGCCAAGGCCGGGGAGCTGGGCGTCGAGACGATCGATGAGGCGGGCCTTCAGGCGTTGCTTCAGTAGGCGGCGATCGCGCCGGCGATCTTGTCCTGTTCGAGGTGGGCGAGTTCGAGGTTGGCGACGCCGCTCATCAGGATCGAGAAGATCATCGTCTTGCCGTCGCGGTTAAAGCAGTAGCCGGAGAGGTTGCTGACCCCGGTCAGGGTGCCGGTCTTGGTCCGGCAGCGCCCGGCCGCCGCGGTTCCGCGCATACGCGAGGCGACGGTGCCTTCCCGCCCCGCCAGGGGGAGGTCGGCGACGAAGTCTTCGCCGACCGGGGTGCTCTGCATCGAGCGCAGCAGGTCGACCACCTGGCTCGGGGAGGCGCGGCCGGACCGACTCAGCCCCGAGCCGTCGACCGCGTGCACGCCGGAGCCCTGCTGGCGGGCGAACCGGGCAACGACAGACGCCCCCGCCGCGGTGCTGCCGACGCCGCCAAACCGCGCCCCGAGCAGCTTGATCAGCGTCTCGGCGAAGAAGTTGTCGGAGTAGACGTCGGTGGTGTCGATGATCCGGTTCAGGGTCGGCGAGCGCACCACGGCGACTTGGGTGCTGTCGGGCGGCGCTGCTCGCAGCGCCACTTCGGAGGAGATGTCGACCCCGGCGCTTCGCAGCGAGCGCGCCAGCGTTAAGGCCGCGAGCTTGGCCGGGTTGCTGGCGAAGCTCGCGGCGCTCGGGCTGCTATAGCCGGAGTCAAAGGAGAGGCCGGAGAGGGGGCCGATGTAGGGGCTGGTCGCATAATCAGACCCCGCCACTCCGCGCAGCCGGTCAAAGATCGTGTCATCGGCGTAGAGGCGGCCGGTCACCGCGTGGATTCCCGCGGCGCGGATCTGGGGTCCCAGGGAGAGCAGATCGGTCCCAAGGCCACCCAGGAAGCGGTCATAGAAGGCCGGCACCCCCAGCGTCGGGTCACCGCCCCCCTTCAGGTAGAGGCTTCCATGCAGGGTCCCGTCCGATTCCAGGACGCCGTCGCTGAGGACCCTGGTCGGGATGCGGAAGTCCGGTCCCAGCCGCTCCAGCGCGGTCGAGGTGGTGAACAGCTTCATGTTTGAGGCGAGCGGTCGCTGTGTCTGCGCCGCCCGTTGGCAGAGGACGTGGCCGGTCTGGGCTTCGATCACCATCAGGCCGCTGGCCTGCCCGCCGCCGCGCACCAGCCGCCCCTTCAGCGCCTGGCAGAGCTGCCCGGAGGAGGCGGCCCCCGCCGCCGCGGGCGCCAGGGTGAGGACGAGGGCCGCGAGGAGTGGTGCGTGGCGCCGACTCATTCCCTGAGATAATCCCTTTTTGATGGGAAAAGTTGTGGACATCGAGTCTCAGCCTCGGCGAGGGCGTTCCCGCAAACGCCCCTCGAAGACCGCTCTGGTTCTCGGTGGCGGCGGTTTCACTGGCGGGGTCTATGAGATCGGCGCCCTGCGCGCCCTCGACCTGCTCGCTGTCAACAGCACGGTCAACAACTTCGACATCTACGTAGGCACCAGCGCCGGCTCCTTTGTCGCCGGGATGCTCGCCAACGGCATCACGCCCGAGGAGATGATGCAGGTGCTAAACGAGCGCGTCCCCTCCGAGCTGGATGACCTCGACCTCAACAAGGTGCTGAGGCCCAACTACCTGGGCTTCCTCCGCAAAGCGGCGGGGCTGCCGCTGCGCTCCCTGGAGCTGGTGCGGGCGCTGGCGCGGATCGGCGAGCTCTCTGCGATCGATGTTGGGGTCGGCCTCGCCGAGGCGCTGCCCACCGGCCTTTACTCGGGCGCCGGGATCGATGACTACGTCGCCGGGGTCCTCGCCGGCAGCGGCCGGACCAACGACTTCCGCCTCCTTGACCGCGAGCTGTACCTGACCGCGACCGACCTCGATACCTGCGAGCGGATCGTCTTCGGCGAGGACGGCTGGTCTGACGTGCCGATCTCCAAGGCGATCGAGTGCTCGACCGCGCTGCCGATCGTCTACAAGCCGGTCGAGCTGAAGGGCCGCCAGATGCTCGACGGCGGCATCCGCTCCACCACCAACGTCGATATCGCGGTCGAAAAGGGCGCCAAGTTCATCGTCGTCGTCAACCCGCTCGTCCCCTTCGTCAACGACTTCGAGAAGACGATCCCGACCGTCTTCGGTAGCCGCGCGCGGCGGGTCTCCGACATGGGCCTGCCGGCGATCGCCAACCAGACCTTCCGGCTGATCGCCCACGCACGCCTGCATCAGTCAGTCGAGATGTGGCAGGAGCGCTACCCCGGGGTAGACATCGTCCTGATCGAGCCCGAGCCAAACGATGAGCTGATGTTCGGGACGCCGATCATGGACTATTCGCGGCGGCTGAAGATCGCCCGCCACGGCTTCGAATCGGTCACCGCGACCCTCGCTCAAGACTACGGCCGCTACAACGAGATCGCCGAGCGCCACGGCCTGGAGCTCTCCGAGCGTCGTGTCCGCCGCGTGGTCGAGCGGGCCGCGGAGGAGGAGCCGGAGCAGATCTCCGCCTGGCGCCGCGTCCTTGAGCAGACCACCTCGGTCCTGCTCCGCCAGTCCGGCGAAGCCTCCTAGCAACCCGCCCGAGCGCTACTTATCGCTGCTTGCAATTACTTTGCAATAAGAGTTGAATGCCGATCGCCTGAGGCGGCACTTCAGCTGGCGTAGAGCGCCTCGATCTCCGGTTCGTGCTTGGCGGCGACGACGGCGCGCTTCACCTTCAGCGTCGGCGTCAGCTCGCCGCTCTCCTGGGAGAGGTCGTTGGGGAGGATCGTGATCTTCTTGATCTGCTCGACCCGGGCGAAGCGCTGGTTGATCTTCTCTACGTGCGCCTCAACCGCGGCTTTGATCTCCCCGTTCGCGGCGAGCTGCTCGGGATCCTCAGGGAGGCCGTGCTCTTTGGCGTAGGTAACGACCTCTTCGGGGTCCAGCGTGACCAGCGCCACCAGGTAGGGACGGCGATCGCCGACCACCACGCTCTGCGACACCAGCGGGTGCTGCTTGATCTCCGCCTCGAGGTTGGCCGGGGTGATGTTCTTGCCGCCGGCGGTGATGATGATGTCCTTCTTGCGACCGGTGATCGTGATGAAGCCGTCGGCGTCGATCTCACCGATGTCGCCGGTGTGCAGCCAGCCGTCGGCGATCGCCTCCCGGGTCGCCTCCTCGTTCTTGTAGTAGCCCTGGAAGACGTTTGGGCCCTTGACCAGGATCTCGCCGTCCTCGGCGATCCTCACCTCACAACCGGGGAAGGGTTTGCCGATCGTGCCGATCTTGAAATCCTCGGGGGAGGAGATCGTCGCCGCGGTAGAGGTCTCGGTCATCCCCCAGCCCTCGAGCACGAGCACCCCAGCGGCGTCAAAGAAGCGCAGGATCTCGGGGTTGATCGGGGCGGCGCCGGAGACGGCCAGTCGCACGCGCCCACCGAACAGCCCGCGGATCTTCGAGAGCACCTGCTTGTCGGCGAACTCATAGCGCTTGCGCAGGAGGAAGCTGGGCTCGCGGCCGCTGCGCTGCACCTCGCGCATCCTCTTGCCAACCCCGATCGACCAGTCAAAGATCACCTTCTTGAGGCCGCCCGCCTTTTCCATCCCGCTGTTCGCCGCCGTGTAGATCTTCTCGAAGATTCGCGGCACCGAGGGGAAGTAGGTCGGCCTTACCTCGGCCAGGTTGGACATGATCTTCAGCGGGTCGCGCTCCCAGTAGGCGAGGGTGGCGCCGAGGTCGAAGCTGCCGAGCTGGACCAGCAGGGCGAAGGAGTGGGCGAGGGGGAGGTAGAGGTAGGTGACATCCTCGGGCTCGACCACGCTCGTTCTCGTTGACCATGTCGAGCATCGAGCGGTAGTTGCCGTGGCTGATGATGCAGCCCTTGGGCGGGCCAGTCGTGCCCGAGGTGTAGATGAAGGTGCAGATGTCCTCGCGGGTGACGGCGCTCCAGCGCGCCTCCCACTCTGAGGCGTCGCGTCCCGAGCCGCGGGCGGCCAGGTCCTCGATCGAGATCGCGTCCTCGCTGGAGCCAGTCATCCGCACCACCGCCTCGAGCATCGGCAGCCGCTCGCGGACGGCGCGGATCTTCTCCATCTGCTCCTCGTCCTCGACCACGACGACCTTGGCGTCGGAGTTCTCCAGCACGTACTGGCACTCCTCGGGCGAGTTGGTCTGATAGACCGGGACGACGACCGCCCCGGCCGAGAGCGCCGCGAAGTCGAAGTAGGTCCACTCCGGGCGGGTGTTGGCGAGGATCGAGACCTTGTCGCCCTTCTGCACCCCGAGGTCGATCAGGCCCAGCGAAAGCGCCCGGACCGTCTCCAGCACCTCCGCGAAGCTGCGACTCACCCAGGCGCCGTCCTCCTTGTAGCTGACCGCGGGCTTATCGCCGTAGAGCTGGGCGGCGCGCGGCAGAAGGTCAGCGAGTGTGGTGGACTTGGTTCCCCGCCCCATTGCGGGGAGTTTAATTCAGCGGGCAGTGGCCGAGGCTTGCGCCCCCTGCCCCTGAGGCGAGACGCTCCTCAGCGAGGTCTCAAAGAGGCTGCGGTCGATGCGGCCGTGGAAGATCGGGACGCCCATTTGCATGCACTTGCCGATCACCTCCTGCCGCTTCATTTGAAGCTCGTCGGCAAGCTCGGTGGGCGTCAGGTGATTGGCCACGGCGGACCTCCCAGGTAGTTGAAATCGAGTAGGGAGAATATTTATCGCTGGCGGCGGACGTGTCAATCGAAGTCCCGCATATTGCGGCAATTCGCACGTTTGGGAACCGGGATAATGCAGCTGAATGTCCGAGGTCGCAGCCCATCCGATCCCGCGCCGCGGCCGGCTCTGGGTGATTGCCGTCCTCGCCTTCGGGTTCTTCGTGCTCGGCTACTCGCTCATCAGCATCGCGACCCAGAAGGGCGGCAAGCCGGTGGTGAGGATCGCGGGCATCTCCGAAGCCCAGGAGATCTTCGGTGGTCTGGAACAGGCAGGTGACCGGCTCGGCTCCTCCAGCGCTCCGGTGACGATCCAGGTCTTCAACGATCTTCAGTGCTCAAGCTGCCGCCAGGCCTTCCTTGGCACGATCCCCGGCCTGGTCGAAGGCTACGTCAGGCCCGGCGACGTCAAGCTCCTCTACCGCCACTACTCGGTCGCCGAAAGCCCGACCGAGCTCGGCTTCTACGGCGCCGAAGCCGCCGCCCAGCAAGGCGAGGGATGGCAGTACACCTTCCTCTTCTTCCGAAACCAAGAAGAAGCAAAACGGCAGGGCATAGACCAGAACTTCCTCGACTCGATCGCCAATGGGGTCGAAGAACTGAACGTGCCGGAATGGGAAAGCTACCTCGAAAAGAACGGGGGGCCGAACGGCTCGATCGCCAAGAAGCTCGCCACTTCGGAAAAGCTCGCCACCGATCTTGGCATCCGCATCCCGCGAGAAGTACAGGGAGGCGAAGAAGGGGTCCAAGTCGAAGGACAGGCGATGATCGTCACCGGCCCCAAAGGCAGCCGCACTCTTCAGGAAGGCCCGAACCTGGGCCAGGTCGAAGCGGCGATCAAGGCTGTGCGGTAGTTGCGGCGCGGTCTGGGATAATCGCCGGCTCTCGGGGCGTGGCGCAGCCTGGTAGCGCGCACCGTTCGGGTCGGTGAGGTCCCCGGTTCAAATCCGGGCGCCCCGATTGGCTAACCAAGACCGACTCCCAGCGAACAGGCACGAATAAGCCCGCAATCAAGCGGTTTCGCGAGATCGGGTTCGTGCCTGTTCGCGGATGTTCGGTGGTCAGCGGGATGCAGATGGCATGCAAGAGAAGCACGCCAGCATGCAAACGGCATGCAAGGCCCGCAATCCCTGAAGTCCGGCGGGCGAAAAAAGGCGTAGAGGTAGATAGGTCGATCTGGGCGTCCACGCCGCGTTGATCTGATCCCGAGTCAACGCATCTCAAGGTAAGACCCAATCTGAAGCTGTGGCCTGCAGGTACAACCGCCCGCAAGTCCGTCACGGCGTGTTTGCGAATACGACGCCGCCATGAGGCAAAGGGGATATCCGGTCTAGTGCGCCTGTGCGAGCGCGCTGTCGATGTCGTTAGGCAGACTGCGGGCATCGTGGCTTCACCCAGCGACCTCACATACGAGATCTGGACCGACGGCGCCTGCGCCCACAAGACCACCGGCGCCGGTGGGTACGCGGCAGTACTGGTTGCCCGCCGTTCCGATGGCAGCATCGCCGAGCAGTGGGAGCTCTCCGACGGCGACTTCGAAACCACGAACAACCGGATGGAGCTGATGGCGGTCATCACCGGATTGCGCGCCTTGCCCGCGCCCGCGCGCGTGTGCATCCACATCGACTCCACCTACGTGATGAAGAACTTCCAGGGCTGGCTTGAGCGCTGGCAAGGCAACGGCTGGCGAAAGGCGAACAGGAAGCCGGTGAAGAACCGTGACCTGTGGGAGGAGCTGTCCACCGAGGTTGCCCGTCGCGACGTGGAATGGGTGAAGGTCGCCGGTCACACCGGGGTCGAGCTGAACGAGCGCGCGGACCAACTCGCCTGCGCCCAACGGGACGCCTACGCCGAGCGGAGCCGTCGGCGCCCCGTGGAGTAGCTCCTCCCCGAAGGGGCAGTAGACCGGATACCCCCCTTCTATTCCGAAGGGCCCGGCCACGTAATCGACTCGGAGGCCTCATCGTCGCGCTCCGGCAGTCCCGCCATCGACGCCGTGGTTACGACCAACTAGATGGGGAACGCGTGGGAAGACTCAAGCCTCCCATCGGTCTGCACGCCACCAAAACAGAGGACCCCGCCAGTTTTCTTTGGAACGGCCGACGGGTCCTCTCAAACAATCAACCCGGAGCAGAGGCCCCAGGAAGTGAGTGACAAATGATACTCAGGTCGAGTCCCTGAGGTGGGCCCTTTGGACATTTGGACTACCTAGAGCACCGATCCCTGAGTGAACGTCAGCTCTTGAGCACAGACCTGAGGGTCCCGTCGGCCTCCATGTGTCCTTCCCCGCTCGATCCAAGCACCCGCCTGTCGCACACGCGAGCATGTGGCTAGTTGCGCACAAGCCGATGTCCGGAATAGCTGAGACCCCGTGATGCTAATAAGCGCTGCCAAGGAAGCTTTGTGCCAATCGAATTTGGATGCTCGTACAGGCCTGCATGTTCCTCTTGTCGGGTCAAAGTGGTGAACTTCTTCCGACGCAGATCGTCTCAGCAAGGAAGAGCTCCTTTCGGTGGAGAATCGGCGGGTTTTCGCGCTTGGAGTAGTCGACGAAGTCGGTGTGAAGGCTGTCGAGCGCGACCATGTAGGCGCCCTTCAGCGCTGGGTGCGGATCGGCATCGAAATCTGGATACTCGAGGTAGGCCACCCGCGGTCGCTCGAAATCAAGCTTGATGATCGTCGCGTCAATCACCGTGCCAAGCAGTTCACGAGCACAGCCCTCGAGCACCCGTAGGCATGGCGGCAATGCCGGGACCGCACTGGCGTGCACATACAGCGCGCTCGGCATCCTCTTGCCGACCTTGGCAGAGCGGATCGCCTCGGTAATCAATTCCTGCTCGCCGATCGCAAATAGAGCCCTGTCGGCTGCCTCGATCGAGGCCTTGTAGGAGCCAAAAAAGTCCTTGATGTCGTACTGAAGCTCGTGTGGGAGATCGACGAGTCTCGGTCGACGACGGAATCGCGAGAGGGCCAGGTAGACGAGCAGGTCCTCGTAGCGCGCGACCCGCGCTCGATCCCAGCGCTCCTCACCAGTCAAGACCTTGATGATCTGAAATGCCTGTCGCGGGGTTCCGACCTTCTCACGCAGCTCCGCTTGGCGCTCGTACTCGCCGACCCGGGGGACCCGACCGTGTTCCTCCACCCAGGCGGTGTAGTCCTCGAGTAGTTCCTGGTGCTCGTCGAAGACCAGGTCGCTTCGCCGCAGGCGCGCCCGCGGGCGCCGCATGCGCGTAAGCATGTAGGCCTCCGCTTGGTCTGGCTTGCGGAAGACATAGAAGATGCCCGGCTCAGCGGCGACCGGAGGCATCTCCAGCGTTTGCTCGATCCACTCCCTAAGCTCGGTCTGGGTGAAGAACCGCTGAAAGGTCCCAAGCCCGGTGAGCACACCGTCACGATGCCCCTCTGCCGCTGCGATTCGGCGCTCTTCGCCCTGAAGGCGGGCGGAGACCACGAGCACCTCCTCGGCAAGTTCCCAAGCGGAGTGCAGGACCTCCGTGCGCTCGCGTCCGTCCTCGATCACGTTTACGACGTAGCCGAGGTTGACCACATGAGCTGGCTTTCGCTCGTTCTCGGGGAAGAAGTTGGGGTCGTAGCCTGCGGCATCAAAGCCGAGCTTGGTGAGCCGCTCAATGTCGCCCCCCCTGCCGCAGCCATAGTCGAAGACGCTTGTCCCGTCAGTGAGGATCCCGTCCTCGAGAGCCCGAGCCGTAGGCCTCGAAAGCGCGGTGCGCCTGAGCGCCGTCCGCTCCCGCGCTACTCCGGCCACGTCAGGAAGCGTCGACGTCCGCGAGCTTGATCAGTTGCTCGATGCTCTTCAGATCGCGCTCGCCGTACAGGTAGCCAATCCCGCGGTGAAGGTGCAGGCGCAGCTGCTCTGCAACCGAGTCCTTATTCACGGCCTTCCTCTCGCACCGGGCGCGCTGGATAAGAAGGCCCAGATAGACATCTGCCTCCGAGCCCCCGAATGTGCGCCAATCGATCTCGATGTTCGAGTCGGTGGCAATCTCTGTGGATGGCGGCGAGGAGTCCTCGGCCAGGGAGCGGGCAAGCGCCCAGCGGCAGAGCACGTTGTTGTGGGCAATACCGGTCCGGCGCTTGAGTGCGATCAGCTGCTCCTTGGCCTGCTGGGAGACGCGGACGGTGGTGATCATGCTGCCTCCAGCGCGGGCGGCCCGATCGCGCTCTCGTCGAAGAAGTAACCCTCGCGGAACTCTGTGGCGTGTGTGGTCGCATCGTGCTCGAGGCGATAGCTGCGCCCAACGGCACCATTGAGGGAGTTCAGTAGGCCACGGTCTACCTCGGTGTCGGTGCTAAGAACAATCACCTGGTGGCCTGCCCGCGGCAGGTATCGGGAAACAAATAGTGAGCGGTGCGATGCATCGAGGCGCCCAAGTGGCGTGTCAATGATCAAAGGCAACGCGCGCTTCGAGGCCCGAGCAAGTCCCCAAAGCAATGAGAGCGCAGTTAGCTGTCGCTCCCCGGCGGAGAGCTCCTTGGGGTCGATCTCCTGCTCCCCTCGTCCATAAAGACGTAGGGCGTGTGTCTCCGGCGAGATCGAAACTCGCTTGACTAGGCCTTCCTTGCGAAGAAGTTCCGAAAGCGACTCGCTGATCAGCGCCTCGATCCGTTCCATATGCGAGGCAGCAGCCTTCTGGCGGAGCTCTCGTAGCGTCTGGCGCGCTTTCTCAGCGTGGCGGAACAATCGCTGAGAGTCCTCGTGGCCCAAACTCGCCTCGGCCACGCGGCGGAGCTGACGCTCCTGAAGCTCTGCTGCCGATCTCCGTTCCCGCTCGGCCTCTTCGAGATCCCGCGCAGCGGCTTCATGCTCGCGCTCTGCGGTGGCGAACTCATGGCGGCATCGCTCGCGCTCCTCGGCAATGCCTTCAATTGCAGCCACGGTTGGGACTTCGGCCAGGCGCCGCTCGGCGAGCTCAAGCGCGGACTTGGCCTCGTGGGCTGCCGTTAGCGCCCCATTGGCGGCCGCGCCAACGGCATCGAGACCATCAGCCACCAGTCTGCTCAGCTCGGCGTGAGCTGAATCACCGAGGCCAAGCCAGTACTCGACATCCGAACTTTCCCGCGCCAACCGGTCCTCGGCCAGCCGCTCGCCGAAGGCCTTGAGCGCGTTGGCCTCGAGACCCGAGTCCCGAGCCCACTCCAGCGTCAGAGCATCGCGAACTTTGAGCTCTTCGGCGAGCTCGGCCCGACGACGGGCATCGCGCTCGGCCTCCGACTGATCAGCCAAGGTGGCGAGATCGTCGCGGAGCAGCAACAGAGGCGCCGGTCCAGCTGCGAGCGTGCGGAGCCCCTCGCGCGCTGCCTCGAGCCTTGCTCGTGCCGCCTCGCAAGATGCTTCGCGCTCAGCCCGGTTCTCGTAGCTGCGACCGCCGGCAGCTCGAAATCTCTCGTCGGCCCCCTCAAACTCCTGCTGCGCTCGGTCGGCTTTCGACCTCGCCGCCGCGAGCGCCTGGACTCGCTGCTGACGCTTTGCCTCTGCGTGCTCGAGGCCGGACTCGAGGTCGCCGAGTTCAGCGGCAAGCGCCTCGTCAGCGCTAGCGGCTGCATGGCGACGCTCAATCGCCATCAAATCGGCACTGGAACGATCGACGAGCTCAAGCCCCAGGAGGGCTGAAACCGCAGTCTCGATCGTCTCGGACCGCCCGGTCCAAGTCGGCCAGATCCTCGATCCGCTCACCATCGAAGAAGAACAGGGGGGCGATTCCGCGTGGGATCAGCGTCTCGATGAACTCTGACCAGCCCTTGCTGAGCTGAGGATCGGCGGCATCCGCGCGCCAAACCGTGAGATCCTCACGGGCCTTTTCGTCACCAACCGCGGTCCAGCTGCGTCGCAGGCGAAACGACTCGCTCTCGCCGTCGATACTCGCAGAGAAGCTGAGCTCGATAGCCGCGTCGTCCGCCTCGGCGCCTGCCCTGTGAATTCGCGAGCGCAGGTAGCGCTCGTAGGCCATCGACCGCGAGCGTGCGTCGGGAGCATGAGGGCCATAGAGCGCAAGCAGTACCGCCTCCATCAGAGTCGTCTTGCCCTCGCCGTTTTGGCCGCCAACCAACACAATCGGCTGTCCCGCTTTCGGCGCAAGTTCAATCCTTTGCGTACCGGCATAAGGGCCGAAGTTCTCAAGCGTGAGCGACTCGAGAATCATGCCGCTGGCTTTTCCTTTTCTTTGCCGCGCTCACCGGCGAGCTGTATGTACTCGTCGATCGGGCTCCCCCCCGGACCGTCGGCTTCAGTGGCCTCGATCCGCTCGCGCCGGTCCACGGCGCGCTCAAGCGCGTCTTCAGCGGAGTCGAAGAACCCACGGCGGATCGCCGTCTCGAGCTCGTCGAAGAGCCCGGCACGACGGACCTTCGCCCGGTGTCGGCGCTCCACATCGAGAAGCTCGCGCACGAGCTCAAAATGTAGGTGATCCTCGCCGCAGATTTCTCTCAGTAGCCGCACCTCTTCGGCGCCCAGCGGCAGATGCTCGTCGAGGCTAGGTCCATCGAAAGGCCGCCCGGTGCATTCCTCGTAGATACCTGGCAGCGTGTCCTCAAACTCGTGCTTCTCGGCCACCCAGGTCCGACGGATCTCCTCTAGCTCCTCTTGGGAGATGAGTTCGATCTGGCCGACCTCGGGTGGGCCAATGTCTCTGACCTTCTCCTGAGCTTCGAGGACACGCCGAAGCCAATCCTCGCGGGCTTGCTGAGCGTAAGGGCCGTGGATGAGACTCTCCCTGCGCTCTTCACCATCCTCGGCGCCTTTCCGGTGAAAGAGTTGGACTGCGCCGTTCATCCTTCGGAAATCGCGCAGGTGATAGTCGGAGCGGGTCCCGTCGGAATCGCGCACATCAAGAGCGTTTCGGACGTCGAGAAGGGGCTGCATCCACTCCTTTTCGGCGTCGTTTTGGATCATCGCCGCCATTGACTTGTCCTGATCGACCAACGTGCAGGTCCAACAGCCGAAGCGACTATCGCCGCAGGAGGGGGTTGATGTATCGACCACCAAGGGACACTCGCCATCCTCACTGGCCCCCTGATACATAGTCAGAAGGTCCTTGTTCTCATACCCCCAGGGGTTGGGCTCCTGCATGAGATAGAGCCAGACATCGTCGTTGGACCAATCCTCGATCGGGGTGTAGACGAGCGAATTCGGGAGGCTCTGATTGGGTGAGAGGCGATCGCGCATTCTCCCCTTAGCCGCGTTTTTCATTGTCCGCGCTCTCGCTGCGGACTCCGCTTTGCGGGTGCCAAGCACGACGATCGCCTCACCGCTCTGTTTGACGACGTCATGGATGAAACTGTTGGAGGGCTTGATCTTGAGCCGCTCGGTGCACCAGCGAAACTTTGGTCGCGGCGCTGGATATCCCTTACCGATGAGGTTGACCCAGAAACTGTCGGTGATCGCCGGCGTGAGCCGATGGGGAACGATCGGCAGTTCCTGCTCGCCTGCCTGCTCACCGAGGACCTCGAGCGAGTGGTTGACCCAGGCCGCAACAACGGGGTTCTCGACCAGCGTGTCGGTTGAGATCACATGCACCGGCTTGTGTCTCTCGGAAGAATCAAGCTCACTCAGGGCGAGCCAGATGAGCTGCAGGGTGGCGGTCGAGTCCTTGCCGCCGGAATAACCGACAACCCAGGGAATTTCATCGTCTAGGTAGAGCGCCTTTACGTGGGTGGCAACCTCTCCGACCACTTCGGCGAAGCTCCGGCCCTCGAATGTGCTCAGCCCCATCAGCTCGTTCCCTGTCCGAGCGCCGCCTCAGCCTTCTGATTCTCTGGGGGCAGCTCAATTTCCAGCGCCCCGAGAATGACGTTGGTAGTCAGCGTGAGGTTCTGATGCGACTTGGAAACCTTGCCCCCGACCATCGCCCTACCCTCCCACAGCTGTCGATTGGAACGCGAGTAGTCAATCTCGCGCAGATTGCGGAGTCGCTCTCCCCACTGCTGGGTTTTTGCTTCGGCGAGCCCGTCGGCAGCAAGCAGGTTGCCAGCGATGGCGAAGGCGTTCAGGGCGAGAGAGGTGGCGTGGATGTAGTCGTCACGAACCTTGCCGGCGGTGCACTCCCCGTCGCGGACTGCCTGCCATTCGGGGAATTGTTCGGCGAGCCCAAGCCAGAAGGAACTTGCGAGCTGCCTTCGGGTCTCGCCGCTCCCACCTTGTTGGTGCAGCAGAGCCTGGGTTGCCTTGTGTATGGCTGAGAGAGTGAACAGGCGACGCGAGCGAGGCGAGAGGCTCGTAGCCTCAAGCTCGACCAAGCCCTTGTAGGGCTCAAGGTCGAGCGCGACCAGTCGCGCAACCGCCGCGTCCTCCTCGCGATGGTCGTAGAGGACTCCCAACGAGGGCGATGTCTTGATGGCATGGCGATTCAGATCAGCGAACATTTGCTGAGAACGCTTGAGCCCCTCGTCGTAGAAGAGGACGAGGGCGATCGACTCGTCTGCCAGGGTTGGGTCTTTCTTTAGTGCGCCGGTGATTGCAGCACGGCGATGCTGGCCATCGTTGATCACAAACTGAGTGTCCATCGAGATCGCCAAGAGCCCGATCCGGTCGCTGTGCGTGGCTTCATCGCCGAATGGCTCGAAGCGGATCTTGCCGTCGACAGAGGCAGTCAACGCGCTGAAGACGTAGTCGGAGCGGTTCTCCGTGATGTAGTTGGTGAGGTCGGGGATGCGACCTAGATTCAGTGTCCGCTGGGCGCGCATCTCGGGCACAAGTTCGTCCTCGTCGTATAGGAGGATCTTGGGGATGAGTCGCAGCGGGCACATCGTCACGTAGAACTCGTGCTCGGCTTGGATGCCACGGATCGCGGGAAAGACGTACTCGAACGCCTCTCCCCCCGTAGCCTGCGTCCCCGCGCCAGCGGTCTGTGTGGCTGCCATGTCCATACGTTTGTATCAAGAAATGCAGACGTATGGATAGATTCGACATACATGGCTGCTACCGTAGGCGCCGTTGACTGCCTACCTAGACTGCAATGCGACCACCCCCGTCGAGCCGGAGGTGGCAGAAGAGCTCATGCGGTACACGGTCGAGGAGTACGGCAATGCCGGCTCCCGAAGCCATGAGTTCGGCGCTCGCGCTAAGCGCCGCGTTGAGAGGACCGGGAACAACTGGGGAGCGTCATCGAGGTCGAGGCTTCGGGGGTTGTCTTCACCTCAGGCGCGACCGAGGCAAATAATCTCGCTCTACTTGGGCTCGAGCAGCACGGGCGGGAGACTGGGCGGACCCACATTGTCAGCTCCCAGATCGAGCACAAGGCGGTGCTGGAGCCACTCGAAGAGCTCGCCCGGCGCGGCTTCGAAATCGAGCTAGTCCCTCCCAATCACGGGGGCTTCGTTGAGCCCGACGAGATCGGGGCCCGCCTACGCGATGACACCCTGGCGGTTTCGATCATGCACGTCAATAACGAGACCGGCGTGATTCAGCCAATCGACGAAATTGCCGACCGGTTGGCCAACTGTGACGCGCTGCTGCATGTTGATGCCGCTCAAGGTTTCGGCAAGGAACTCAGCCGCCTCCGCCATGGGGGAGTCGACCTGATCTCAGTCTCCGGACACAAGCTCTACGGCCCTAAGGGGATCGGTGCATTGATCTGCCGGCGCCGAAATGGCCGGCTCCCTCCCCTCGAACCACTTCAGTTCGGCGGCGGGCAAGAGAGAGGGCTCCGCCCAGGCACCATCCCAGTCGCCCTGGCGGCAGCACTGGGCACGGCGGCGGAATTGGCGTTGCGTGATCAGACTGCCCGCAATGACGACAACAACAGACTCCGCGAAAAGGCGCTTGAGCTCGTTGGCGAACTCGGCGGGGAACTCAACGGCAAGCTCGAGCAGACGCTACCGACGACGATCAATGTCTCCTTCCCCGGACTAGACAGCGAGGCTGCGATGGTCGCGCTAAAGGGTGTCGTGGCCGTCTCCAACGGTTCCGCCTGCACCTCGCAGAACTATGAGCCAAGCCACGTGCTGGAGGCGATGGGCCTTCCAGGTGACCGGATCAACGGTGCCCTACGCCTGTCGTGGTCCCACCTCGGCGAGGCACCTGACTGGGGCGGCATTCGCTCAGCCTTGGCACCGTTCGTTACCGCACAGCGGCAGTAGTCTCCACCGATAGTGGTTGAGGCTGGTGCCAGCAAAGAAGCTGCGGATCCGATCATTGGCACCCTCCTGGGTGGCTGCATCATCGAGGGCCGAATCGGCGTAGGGGGCATGGGCGTCGTCTATCGCGCCCGGGACCGGCATCTGCATCGGACCGTTGCCGTGAAGATTCTCAGACCCGA
This sequence comes from uncultured Solirubrobacterales bacterium, assembly GCA_963803755.1. Lineage (GTDB taxonomy): Bacteria > Actinomycetota > Thermoleophilia > Solirubrobacterales > 70-9 > CAVUPF01. The sequence continues at coordinate 32,002 of CAWDNP010000010.1, forward strand.
GAGCTTGGGAGATTCTGAAATGCGCGATCGCTTCCACCGGGAGGCATCGAGCGCCGCCGGTATCGAGCACGACAATGTCGTCCGGATCTATTCGATCGACATCGACGATCAGGGTCAGCCTTACATCGTCATGGAGTACATCGACGGGCCAGACCTGCAGAGCCTGCTCGTCGACGGGCCACTAGCCGAAGACCGCGCACTTCGGATCTTCGCCCAGGTCGGCTCCGCGCTGCAGGCGGTCCACCAGTTCGGACTCGTCCACCGTGACGTCAAGCCAGCGAACATCATCCTGCGCTCGGCGGGCACGCGAGATGAGCGGGCGATGCTGACAGACTTTGGGATCGCCAAGGCGCTCGACTCGCAGACCAACCTGACGTTCGGGATGATTGGTACGCCTGAGTACATGGCTCCAGAGGTTGCTGACCTGCAAACTGCGACCGACCGCTCAGACCAATATTCGCTTGCACTCGTTCTCTACAAGATGCTCACGGGGGAGCATCTGTTCGAGGGGCTTGAGATGCCCAAGGCCCACCGGAACGAGCCGGTTCCCGACATCCGCAAGGCACTACCCGAGACCGATCTCGGTGTGTCGGCCGCTCTCGAGCGAGCACTTTCGAAGGATCCGGCCGACCGGTTTCCGAGTGTCGCCGCCTTCACAAAGGCCGTCGAGGAACAGCCTGAGGCGGAGTCAGGCACGCCAGCCCTTCAACGGCTCATGCAGGACATTCTCACTGCTGGCGCACTCAGTCCCGCCGAGCTTGCAGGTGCGGCGACCAGTAGGTCGGGCGCCTCAGTTGAGTACACCGCCCTACAGGTCGAAGGCCGAGCGCAGCTTTACTCGCAGCTCTTCCGGCGCACCCCGGACGGTCTGATCGAACTTCGCTCGCAAAGCTAGTCGAAGCTCTCAACGATCGAGTTGAAATCCAGGTCGGCCTCGCGCTGTTCCTGCTCAGCAACTACGAGATCCAAGACAACCTCGCGGGCGGTCTTCCCTGGCTGAGCCTCTTGAGCTTTGGAGAGCTCGAGGAGTCCGCCATTCGCATACTCCTCGAATATCCGAAAGCGCTCACTTTCGGCCATCTCGCCCAGCACCTCTCGATCCTCGACCTCGGCAGCAGCAAGCATCAACACGAGCTCCTTTGCACCCTCAACCTCCCCAAAGTGCTCCCAGCGGATCGGCTCGTCGGACTTATCGAAAGGGACTCGCGCTTCGCGCGCGTACCCCAGAGCTGCACAAAATATAAGGACCTCGTAGTAGCTTGCGAACGGGTTTCCAGAACCTTTGATCAGCAGCTCAAGCAGGTCGCCGTGCTGACTTGGTCTGCGAATGCGGACGGCCACGTCAAACCTCCACGATCTCGCTGCGGTCCTGGTCCTGCGCACAGGTGAGAACGGTACGGAGCTGCCTCGCCAGCCGGGACATCTACGGTTGTCTCCCCGGCGTCGCCAGAGGTGTGGAGGGTGCAGACAGCGACCTTGCCGGCTCGCGGCCAAAGTTGCTCTCGAATAGCTCCGCGTGCGGACTCGCGGTTGACCATGACAATGACCTGTGGAGCGAGTTCAGGCAATGCCTTGGCGACCTCCTCCTGATAGGTGTCGTCGAGCGTGCCAAAAACAGCGTCCAGGACAAGTGGAAATACGCCGCCTTGAAAGCTAAGGATGTCGGTGCCGGACTTGGCCTGAGATTCGTCAAATCTGGTGCGGGCGAGCTCTGCCATAGCGCCGACAAAGCTCAGGGCCAAGATCTGACTCTCCCCCGTAGACGTCGCCACTGGCAACTCGGACTCCCCGAGTGTGGCGGCGATCGTAAGCCTGAAGTCTTCAGTCAACGTCGGAACGTAGGGCTTGAAGCACATATCGCCGAATACCCGCTTGATGCGCTCATCGAGGTCTGTACGTGTCTGCTCGGTCCGCTCCTGAAGGATTGCCTCACAGAGCTGCTGCGCCTCATGGGCAACTTTGACTCGTTGTGCCGCAAGGGCGGCCTTCTCTGAACGTTGCTCGGCCTTCTCGAGTTCGGACTCCTTCGCTGAGAGTTCAGAGGCAAGGCTGGTGAGCTTCATTTCCATGGCAACTTTTTGGTGAACGAGGTCATCGATCTTGGAGCGCAGAGATGAACGCTTGGCGTTCAGATCTTGAACTTCGGCGTCGTCAACATCGCCAATGTTCTCCTCGATCTCAGACCTTCGCTCATCCCAGAGCTGACGATCGCGCTCATGGTCTTCCTTCTCCTTCTGCGTCTCAAACAGGTACCGATAGAGCGTGTCGCGCCGAGCTTGAAAGGCGAGAACGGCTCCGTTAACTAGTCCCCAGCCCGCCTCCACATCCTCAAGACCCGCCTTGTCGAACCACTCGAGCACGGCGGCGTGATGATCACTGCCCTCCGTGAGTGCCGATCCGCAGATGCAGGTACCACGGTCGAGAAGCTCCTGGACGAAAGTCTGCTTGATCGGAGCAGGAATCTCGCCGCGATCATGGAGTTCTTCGGCCCGCGACCTGACCGACTCGACAAGGTTAGGAGTGAAAGCGAGAAACCCGTCGCGCCGGATCGCCCTGTCGAGACCACTATCGGCGTCTCGGCTTCGGGTTTCGGCAGCCTCCATCGCAGACTCGTACTGCTGCCGACGTCCCTGAAGCTCAGCGGCTGCCTCGGTTTTTGCGAGCTTCTCGTTCACCCGCTCATGCTCGTTCCGCTGGGCGGCAAGATTTTCCTTGACCTGCTGGAGCTCACCTTCACATCGGTCGCGCTCGTCGGTAAGCCGATCGATCTCCCCGGTCAGCTGCTGACTCTCGTCCCCCCCGAGCTCGGAAAGCTCAGGGTTCAGCTCTCGCTTCCGCGCAATCTCCGTGTCCTCGATGGCCCGCTCGAAGACCTCAAGACCCAGGACTGTCTTGATTGCGTCCTTTATCTCGGCCGTGGCGTCAGGACTGGCCAGATGCTCGATGTCGCGCTCGCCATCGAAGAAGACAAAACGGTGAAGACGCTGGGGGAGGATGCCACCTATCGCCCCCTTGGGGTGATTTGACGGCTGGTGTCGGCCCGTGCTGTCTGTGATGTCAAGCTCAAGACGTCCATCTTCGATCATCGCATGGGAGCCACCCTCCTCTTTACGTGCGCTCTGGACCCGCGTGAGCTTGTAGCGATGGTCTTTATCCTCGAACTCGAGTGCGACTCGGGCGCTAACGGTCTCACCTGCGTCTGCCTCGCTCCAAGCCAAATTGTTGATCAACCAACTCGCACCCGAAAGGCCGGGAGTGGTCTCCCCATATAGGCCCCAGGTGAACGCGTTCAAGATCGTCGTCTTACCGGCACCGTTGGAGCCGTATATGAGCGTCACGTTTTTGTTCTTGTCGGTCGAGAACGACAGCGACTGCTCTCCGTAGAACTGTCTGAAGTTCTCGAGCTCAAGGCGGCGGAGCTTCACTTAACGGCCTTACGCACGATCTCAGCGATTTCACGTCCGAGATGCGACTTGTTGCGGTTCTCCTGAAGAAGATGGTCCCGCTCTAGCTGAAGCACACGACCCACAACGGCCTTGCAGGCATCAGAGGCCTCCGTGACGAGGTCCCGCATGGTGCTCTCTTGGCTTCCTCCTGGCGTAGTCTCGCTCATATTCCAAGTAGTCCGTAGCGTTCGCGCAACCCTGCCAGGCTATCGAGGGCAGCCGGACCATTGGTTGCAAGCTCTGCGAACTCCACCACCCTCTCAAGCTCTCGGCGCACAAGACGGCGCTCAGTCGGCCAAATGCTGGCCTCCAACGAAGAATCTGGCGGCACAGCGAGGAAGTCGTGCACGTACGCGCGTTCCTTGCCCGTCTGGGGCGAGAGTCGTAGGACACGTCCGCGACGTTGCACGTACTGCCGAGGGTTGGTCGAGCTCGCGAGGATGAACGCTCGCTCGGTCTCGGGGATATCAACGCCCTCATCGAGACAGCGAATTGCAACGAGGACCTGGAGGTCGCCGGAAGCGAATCTCCTGCGGAGCTCGTCGCGCTCGTCAAGAGGGGTCTCGGCGGTGTAAGGGGCGACGCGCATTCCGAGCTCGACACCAAGCATCCGGACCACGTGCTCGATCTGTCGGGCCGCGTCGATGCCTGTATCTCCCTCGGTCGAGCCATCCCCACAGTAGACGAGGGTGTGGCTCTGATTCCTAAATGGCTCGATCGCCGTCCGCAGTGCGTTGAGCTTTCCAGCGGCGTTCGCCACAATCCGAGCTCGGGCAACTAGCAACGCTTGAGCCGGCTCGCTTTCCGGTCCCGCGACACCAATTGCGCGGGCGATCCTTGTAGTTAGCTCAAGATAGGCAACGAGCTCGTCCCCGTCGAGCTCGACAACGCTCACCCCGTATTCATAGGGCGTCAGCGCCCCCGCCTCGATTGCTTCAGCCATGCCGAAGCGGAAGACGACATCACCGAAATAGGCGCGCAACGCTTCGGTTCCTTCCTCGTCATAGAAGCGGTCGGGGGTTGCCGATAGGGCGAGCCGGAACTCAAAATGCTCAGGCAGAGCCATTCGCAGGTCGGGCGCCCCCAAATTGTGTACCTCATCTCCGATGATCAGGCTCTGGCGCGGGCAGTCGGCAATCATCGAGCGGAAGTGCTGGCCACCAAACGTCGCGTTGGTGGCGATCGCCAAATGTGCGGGCGCTGCGCCCTGGCGGATCGCCCTAATCGCGGAAGCAAGGCGCTCGCTCCAAGTCGCCCGAGAGCGGTAGCAAAGCACTGGCTCGATACCGAACGCACGAGCCGCCTCGGCCCATTGCTCGACCAGGTGTTGGTAGGGGCAAACAATGACGCCCATGAGCGACTGCCTCTGCTCAGCCATGGCGCGGAAGAGACGCTCATACGCGGAGAGGCCGGTGAACGTCTTGCCAGTTCCGGTCGCCATTTCCAAGATACCGCGGCCACGGTTGGAGAAAAACGCGCCGAGAGCGTCGCGTTGGTAGCCGCGCAGACTGATGCCTTCCGGGACTTGTGGTCGCCGCGGTTGTTGCAAGCGTGAAGCCGGCTCGGGATTGGCTGATGCTGTGGGTACATCCGAAGCCTCAAGGACCGCCGGTGGTTCAGCTGGCGCGAGGTTGATCAGCTGTGCCCGTGCGGCCTCAGGGAAGTCGTAGACCTCCAAGAAGGGTGTTTCGTCGCGCCACAGAGCGTCGAACTCGGTTTCCAGTTCCCGGATGTCGCTCTCCTCGGAGTCGACCCAGGAGCGGAAAACGAAGATCGACTCGAAGTTGGCGCGCAGGCCACCACGTGACTCGTTAGCCGACCCATGGAACGCCACGCGGCCGCCACTACCGTCCTCGAACACGCCGAACTTCTCGTGATAGATCCCCGCCTCTCGGTCGCGCTCTACAACCGCGATCTTGATCTCGAGAACGACTATGGGCAATCAGCCAGCCGAGAATGCTGAGGCGCCGGCGAGTCTCTTCGTCAGTCGGCTCACTGAGCAAGCGGGCTGTGATCGTGCGCTCCGCCTCGCGCGCTCGCTGGGCGCGCTCACGGTAGCCAGCCTCGGCGCTCTCATAATCAGAGGAACGAAGCTCTGGAGACACGACCAACTTCATCTCGCCGCCTTGTTTCACAAAGGCCTCGACCCCTTGTGCCGCAATGCCCAAGGCAGCGCTGCTGAAATAGCCGGCAGCGCGCCGATAGGCGATAGCCTGCGAGAGACACGGCACCCAGAATGCGCTCAGCAGATCGTCCTCATTGCTTCGGTAGCGCCGTTTGAGATCGAGGTCTCTAAGACTCATATGCCCTCGACGAGGTCCAGCAAGTCAGTGCCTCCGTGGTCTTGGATGAGGCGCGCGAGGTGCTCTTCCTTGCGCTCGATAAGGCGCTGGCGAAGGCGGGCCGAAAGGCCCTCGTTGGGATCGGATGCGACTCCGACGGCCCTGGCGGCAACTGCGAGCGGTTCGTCGGAACGCTCACCGGTGCATTCGAGAGCAAGCCGATCAGGTCCATCTAGCTGCTCACACTCACGCTGGCGCAGACACCGGAAGGCTAGGGCGCCCTTGCCGAGGGCAATGAGAAAAAGTGAGTCGCCCTCCACAGCATCGAGAGTCTCCGCAACTGTCCTCAACGTCCCGATATGTGCCATGTGATGAGGCCACCAGGCACTAATACGTCCGTGCGGGCTATCGAGTTCGACTTTCCCCCCGGGAGAAAGGCCGACCTCAAGCGCAAACGCCTTTGGGATGCCTGTTCCTGATCCACGCAGAACCTCTGCGTCAACTTCACGTCTGAACGCCCAGCCCAGCGGTGTCAAGTAGCAGCCCTTCGCAAGGGCGAGCGGCCGCACATCAGGCGCCGGAATCTCGCCCGTATTGAGGCTCACCATGTTTTGACTATCAATCAGGAATTGGGCTCCACCTGCATACATCCGGACCGAGGTTTCTGCGACACCAAATTGCTCGGAAAGCTGGGCAGCAAGGATGTCGAGGTCGACTCGCCCCCCACATCGTTCGATCTCCTCGACCATCTCCTCGGCGATGCTCGAATACTCCTCGCCGCCCCATTTCTCGAGTCCGTAGTGCTTTACGCCTCGGCGACGAATCCGCTCGTCATTCTGGACCCGCTGCCTGAAGCTCCGCTCGCTCCGGTCTTCACCGAGTGAGTCGTAGATCTCCTCCGCCGTCATCGGCTCCCCCCGCAGGGCGAGGATTGCGACCGCCTTATCGCCGAGGTTCGAACCCCATCTGACGGCTCGACCCTCCAGTACGCGAACATTGGGGCTATCGAGAAGCCATTCCCGCGCAACATCCTCGCGCACAGCGAAACGCATGAGGCTTTCGGTGAGCTCATCGACTTCGACTGGTGCAGTTGACGTGAGGCACGAAATTACGGCTTGGATGGCATCTCGGGACTTGGATAGGTAGAGCCAATCTTTGTCGACGGTGTAGGGACCTGCCAGCTCGAGAAGGAGGCCCTGTCGGAAGCCATCGAAGTTGACCGCCGCCGCCTGGGGCCCCGCTTCAGCGATCGCCTGGCCCAGACGCTCCGTTGGCCACAGCGCTCCCATTGTCGAGTGCAAGCGCTGGGCTGCGGTCCAGATCGGATTGTCGGGATTGTTCTTGATGGCCGTATCGATATACGCGGCGACGGTCTGCTCGAGCTGCCTCACACGCTCTCGGGTTACTCCAAGCTCGGTCCCAAGATCGCTCAAGGTCGGCGGTGGCTTTTCGCCGCGTCGGCGGCGATAGATCTCAAACGCACGGCCATTGCTGTCTGCGAGCCCGGCAAAGGCTTCCGCGAGGTCGTAACGCGAGGTCCGTCTATCGACCCGGACAGACTCAACGTGGGAAAGCGCGTCTCGAACCTGCGAGGGGAGCAAGTGCTCACCGGAACGCGCCGCGTCGATCGCATCGAGGACGTTGCCGCAACCAGTGGTCGCAGATGCCCACGCTGCTATCTCCTCCAATGCCTCCTCGTTTTCCGCGCTAAGTCGCCCTCGAGGCATTAGGACCTCTCCCACATCAGGGATGATCCGCCAGCGGTCGGAACCAATTTGCTCGAGGATCGCAGCATGCTCAAGCCATTCAAGGGCAGGTAGCAGCCTCGCGGCTTCGGACATCCAACCATCGGCGTTGAGCTCGGCCTCAAGCTCCGAGATGGAAAGCTCCCGGCGGATCCGGAACGCGGCAACCAGCTTGCCGACTAGTGGTGCGAGCGGCGCCTCATCCATTGACTAGCCCAGGCTAGCCGCATTCTTCCTTATCAGGGCAGGATTGCGCCGATGACCGATGGCGCCCAGTGGCGCTCAGGCCGTTGCCTGCGACGAGCTGCCCACCTATCGCAATCCCTTAGCTTCCCAAGCGGCAGCTTGTGCCTAGAGCCTTAGGAATCGAACGTGACGCCCAGTTGTTGAAGCTCCAGCGTTGCAGCACTTTGAATCTCTGCATGCAAGTCATCCAAGGACTCATCGCTTGCGTTGTCAAAGTAGGACTTGCTGCCCCGCTCTCCCTTCTCCACCACTCCTTCGACGCATTCCCAAGCCAAACTCTCCAGGCCGCGCTCGGGTACTCCATAGTTCTTGACGTGGTTTACAACCATCCGGGTTGCGGTGGAAACGATGAATTGCCGGACGGTCATTCGCTAGACCAAACGAGCTGTTTCGACGCCGTGGCGAGTACAAGGCCATCGTCACCAGGCCCTACTGGGCTGACTTTTGTTCGCGGTCCGAGCCGAGCTACGAGACACATGTCGAAACAAGACGAAGGGAACTCATTCTTCGATCCCCATCGATCAACCCTGAAACGAAACCCCCGGCTCACCGGACCATGGCGTCATGAGCCTCACGCGCGCAGATCTCCATGCCCTCTTAAGGGAACGGGGCTTTTAGTTCTCCCCCGCGTCGGCGCCGCGTGGCACGGCGATCGGCCTTCGATGCAGCTTCCCGCTTGACCCAGATCTCGTGGCGCCCATCTACGCGAGACGCAGCGCCATCTGCACGGTGCCTCAGACGGATCAGAACATCCAGCAAGAGGTTCGTCCGCGTCCCATCTGTCAACTTTCCTAGCGGCTCGTTTGGTTTCGCGAAACGAGCCGCCGTGCTCAGTGCCCTACGGAGGCGGCTGTTGAGGTTGTTGCCGTGGGCGCCTTCGGCGCTGCAGACTAGACGCACCCAAGGGAGCTTCTTGTTCGTACATAGCCGCGGATAGCCACCGATTCACACATCCGCTTGAGGTGTCACTTCTCCCCATCTACGTTCGGATGGATGCAGACCACCCACAAGATCCCCGGCGGCTCGGCAACCAGGTACGCGCACTACCTAACGTCCACCGCCGCCCGCGGCGACTACTACACCACCGACGGAGATCCCGACCAACCGGTGCCGAGTCGCTGGCACGGCTCCCCCACCCTGCTGCGCTCGCTTGGGCTCGACCCCGAGGCCCCTGTCGAGCGCTCAGATCTGCGCACCGTGATGCAGGGCCATTCACCTAGGAGCGAAGAGCCGCTGCGCCCAGTCGGCGCAGACGGCACTCGCGTCGCCGGAATCGAGTTGATGCTCGCCCCACCGAAGACGGTCTCAGCGCTGTGGGCCACTGCGAGCCCCTATCACCGAGCACAACTAGAGGCCGCTCATCAGCGAGCCGTCGGGAGTGCGCTTGAGCGGACCGTGCGGGAGGTCGACCTGGTGAGGCGCAAGTCCGGCGGCGTCGTTCGCTTCGAGCGCGCCAAGTCCCTAGTCGGAGCCGAGTTCGTCCACACCTCAAGCCGCCTAGCGCAAGACCAAGACGCAGGAGGCATCCCCGATCCTCAACTGCACTCTCACCTCATCCTCTTCGCGGCCGAGAGGACAGATGGCAAGCTCGCCGCAATCGAATCGCGCCGCCTCTACCGCTCTGCTCGTGAGAGCGGCGCCTGGTACCGGGCCGAGCTTGCGGCCAACCTTCGTGAACTCGGCCTCTCGATCGAGCGCCGCACCGGAAAGGCCGAGCGCTACTTCGAGGTCCGCGGTGTCCCGCAGGATCTTGCCTCCCGCTGGTCCTCCCGAGCCGAAGATGTCGACCGCGCCGCCCGCATCTTCCGTCAGCGCTATGGACGGGAGCCCAGAGCCGGCGAGCTGGGCTCGCTGACCACCTCCACCAGGGGCTCCAAGAGCGCGGCCGACCTTCTCGACATCGACGGCACTTGGCGGGCGGTAGGAGAGGAGCACGGCCTCAGTGCCAAGCGCAGCGACGCTCTCTTCCAAGAGCACTCGATCGGCAAGCAAGCGGATATCAACCTCCACGCCGAGTTGCTGGATGAGGTCACCAGCGAGCGAGCGATGATCGAAGATCGCGAGTTGCGCGCGAAGGCTTATGAGATCTCCGCCGGAGTTTGCCGGCCGCAAGAAGCAGATGAGCTGATCGCAAGCCTGGAGCGATCAGGCGAGCTGGTCCGCCTCGAGGGAGATAGCTGGACGACCCGGCGCCTCCGAGAGATGGAGCAGACCACGCTCGAGAGAGCGCAGCGACGCGCAGCTGAGAACGCTGCGCCTGTTCAGGAGAGCTCCCTCAAGCAAGCTCGACGCGAGCTCGCTCGAGAGCTTCGCGGCCCACTCACCGGAGAGCAACGCGAGGCGCTGGAGACGATCACCGGACCTGGTGGCGTCACCGTCCTCATCGGTCGCGCCGGCACCGGCAAGGGTGTCGTCCTCTCCGCTGCTGCCAGGGCCTGGCAGCTGGAAGGTCGGGAGGTAATCGGCACCGCAATCGCCGGAGCCACCGCCCAACGGCTAAAAGAGGACGCGCACCTAGACGCTTCCCACACCACCGATGGCCTTCTGAACGGAGTGGAGAACGGTCACATCCGCCTCGGACCCAGGAGCATCGTGATCATGGACGAGGCCGGAATGGCCGATACCGACCGGCTCTCCCGTCTGGTCGAGACCACCTCCGCGCACCGAGCCAAGCTCGTGCTCGCCGGCGATGCCGCGCAGCTGGGACCGATCGGCGCCGGTGGGCTCTTCCCCCAACTGTCTGAGCGCGTCCCCACCGCCGAGCTCCGCGAGGTTCACCGTGCAAACTACGAGTGGGAGCGCAGGGCTTGGGAGCAGGTCCGCAATGGACAACCCGGACCGGCGCTCGCCGCCTACGGGGCTAACGACCGCCTCCAGGTATGCGACACCCGCGCCGAGGCCGCCCAAGCCATGGTCGATGCTTGGGAGAAGGCAAGAGGCGACCTCGCGAGCGGTCGCGCGATCATGATTACCGACGCCTCCAACGTCGAGCGCGACCAGATCAACTCGATGGCCCAGGAGCGCCGGGCCGCTGCCGGCGAGCTTGGATCAGACCGCGTCCAGTTGCCGGGCAAGCCCTACGGCCTTGCCGCAGGAGACGAGATGATCTTCTCCGCGCCATTCAAGGTGCCCGGTGGCCGCCGCATCGAGAACGGCATCACCGGAACTGTGAGCGATGTCAACACCAATGCCGACAGGGTGGTGATCCAGACCGACGAGCGTGAGTCCCGCGAAGTCGAGGTCGACCCCTCCAAGTTCTCCGACCTCAACTTGTCCTATGCCGTCCACGTCTACAAGGCCCAGGGCATCACGGCTGACAGCGCCGAGGTTCTGATCGGTGGCTGGCAAACCGATCGCGAGGGGGCCTATGTCGCCCTCAGCCGTGCCCGCGAGCGCACCCAGATCTACGTCTCTCGCGAGGACCTCGGTGAGACAGGAATGGACATCGGTGCCATTGAGCGCCTCGGCGAGCGCATACGCCAAAGCCGCGCGCAGGAAGCAAGCGTCGCCAAGAAGGCAAAGGAGCTCAGTGCCGAGCGCCAAACCCAAATCGAGCGCGACGAATATCTCGAGCGCGGATTTGGGATCGAGTAGCGCTCAGCCCCTCTGCGCTTTGGTGCGGTATTGCGATACGCCCTCGAATTCGCGACATATCCAGCAGACGACGCGGTCAGTCAACCTCCTCGGCCGCCCATTGGCGGCGGCCAGTCACAAACACAAGGGGGGACTTTGCATGGAGGTCAATTGCGCGCGCAAACGGTATATCCGCTGGCTCCGCGTCACGGGAGACCTTTCACCGCACACCATCCGCGCGTACGACGCCGATATCGCAGCACTGGAGCGCCATATGGGCTCCAGTGCCGTTGTCGAACGGATCGACCCGGACTGCCTGGTCGATTTCCTAGAGCAACAGCGGGTTTCGGGACTTTCGCCAACCTCACTCCGACGGCGCGCATCGGGACTTCGCGGCTTCTGCCGATGGCTCCGGTCGCAGGACCTACTGGAGATCGACCCTTGGGTCGGTACCACCGTCGCTTTCGGCCGATCCCGAAGGTTGCCAAGGGCTCTGAACTCCCATGATCTCGACTGCTTGCTCCAATTCCTTCAGCGAGCAGCGGCGCTCGGCCCGACCGCTAGTTCCGCGGCAATACTCCGACGCCCACATGAGTCAACGACGCTTCTCGCAGTCGCGCTGATAGTGGCAACGGGGGTGCGCGTCAATGAGGCAGTGAGCATCAAGTGCCGAGACATCGACCTGCCTGGCCGTAGCATCCGCCTGGTCGGCAAGGGGCGGCGGGAGCGAAACGTCTTCCTGACGAACGACTGGATCACGGAACTCGTTGGGTTCTACCTAGATGCGCGTGCCGATTTAGAGGTCGGCCACCCCCAGCTCTTGTTCAACCTCAACTACGAACCGCTTACGCCACACGCGATGCGATCCAGGCTCGCCAAGGCCGCGCTCGCCGCTGGTCTCAGTACACACGTAACGCCACACATGCTCCGGCACACCGCCGCTACTCAGTTGATCGAGGCTGGCGTTGACATCCGATACATCCAGCGGCTCCTCGGCCACGCAAGCCTCGCCACCACGGAGATCTACACGCATGTCTCCGACCTTGCCCTCAAGCAGACGGTCTCAAACGCAGACGTCCTAGGGAAGGCGCTCAGCTAACTCCCCGGCATATCAACCGAGGCCGCTGTGGGTTGCATCTCATGGAGGCCTTGGGGAACCCTGCGCGGCTCCGATAACTGAGAATTATCGACGTGCCGAGTTACCGTGGAGGCCGCCGCGTCGCCATTCTGATCAGACCCGTCGATCGCGGGCTCGACCTCTTGCGGTTGGGCCTGATCCCGCTTGCCGTTGCGGCGGCGAGCATTCCGACGCTTCGCGCGGTCGCCGGCTTCGGGGGGCTTTCAAATGGCTTGCCACTGGCGCTGGCAGTAATCGCGGTGATTCTGCTCAGCACCCTTCTGCTGCAGACGCCTTCGGTAGGAAGCCGCGTCGACACGATCTTCGACCGACTGCGGCGGATGGTGACGATGGCCTGCAACCCCAGTACGCCGAGCCTGCACGACGATGCCGGGGCCGCCTGCCTGCTGACGCCCCAGACGCTCCGGGCGCCCCTGCTCCCGTATGACGAGCAGATCAGCGCCGTAAAGGACCTGCTCGAGGCGTGTCGTTCTGAGAAGGGCGGTCAGTACTGGTTCTTGGAAGGGGGCAGCGGCCGGGGCAAGACGCGGACCGGCTTGCTTCTCGTCCAGGAACTGGTGCGCGACCTGAGCCTGCTCAAGTTCGGAACCCACTCATACATCTATGACTTCGGCGATGACTCCGAGTCAGAACAGGATGCGTTTCTCAGGTCACTTGGTGGGTTCCGCCACGAGCAGGCGGTGGTCCTCATCGACAATTTCCAGTTGGTCCGCGCGGACGTATTGCGCGACATCACGAGGAGGCTGATCCACGAGCCTTCCTCACTGTCGGAGCGACTGCTTCTCTTTCTCACCCGCCCACCTGACGCATGGAATCTCAGTCCCGGAACCGAGGTGCGCCTGGTGTCGGAGGCCAAAGCCGCCGGGCGGCATCTTTCGCTCTCGGGACCTCCCGCCGACACTCTGGCGAGCTCCTTGTCGGAACTCGACGAAGCGGGATCCCAACTCGTCCGCGAGCTCCAGGACGACTACGTCGCCTCGGCGCCACAGCTGCAGCTGGCGCAGGTCATCGCCCGACATGGCGCGACTCCCCCGGAGGTCTCGACGATCCTCGGCCTGCTGGAGGGCCGCGCCGCGGACGTCGGCGCAGCCGATCTCCTGCGGGCCCTCGCGGTGGTCAGCGCGCTCTCGATGCACAGTGGGGCGTTTTCGGCCCGCGCCTTCCGTCGAGCGACCAGGACCGTCGGCGACGCCGATTCGGTCCGATCCGATGCGGCTCAGGAACGGCAGACGAGAGCGACGATGCGACGCTTTCGGCGCATCGGATTGGTCGCACGCGGGCCCCGCCGAAGGACTCGATACGCGTTCCACGAGGCCAGTGCCAAGTTGTGCATCGACCGGCTTTCTACCCAACCGGCGTTCCAAGCCCCGTTCGTCGCAGTCAGCCGCTCGAGGCTCGGCCACAGCGAATCCGCCGGCGACTCGCTGAGAGCCTGGCTCATCGCTGTCGAGGCCGGCGCCCAAGGGGAGGCAGCGAAGAACTTCGACGCGGCCATAGCGGGTGGACCATACACCCGGATGCTGCGCTGCCTGCAGCGGGCCGGCGCCCGCTACTCGCTCTCGGGCCCCCTGCGCCTGCAGCTAGCGATCCTGCTCGACCGGACCGGCAACTTCGAAGCGTCCCGCGAAGAGTTCAGCAACGATCTCTTGCAGACAATCGACCCCTCTAGCGAGCTGTCCCTCATATTCACGGTGACGCGGCTCGAGGTGAGCCACGACTACAGCTCATCCAGGGGACTCGAGCTGCTGTGCAGGAACCCCGACCGGGTCGTGGCGATCGTCGGTGAGTATTGGAAGAGCCATTTTGCTGCCCACAAGGGGCACTTCGCATCCCAGAGGCTTCTTGACCTTGCAACCGAGTCGTTGGAGCCGATCCGCACCCGCGAACGACACTGGCTGGACTATTCGCTCGGACGGATGCACTTCGACTCCCTGCGTCACTTCTACCTGGAGGGAGCCGCCCCGGTCAACGCCCTCGCCACGCCGGAGCGCCGCAAGCTGGGCGAGTACCTGAAAACCCGACTCCCATCCTACGACGCGTTCGAAACCCTCTACACGAGGGCTCACCTGGTCGGTCACGTGCTGCTGCCGCAGGTTGCCGTCTTCTTCGAACCCGTGACCCCTGAGCAGGCGGCCCTCGCCAAGGTCGAGCCACGGAAGGTCGCCACCGTCGAGGGTCTCGTGGAGACGACGCGGCAGCTCTACAAACTGGCCCAAGACCAGTTCTCGCAATACGGAGACCGAGAGGCCCTGTACCTGCAGGCCGACATCTTGTACGCCGAGATGATCGAGTACGGGGCCGATCTCGACTCCTTCAAGGTAAGGCTGAGCACATACGAACGCTTCATCGAAAGCACCGGGTTCGAGGACATCGCCAGCTACCCCCAGCTCCATTACCTGCGCTGGCACATGCTGAAGTACTACCAAGTGCTCGTTCGAGAACGGTGTGCTTGGCCCCAGGCAGGCCGAAGAACATCTCGCGGCGGCGCGGCGGCGCCTGGAACGGATCGTCGAGCTGGATGGAGCGGCCGAAAACGAGTACGGCCTGATGAGGGCGAAGCTGCTCGCAATCCTCTTGCGCTGGGTGGAGGAGCCCCCTCCCGTCGCTGAGCTGAGGGCCCTGTCCGCGCAGATGGCAGAGCTGGGCTATGCCCGCGAGGAGAGGCTGCTCGACCATCTTGCCGCTCGCGGATCGCTCCCGATCCTCGAGTTAGAGAGCGTCTTCAGGTTCTACCCGTTCGTCGGCCAGTAGCCGCGCCACCACGATCTCTCGTTGCCGCTGCACGCCCCTGCGCTTGTAGTCGTACATGTGCTCCGGGACGACCGACCAACGCAGAGAAGAGATTGCGTCGCGACCGTAGGTGCCCGGTGGGGGTCGATAGAAGGCGGCAGCGGACGACCCACGGACCCCGAACTCGACCTCGGCGCTGTCCGAGAGATCGTTCGACACACAGCAGATCGAGTCCCGCCGTCCCAGCTCCGCAAGCGCGACCCAGGCCGGTACGGAGGCAGATCTCGAATTCCAAAGATGACCCATCACGCCGTCGCAATAGACGACGTCGAATCGACCGACCGGGGGGTCTCGCAGGAGCTCGAAGCGCCTCGTGGGCAGTCCTCTCGCTCGGCAGAACCGCAGGGCGCTGAGGGCCGGATCGGTGGCTAGCACATCCCATCCCGCCGCGGCGAGGACCGCCTCGAGGACGCCGTTCCCGGCTCCGACGCTGACCAAGCGGCGCCCGGCTTTGCCGTGGCGCTTGAGGATGCGGGCCACTTCCGACCGATACTTGGCGTCGCTGAAGGCCAGTGGAGGCTGGAGCCGCGCGGGTTCGCCCGTCTCCCAGAGCTCGAACAGGCTCGGTTGCCCGGGTGGCTCGTAGGCGATCGGCGGGAGCCGGTCCGGCACGCCTACGTCCAGTGCTCCAGGGGGAGAATCGCCGTCTCCTGGGCCTCCTCGGCGAGCTTGCCAACTCGATTCCGAAGCGAGGGACTCGCGCCCGAGGCTATGGCGGTGGCGATGATCTCGGCGAGCTCTTCGAGGTGCCGTCTTCGATGCCGGCCACGGCCGAGAAGGAGGTGCCGAGCCGAAGGCCATGGCCCAGGTCATACGGGAGCTTCCTGTAGTTCGTGTGGATGTGCGCGGCGGTGAGGCTCTCGAACTGCGTAAACGCCGCCTCGCGATCCTCCGAGAGGATCCAGATGTGATGGGTTGCGGGCCAGTCCGGCTCGCCCTGCCGCTGGCGCACAACCACCGGCACCCCGCGCTCGGCGAGCCGGCTCTCCAGCTCGGCAGCGGTATCGAGGAGCCGCTCGACATAGGTCTCGAGCCAGTCACTTCGCAGTAGGGTGAGCCCCGCCAGGTAGGTGTTCTCCGCGTGGGAGCTCGACACCATCGTGCTCAGCCCGGCAAGCAGCCGCTTCCACAGAGGACCGATCTCGCGGGTGACGATCCCGGCCTTCTGGGGTCCGGGGAAGTTCTTGTGCAGGGTAAAGAGCATCAGGTCGAATCCCCACCCCAGGGGGTTTTCGTACCGTCCGGTCATGATCGGCGTCAGGTACTGGGAGGCGTCGAAAATGGTGGTCGGCCCCTCCAGGCCGCCGATGAAGGAGAAGTCCTCGTAGCGCAGGCCCTCGCTCCGATCGACGAAGACGAACTCCGGTCGCTCGCGCTCCACCAACTCCAGCGTCGCCGCCCGATCGACGCAGAGGCGCTCCATGTCGATGGGCACGTCGATCGTGCGAAGCCCCAGGCGTTTGAGTATCGCGTGGGTGCTGAAGTGCCCACCGGCCTCCTCGGAGAGGAGCATCACGGTCTGGCCGATCGCACTGATGCTCATGAACGTGGCGGCGTGCGCCTGAAGCCCTGAGAGCAAGCGAAGCGAACCGTCGGCTGCACCCAGGGCGTCCGCGATCAGGCGGTGAATTTTGAACAGGTCTTCGGCAGCCTGCTCACGCCCTCCGAACTGAACAGGAGCCTCGATGCGAGCATCCCTGTCCCGCATCTTGTCCGTCAAATACAGTCCGTGTAGGAAGGCGGTTCGGTCACGGTCCGCCAGACCAAATGGCAAGCTGTCGACAGGGGTAAGGACGATGGAGCGGGACAGCAGCGCCCTCTGTTTCTCCAAGGAGCGGAGCAGCTCCTCGCGGCCAACGGGCATCGATAATTCTCAGTTATCCGAACCGGAGCTGGCCACGGGCGCATCGTATCCGGGGGAGCGCAGCCTTACTTCCTACATCCTGCTTCCCCGACCGCGGGATCTGGTTAAGGCGCTTATTGCGCCGGTGACGTACGTCGTGGCCGCAGCCGCCGCCGGTACCTTTTCCGACCTAGCTGAATTCGTCGTCCTCTGGTTCGTCCTCGAGTTCCTCCTCTACTACGCGCGGTATCAGTGGAACGACATCCGAGGCGCCACGATCGACCGTAACCACCCGGAGCGCCTCTTGCGCGCTCGCCTCCCGGTTGGCACAACCGAGGAGGAGCATCGGCTCAGCGTGAACGTGAGCTCAGCCGCCGTGGCCGTCCGGATGCTCCTCGCAATCATCATCGCCCTAGCGCTGGGGGTCGTCGAGGTTGTCTTGATCCTGGCCATAGCGGTGTGGTCGATCGCGATCGTGTACGAGTTCCTGCGCAGCCGACCGCCGGCGTACGTGGTCAGGACCGCCGGGTGGCGAGAGGTCGGCGTATGGCTGGCAGTTGGACTGGGCTACATGGTCCGAGGAGGACTGGGGCTCGCTCTCGCCGGGGTGCCTAACGACACCGCCGGCAAGGCACTGGGCCTGGCTTTCTTTTTTTCCTTCGGCACGATGTACGTGCTGCTCAGTTGGGCACTGGAGGCGAGCAATTTCTGCACTCAAATCGGCAGCCGGTGGACGGTTGCCGAGGGACTCAGCCCCAAGCCCCATCTGTCTGCTCTCCTGCGCTATCTGGACGGCTCGCGTGCGGGAGGTCCCGCCTTCACCACAACCCCCAAGCGGGTTTCTCGTACGGCGCCGGGCTACTTGGGCGACACCAGAGTGCTGGATGCCTGCCACGATTTCGCCTGCCCGTGGAACATCGCGCTGCTAGTCGGGGCGGTGCTGTCTGGGTTACTGGGCGCGAAGCTTGCAGGGTCGACTGGCGCCGCCGGCGCCGTACTTTGCCTTGGCGGCGCCACCGGCCTGTGCCGTTCCAAAAGATCCGCGATCCGCTGGACAGCGGTCGCAGCGGTAGCTGCCGCGCTGGACATGCTTGCGATAGTGACCGGCGCCGCCTCGGCCTGGGTCACCGCGCTTCCATGGCTGGCGATAGCCGGATGCTACGCCAGGTTCCGCTCGATGTCCTACCTCGACTCGATGGGTTCTTAGGCTTGGCGTCGGGCCAGCAAGGTCAACTCGGAGAGGCTGTCGATGACGAGATCCGCCTCGGGGGCATCGGAGGTGTCGTCAGCGATGCCGCGATACCTGATCGGAACGAGACCGGAGCCGCGGGCACCGGCAACATCAGTCCGCCTTAGGTCGCCCACGTGCCAGACCACGTCCCCCACCCGCAGGTCGAACTGGTCGAGCATGTTGCGGAAGATCGCCGGCGAGGGCTTGTAGTGGCCGACCTCGTCGGAGAAGGCCCAGCCACAAAAGTGGCGCAGGACCCCGGCGCGTTCGAGAATGCTACGTAGGTGCCGCGAGCCGGTGAGGCCAACGTCACAGATGATCCCCAGTTGCACGCCATCGCCGGCCAAGGCGGCCAGCGTCGCCGCTGCCCCCGGGCTCAGCTCCACGGCCGCAGTCCCACCGGTACCTAGGTAGGCCTCGACGATGCGCCCATGACCCGAGCCCTCCAGTCCGTCGATCGCATCCGCCAAGTACGTTGCTGCCCGTGGGGGCTCGAAGTGCTCTCCCCGCTCCCAGGCTTCGGTCTGCAGCGACTGCGCCGCCGCGAGATGGGCCTCGAGCACGTCCTCCTCGACCTCTACGTCGTGCTCGATAAGCGCCTGCAGCACCGCCATGCGACGCAACTCCGCCAGCAGCCCGTCGGGCTCGGAGACAAGCGTGTGCCAGAAGTCGAAGGTGATGGCAACGGGAGGGCTGGGAATCACGGAAGGTTGGAGGCTACAAAGCGTTAGCTGAACTCCAGCTCCAGGTTCCACGCCTCACAAACCTCCAGCAGAACCTCCGGTGCGGGGTCGGTGAGCGCGATCGGCTGACCGGCGCTGAGAAGTTCGCCGCGACCCTCAAAGAGCGCGAACGCCGGCTTCCCGTCTAGACGCGAGGGAAAGCGAAGCGCCGCGGCGCCGCGATCGAAGAGGTCAGAGGCAATCGCCTGGGTGACCGCGCGCCGACGGCCAGTGATCTCGTGTAGATCGAGGTGCTGCAGATCGTGCTGGAGAAGCAGGTCGGCGTGACGGCGCTCGAGATTTGCCCGCACCGTAGTGTCACCGAGGTCGATCAGCTCGCCGTCTAGAACTATCTCCGCTGGCGCGAGCACGTGCTCCTCGCGCCAGCGAGCGGTGACAACCGCATTGGGCAGATCCTCCAGCGCCTCCTCCCCAAAGGCTTCTAAGAAGGCGCGTCGTGCGGCGAGGTTCGGGCGGAAGTCGGCCAGTACCTCGCGCACCGACGTTCTCGGGGTTCTCAGCGCAGTAGATGGTGCGAAAGCGCTGTCCCGCATCGTCGAAGCGGTGGTTCCAACCGCAGAGCTCGAAGGGCGTAAACGCCAGCGGGTCACCGCGGTGCCCGACCCTCCACAGCTGCCCCTCGCTCACCCCTCAAAGCTAACGAGCTGCCTGGCGGCAGCCCGCACGGCGGCGAACTGCGCGGGCTCGGTGGCGCTGCGCAGCTCGTCAATCGGCGCCTCATCGTCAAGGCGCGTGTTGGTGCCGAACAGCCAGGCGCGTGCCGTTTTCTCATCGAAACTCTCGATGATCATGCGGACGACCTTGTAGCCCTCGCGCAGCCGCAGCTCGGTGGTCTGGCTCGGAGCCGGTCCATCGTCCTTGCGGTAGCGACCCACCTGCTTGGCGTCGCGCAAGCCGGCAAGGTGCGCGGCGATCCGCTGGCCGAGTTGATCCTGGAGATAGCCAGCGATCTCTGAGATCGGCAGAGTCGTCGCCTCGTGATCGAGCCGCTCGGCGGCTGGTGCAGTCAGTACTGGCATCGGGTGCCTCCTTGGTCGGTATCCAGGAGACTACCAGAAAGTACACCGGAAGATCTACCCTTTTACCACCGCACTCAGCAACCGGCCACCGTCCTCCACGGCTCCCGCTCAAACCACCGCGTCAACCCGAGCAGGTTCCACTGCGCTCCACGAAGCAGCAGGCCCTGGCCCGGAGGCAGCTTGGCGATATCGCCTGGAGGCAGCACTCGCTGACGCTGGGTCTGGTAGCTGACCGATTCGCTGTATTGGTCGGGGCTTCGGTTCCACCACTCATCGGTTTCGCTCCTGCCCAGGGTCTGAGAAACGACCCTGCGGTCGTACTCCCCCAACGCCAAGGAGATCGCATCAAGGGTGCGGCTGTCACCGACCCCCGACAAGACAAGCTTGGTCTGAAACAGGGTCAGGAATCCCTCCGCGATCTCGGCGCCCCAGCGCCCGCGCGCCTGGCTCAGGTCCTGCAGGCCGACCATCACCTGCAACCCCTGACCGCCTGCTTGGGAGATCAAGGCAGGGAGATCGTGGATCGGGGCGATGTTGGCCACCTCATCGAGGGCCCAGAGCATCTGCGGGCTTGCCTCTTCTGCGGCCGCACGCTCATAGACAGCGTGGCGCACCTGCTCCAAGAGCCCCACGATCAGCGGTGCGCAAAGCCCCTGGCGCTGCTGGGGCGCAGTGATGTAGATGGTGTCCGTGGAGGCGGCGAAACGGGCGGGGTCGAAGTTGGGACGTGCCGCGCTCTCCCTGACGGCGTCGGCGTTATACGCGGCGAGGACGCCGGCGGTGGCGCTGAAGATGCTCGAGCGCTCGCGGGCGTCGGTGGCCTCGATACCCGCCAAGACGTCGGCGGCGATCTCCGACTCGGCGTCCAGGAGCGCCTCCCGCGCTGCGGAGAGATCTTGGCGCAAGACCCAACGCAGGACCTCGCCGATCGGCTGGGCCGTGAGGTTGGCGGCGTAGATCAACGGCGCCAAGAGCGCCGAGGCGCGCTCTGACCAGTGGCTCTCATCCCTGGTACCCGCCCCAGCGCGTCCCGCCGCACACATGGCCCGCGCCATCACCATCGCCTCATCCCAACTGGCGGCGGCCGCCACAGGTGACCAGCTAAGCCTCCTCACTCCGGCAGGGAGGCTCTTCTCCGAGCCCGCAGGGTCAAACAGCCAGGCCTGCCCAACTTCAGATCGCACCCCAACGCTCGCCCGCATCACCTCCGGCTTGGTCGACGTCGAGATCACCGGGCCCGATGCCGACATCACCGCGGGGACCATCACGGCGCTCGTCTTCCCCGATCGCGGTGGCCCGAGCACCATCACGGCGCTCTCGGGATCGGCGAGGACCCAGTGGCCCGCACCAACCGTGCCGAGGTAGGCGCCACCGCCGAGGCGCATGACCTGCTCACGCACCGCCTCGCCGGCACTCATCCCCTCGCGAGGTACCTCTGCCGGTTGGCCCTCGGTGAATAGACCCGGGACCCCCCTGAATGGGTTCCACCCGCTCGCGATCCCGACCAGCGCCAGCCAGATGAGCGAGGCAACCGTCAATGCCTCAAGGCACCACGCTGCGCCGGATCCGCCGTGCGGCGCGAACGCGCCGCGGGCGAAGAGAAGTGCTCCGGCTGCGACTGCCGCCTTGAGAGCGAGAGACGGGCCGGGTTTGAGCGGCGCGTCCATGTGCTGATGGGACGGACCCCAGTTTCTTTTTGAAGTTGGACTTGACATTTGATTTACTTTACTCCATACTCCCTGAAAGTAAATAGCGATAGATGGAGAGAAATGGCTCGTAAACAACCAAGTCGGGGATTGAAGGTCCAGATCGATCAGCAGATCGCTGAACTCGACAGCGAGCGCGCCCGCCTTGTGGCAGCGCGTGAGGCGCTGGAGCGCGATAAGCCCCCTCGCCTCTCCCAAGACGACATCGCTGCCTACCTGGAAGAGCACCCGGGCTCTACCTATACGGAGATCGCCGAGGGGCTCAAAGCCCTGCCGCGCAACATCGCCGCGCACCTGAATCGGGGCAAAACGACAGGGAGGTTTCAGAGTGATCGAGGCAAGTGGACTGTTCGAGAGGGGAAGTTATGATCCTCACAAGGAGGCGCTCCCATGGACAGCAGGCTGCGGGATCACCTGATCGGACTCGCCGATCTCAACTTTGGCTGGATACCGCTGTATGTGGCGACCTGGCTGCTGCAGTGGTTCACGGCCGCCTTTCGCTACTTCGCAGTC
The DNA here is from genome assembly GCA_963803755.1 of uncultured Solirubrobacterales bacterium. Classification (GTDB taxonomy): domain Bacteria; phylum Actinomycetota; class Thermoleophilia; order Solirubrobacterales; family 70-9; genus CAVUPF01. The sequence continues at coordinate 54,277 of CAWDNP010000010.1, forward strand.
CTGGCGGTGCTCTGGATTGCCAATGCGATCCTCGAGTTGGGTCTTCCGATCCACACTCTCGCGTTGATCATCGGCTTCGCGCCGCTCTTCATCTCGCTGGGAACGCTGATCCTTCCTCTGGGTGGCTGGTGGCTTCAGCAGGTGCAAGGCGGGAGGCGGCCATCGGAGCGCGAGCAGGCGGTATTCGAGATGGCCTTCGAGCAGTTGCGGGCCGTCGATCCAGACCTACGGGGGCCGCACCGCTGGTACGTCCTCGACAGTCCCGAAACCAATGCGCTGGCCTATGCCAACACCCTGGGGGTCACTCGCGCCCTGCTCGACAGCCCCGCCTTTCCCGCGGTGCTCGCTCACGAGCTCGGGCATCTCAATTCGAGCGATGCGCGGGTCTCCGCGGCCGTCTACCGAATTACTACCTGGCCGCGGGAGCCGGCCGAGAAACCGTTCAAGCTGCTGGCCTTCTTGGTCTCCGGCCGGCTGGGCTTCTGGCCCATGCGCACCCCTTGGGCGATCTACTGGCGCCACCGCGAGGAGATCGCCGACCGCTATGCGGCGACCCTCGGACAGGGTCCCCAGCTCGCCAGCTACCTGGATACCTATGCGCTGGGCGGCGATCTGCCAACGCCGTTCAAGGACTTCGGTGGCACCTCTCATCCTTGGACCGAGCATCGCATCGAGGGGCTCGAGCAACCCTCGCAGAACAGCTAACTCCGGTCCGCCCTGCCGTCAAGGTCGCCCCTTCGGGGCAGCCCTGCGGGCTGGGGCTGTCGCCCCTCCCTGTGACGGCAGCGCGGCCCTCCGTAAAAGCAGCACCCATGTCGGCAGAGCCGACGATGGGAAGGATTTTGAAATGAGAGGACTAGCGACAACTGCAGGCCCAACGCCACGACGAGAGTCATGCCTAGGGGTGCACCGTGGACTGGCAGCTGCGCCCAGGCGGGTCGAGGTCGAACTAACCCCGCAGGGCGTGGAGCGGATCGCAGCTCGCGTCGCGCAGCTGCTTGGAGAGTCCCGACGAGAGGAGCCAGAGCTGATCAGCGCCGGCGAGCTGGCGCTTCGCCTGAAGGTCGAGCGCCCCTGGATCTACCGTCACCGAGAGCTCTTGGGCGGCACTCGCATGGGGAATGGGCCGAAGGCGCCGTGGCGCTTTGACTATGCGGCCGCGATCGAGGCAATTCGCGAGCTGCGATCTGGTCCTGGCGACGGGGAGCGTCGGTGATGAGGGGACTAGCAACCAGACCGACCGGGCTGACGGGCGAGTGGTCGCGAGCGAGAACCACTTGGCCGCCGGCGAGGCCGGACAGGCCAGCCCCCCTTGGGCGGGGCCGCTGTGTTACGGACACGCCCCGCCGCGAGGAAGAGGACTGGATAACCAAGCGCGAACTGGCTGGCTATTTGAAGATGACCACCCGCTGGATCGAGCAACAGCAGCGCCTCGGCCTGCCGGTGCTTCGACTCGGCGCTGCCAACCGCTACAAGGTCTCCGAAGTCGAGGCATGGCTTCGTGAGCGCTATCACTCACTCGACGCCGCAGCGAGGTCCTGAGATGCCGACCAACCGAGGGACCCGCCACAACCCCAAGTACTGCGGCCAAGCCAGCTACAAAGGCCATAAGAAGTGGGTTGGCACCTTCAAGACGGCCGACGCCTACAACAGGGCGTTTGAAGAGAAACTAGCCGAGCTGCGCGAAGAGGTTGACGGCAAGGGGCGCAGGGATGTGCCTACCGTGATCGAGTTCGCGGAGGCGACGATTAGCGATGACGGGCGCATCAAAATGATCTGGCCCGACGGGCAGCGGGCTCAGAAAGAGGAGGGGCGACGGGAGTCAAGCGTCAAACGGATGCGCGACGGTCTGCGGCCCTTCATTCGAGAGTTCGCCGAGCGCAAGCTCGACAGCTTCAGCAGAGAACGAGGCAATGACTTGGGCCAACCGCCGGGGCGCCAACACCCGCCAGGCCGTTGGCCAGTTCTTCGGTCATGCCGTGGAACGCGAGCTCATTGCCACCAACCACTTCCGTCGCCTTGGCGGCAGCAAGCGCAAGAGGCGTGTGGACCGCCCGGACTTCGAGATCCTCAGCGACGAGCAATACGAGCGCCTGCTGGGCTGCGCCCGGGCCAGCCGCGAGGACGACTACGGCCTGATCATCGAGGGGGCAATCCTCGCGGTGGGAGAGGCCGCACTGCGGCCCGGCGAGGTCTTCGCCCTTCACCGGAACGAAATCGACTACGAGAAGGGCGAAGTCCCGATCAGGTGGAACTTGAACGCTGCCACGGGCAAGCGGGAATGGCCCAAGGACGATGAGCCGCGCTGGGTGCCGCTCAGCCCGCGACTCCTCAATCACCTGCCGAAGATGCCTGTGCTGAGCAAGATCCTCTTCCCGGCTCCACGCGGCGGCTACATGTCGAGCGCGAACTGGTCCAAGCACTGGCACTCCGTGCGCGCCTCCGCAGGAATGCCTGGGCAGGAGTTCTACGAGCTGAAGCATCGTGCGATCCAGTGGATGGTCGACCCGATCGAGGATGGAGGGCTCGGACTGGACGCCGCAACCGCAGCGCTCATCGTCGGCCATGACGACGGCGGCTACCTCATCTCCACCGTCTACACGAAGCTGAGCCAGAAACGGGCACGCGAACGCACTAAGCGCGCGCTGGCCGAGTATGAGGCGCGCAAGGCGGCCGAGCAGCCCCGGCTCCACGTCGTGGGCAACCACTAGGACGCCAATCCGTGAGTAGGCGTACGAATTTGGAGAGTGGCTTGGTCAGCCCAGGCTAGGAGGAACTGCCGTTGGCAGTGCCGCCGTCCTTACTTCCAATCTCGTCCATCGGGGGCAGGTGTTTGGAGGGTCATTCTCGCAAGAGGATCAGGACGGCCGGGGACGCATACGTCGCCCCCGGCCACCCGGTTTAGGGCCGCCCCTTCTCAGCACGCGCGGCTGCACGCTGGTAGGCGCCAATTGCAGTGGCACCGAGCTGGTTCTGCACCGGCTGATGGAGCTTGCCGGCGGGGCCGGCAATGTCCACGTGATAGCCGTGCGCCGGGCTGTGGTGCGGCGGGCTGGGCGTCGTGGGTTTCGCCATTGTTCACCTCCTTGTAGGCACTAGGGGGATCGACACTTCGAAGCGTCTGGGATCTGGGTCAAAACCAAAACCCCGAATTCCCAACGCGAATCCTGAGCAGTCACACGTGGCCTCGGCAATACGAAATCAACGTGATTTTCGTATCTCGGGCATACTGCGCCGATGCCAGACGTATGCGTAGGGGTTGCGCGGGGACTGACACTGCATGCAGGTCGTCTTGGCGAGGGCGGAGGCATGACCAAGCAGCAGCTGCTCGGGAAGGTGGGGGTAAAAGACACCACCTTTCGCAGCGCTGCTGAAAAGATCGGCGGCAAAGAACACGACCGAGGCCTACATTTCTTCGACGTATCCGGCCCTCGCATCAAATTTGGTCCGGGTGCCGGCCTGATGCTGGGAATCTCGATCGGGACAGCGAGTATGCGAGCCGCCCTGGTAGATGCCAACGGGCACATGCCTTACCGTCATGAGTGCGAGAGTTCTGAGGACCAGCTCGCCGCGGAGCCGAAGGTCATCCTGGATCGAATCGCCGAGGCAGCCGGTGTCGTGGTAGACAAGGCCCTCACGGGCGAACATGACCTTCTGGTCGATGGCAAGTTGCCGATGCTGGGCGTCGCGGTCGCGTGGCCAACACCGATCAACCGGGAGGGTCGACCCGAGGGTAGGGCGCTAGCCCACAGCTCATGGCGTGGCGGTCAATCGTTAAGGCAACGGGTCGCGCGCCGTCTGAAAATCGATCCTCAACGATCCCACGCAATCAACGATGCGGAAGCCGCCGCGGCGGCTGTCGCTTTCGACCGAACTCACGAGCGTGATCACATCACCCAAGATCACCCCGAGCTGACAATGGTCCTGCGGCTTGCCGGGGGCATCGGCGGCGCGACGATAGTAATCGAGCCACCCCAAGACGACGATCGTTGGGGAACCACGTCCGGCTTCGAAAAAAGCGTTCTGATTGGCGGGGATCGCCGCCTCGCCGGAGAGCTCGGTCATGCCACCGTTGCGTCGACGACGGTCGATGAACTCAACAAGCGGCGACCAAAGGGACTGCGCGCCCTGAAGGCTCATGACTGCTCTTGCATGGATTCAAAGGGGACGACTCCCCCGCCCCACCTCGAGGCGCATGCTGCCGCCCAAGCCCTCGCCCGGCGCATCGATCCGAATGCTCCCGCCTCGGAGACCCTAGCCGCCGTCTTAGCGGCTCCGTCAGAGCGAGTGCACGCTCGGGCGCTGCGAGATGTCGGATCCCTGGTTGGGGATGCCCTATTGGCTCCAGTCGCATGGCTGAACCCCGCCCGAATTGTTCTCACCGGATGCTTGGCCACCTCCACCGTCGCAGCCGCCCTGGATGACCAGCTAGCTGATGCCCATCCGATCATCAACCACCCTGAAGTGCTGTTCCGAACCGGCGAGGACGGCGCCTATATTCGGGCCAAGGGCGCTTCGCTATTGGTTTTGCGCGAGCACGTCTTCCGTGAGTTCGGCACCTTGCTGGCCGATCCCAAGAAGACGATTCCAACGCGTCTTCGGGCGCTAACGGAGGCTTGGGACAGCCCTCCGTGGGCTAGTTAGAAAGATTGAAGCCCGCGGACTGAGCCCGGATTCAGCATGCAAACGGCATGCAACTGGCCGAAATCTCAGTTCTCATCCCAACTTGAACCGGGCGCCCCGATTGGATCTATATATCCGCGTGGCCCCGCAAGGCCCCGCACAGAGCCAAGCCGTCGAATGCGATGGGCGGGGCTACTCCTCGACTCCGGGTGCGCGGCTGGCGGACGCCGGACCGAGCGCCGCAAGGACGCAGACCGCAGCGCTTGGTGGTGCCAAGTGCAAGGTCGAGGACGCCGCGGCGCGAAGTGTGTCCGCCGCCGCCAGGGGTGTGCGGGGGGCCAAGGAATGAGCACCAACCGCCTCCGCCGGAGCCGCCGCATGACTCGCCACGCCCCTCAGCCCGGCAGCAGCTCCAGCGCTTCCACGTGCCGTGGCCGCAGCGTGGCGAAGTGTCGATGGTCGAGAGTCGCGAGCTTTGGCTCGCCCAGCCGCTCCACCAGCGCCAGGATGGTGCCGTCGACGACCCCCACCTTCAGGTCGGCGTAGGTCCGCTGAAGTTCGTGCGAGCGCACCAGGTCGTCATGCGTAGGGTCCTTCACGCCGTAGGCGCCGTCGAGCACGTCCTTCAAGAACGCCAGCCAGACATCGAGCGTGAGCCGCTCGTGGCACCAGTAGTCCAGCTCGCCGAGGACGAGCGTCGGGACGATCAGGTCCTCGCGCGAGTCGGCAATCAGCTTCGCGCACGGTCCGTGGTCGGGATCGGCGGCGTCGATTGCCGCCAGAAGGACGCTGGTGTCCAGGATCAGCGCCATCTAGGCGCTCACCTACTTAGGCGGGCGGGCGACCGGCTGAGTGGCGCTCTTCGCCGCGGAATCTCCGTCGCTGGAGCGCCCAAGCCCCAGGCGAGGACGATGCGCTCGCCTGATCGCGACGGCCTTCTCCTCGACCGCTTCGGCGAGCACGGCGCTGAGACTGGCCCCGCGCCTACGCGCCTCGCCCTCGAGCGTCGCAAGCGCCTCGGTATCGGCACTGAGCGTGGTTCGACGATTCATGATTCACGATGCTACCACGAGCCATGGGGGGCTTCCCTGCTCCAGACTCAAGCCGCTCGCAGCTGCTCCACCACCTCGGCCCAGGCCATCGGCGCCGGCGCCGATGGCCTGGCACCCGAGGACCCACCCAACTTTCTGCCTCTGCCTCTCTCTTCCCCGCTGCCGGCCGAAGTCGATGTGAGCAGTTCGGGTGGCGCCCGCGACTTCTCCCTCTCTCAGGAGCGCTGTGCCGAGGGGTGTTTGGGAGTCGGGGGCCTGCGCGATCGACACAGTAGGGGACCCCCACGTGCCTCTTGGCCGCCCCGTAGAGCTTCCCACGGCCCTCGAGTTCGAATTCCCTCACCGTCGGAAACCTCTCGCGCCCCGCTACGAACTCGACCAGCTCCCGCTCGACCCGCTCCTTCGACCAGATCTTCTTTTGGCCGCGGTACTCGAGCCCGACTCCTCTGCCCACTGCGCGAAGCCGCCGTGATTTCGGGTCGCCCAGTAGACGGACCCCATTCCCGTCGCTCTGAACTCCTCGGCGCGCGGCCAACCCTCGCGACCTTCGAGCAGCGGCGCGATCGCGGCGCGTCCACACCACGATCTCCTCGCGCTGCACCGACGGTGAGATGAACCGGTCGCCGCGTCGGCCTCCCACCTGCGATACGCGGATGTGACCGAAGTAGTGCAGTCGGCAAGTAGGGTAGCCGGCTCGGTTAGAGCCAACCCGGGGGCTGAGGGAGCACTCTGCGGATACGGAGCGCCTCACCGCAGGCGCTCGGTACTGGTCAAGCCCGAGAGCCAAAGGCCAGGCTTTGCCTATCTCGATGGTGGCAAATCGTTTCGGCTGCCCGAGGATGCGCAACTGTCGGCCATCTGCTTGAAAACGTCTCCCAGCTTCGACCAGTGTCGCCATACCGCTGGAGTCGATGAACTCGAGGTGGCTCAGGTCGATAACGGTCTCCACGGCGCCGGAGTCCTCCATCCGGGTGACCTCCGCCGCGAAACTCTCGACGTTTTCGAGTTCCAGCTCGCCGCATAGCGTCATTCGATAGGCAGATCCGGCGTAGGAGCTGCGTAGCGTGAGCAGGCCATCTCGTCGTTCCTCCATAAAGGTCCGATCTCATGCCTCTCAGGGGGTGCCGTCCAGCGCGCACGGGGAGGAGAGAGATGGAGAGGGCCCGACGTACGGCTAAGCATCGAGCCTACTCGCTTGGCAGTTGTCCGCGCAGGAGTTCAACGACTTGAAATCACAATCTGTGATGGCTAGCGGGCAGCACGGGGGTCGCCGGACACGTCCCTTGGTCTTACCGAGCAAGGTGTCGCGATGCTCTCGGGTGTCCTGCGCAGCGAGCGAGCGATCGTGGTGAACATAGAGATCATGCGGGCGTTCGTCGAGCTTCGCCGCGCTGCTACGGGCGATTGAGAAACGGCTTGAAGAGCTCGAGCGAGAGACCGAGACAAAGCTAGCTCAGCACGACGAGCAGTTGAGCCAGATCTTCAAGACGCTGCGCCACCTGATCTCCCCGCTTCGACCAAAGCGGCCGGTCGGATTCAGATTGCCCGAGGACGAGGAGTAGCCGAGGTCACGCATCATGCAGCGCCCTGATTCGCGCGGAGGTCCGCCATAGGGGCCCCTACCCCTTTCCGCCCTCCCCGATTGCCAGCGCATAGGCCTCCTCCGCGCCCAGGAATGGCGCCAGGGTCACGTAGACGGCCAGCGGCACCATCTCCGCCAGTCGCTCTGCGCCCTTCTGCTTGACGTGGTCATAGAAGAGCGCGTAAAGCGCCCCGCCGATTGCCTCCGCGGTGATCGGCGGGATGTCGGGTTTCAGCTCATAGCCCGGCGCAAGCAGTCCCTCCATCCCTTCGGTCACAACCTCTCGCTGCTCCAGCGCCCTTTTCCCAGCCGCGTACATCTCCACGGCGCCAAGCCGCGCGTACTCGGGCTCCTGCACGCCGAAGCTGAACATCGCCTCCTGGGTGTCGTGCACGGCGTGGGACCAGTCCGAGGCCCGGCGAAAGGCGGGCAGCGCCGCGGCCAGCATCTGAGAGGAGCCGCTGTCGAGGGCGGCCACCATGGCCTCTTCTTTGTTCGAGAAATTCTCGACACTCGTGGGCTGGCGGTCTGCCCCGAGGCGCGGTTGCGCAGCGTCGACAGCCGCCAGGCGCTCGCGATTTGCGGAAGCGCTCTGGTCGGACGCGGACGCCTCTATGACCGGGTCTTTATCCCGGGCCAGCTTCCGTTTGGCCTCCATGCCCATTTGCTCGTCTTCAATGGGCGAACCAAGCAGGGACACACAGCGGTTTGGGTCCAGGCATACACCACCAACCCCGTGCCGGTCTCCTTCGTCCTGCCTTTTCATGTGCGCCACCAACCCGGGCCATTCCGCACGGTCTTGGTCAGCGTTGTGCCGCGCACTGTTGGGCCATGGCCCCGTTTCGCCCACTTTCAGATCGTCGTTGGGCGTCGTTTCTCCTACCGCGGCCGCAGCCACAGTTATATGAGTGCTTCCTGTCCGGTGCCACCGCGCTTCACAGAGGGTTTTCTTTCCTTTGCCCGCGCCACCTTCAACCTTGCCGAAGGCCCCGTCAGGGCGGAAGCCGTGCGCAGTTGCCGTGCGCGCTGAAACGCCGCCAGCGCTCTGGCGCCGGCGGCGGCAGGGATACATCCGTCGCCTCGCCGAATCCTTTCCCTGTGCGGGTAAAGCTCGGAGACGACGCCGTACCGCGTGGCTTGCGCTGCCTTAGAATCCCTGAAATGGGGGGACTAGGCTGAGCCTTCGCAGGCCCGTCCTGGGCCTTGCCGTCGTTCTTGCCGGCTGCTTGGCGCTGGGCGTGTTGGGCATCGGGGTGGAGGGGAAGCTGCAGCCGACCTCGCTGACGGTTCCCGGCACCGCCTCGGCGCGGGGCCAGGCGCTGGCCGAACGCCACTTCGGCAACTCCTCGCCCTTCGTCATCTTGCTGCGCGGCCCCGCCGCCTCGATTGATCGCCAGGGTCCGCGGTTGGTGGCGGCGCTGCGCCGCGAACCCAGCGCGACCGTCATCTCGCCCTGGGACCGCGGTCATCTCGCCGCCCTACGTCCCGGCCTGCGGCGCGCGCTGATCCTCGTTGACTTCCACGTGCCGCTTACCGAAGCTATCCGCCACACCGTCCCCTGGCTGGAGCAGACGCTCGCAGACCACGTCCACCCCCCGCTGCAAGCCGTCCAGTCGGGCTACGCCAGCATCTCGCGAGCACTCCAGCAGGAATCGCTGGGCGCGACCGAGCGCGCCGAGCTGCTCGCCGCCCCGCTTCTGATCATCGTCTTGCTCCTCGTCTTTCGCTCGCTGATCGCCGCCGTGATCCCGCTCGGCATGGGGGCGTTGACCGTCCTCGCTGGCCGCGGCGTGCTCGTCGCGCTCGGCTCCTTCGTGCGGATCGAAGCTCTCTCACTCGTCGTCTGCACGATGATGGGGCTGGCGCTGGGCGTCGACTACTCGCTATTCATCATCTCGCGCTTCCGCGAGGAGCTGGCTCAATCAGACCCAACCCATTCGCCCGCCCGCCAGGCGCGTGAGGCGGCGTTGCGCACCCGCCAAAGCGCTGGGCGCACCACGATCTTCGCCGGCGTCACCCTCTTCTCCGCGATCTTCCTCTCCTCCTTCCTGCAGCCGGGCTCGCTGCTCTTCTCGCTGGCGACGGCGCTGGTCGTCGTCACCGTGATCAGCGTCCTCATCGCCTCGCTCGCGCTGCCGGCACTGCTCGCCCTGCTCGGAGCGCGGATCGACGCGGTGAGGATCGGCCTGCGGCCTCGGGCGGGCGGGCGCCCGGGAGTCGCCGCCGCGGCGTCTGCCGCGCTGCGCCGTCCAGGTCTCGCCGCCGTCTTGGTTGCGGTCCCGCTTCTGCTCTTGGCCGCCCCTGCGCTTGCCCTCGACACCGGTGCCCCGGGGGTCGGCGAGCTCTCCGCATCGAACTCCGCGCGGCGCAGCACCGAACAGATCGACAGCGCCGTCGGCCCTGGCTGGGAGGCGCCCTTCATCGTTGTTGCCGAAGCCCCCGATGGCCCGATCACCACGCCGAGGCGGCTGGCGCTGCTCACTCGTTGGCAGCGTCGCATCGCCGCCCAACCCGGGGTGCGCGTCGTGATCGGGCCCGGTCAGATCGTCCGCGCCACCGCTCCGCTGCGCCGGCTGGGGCACAGGCTCACCGCCCCGGGCCCTCAGGGCGCCAGCGGGCTGGCCCGCCTGGGGCCGGGCCTGCACCGCGCCGCGAGGGCGGTGGGCCGCCTTCGTGGTGGCATCGCCCGTGCCGCCCAGGGCAGTGGCCTGCTTGGGGAGGGGGCGCAGCGCGCAGGGCAGGGTGCCGGGCTGCTCGCGGGAGGGCTCGCCACTGCGGCCGGCGGCGGCGCGCGCGCCGCCGCCGCTCTACCTCAGCTCGAGAGCGGAACCAAGCGCCTCGCCACCGGCCAGCGCAAGGCCTCTGCCGCGGGTTTCACGCTCGCCCTTGGCCTGCACTCCCTCTTGCCCACCGTGCGCGGCAACGGGCTGGGGCGGGCACGGCGCCTTGCCAAGCAGCTTGAAAGCGCCGCTCGCAGCGATCCTTCCTTGCAACCGGAGGCGACGCAGGCCGTCATCGTCGAGCGGGCGCTCGAAACCACCCACGAAGAACTTCAGCGCCTCAGCGGTGTCGCCAACGGGCTGAACGGCGGCCTCGAACGCCTCGCCTCCGGTGGCAAACGCCTCGAAGGCGGGACGCAACGCCTCTCCGCCGGGGCAAGCGGGCTGGTTGGAGGCCTCCAGCGCCTCGAAGGCGGCGCGAGGCGCCTGGCCGAAGGCCTCGTCGAACTCAGGGGCGGTACCGGTGCCTGCAGCGCGGGCTTACCGGCGGCTTTCGCCGCTCCCACCCTCTACAGGCGGGTCTGCGCCGCGCCGGGGTGCGGGTATCTGCGACGGTTGCGCCGTTGGCCAGGGGGGTGCGCCAGCTGCACCGCGACTCACCGCACCTCTTCGAATCCGGCTACTTCGTCCTCTCCGCGCTCGACGGCGCCCCTCCCGGCGCCCGGGCGCTTGCCGGCGAGTCGTTCGATCTCCGAAGCGGCGGTCAGGCAGCGCGGATGCTGGTCATCTCCACCCAGGGTCTCAACACTGCGGGCTCGCTCGCTGTCAGCACCAGGCTCGACGCCGACGCCGAGCGGATGGCACGTGAGGGGGGCATGAGCACCGGCGTCACCGGCGGCGCCGCGATCCTCAACGACTACGGCGCCGCCACCAGGGCGCGGATCCCGCTGGTAATTGGGGCGGTGATACTCATCACGTTCCTCGTGCTGGTCGCGATCCTTCGTGCCCTGCCCCTGGCCGCCATCGCCGTGCTGCTCAACCTCGGCTCGGTCGCGGCGGCCATAGGGGTGATAACGCTCGTTCCGCAGGTCCCCGCCGGTTACCCGCTCGGGGGCCATCCCTACATCGACACGGTTGGCGCGGCGGGGATCTTCGCCATCACCTTCGGCCTCTCGATCGACTACGCGGTCTTCCTGCTCGCGCGGATGCGAGAACGCTATGACGCGGGCGCCGATAACGCTGCCGCGATCGCCTTCGGCCTGGAGCGGACCGCCTCGGTGATCACCGGCGCGGCGGCGATCATGGCTGCGGTCTTCATCTCCTTCGCCGCCGCGCCGATCGCCACGGTCAGCCAGATGGGGTTGGGGCTGACGGTCGCCGTCCTGCTCGACGCCACCGTGGTGCGGATCGTCTTGCTGCCGGCGCTGATGCTGCTGCTCGGCGATCGTGTCTGGTGGCTGCCGGGACCGCTCGATCGGGTGCTTCCGCGGTTTAACGTCCATGGAGCGACGCTCGAAGCGATCGAAAGAGGCAATTGAGGCAAATGCGAGACACCGGAAACCGGGGAAGCGCACGCACGGCGGGGCTGGTGCTGCTCGGAGCGCTCGCGGGGGCTCTCTTGCTCAGCACCCTCGCCGCCGCCGAAACGACGCCGACTCGCCCCGAATACGTTGCACGCCTCGAGGGGATCTGCAAGCCGCACGCATTGGCCACCCAGCGCACGATGAAGGGCGTCCGCGCCGAGGTGGAAGCCGAACAACTGAAGCTCGCCGCAAAGAAGTTCACGCGCGCCACGCAGCTCTTTGATTCGACCGTAAGTCAGATCTCCGTCGTGCCCCGGCCCCCTGCCGATTCGGCCAAGCTCGCCAAGTGGTTTGTCTACCTCAGGCGCCAAGAGTCCTACTTGAAGTCGATCACCGCCGAACTCCGCGTGGGCCACACGATTGCCGCACAACGACTTACCGCAAGGTTCATCAAAAACGGGAACGAGGCCAATAACACCGTTCTGGCCTTCGGTTTTAACGACTGCAGCTTCAAGTTCTCGAGGTACGGCACCTGAGGCACCAGCCGCTGCCCAAGGTCCATCGGATCGAATTGGCGATCACCGGCAGAGCTGCTCACGGTACGTAAGGGGACTCAAATAATCGCGAGGGCAAAACTGATCTGTACCAGGTCAGTATGCCGTTTCTCCAATGTTATGCGCTTCGCCGATCGGCTTGAATAGCTAGTTAGAGGTACGCTATTGTCTCTGTTTCAGCTAGCCTTTCGGAGGCGCCTGCCACCAGGACACACGCCGCTTGCATGAGCGGGAGTTGGCGGCCGATCTTTCGGTCGAGTTGGCTCGCACCGGCATAGGGACTCAGCCAAAAGAGAGGGCTACACCCAGAATGAACGACGGGCCAAAGAACCCGCGGGGCGACTTCGAGGCGGCTTCGGTTCGTTTCGAAGCCGCGGTTCTCGACGCCTGCGGGCAATGCACGGAGTGGCCCGCCAAGGTGGCTGCGGGCATCTACGCGGCGCTCGACTTTGCAGTCGCCGACGAGGCGGCTTCTACCCGTTTGACTTTCGAGCGCCCGCCGTCGGGACTCGAGGAGCGGCGTCGCTATACGGAGATGATGGACTGCTTCGCCGAGCTGCTCGGCGCAGAAGCCCCGAAACACCGCCCAGCCGCAATGGACAGGGCCGTGATCCGCTCGGTCGCAGCAATGGTCGCCGAGCATGTGCGTAGCGACAGGCCGCAGCGTCTGACCGCAATCGGCCCAGAGCTGGTCCAGCTGGTCCTGCAGCCTTACCTCAGCTTTGAAGAGGCCAAGAGTTGGGCGGAGCGGACATCCCGCTCCTGCGAGTGAACAAATCCAAGTCGCGGTACTCCAGGTTCCTTGATATACCCCTGGAAGAGGGCATTAAGAAGGATTTATTTTGACAAAACGGTCCGCATCTGTTCTTATTTTGCCCAATCTGCGGGCAGGGGTTCCGGAGCCGCGCCCGCAGTTCCTGAGGTCGTCCCGTCCTCCTGTACGGCACGGCCTGGTACGCAAACGCTCAAGGCCCAGGGGACTTCCCATCCCTTGGGCTGTTTGCGTGGTCGGGCCGCCGCGCCCTGAACTCCTCGATCGACTCTTCAAAGGAGTGCCGTGAGAAGTCGGGCCACAGCTCGTCGCGAAAGACCAGCTCTGAGCTGGCGACCTGCCAGAGGAGGTAGTTCGAGAGGCGCCGCTCGCCGCTGGTGCGGATCAGCAGCTCGGGGTCGTGCATGTCGGGCGCGTAGAGGTGGCGCCGGAACTCCTCCTCTGTCTCGCCGGTGAACGCCTTCGCCGCATGGACGATCTCGGCGCGCCCGCCGTAGTTGAAGGGCACGAAGAAGGTGATGCGCTCGTTGTCGGCGGTCAGCCGCTCCGCCCATTCCATCTTCTCCACGACGCTTGCGGGGACCGGGTCGCCGCGGTCCCCGATGAATCGCAGCTGCACTCCCTCGGCGTGTAGCTCGGGAGTCACCTCGTCGATGTACTCGGTGAGCAGCTCGAGCAGGCCGCCAACCTCCTCCGGCGAGCGGTCCCAGTTCTCGGTGGAGAAGGCGTAGACCGTCAGCTCCCGGATTCCAAGCTGCACCGCGTCGCGCAGGCGTGCCCGCACGTTCTCCGCGCCCGCCCGGTGTCCGGCTCCCACCGGCAGACCTCGCTGCTCTGCCCAGCGCCCGTTGCCGTCGGTGATGATCGCGACGTATCTGGGGGAGTCGTTCTCAGTCATTGCGTCGAAACCGCATCGCGGCGAGGATCGGCCGCACCGCGAAGCCGAGGGATCCAATCATGCGGCTCCGGATCGGCCCGGCGTAGCGGGTCTGTGCCTCGGGCGTGCTCAGGTAGAACCCCGCGACTCCGGCGAGGATGGCGGCGTGCCGTCCGCCGTGGCGGAGCTTTGCTACCGCCGCCCTCGCGCGGCTTACCATCAGGGCGAGGCGGTCGGCGGCCACCAGGTTGCTCGCGTAATAGGTCATGTAGTTGTGGGCGCCACTCGCGGCATCGTCGTCGAAGTCGATCAGGTCATCGAGCAGAACGGTCAGCGCCCCGATCGGCGGGAAGTAGGCGGCGTCGATCAGCGTCGCCTCATCGGCCGTGGTCCTTGGATCTGCGGCGGCGGCGATCAGCGCATGCGCTGCGACCGATGAGCTGGAGCCGGCAGCGACCTCCCACCACATATATCCCGGTGGACACTCTTGCCGCGACGCCCAGGCCTCCAGCCCCTCGGCCCCCTCGTGCGCGGCGGCGTGGGTGTGGCTCTGTGCCTCTCCGCAGCGATCGGCGGCGCGTCGTGCCAGGGGCAGGGCGCTGGCGTGCGATGGCAGCGAGCCCACCGTCTGCCGGCATGCCGTCACGAGCGCTTGCAGGTAGCCGCCGTCTTCGCGCTGGGGGTGAAGGCGGTACCACGCGGCCATCGGCGTACCCGGTGAGAGCGCATCACCCAGCGCCTGGTGAAGCTGCAGACCGTTTGCGAGCGGATCCGCCGAGCGCTGCTCGCCCAAGCTGTCCAGATAGTCAACGGCGACCTGTAAGGCTGCCATCGCCGCTACCGCGGCGCCTCTGTACGGGCGCGGCGCCAGGATGGCGAAGACGGCGGTCGCCTCGACGTTCAGGCCCTTCTCGCGCAGGGTGGTAAGGGCGTGACCGCGAAGAGTGGGGTCGGGGATCGCTTCGGCGACCTGTTCCCAGCGGCGCAGCTCGCGACGGGCCCGGGGAACGATCGACCGCCGGTAGACCGCCAGGGCGGTTCCCACGGCGATCGCATCTCGAGCAGCGGTCATCGCCTTAATATGAACCCTCTGTCTCCCCCTGGGACTCCCTGAGGCTCGGACCCGACCAGCTGCGCGGCGGAAGGCCGGCCCGCCTGTCCGAGAGCGCTCCGGGGCTGGTCCAGCCACCCTGCTGCCCTACTTCGGCTTCGCCGAGGTGAAGCGCTCGGCGAACTGCACAGCGCGTATATGACAGGGAGAAGCCAGAAGTCTCGGAGTCTTGCGGTACGTTTAAGTCTTACTTAGTCACCTTTAAAGTTAGTGCAAAAAGCGCCTCTATCTTGATAAGTTGGTCCGAATCTGTTCTTATATCTGCGGACATGCTTTACCGCTCCCGCTCCCGACGCCCTCAGGGCGCGCCAAAAGCGGCTCGCCGGTCTACCCAACCGGCGTTCCGAAAGCGGCTCGCTGAGTCTCCCTGACGCCGGCGATCCGTAGCAAAGCAAGCCAAGCGCGGTCCCGGGCGCCGTTGGATGACTCTCCTTCCGGCGCTCGGGCCGCTTGCGGCTCTTCAGGTCGCTTGAGGCTCCGAGCAAAGCCTAGATCAGACATTCGCCGTGGGCAAGGGCTGGGCTCCGGCGTCTGGGTCTGGGTGGTCGCCGAGCAACCGTCCCGACGCAGGATTGCAGAGCCTGGACTAGTCCTCACCGCACCTGTCCAAGCCTCTCTGAAGTTCGGGTTCCGAGCTCGCCAGCCGACCCGTGCTGTGGGTGATTTCGTCTGGGTTGGATCACGCCGGAAATCTTAGCGCAGACAAAAAGTTTCGGATCTTCTGTGGAGGTCGGCAACTGAAGCCGTGAGCTGAGCGACGGCTCAACCACCCTCCCCGCGCCCAGAGCGCCGTGCGCCTGGCGAGCGCGCTCGCCAGGCGCGGAGTGGGGTCATAGGGTCGCGTGATGGACCAGCGATGGGATAATGCAACCTGGTCTGGACGGGTGCGAAGCCTGGCCGTAACTATTCAGGTGGTGATCAGCCCGCCTACTGAAGCCAGCGGCGATAGGCGGCGATCAGGCGCTCGGTTTCCGGGTCGGCGTCGAGATTGACATCGAGCAGGGCGACCTCATGGTGTCGCCCGGCGCGCTCGCAGGTAGCGACCAGCTCGCGGCGCCCGCCGCTCTCGCCCACGGATAGAACCCTGACTTCCTCGCCGACGACGGTGCCCCGGCACGGCAAGCCGGCCTCCTCGAAGGCGCCGGCGAAGCCCATCAGCTGCTCGTCCTCGTCGTAGCAGTCGACGGTGATCTCGGCGATCAGGCTGTCGAGCTCGGGATCGACTTGAGGGGCGCGGCTCATGCGGCGGCTTGCTCGTGATCGCGCTTATGCAGCTCTGGAAGCCGGTCCAAGACGAGCGGCGGGCAGCGGATCTCGCCGCTCTTGAAACGGCCGATCGGGCGGTGAACGCAGACTGTGGCGCCCTCATCGTCGAGGGCGAGGACGGCGCCCTCGACGCCGTGCAGGTAGCGGGGCGTGGCGCGGTGGTTGATGCGGACCCGATCACCGACGCGAAGCTCGGCGAGCGCCTCAGCCGAGGCCACCGTCTCAAGCAGCTCCGAGCGGGCGCGGATCGCTTCGGCGATCGCGGTCAGGTGGGGGTCGAGCTCGCCGGCGGCGATCCGATCGAGCAGCGGGAGCTCGGGCCGTAGCTCATGCGGGCCGGGGGGCGGCGCGGGCGGCGAGGCACGTCTGGCGCCGGGCCGGCGCCTGCTCGACTTGCTCTTTCGGCCCATCGGCGGGGAGTATCGGTCTGGCTGCGGACGAAAGCGGCGTTGCGGCCTCAGGGGCCGCAGACCATCGGCATCCACGGCTGCCCGGCGGCGAGCCCGGCAAGGGAAGCGAGGGCTTCGATCCCGTTCTTGCGGGCAGTCGAGATGTAGCCGCGCACGGCGAGGAAGCGCGCGGCGCCCTCGGCGGTCCGAAACGAGCCGGAGATCTTCTCCTGCAGCTTGACCATCCGGATGTCCTGCTCGGCCCGGTTGTTGGTGAACGGGACGCGGAAGTCGTGTGCGAAGCGCAGAACCTCGACCCGGTCGCGCTGCAGCCGCAAGAGCAGGTTGTGGGCCTTGGTCTTCTTGCCCCCGAGCGGTGGATGCTCGGCGCGCCCGGAGGCGATGATGCGCGCGTAGTCGGCCTCGAGCTTCCGGAGCGTCCCCGGATCGAGGTTCCCCTCGCCGCTCTCGCGGGCGGCACCGACTCGCTCGTTGGCGTTCAAGAGCAGGCGGCCCATCGCCTCTGACCAGCCGTAACCGGCCTCGGTCGCAGCTTGGAGCTCGCGCAGATGGTGGCCGTTGCAGAGGGCGTGATCGCAGCCTTCGTAGTTGCGGTAGGGCGCCCAGCCGTCATGCACGGCGACGCCCTCGTAGTCCGGTAGGACCGCGGCGTCGTCGATCGCCTCGCCCCCGCGGCGGCGGTGGGCGATATAGCGGGTGAGGGTGTCGGTCGACTGGCTGTGTACCCAGCCGAGCCGCTCGGCGATCCGCGCGCCGGTCTCGTCGAAGTGGACGACCGGCGCCCCGAGGAGCAGCTCGCGCAACCGCTCGTCGAAGTCGCCCAGCCCCGCGGCGGCGGCCTCGACCCAGCTCTGAAGCGTGCCGGTCGAGACGCCCGCGCCGGCGAGGTCACGGAGCGCCTGCGCGGCGCGCTCGTAGGGGAGGTGCTGGTAGACGACGAGATAGACGCCGAGCGCCCGCATCCGGGGGCCGTACTGGGTCGGCGCCCCGATGCCGTCGGGGAACTCCCCGGCGGTGATCCGCCCGCAGCCGCAGCGCCGCCGCTCGGCGACGTGCTCGATCACCCGCAGGAGCTTGCCCTCGGGCAGGTCGAAGACCTGGCGCGACTCGCCTCCCGCGAGCTGCTCTGCGTCGGCGAGCGGACCTTCACAGCCAGAGCAGCACACGGGCTCGTGACCGATCCGCTCGTCGGGGTCCGCCACCGCCTCAAGCCGCGAACCCTCGTGACTTCCTGGCCGCCCTGCTTGCGGCCCGACGGTCGCCTCAGGCTGCGCTTCATCGGCGCCGGCTTGGCGTAGCCGTCGGAGGAGGGCGGCTTGGAGGAGTTTCGGGAGTTCTGCCCGAGTCGTGCCTTGAGCTCTGCGATCTCGGCATCCTGCCTGTCGATCCTGGCCTCCAGCCGGGCGATCACCGCGGCGACCGCGTCCGCCCCCTCGCTGACCAGCGCCTCGATCTCGGCCTGCTTCACGCACGACAGATTCCCTGCAAACCGCCGATTCCTCGTTTATGTCAACCGTGCCGCCCCCACTTCACATCACCGGGAGGCTGGGACCTGAACAGTTACGCCTGGCCTAGGCTCGGATGCGGGACGCAAACGGGGCGCAAGGTCCCGAAAAGGCCAATGTTTAGCGAAGCTTTAGCCGATCGCCCCAATGTTTCGCAATTCCGCAGGCGGGCGACCGCGACTTTCGGCCGTGCTCGGGGTCAGAGGAAGGATCGAATGCGCAGGTCCCTGCTCCTTTTCGCAGCCATGGTGGTGCTGGTTTTGCCGCCAGCCATGGCCGGGGCGAACCTGCCCCCCGGATTCATCGGGATCTCCCCCCAGAGCCCCCTGACCGGCACCGACGTCGAGCTGATGCAGGAGGCCGGCATACGCAGCATCCGCCTGTCCCTCCCTTGGAGCGCGGTCCAGCCGCAGAACCCCTCGGTGTCAAAGCCCGAGTGGTCGGGCTTTGACCGTGAAGTCGCGATGGCGGCAGAACACGGGCTCAGAGTCCTGCCCTTCCTCTGGGGAACCCCTGCGTGGGCGGCGCCTTACCCCAAACAGGAACCGGTCGAAACCGCCTGGCAGCGCTGGGGGTGGGCCTCGTTTTTGCGCGCCGCGGTGGCGCGCTACGGCCCCGAAGGCTCCTTCTGGGCCGAAAACCCAGAACTTCCGTTCTTGCCGATCCGCCGCTGGGAGATCTGGAACGAGGAGAACCTGGTCAACTTCTCCTATCACCCCGACCCGGCCCGCTACGCGAGGCTTATCCGGCTCTCCGGGCGGGTCCTGCACGAAGCCGATCCCGGCTCTGAGGCGATCGTCGGCGGCCTCTTCGGGGACCCGCTTCAGACCCCGCCCAACGTCAAGTCCACCACCTTCCTCTCACGGCTCTACCGCAATCCCGGCTTAAGGCGCTACTTCAACGGGGTCGCGCTTCACCCCTACGTCGCCTCCGCCGCTGAAATGCGCGGCGAGATCAAGGACCTGCGCGCCATCATGGCGGCCCACCAGGCCAGCTCCACACCCCTCTACATCACCGAGCTGGGCTGGGGCTCCGCCGAAGGGCCATCGCGCTGGGAGGTGGGCCCCTACGGCCAGGCCGAAGAGCTTGACCAGGCCTTCTCGATCCTCTCGGCCAACCGGGTGAGATGGCGGATCGGCGGGGTCTGGTGGTTCTCCTGGACCGACAATGCGGGGACCTGCCCGGTCTTTTGCACCACGGCCGGGCTGTTGAGCGCCCGCCGCGAAGCGAAGCCCGCCTGGTATGCATTCAACGCCTGGACTGACGGGGACCCCGAAACCGTCCCCCTGGCGCAGTTCCCCGCTCGCTAGGCTGCGGTCAACTTTCGCATTCGACCAGGAGGAGACGCCAGATGGCTTTCTCGGTTCCCGACCTTCCCTACCCCTACGACGCGCTTGAGCCCCACATCGACGAGGCGACGATGCGCGTCCACCACGACAAGCACCACCAGGCCTACGTCGACAAAGCGAACGCCGCGTTGGAGGGGACCGAGTGGGCCGACCGCGACGTCGAGGACGTGCTGCGCAACCTCTCCAGCCTGCCCGGCGACAAGCAGGGGCCGGTCCGAAACAACGGCGGCGGCCACTACAACCACTCGCTGTTCTGGCAGATGCTCAGCCCCGATGGCGGCGGTGAGCCCGGCGGTTCGCTCGCCTCAGAGATTGCCGATACCTTCGGTTCCTTCGATTCCTTCAAGGAAGAGTTCAAAAACGCCGGCATCGCCCGCTTCGGCTCCGGCTGGGCCTGGCTGGTGAAGGATTCCTCCGGCCTCGCCGTCGTCTCAACCCCCAACCAGGACTCCCCGGTCTCCGACGGCAGCGTCCCGCTGCTGGGCTGCGATGTCTGGGAGCACGCCTACTACCTCAAATACCAAAACCGGCGCCCCGATTACATCGATGCCTTCTGGAACGTCGTCAACTGGAGCTATGTAGCGGAGCGGCTCGCCGAGTAGCGGAGCGGTTCGTGGCTGCCGGAATGTGGCTCATCGCGTGCTCCGCGAGGGCAGTGATCGTAAGGCTGGGATTGACGCCGACGTTCGCCGGGACCGCCGCGCCGTCGCAGACCAGCAGGTTCTCGTAACCGAAGACGCGCTGGTGGGCGTCGATAACGCCGTCCTCGGGGCCGTGGCCGATCACCGCCCCCCCGAGGATGTGCGCCGTCGACGGGACGTTCATTGTCGCCTCCATCAGCGAGCTCTGGGCGATGCCGCCGGTGCGCTTCGCCAGCCACTCGGCTGCTTCGTTGGCGACCGGGATGAAGGTCGGGTTCGGCCGCTCGGGGTCCTGTTCGGTTTGGAGCCGCACGTCCCCGGAGCGCTTCAGCTTCGGCCGCAGCGCGATCGCATTGTCGAGCGTCTGCATGACGAGCACGATGATCGTGCGACGCGACCAGCCGCGCGGCCAGAGCACCTTCGCGAATCTCACCGGGTGGCGCACGATCTGCGCCAGCAGCTTCAACGGCCGGGTCACGCGAGTGCCGTCGCCGACCATCAGTGTGTAGAGGGCGCTTATCGAGTCTCCCGCCTCGCCATAGGTGACGGTCTCGATGTGGGTGTAGGGGTCGGGGTAGATGCTGGAGGTGATCGCGACGCGCTTCGTCAGGTCCTCCGGGTAGTCCTCTGGGACGGTGACGGCGAGGATCGTCTCGCTGTTGGTGCGTACCAGCTCGCCAAGTCGCGGCGAGACCCGCGGCAGGGAGCCGCCGAGCCGGCAGCGCTGGAGCAGCTTGTTCGTGCCCAGCGGCCCGGCCGCGACGACGACGCCGCGCGCGGTTATCGTGCGGCGGCCGCGCCCCGGCAGCATCCCGGAGCGCTCGCTGGTGACCGCGTAGCCCTCGCTGCCGTCGGCCGCGCCCAGCGGGCGGATGTCGGTGACCATGCGGTCCGGTGTCACCTCGACGCCGCGACGCTCGGCTAGCCACAGGTAGTTCTTGACCAGGGTGTTCTTTGCCCCGTGTGGGCAGCCGACCATGCAGCGCCCGCATTGCATGCAGCCGGTGCGATCTGGCCCCTCGCCGCCGAAGTAGGGGTCGGGAACGGTCTTTCCCGGCTCGTCGAGGAAGACGCCGACCGGGGTCTTTCGGTACGTGTCGCCCACTCCCAGCTCCTCGCCGAATTCGCGCAACAGCTGATCGGCCGGGTCATCGTTGCCGTGGACGACGACGCCGAGCATGCGCTGCGCCTCGGCGAAGTGGGGCGCGAGCGCCGCCTCCCAGTCCTCGAGGTCCTCCCACTGCGGGTCTTTGAAAAAGTCCGAGGGCGGCACGTAGAGCGTGTTCGCATAACCGAGGCTGCCGCCCCCGACGCCACAGCCGCTGACCACCACGACGTCTTTGAAGGTGGTGAGGCGGAAGATCCCGTGCATGCCCACCCGCGGCGCCCAGAAGTAGCGGCGCAGGTCCCAGGTGGAGCTGGGGAAATCCCGGTCGCGGAAGCGCTTGCCGCACTCCAGCACACCAACCGAGTAGCCCTTCTCGGCGAGCCGCAGCGCCGAGACTGACCCCCCGAACCCCGACCCGACTACGAGCCAGTCGTAGTCGTGGCTCAAGCCTCTCCCGGCTCGAGTGGGCGGAAGTCGCTTGTCCTGGCGCCGCAGACGGGGCAAAACCAGTCCTTGGGGATGTCTTCGAAGGCCGTTCCGGGCGGGATCCCGCCGTCAGGATCGCCGATAGCCGGGTCGTAGATGAAGCCGCAGCTGTCGCAGATCCACAGCGTTGCTTCCTGGGTCGCGTTCATGCCCAAAGCTTAGCCTCACTCTTTGCCGAAGCTGACCGCGACCGGTTCGCGATCGGCTTTATCTTCGATCTCGAAGTACTCGCGCGGCGTGAAGCCTCCCTGGTTGGCGATGACCGAGCCTGGGAACTGCTGGATGTCGGTGTTGTAGGACTGCACGTTGGAGTTATAGATCCGCCGCGATGCTTGGATTTCGTCCTCCAGCTCGGAGAGATTGCGGCTCAGCTGCTGGAAGTTTTCGGTCGCCCGCAACTGCGGGTAGTTCTCGGCGACTGCTCGCAGGTCAGTCAGCGCGCCGCTCAGCTTCTCCTCGGCTTTGGCGGTGTCTCCGACGCCCTGGGCGGACATCGCCTCGGCTCGGGCTTTGGTGATTTTCTCGAAGGTCTGGCTCTCGTGCGCGGCGTAGCCCTTGACCGACTCGACCAGGTTGGGGACGAGGTCGTGCCGCCTTTTCAGCTGCACGTCGATCCCGCTCCAGGACTCATCGACCCGGTTGCGCGCGCCGATGATCGAGTTGCGCTTGCCGATGAAAAGGAGAACGCCGATTACGAGAATCGCGACGATGACGATCACAACGATCATGTGGGCTCCTGTGGTTTGGACCTGACCACCGGCCATCCTACGCCGATCGACAGCGTCCAAGCGGGTCCGGGCCCGTAGGATCGCTCCTCGATGGGGGCCAAGCAGGAAGCGGAAGCCTGGGCCGAAACGGTCCGCAAGTACGGGGAGCGCAATGGGCTCACCTACGAGCCGGTCGGCGGGATCAATCCCAAGGACGGGCCGGTGGCGCTCTGCGTGGGCGGGACTAACCGTCTCACGGGGCAGCTCGCGGAAGGCTTCTGGGGGTCCTCCTGCGACGCTGATGAAAAGGAGGTCGGTGGCCTCTTCGGCAAGGCTGTGCTGCCCACCTCGATCCTTGCCAAAGCGCACATGCCGGACCTGGCGAAGGTGGTCCCCGCCTTCAACGTCGAATCGATCAAGGGGGCCGAGGCCCTCACCCAGCGCTTCGCCCGCAAGGTCGAGTTCGAGTCGATCGATTTCAACAAGCGCTTCCTCGCCACGGTGCCCAGCGAATACGACCCGGTGGCGCTGCGCGAGCTGTTCGGCCCTGGCTTCCTCGCCTGGACGACGACGATGACCGGGGAGGTCGATTTCGGAATCAACGACAGCCAGCTATGGTTCCTGTGGCGGCTTCGGGGAGCTGACCGATCAAGAGCTGAAGGCGGCGCTCGCCAACGCCGGCCAACTCTTCAAACGCCTCCAGTCCGAGATGGAAGAGAGCGGTATCCACACCTATCAGCCCGGTCCCTGGAACGCCGGCCTGGAGTCCTTTCCGGCGGGTTAGGAGGGGTAGTCGGGGTCGCCGGGCAAGACGACCCTGTGGTCCTCCGGGGTGCCGATCACTTTGGGCAGGACCGGCTCGACCTCGCGGTCGCGGTGCGCCTTGAGCGCTTCATCGGCACTGCGGTAGGGGAGCAGTGATTCGAGCTGCTTTACGGTCGGGAAGGCGAGCGCCAGCTCGCCGGCGGTGTTCGCGTCCAGCGCCGCCCGCGGCTCAAACCAGCCGGCGTCGGTCGTCTCGACCCCGTCGGGCCTCGGCGGCGTGTGCGCCGGGGCGAGGGCGAGGAAGAACCAGGCGTCAAAGCGCCTCGAGACCACCTCCGGCGTGATCCAGCGCGAGAACAGCACCAGCTCCTCGTCCTCGGCCAGCTCGATTCCTGCCTCCTCGGCCAGCTCCCGAACCGCACAGGCCCTGTGCCCGGCCTCGCTCTCGCCGTCGGGCGGATCCACCGCTCCGCCCGGAAACACCCACACGCCGGGCATGAACTTGGCGCTCTCGGTCCGCTTCAGCAGCAACACCTCCAGGGCCCGGCTCCGGTGCTTGGCGCCGCGCCGCATCAGCACCACCGAGGCTGCCGGGCGGGGTTTCGAGGGCGCCCCGAAGTTGGGCGTCTCGGCCGCTCCGCGCTCGCGCTCGCGCTCGCTCACCAGCCCACCCTAGCGGCGGATCGCATCGACCTTTTCATGCGCACGGCTGGAGAGCCGATACAGCTGCCGATCAGCCGAGCGCTCGCTCGCGCTCGCGGCGGACCCAGACGCAACGTGTGAGCCAGACGATCACGGCGATCAGGGCCAGCGGTGCAAGGATCGCGAGGCCGACGAGGATGACGCCGACTGAGACAGCGAGGATGTGGCGCGCGTCCCGAAGGGCATTGCCGATACCCCAGCCACCGCTGCCGCCATCGGCTGTGCCCCGCGATTTGCCGGATTCGATCCGCACCGAGACTCGCGAAAAGTTTGTCCGCCGCTGGAGCGTTGACAGGCTCCCCCTCAGGACTGTGGCTCGTTGCCGGGCCGAGCGCAGATCGGCTTCGACGGCGGCACGCTCGGCGTCGGTCTTTGCTCCGGCGAGTTGCGTGAGCAGCCCAGCGACCTTGGCGCGGGCGTCCTGAAGTCGTTCGCTGAGGCCGATCGTCCTCGCGGTGACGTCCGCGGTCGATTCATGCTGGGAGCGGACCTCGTCAATCTCCGAGAAAGCGGCCAAGGCTTCGCCCAGCTTCGGGCTCGGGATCAGCAGTTCGAACCGGGCGCCGGCTTCGCCCGCGCCACCGCCGCTGACCGAGGAGTTAAGGACGATGCCGTTGAAGTTGCGGACGGCTTCGAAGACCCGGGTTGCGTCACTCCGCACGTTTGCCGGTTCGGAGCCGAGGACGATTTGCGCTGCGCGTTCGACCTTGCGGTGCTCGGCCTTAGAGGCATACGGTCCGGAGTGCGCGGAGAACGGGGTAGACGCGGAGGCGCCGACCTTGGCAGCGCTGGACGCCACGCCTTCGGACACGGAGGAAGGTCTGACCTTCTCGACGGCAGGGCCTGCGACGTGGCCCGGGGCGGTTATCGGTGTGGACGGAGCCGGCCCGTTCCCCGAGCTGGCGAGGATCGCGGTGGCGACGACGACCGCCACGACCGCGCAGGCCGTCGCCGGCGCCAGAAGCCATCGTCGCGGCGTCGCGCGGAAGCGGCCGGCGAGGAGGGCGAGGGAGGAGCTGGCGCGCCTCGAACGCCGGAGGAAAGCCGGCGGCTGCGTGGGCATCGAGCTCGGCCGCGAACTCCTCTCGCGGCGCCGGGCGCAGCGCGCTGAGCGTTGCGGCGAGATCGACGTCGTCTCTATGCAGCTCCATTACAGGCCTCCCTCAGCTTGGCGATGGTTCGGTGCAGCTTGGTCCCGGTGTTTGACTCGGTGATGCCGAGCACCCGGGCGATCTCGGCGTTTGAGAGGCCGGCGAAGAACTTCAGCGCGACGAGCTCTCGCTCGCGCGGTTTGAGCCCTCCCAAAGCCGCAACGACGGCAAGGCGACGCTCGCTCTCCTCGGCCGTCGCATCGACTGCGGCGCCGTGGAGGTCGGCCGGCTCGACCGCGAGCTCGGTCTGCCGGCGTCGTCTTCTCAGCTCATCGAGGGCGGCATTGCGGGCGATGCCGAAGAGCCAGGCGCGCGCACTGCCACGGTGCGGGTCAAAGCGAGACCACTTCCGGTACGCGCGCTCGAAGGCGATGGCGGTGACATCCTCGGCGGCCGCGCGGTCGCGGAGGAACCCGGCGGCGTAGGCATAGACATCGTCGCGTGCGCCGCGGTAGAGCTGGTCGAAGGCCGCCGCGCCGGACGTGCCCGGCGCCTCCTCCTTGGGTTCGATGAGAGCCTGGCTCACGTCCCTACTACGGGCGGGCCGGGGATCCGTCACACGCCGCGGACTCAGGCGGCCTGGGTGAGCTGTGCCGGTGGCGGGTAGGCGGAGGCGCAGGCGGCTTGGATCGCATCCGCCGGTGATCTCGACGAGCTGGCGCAAGCTCATCCTTGGAGATCGAGAGGGGGGGCATGAGGATGATCGTGTCATCGAGGGGGCGGATGATCGCCCCGCGCTTGCGGGCCTCCAGCGTCACCCGGTGGCCAAGGCGCAGCGACGGATCAGTGCTCGCCGAGGTCGATCCCGGCCATGAAGCCGCGGCCGCGCACCTCGGTGACCTCCGGCATCTCCGCGATCTCGCCGAGCAGCTCCCCGAGCAGGCGGATCTTCGGCTGCAGGCGCGCAAGCGTGTGCTCGGACTCAAAGGCGTCGAGGTTGGCGAGCGCGGCGGCGCAGGCGAGCGGGTTGCCGGTGTAGGTGTGGCCGTGGAAGAAGGTGCGATGCTCCTCGGGCGCGCCGAGGAAGCCCTCGTAGATGCGCTCGGTGGTCAAGCGTTGCCGCCAGCGGCATGTAGCCGCCGGTCAGCCCCTTGGCGAGGCAGAGGAAGTCCGGCGCCACCCGCTCCTGCTCGCAGGCGAACATCGTGCCGGTGCGGCCGAAGCCGGTCGCCACCTCATCGCAGATCAGCAGCACCCCGAAGCTGGTCGCACAGCTCGCGCACGGCGCGCAGGTATCCGGGCGGGTGGACGAGCATCCCGGCGGCGCCCTGGACCAGCGGCTCGACGATCACCGCGGCGATCTCTTCCTCGTGCATGGCGAGGATCCGCTCGAGGTCGCCGGCATCGCCCGGCTCGGCGGTGTGGGTCTTGAACAAAAGCGGACGGTAGGTCGCGTGGAAGAGGTCGATGCCGCCGACCGAGACCGAGCCGATCGTGTCGCCGTGGTAGGCGTCGCGCAGGTGGACGAAGGAGGTGCGACGCACGTGCTGGCCGCCTCGCTGCTGCTGGTATTGGAAGGCCATCTTGAGGGCGATCTCGGTCGCGGTTGAGCCGGAGTCCGAGTAAAAGACGCGGGAGAGCCCCGGCGGCGCCAGCTCGACCAGTCGCGCTGCCAGCTCGGCGGCTCCGGGGTGGGAGAGCCCGAGCATGGTCGAGTGGGCGACGCGGCCGAGCTGGTCGCGCAGCGCCCGGTCGATGCCGGGATGGCGGTGGCCGTGGACGTTGCACCACAGCGAGGAGACCCCGTCGATGTAGCGGCGCCCGTCGGTTGCGATCAGGTGTGAGCCCTCGGCGCGCTCGATCATCAGTGGCTCTTCCCCACACCAGTCCCGCTGCTGGGTGAACGGGTGCCAGAGGTGGTCGTGGTCAAGCTGTGCGGGGTCCGCCGACATCGCAGTCGCGACCTTAGACCGGCCTTCGGCCGGAAGCAGGGCTGTGGGGGTTCGCTCTGTGTGGGTGCCTGGGGGGCGGGATGGCGCGAGTGATATCGGTCACACAAGCAAATATTGCAATGGAGAAATAGTTGTGCTTGTGCAAGCATTTCTGACATGCAAGCAAGCGACATCGTTGCGACCGCCGAGGAGGCCGCCGCCCTTGAGGTGAGCCCGGAGGCCCAGGCGACTGCGGCGCGGCTGGGCGCCCTGATCCGCCACCTCTTCCTCTATGACTGTGGCAACCAGCTGCGGGTGATCGAGGAGAGCGGGCTCTCGATGACCCAGTGCAAGGCGCTGCTGGAGCTGGGGGGGCTCGGCCGGGCCACCGAGGCGCGGCAGGTGAGCGACCTGGCGGAGACGTTCGGCGTCTCGGTCCCCTCGATGAGCAGAGCGGTCGACGCACTCGTCAAGGCGGGTCTCGCAACCCGGATCGAGGATCCCGAGGACCGACGGGCGCGACACGTCGCGATCACCATCAAGGGCAAGCATCTGGTCGACACCCTCATCGTGGTCCGCCAGGCCGGGATGGAGACGTTCACCGCGACGCTGAGCGCCGCCCAGCGGCGCAAGATTGACGCGGCCGTCGATGCGCTGATGGACAGGGAGGACATTGCCGAGGCCTACGCGCACCTGAAGGAGGTCGGACCGGCTTGACCACCCGTTACGGGCACCTGATCACTGATCAGAACCGCAAGTGGTGGACGCTCGGGGCGATGTGCTTTGCCCTGTTCATGATCATGCTCGACAACACGGTCGTCAACGTGGCGTTGCCGTCGATCCAGAAAGACCTCGGCGCCTCGATCTCCGGCCTCGAGTGGACGATCAACGGCTACACGCTCTCCTTCGCGGTGCTGCTGGCGACCGGCGGGCGGCTCGGCGACATCTTCGGCCGCCGCCGCATGTTCCTAGCCGGCGTCATCATCTTCGCCCTCTCCTCGGCGACCGCCGGCCTCGCCCCGGACTCGACCTCGTTGGTGATCAGCCGCGTCGTCCAGGGCGTCGGCGCTGCGCTGATGATGCCCGGAACGCTGTCGATCATCACTGACGCCTTCCCAGCCCACGAGCGCGGCAAGGCGATGGGCACCTGGGCCGGGGTCTCGGCGCTGGCGCTGGCGATCGGGCCGGTCCTGGGCGGTTTCCTCACCGAGCACGTGAGCTGGCGGGCGATCTTCTACCTCAACGTCCCGGTCGCGATCGGGGCAGTTCTAGCCACGCTCTTCGCGGTGCGCGAGTCCCGCGACACGACCGTCGGACGTGACGTCGATTACGCCGGGGTCGCGGTGCTCACCGTCGGCCTCACCGCGCTGGTCCTCGCTCTGGTGCAGGGCAACAGCTGGGGCTGGGGGTCGACCTTGACCGTCGGGCTGCTGGTCGGCGCTGCCCTCGCCCTGCCCGCCTTCGTCTTCGTCGAGGACCGAGTCAAGGCGCCGATGGTCCAGTTCGATCTGCTCTCGGACCGCAACTTCCTCGGCGCTGTGGTCGTTGCGCTGGTCATCTCCTTTGCGATGCTCGGCGTCTTCTTCTTCCTCGCCCTCTACATGCAGGACATCCTCGGCTACTCGCCGCTGGAGGCGGGGGTCAGGTTCCTGCCCTCGACCCTGATGATAGTCGGCGTGGCTCCGGTCGCGGGCCGGCTCTCGGACCGCTTCGGCCCGCGCTGGCTGATCGCCGGCGGGCTCACCCTGGTCGCCGCCTCGCTGTTCACCTTCAGTGGAATCGCGGTCCACTCCAGCTACCTGGAACTGCTGCCCGGCTTCATGATGCTCGGCATCGGCATCGCGATGACGATGTCGCCGATGACCAGCACGGCGATGAACGCGGTCCCGGTCGAGAAAGCCGGGGTCGCCTCGGGCGTGCTCTCGATGTTCCGCATGGTTGGGGGCAGCCTCGGCGTGGCGGTGACCGGGGCGATCTTCCAAGCCCTGGTCAGCTCACGCCTCGGCGCGGTGCTGGCCGGCTCGGGGATCTCGGCGGCGGACCGCTCGGATATCTCACAACAGCTCGGCAGCGGCTCGGTCAGCGGGGCGCTGAAGGGTCTCGACCCTGCCCAGGCCAAGCTGGCCGCCGCCGCGGGCGCGGAAGCATTTGTCTATGCCCTCGGCCATGCGATGAGCATCTCCGGCTTTGTCGCGCTGCTCGGCGCCGGGGTCGGCGCGACGGCGATCCGCGCCAAGCGGAAGGCGGTCGGCGCCGAGGCAGCCGAGGTGGCGGCCAATCGCGCCGGCTCAGCCCTCGCCGCCCGCGAATCCGCCTAGGCTGAGGGTGGGCCAGCCGTCAGGCTCGGCCAGCTCGAACAGCGGCAGCGTCTCGACCCTGACCTCGCCGAGCGCGGCAATCGTCTCACGGTTGGACCGCTCGATCCGGCTCGGTTGCAGCGGCCAGGGAGTGAGGACGACGCCGGCGATCTTCAGGCCGGCGGCGCGGGCCACCTCGATCGTCAGCAGAGTGTGGTTGATCGTGCCGAGGCCGGGCGCAGCGGCGATCGCGAGCGGCAGCTCCAAGTCGGCGGCGAGGTCGCGCACCAGGTAGCGGGGGGCGAGCGGGACGAGCAGCCCGCCGACGCCCTCGCAGACGAGCTCCTCCGCATTCGCCGCGGCGGCGCGTGCTGCCTCCAGCAGCCGCACCGGGTCGATCTCCTCTCCCGCCAGCTCCGCGGCGAGGTGCGGCGAGGCCGCCGGCCCGTAGCGGTAGGGCGCGATCTCCTCGTCGCTTTGCGCTGAGCCGGCGGCCCGGCGAAGCAGGGCGTGGTCGGTCTCGCCCGGCTCCTCCAGCCCTGTGGCGGCGGGCTTAAAGACGGCGACCCGCGTGCCCGCGTTGGCGAGGCCGCGGGCGATGATCGCCGCGACGACGGTCTTACCGACCCCGGTGCCGGTGCCGGTTACGAAGAGTCCGCGCAAGGGCGCCTCAGGCGGCGATCGCCAGCGAGCCCGCCGCCGACGTGGTGGCGGCGATCCCCATCTCCCGCGCGGTCGCGCCGACCAGCTTCGCGGCGTGCTGTAGCTCGCCGGCCCGGTGAGTCGCCATCACCGTGAAGCGCAGCCGAGAGGAGCCCGCGGGCACGGTCGGCGGGCGGATCCCCTGGGCAAAGACGCCGCGCTCCAGGGTCCGCTCGCAGAGCTCCATCGTGCGCTCTGTGTCGCCTACCTCGACCGGGATGATCTGGGTCTCCGTCCCTCCTGCGGCCAGTCCCTCGGCGGCCATCGCGCCCCGCAGCGTCGCCGCATTGGCCCGCAGGCGGTCGACCCGGTGCGGATCGGACTCGAGCAGCTCGAGCGCCGCCAGGGCCGCCGCCGCTGCCGGGGGCGGGGGGGCGGTGGAGAAGACGAAGGAGCGCGCCGCGTTGACCAGGTAGTCGACGATCTCAGCGCTGGCGCAGGCGTAGGCGCCGTAGGAGCCGAGGGCCTTGCCCAGGGTGCCGATGATGACGTCGACCTCATCGCTTAACCCGGCGGCGGCGACCGAGCCCCGCCCGCCTGGGCCGAGCGCCCCGGTAGCGTGTGCCTCATCGACCATCAGACGGCACTCGTGGCGTCGGGCCAGCCGCGCCAGCTGCTCCAGCGGGGCGATGTCCCCGTCCATCGAGAAGACGCCGTCGGTGACGATAAGCGAGCCGCGCCCCCCGCCTCTCCCAGCCCCCAGTCCAGGTGTTCGACGTCGCCGTGGCGGTAGATGAAGGTCTCGGCCCGCGAGAGCCGGCAGCCGTCGATGATGCTGGCGTGGTTCAGCTGATCGGAGAAGACGACCTCGCCGCGGCGGGCCAGCGCGGCGATCGCGCCGATGTTCGCGAGATATCCGGAGCCGAACAGCAGCGCCGACTGATAGCCCTTGAACTCGGCCAGCCGCACCTCCAGCTGGCGATGGGGCGCCATGTTCCCGGAGATCAGCCGCGAGGCGCCGGCGCCGGCGCCCCAGCGCATTGCCGCCTCCGCGGCGGCATGGCGCACCCGCGGGTGATCGGCCAGCCCCAGGTAGTTGTTGGAGCAGAGCAGCAGGACCGATCGGCCGTCGAGCAGGACGCGTGGCCCCTGCGGGCCGCTGATCAGCCGCAGTCGCCGGTAGAGCCCGCGGTCGCGGAGCTCTTCCAGCCGGTCGGCGATATCCGTCATGCAGCTTGGGGGTAAGGCGGAGGCCTCTCCGCCTTCTTGATCACGCGGAGCTGGGTCGAGGGGTCCCAGAAGTTGGCCTCCTCCTGGCGGTCGATCAGCGCGTCGATCGGGCTGGTCGGGGCCTCGCCCTCCAACCACCCAGAGCGGTTGTCGGGGCGCGGGTTGGCGCCGTTGTCGGGTTGGCGGGCGACGTTTAACCCCAGCTCCTCGAACATCGCCCTGTCGTCCTCGGGCTCGGCGCCGAGGGTCGTGAGAAAGTTGCCCATCATTACCCCGTTCAGCCCGGCCTTCACCGCCAGCGGCTGCAGCTCGCCGAGGTTCTCGACCCGCCCTCCGCAGAGCCGGAACAGCGCGCCCGGGATGATCAGCCGGAAGATCGCCACCCACTTGACGACCTCCCAGGCGTCCATCAACGGCCGTTCGCCGAACTTGGTCCCCTCGCGTGGGTTGAGCAGGTTGATCGGCACCGAGGTCGGGTCCAGCTCGGAGAGCTCAAAGGCCATCTCGACCCGCTGGCGGCGGCTCTCGCCGAGGTTGAGGATGCCGCCGACGCAGGTCTCAAGCCCCGCCTCCTTGACCGCTTGGATCGTTCGCAGCCGGCCCTCGTAGCGAACCGTGGTGGAGACCTCGGGATAGTGGGAGCGGGCCGACTCGACGTTGTGGTGGACCCGCTGGATCCCCGCCTCGCGCAGCTTCTTTGCCCTATCGACCGACATGTGGCCGATCGAGGCGCAGCGCTTCAGGTTGGTCTGCTCGGCGACAAGCTCGGCGCCCTCGAGGATCTTCTGAAAGTCCCGTTTTGAGAGGCCCTGGCCCTGGGTGACCATGCAGAAGCGGTGCGCGCCGGCCGCCTCGGCGGCCTTGGCGTGCTCGAGGATCTGCTCGGGCTCCATCATCGCGTGCATCGGCGTGTCTGCCTCGGCGTAGCGCGATTGGGCGCAGAAGCCGCAGTCCTCGGCACAGCCGCCGGACTTGGCGTTGACCAGCGAGCACATGTCGGTGGAGTCGCCGAAGTTCTCGCGGCGCACCGCCCAGGCGCGCTCGACCAGCTCGCCGATCTCCTCGTGGCCGGTCAGCTCGCCCAGGGCAAGGGCTTCCTCAAAGGAGATCAGGGGCGGCATGCGGCGGCAAGGCTAGGCCTCGCCCCGGACGGCGAGGGGGTCGAAGAGCCTGACCCCGTCGCGCCCGGCGTCCTTGGCCGCATACATCGCGGTATCGGCCTCGGCGATCACCGACTCGAAGCTGGTCCGCGGGTCGGCGCCGAACATCGCGATCCCGATGCTGGCCGTGACTGGCGGTTCGTCCTCCTGCGCGGGTGCGTGCTCGCGGATCGCCGTCGCGATCGCCTCGGCCACGACCCGCGCCTCCTCGGAGTCACATTGCGGCAGGACGATCGCGAACTCATCGCCGCCGAGCCGCGCCAGCACGTCGGTCTCCCGTGCCCGCCAGCGCAAGACGGCGGCGATCTCTTTGATCAGGCGGTCGCCGGCCGGGTGCCCGAGCGAGTCGTTTACCCGCTTGAAGTTGTCGAGGTCGAGCATCAGCAGGGCGCCGGTCCTACCCATGCGGCGGCTGCGCGCCAACTCGGTGCGCAGATCCTCCTCGAAGCGGCGGCGGTTTTTCAGCCCGGTCAGCGAGTCCTGGCCGGCCTGGCGCTGAAGCTCCTGCATGCGCTCGTTGCGGCTCCAGATCAAGATCAGCGCCCCGAGCAGCGATGCGAGTGAGATCCCGACCGCCGCCATCAGGAGCGGCAGGCTTACATCGGGGCGATCGGGGTCGCGGAGGACCAGCAGCCAGACGCGGTCGGCGACGTGGATCGACGCGCTGGCAGGGTCTTCGAGCGTGCCCCCGGGCCCGACCACGGCCCGCCCGCCGATCCGCAGCTGCACCTTGTCGTCGTGCGGCACGGCGGAGATCGCCGCCTCGGCGAGGTTGCGGACGCGAAAGGCGCCCACCGCGAAGCCGAGCAGCGCGGCGCGGCGCTGCGCCACCGTGTGGGTCGGTGCGCCGTCGCGGTAGACCGGCCGATAGACGTCGAGGCCGATGACGCCGATCGGCAGATGCATGATCTGAGTCGCCGCTGGCCTGCCGGTGTCGCGGGCCCGGCGCAGGAACGGCGCCCGCTGCGGATCGCCTCCGAGGTCATAGCCAAGCGGCGGCGCGACGTCCTGCACGGAGGCGCCATCGACGAGGGGGAAGTAGACGCTGCGCTCACCGGCCTTGCGCAGCCCTCCGGCGGGACCCGCCTTTTCGACGATCGGGAAGCCGTGCTCGCGTTCAAAGCGCCTTCGTTCGGAGTGCCACACTCGCTGCACGAACCCGGTCCCGGCCAGGGCGTCCCGTCCCAGCAGCGGCCGGGCGATCAGCTCGAACTCGTGCCGGCTGAAGTGGCGCTCGGCCTGGTAGAAAGCCGCGGCGCTGGCCAGTTGCCCCACCGAGAGGTCCGCGACGGCTTCTGCCTGCCGTGCGGCGCGGGTCGCCTCGTCGCGCTGGGTCTGGTGGAAGCTGGCCTCGTCGTTGGAGTGGACTACCAGCGCTGCGGTCACCGAGCTGATCGCCAGGATGGCGACTGCCGCGAAGCCGAGCCAGAAGCTAAAGCTCATGCTCCCATTGTCGGACGGCGGTGCCACCGCGTTAACCGCCGGGCGCCGTCATTCGCTCGGGACGGAGGCGAGCGACTCCCACAAATACAGGGACGCGAGGCTGCGGTGCGGGCTCCATGATTCGCCGATCTCCAGCACCCGTTCCGGTGCGGGCATCTCGTCTAGCCGGTACTCGATCTGGACCGCCTTGCGGATCCCGAGGTCACCGCCGGAGAGGATGTCTGGCCGCTCTAGGTGAAAGAGCAGAAACATCTCGGCGGTCCAACGGCCGAGGCCGCGCACGGCGACGATCTCCTCGATCGCCTCCTCGTCGGAGAGCTGATCCAGCCGGTCCAGCTCCAGCTCGCCGCTCAGCAGGTGGGAGGCGAGGTCGCGGATGTACTCGACCTTGCGGCCCGAGAGGCCGGCGCCGCGCAGGTCCTCTTCACTTACCTCCAGCAGCTGCTCGGGAGCTGGCGTTCGGCCTTCGAAGAGGTCGAGGACGCGCAGGTAGATCGTCCGCGCCGCTTTGGTCGAGAGCTGCTGGCCGACGATCGCGCGCAGCAGCGCCCCGTAGGCGTCGGCGGGGCGCTCCTCGCTGCGCCGCCGCAGCCGCGTCTGCAGGTCGATCTTCCCGACCCGCTCGATCAGCGCCGCCATCGTCGGGTCGGCGGCGGCCAGCTCTCGCCGCGCCTTGGCGCTCACCGTCCCCGCCACTGGGGCTTTCGCCGCTCGGCGAAGGCGCGGATGCCCTCGCGGAGATCCTCTGAGGCAAAGCAGGACTCGCGCAGCGCGACCAGGCCGGCCTCCTGCTGTTCGGTCAGGATCGGGCACTCGTTGAGCAGGTCGATCGCGTGTTTGTTGCCCCCCATCGAGATCGGCGCGTGGGAGGCGATCTCGGCGGCCAGCGCGACCGCCGCGTCCTCCAATCGCTCATCGGCCACCACCTCGTTAACCAGGCCCATCTCCTCGCCGCGCGCCGCCTCGAAGTTGCGGCCGGTCAGAAACAGCTCCTTGGTCCGTGCCAGGCCGACCGTGTCGAGGAACTTGCGCAGCCCGGTATGGCCGTACACGAGGCCGAGCTTGGCGGGTGGCATCCCCAGCTTCGCCCCTGCGGCGCAGATCCGCAGGTCGCAGGTGATCGCCAGCTCCAGCCCGCCGCCGAGGCAGTGCCCGTTGATTGCCGCCACGGTCGGCCAAGGGTGCGCGGCCAGCTTCTCCATCGCGGCGTGGAAGGGGTGGGCGACGAGCGCCTCGGCATCGCGCTCGAAGGTCTCAGCCGGGATCGAGGCGATGTCATAGCCGGCCGAGAAGACCGGCGGCTCGCCGGTGATCAGGACGCAGCGGGTCTCGATCCCGCGGTCAAGCCGCGGCAGCGTCTCCGCCAGGGCGTCGAGGATCTCGTGGTCGAGTGCGTTGCGGCGCTCGGGGTTTGAGATGCGGATGCGGACGACCGCCTCGGCGGGCGAGTCGAGCAGGAGCTTGCCGCCGGCGAGCTGCTCCTCCACGGCCGTCTACTCCAGCACTACGAGGACGTCGCCTTCGCTGACCGCTTGGCCCTCCTCGCAGCGAATCTCCTTCACGGTCCCGGCGTCCTCGGCCTCGACCGGGATCTCCATCTTCATCGACTCGAGGATGATGACCGTGTCTCCGTCAGAGACCGTGTCCCCGACCGCGACCTCGATTTTCCACACGTTGCCGGTGATGTGTGCCTCGATGTCTGCCATTGGCGGGCACAATAGATGCCGTGGGGGCGGAGGAGAGGATGCAAGCCGGCGAGGCGGGGGCCGAGCCGGCGGACGCCGGCGGTAGGGGGGAGGAGCTGGCGGTGATCCTCGCCGCGCGCAACGAGGCCGACCGGATCGCGGACACCGTGGCGGCGCTGCGGGGCGCCTTCCCCGCGGCGGCGCTCTGGGTCGCCGATGACGCCTCCACCGACGGCAGCGCCGAGGCGGCGATGGCGGCTGGCGCCCAGGTCCTCAGCCGCGCCCGCCCGCACGGCAAGGGCGCCAACGTCACAGCTGCCGCCGAGGCGGCGCTGAGCGCCACCCCACCGCCCACCCTCCTCCTTCTCTGCGACGGTGACCTCGGGCCTTCCGCCGCCCGGCTCGGCCCCCTGGTCAAGGCCGTCCGCGCAGGTGAGTGCGACCTCGCGGTTGCTGCCTTCTCGCATCGCGCCGGCGGCGGCTTCGGCATTGCCCTCGGCTTCGCCCGCTGGGCGATCCGCCGTCTCTGCGGTGCCGAAGCCGCCGCCCCGATCTCCGGCCAGCGGGCGCTGCGCGCCGAGGTCCTCCGCGCCACCCTCCCCTTCGCCCGCGGCTACGGGATGGAGGTGGGGATGACGGTCGACGCGGTTCGCGCCGGCTATCGCCTGCGCGAGTACGAGCTGGACCTGACCCACCGAGTCACCGCTCGCACCCCCGCCGGCTTCGCCCACCGCGCCCGCCAGCTCGCCGACTTCGCCCGCGTATACCTTCAACGTCGATGATTCTCGCGATCGACCAGGGTACGACCGGAACCACTTGTCTCCTCTTTGATAAGGAGGGGCTGGTCGCCGGGCGGGCCTACGCGGAGTTCGAGCAACACTTTCCGCGGCCGGGATGGGTCGAGCACGACGCGAAGGAGATTTGGGAGGTGACGCGGCGGGTCGCGGCCGAGGCGATCGCCGACGCCGGCGTGCGCGGGAGCGACCTGGACGGGATTGGGATCGCCAACCAGCGCGAGACGGTGGTCGCCTGGGACCCTGCGAGCGGCGAGCCGATCCACCGGGCGCTGGTCTGGCAGGACCGTCGTACCGCCGGGCGCTGCGAGGAGCTGAAGGCAGCCGGGCGCGAGGAGCTGGTGCGGGAGCGGACCGGCCTCGTGATCGACCCCTACTTCTCTGGGACGAAGATCGAGTGGCTGCTGCGCAATGCCGAGCGGGCCGAGCGGGCCGTCTTCGGCACGATCGACTCCTGGCTCGCCTTCAAGCTGACCGGGCGCCACGTCACCGACCACACCAATGCCTCGCGGACGATGCTGTTCGACATCCGCAGGCTGGCCTGGGATGAGGATCTGTGCGCGATGCTCGGGGTCGACCCGGCGCGGCTGCCCGAACCGCTGCCCTCGGCCCACCTCTACGGCACCACCGCCGAGTTCGGCGGCGAGGTGCCGGTGGCCGGGATCGCCGGCGACCAGCAGGCGGCCCTTTTCGGCCAGGCCTGCCACCGCGCCGGGACGGCGAAGAACACCTACGGCACCGGCAGCTTCGTTCTCCTGCACACCGGCGCCACGGCGCCGCGGCCGAGCCAGGGCCTGCTGACCACGGTCGCCTGCGGGGTCGAGGGAGAGGCGGCATACGCCCTGGAGGCCTCGATCTTCGTCACCGGCGCCGCGGTGCAGTGGCTGCGCGACGGGCTTGGGATCCTCGGTGAGGCGGCCGAGACCGAGGCGCTGGCGGCCTCGCTGGCGGGCAACGACGGCGTCTACTTCGTGCCGGCGCTGACTGGCCTCGGCTCGCCGTACTGGGACCCCTACGCGCGCGGCACGATCGTCGGGCTGACTCGCGGCACGCGCCGCGAGCACCTGGCGCGGGCGGCGCTGGAGGCGATTGCGTATGAGACTGTCGACGCGGTGCGCGTCCAGGAGGCGGCGGCGGGGAGGCGGCTGGAGGTGCTGAAAGCCGACGGCGGCGCCGTCGCCAACCGCTGGCTGATGCAGTTTCAGGCAGACGTGCTGGGGGTGGCGGTGGTGGTGCCAGAGATCGCCGAGACGACGGCGCTCGGCGCTGCCTACCTGGCCGGGATCGCGACCGGGCGCTGGACCGTCGAGCAGGTGGGGGAGATGTGGCGGGAGGCGGCACGCTATGAGCCGCAGATGGGGGAGGGGGAGCGTGAATCGCTGCTCGCCGAGTGGCACCGCGCAGTCGAGCGCTCCAGGGGGTGGGCCCGGCCCGAAGTGCCCGGCGAGGCGGCGTAACCGCTGGGGCACGCGAGGGTAGGCACCAGCGGCGGTCGCCGCGCCGTCGTCTCGTCATGGCGGAGATGAAGCCACAGGTCTATCTGGACCCGCGCCCCGCGGGGTACTTCACCCAGTTCCACGAGGCGGCGCGCAAGGGCGTCGGCTGGACCTATCCGCTCGCCCGCCTCATCCTCAGCATCCCGACCGTCCTCATCTACCGGGTGCGGGCGATCGGGGTCAAGAACGTGCCCCGCAGCGGTCCGCTCGTCCTCGCCCCCAACCACTTCAGCCAGATGGACCACTTCTTCTCCGCGGTCTACCTGAGGCGCCAGGTCCGTTTCATGGCCAAATCGCAGATGTTCGGGCCGCCGGTCCTCACCTACATCTACAAGCACGGAGGG
The DNA here is from genome assembly GCA_963803755.1 of uncultured Solirubrobacterales bacterium. GTDB lineage: Bacteria > Actinomycetota > Thermoleophilia > Solirubrobacterales > 70-9 > CAVUPF01. The sequence continues at coordinate 92,143 of CAWDNP010000010.1, forward strand.
GTGTTCCCGGTCCGCCGCGGCAACCGCGACGAGGAGGCCTTCAAGACCGCCTACACCCTCCTGGACCAGGGTGAGATGCTGTTGGTCTATGTCGAGGGCGGGCGCTCGCGGTCGCGCAACCTCGGCGAGCCGCGGCCCGGGGTCGGCCGGATCGCGCTGGAGTCGGGCGTGCCGATCGTCCCGGTCGCGATCCATGGCTCCGCCAGGGTGCGCGGCTGGAAACGGCTGCACTTCCCAAAGGTCACGGTGCAGTTCGGCGAGCCCCTCACCTTTTCGGTCGAGTCCTCGCCCAGCCGCGAGCGCCAGCTCGAGGTGGCGACCGAGGTGTTCGACCGGGTGCGGGCGATGTACACGCGGCTTGAGGAGCAGGGGCGCCGCAGCGTCATCCGCACCCTGCGCGAGGGGCTGGCGGCTCCTGACCCGGGGAAGGCCTCGCCCGAGGGCTGAGGCCTACTCGTAGCGCGACTCGAGCTGCTCGTAGAAGGAGGGGTCGTGTCCCGGCGTGATGACGGCGTGGGGGAATTCGCGGCGAAAGAGGCGCAGCTCCTGCAGGGAGCGGCGGAAGTTGTGGGCGTCGAAGGGGCGCGGCGGCAGGGGCGCCTCGCCCTCCAGCTGGCGGTAGGTGTACATCGCGTCGCCGCCGATCACGAAGTCGCGGTTGTTGAGGTGGGCGATCACGGACATGTGCCCGGCGCTGTGTCCGGGGGTGAAGGCGAGCCGGACTGAGCCGTCGCCGAAGAGGTCGAAGGTGCGGCCGAAGGTGGCGTATGAGTCGACGCCGCCGCGGTCGAAGTCGACCGTGCGGTAGTCGAAGGCGTAGTCGAAGTGGGTGCGGCGGTAGCCGTTCAGCGCGGGCCGCGGGCCGCTCGTGGCCGCCTCCCACTCTTGTTCGCTGACAATGAAGGTCGACTTCGGGAACTCCGAGATGGCCGAGGTGTGGTCGAGGTGCATGTGGGTCATCACCACGATCGGGACCTCGCCGGGGTCAATATCGCGTTTGCGAAGCTGAGCGGGGACGTCCTCGCCGGGCTCAAGCGTTGGCTTGCCGAGGCGGGTGGCGAGCTTGCCGAAGTTCTCGCTGCCGTCGGTGGCGATCGAGGGGTGCAGGCCGGTGTCGATGAGGATCGCCCCGGCACTGGGATGGCGGATCAGGAAGGCGGGGATCGGGGTGGAGACCGGCGGCTTGCCGGTGAGCAGGGCGCGCAGCAGCTTCAGGGTGAGGAAGTGACCGCCCGGGCTCTCCATCATCGAGAGCGGCAAGGTGACGTGCCCGGCGACGATCGGCTCGACGGTCACCGTAGCCCCCGGCGTGCCTCCGGCCAGGGGCTCGTGCAGCGGTTTCGCTTCCACGTGGACCGTCATCGGGCTCACCTTACGGCGATCGGCCGTCTATAGGCTTGCGCGGGCATGGCTGAGAGCGCTCATTCGCAGATCTTCAGGCCAGATCTGCTCGACGGGCAGATCTGCGTGGTCTCCGGCGCGGGCAGCGGCCTCGGGCGGGCGACGGCGCTGGAGCTGGCGCGCCTCGGCGCAGTCGTGATCGGCTGCGGGCGCCGGGAGGAACCGCTGGCCGAGACGGCGGGGATGGCTGCGCACCTGCCTGGCCGCTTTGAGCGCGAGGCGATGGACATCCGCGATGAGGACGCGGTCGCGCGGCTCTTCGACGGCGTGCTCGACCGCCACGAGCGGCTCGACGTGCTTATCAACAACGCCGGCGGGCAGTTCCTCAGCCCGGCTGAGGCGATCACTCCGAAGGGTTTCCGCACGGTGATCGAGCTGAACGTGCAGGGGACTTGGCTGATGACCCACGCGGCGGCGACCAAGGCCTTCATCCCCCAGGGCGGCGGCAAGGTGCTGAGCATCACCCTCTCTCCCCACAACGGGATGCCGGGGATGGTGCATTCCGGCGCGGCTCGCGCCGCGGTCGAGAACATGATGCAGACGCTGGCGGTTGAGTGGGCGCGGTTCGGGATCAAGACCTGCGCGTTGGCGGCGGGCCAGTTCGCCACCGAGACGCTGATGACCAAGTACCCGCGGGTCGTGATCGACAACCTGGAGCGCTCGATCCCGATCGGCCGCGCGGGCAGGCCCGAGGAGATGGCCTGGCTGATCGCCTACCTCGCCTCGCCTGCCGGGGATTTCTTCTCCGGCACGACGATCACGATCGACGGCGCCCGCGACAACTGGGCCGGCCCGTGGCCGCCTGAGGCGATCGTCGGCGAGGGCGGCGAGCCGGTCGCTGAGGAGCGCCGCCCGAAGGACTGAGCCGCGGCCCCGCTAGGGCTGGCGCGGCTCGAGGATGACGATCGGGATCTCGCGGCCGCGGCTGCGCGCCTGGTAGTCGGCGTATCCGTGGTAGGTCTTGACCGCGAGCGGCCAGAGTCGCTGGCGCTCCTCGGGGGTGGCGAGGTGGGCGTGGACCGGGCGGTGCTCGGCGCCGATCTGCACCGTCGTGTCGGGGTTCGCCATCAGGTTGTGGAACCAGGCTGGGTGCTTTGGGAAGCCACCCTTGGAGGCGATCACGAAGACGTTCTCGCCGTCAGGGATGTAGAGCAATGGGGAGGTTCGCCTGACGCCGCTCTTCGCGCCGACGTGGTCGAGCAGCAGCATCTTGCCGCCGACGCCGGGGATCGAGTGCCCGAGCCGTCCGCCCGTCGTTCGGTAGAGGAGCGTGTGGGCGCCCATAAAGCGACGGAGGGCAGGCCAGATGTGATCCGCCACGTCGAGGTAGGGGACCTTTGACCTGCCCTCTGTCGCCTCGGTGCTCAGATGTACATCCCTCCGAACTGGCCGCCTGTGACGTTGAGGACCTGGCCGTGCACGTAGTTGGCGAGCGGCGAGGCCAGGAAAAGGACCGGGCCGGCCGCCTCCTCGGGCTGAGCCGGGCGGCCGAGTGGGATGATCGCCGAGGCCATCGCCCGCATCTGCTCGGGGATGCCGAGCTCGATCTTCTCGCCGCTCGGAGAGGTCATCTCTCCGCCGGACTCCTTGGCCGCGGTGAGGCGCGTCTCGACGAAGCCGAAGGCGACGGCGTTGACGTTGACCTTGAACTGGCCCCACTCCTTGGCGAGGGTCTTGGTGAGGCCGACGACGCCGGCCTTGGCGGCGGAGTAGTTGGCCTGGCCCGCGTTGCCCATCGTCCCCGAGATCGAGGAGACGTTGATCAGCTTGCGGAAGACCTCCTTGCCCTCGTTTCGCTCGGCCTTGGCGGCCTCGCGCCAGTGCGGGGCGAGCGCCCGGGTGATCCGGAAGGGGACGATCGTGTGGATATCGAGCATCGCCTGGAACTGCTCGTCGCTCATCCGGTGTACGACGCCGTCCCAGGTGTAGCCAGCGTTGTTGACGACGATGTCCACCGCGCCGAAGGCCTCGACCGCGGCGGCTACCAGCTTGTCGGGGGCGTCGGCCTCGGTCAGGTCGCCCGCGTGGACAGCTGTCTCGCCGTCGATCTCACCGGCCGCCTGCTCGGCGATATCGGTGTCGATGTCGTTGATCAACACCTTGGCGCCCTCGCTGGCGAACAGCTCCGCCGTCGCTCGGCCGATCCCGCGCGCCGATCCGGTGATGATCGCCGCTTTCCCATCGAGAATTCCCATCAGTCTGCGTTCTCCTTCTGGTTCGTGAAGTCGGCCCGGGAGGCTATAGGGAACCGGAAGGCCCTGGTTGGCGGGCCAGTAGGACTCTCTATGCGGCTGGAGCAGCGGCGCTGACGATCCAGGTGGAGGCGCTCGCGCTGACCCCGTTCGGCCGCTCGAACTCCGCGAGGGCCTCGCGGAGCTTTGCCTCGATCTGGGGCCGGATGCGCTCGGCGTCCTCGCCGGCCAAGCGGATCACCTCGCCGGCGGGGCCGAGCGCCATCACGAACTCGACGGCTTGGTCGAGATCGCCACCGATCTTGATCGGGATGTCGCAACGGCGTAGGACGACGTCCTTAAAGCCGGCGTTGAGGAGGATGTGGCTGGTCGTATCGGCGTCGGCCATCGAGAACGGTCCGGGGCCGCAGGTCGGCTCCTCGGATTCCTCGGGCTCCTGGACGAACTCCTCGACCACCTGCTCGGCCCGGTGCAGCCACTCGTTATCCAGCTTGCGTCGCCAGACGACCATGCAGAGCCGCCCGCCCGGCACAAGCGCCTTGCGGACGTTGCGCATCGCCGCCACCGGGTTGGCGAAGAACATCGTCCCGAAGCGGGCGAAAGCGTAATCGAAGCGATCGTCGAACTCGGTCACCTCGACGTCGGCGACCTTGAACTCCACGTTGTCGGCGCCGGCCTCCTCTGCCTCGGCGCGGGCCGTCTCTATGAAGCGCTCGGCGACGTCGACGCCGAGCGCTGAGCCGGCCTCGCCGACCAGCCCCGCAATTCGCTGGGTCGTGTCGCCGAACCCGCAGCCGATGTCGAGCGCTCGCTCACCGGGGTGGGGCGGATGCGCCGCGAGAGCGGCCTCGCCGTGGGCCCCGAGCCCCGTGGTGAGGATGTCCCGAAACTCGACGAAGCGGTCGAAGAGAACGCCGTTCCATGCTTCGACAGCCTCTTGGTTGGCGGACGCAACCCTCTCCACCCCTCGATCCTAGCCCCAAAGCTCGGGGAGTGGATCAGGCTAGGCGGTGGACCCGGGGGGCGGGTGGCTCTTCCGCTGGTGGGCCCGGTGCCTGCGGCTCGGCGGCCGAGCGGCGGTCACCGGTTACGCTGGCCCGCACGGTGAGCGGCGATCTTTCCCGCGTTTTCCTCCTCTCGCTTCTGTCGATGTTCAACCCGACGCTGCTCGCGGCGGTGACCGTGATGATGCTGCTGCCGAACACGAAGAAGCTGATGCTCGGCTACCTGCTCGGCGCCTACACGACGAGCATCACGCTCGGCCTGCTGATCGTCTTCTCGCTGAGCGGCTCCAGCGCGGTCGACACCGCCCGGAAGACTCTCAGCCCCAGCGAGGACATCGTGCTCGGCCTGCTCGCGCTGCTGGTCGCGTTCGTCCTCGGCACCGGGCGCGACGAGCCGCTGCGGCAGCGCAGGCAGCAGCGCAAGGTGGCGAAGGGGGGAGATGGCGAGGCGAAGCAATCCTGGCCGGAGCGGATGCTGGGGCGGGGATCGGCGCGGGTCACCTTCGCGGTCGGCCTCATCCTCTCCTTTCCCGGCGTCTCCTACCTGGCCGCGCTCGACCACATCGCCGAGCTGGACCCGGGGACGGTGCCCACCGTGCTTCTCGTCGTCGGCTTCTGCGCGATGCAGCAGATGCTGCTCGAGCTTCCGCTGCTCGGCTACGCGGTCGCCCCGGAGTGGACCCAGGACGCGGTGAAGCGCGTTAGGGCGTGGCTGGGCCGAAGCGGGAGGCGGGCCGCGGTGCTCGGCGCGGGGGGGATCGGGGTGCTGCTGGTCGGGCGCGGCCTGGTCACCCTCCTGGGCTGATCGGAGGCCGGAAGCGTTAGGAGAGGTTAGGGTTCGGCTCCTAGGTTCGAGACCGAAGGGAGTCCCGCTGTGTCAGCAAACCGTCTGCTCAAGACAGCAACCATCGCAACCGGCTTGGTCGTCGTGCTGCTCGTTGGCGTGGCGCTGGCGGCTCCGCTGCCCAAGGGAGCGAAGGCCTACTCGACAGCTGGCCGCAAGCACGGCGTCAGCCTCACGCTCGTGACCAGCTCCAGTGGCAAGAGGATCGAATTGGGGGAGGCTGCGCTGGGCAGCCAGTTCGCGCTCAGCGGCGGCGCGGTGAACTGCCCCAAGGCGAAGAAGAACCACGGCTTCCACGAAACGCCGTTCGCGATCTTCGGCTTCCCGGGCGCGACCCTGAAGCTCTCCCACGGCAAGTACGGCTTCTCGAAGACGACCAAGTCGGAAACGTCCGCTCTCGGCAGCTCGGCGAAGACGTTCAAGTTGAGGGTGACTATCGCCGCCACCGTCGCCAGCCCGACCTCGATCAAGGGGACGGTGACGGCGAAGGGCGGCCCATGCACCTCGAAGAAGCCGCTTAAGTTCAACGCCAAGCTGGACAACAAGATCCCGGTCGCCCCCGGCAAATAGCCGGCGCTTCCCGTAGGTGAGTGTCAGGGCTTCCTTTGGCCTGAGCTCGGCGGGCTATGCTCGCTTCGCATGAGCGAGACGTCTGTGCGGCACCCGCTTAACCGGGCGCTCCTGGTCCTCACTTTCACCACCGGGCTGGTCGACGCCGCCAGCTACCTCGGGCTGGGCCATGTCTTTACCGCGAACATGACCGGCAACATCGTCCTGCTCGGCTTCGGGATCGCCGGCAGCGGCGGGTTGCCGGTCCTCGCGCCGCTGGTCTCGCTCGGAGCCTTCCTGGTAGGGGCGGGGGTGGGCGGGGTGCTGGCGGCGAGGATGGCGAAGCAAGACCCCAGCCATCTTGCGCGGGCGCTGGCGATCGAGGTGTCGGCGATCGGCCTCGCGGTCGTGGTGGCGCTGGCGATCGACGTGCAGCCGGACCGCGTCTCCGGCGACCTCGTGATCGCCCTGCTCGCCCTTGCCATGGGTGTCCGCAACGCGACCGTGCGGCGGATCGGCGCCGCAGACCTGACGACAACGGTGCTGACGATGACGCTCACCGGCCTCGCCGCCGACTCGCCTCCCGCGGGCGGAAAGGGCGAGGGTTCGGCGCGCAAGATCGCCGCGGTCGTGGCGATGCTGACCGGGGCGGTGACCGGGGCGCTGCTGCTGAAGACGAGCCTCGCGCTGCCGCTTGCCGCGGCGGCGGGACTCGCGCTCGTCACCTGGATGGTCTACGTGCCGGCGGCGCGCCGGCTGCGATCGCCTCAAGCTCCCGTGGCCTGAGCAGGGCGACGAGCCTGCCTTTGTCGACCGCCGTGAGCCCTCCCTTGCGCAGCTTGACGTTGGCGCCGGTGAGGCGGCCGATCTCAGCCGAGAAGTCCGGCTCGTGGCCGATGAGGAGGACGTCGCCCTGCCCGGCGGACAGCTGGAGCGCGTCGAATCTGCCGCCGCGCAGCGCCTCGGAGACCTCCGGCTCCAGGCCGAGCGCCTCACAGGCAAGGCGCGCCGTCTCTGCCGCTCGCACCTTGGGGCTCGTCAGGCATGCGTCGATCTCGGTGCCGAGGGCGGCCAGAGCGCGTCCGGCCGTAATCGCCTGGCGTTCCCCCTTTGGAGTCAACCGGCGTGCGGCATCGTCGCCATCGCCGTTCTCGGCGTCACCGTGTCGAAGCAGGTAGAGCACATGCCGATCATCTCAGCCCTGCTCGCGCTGGCATCTGGTGAGCGATCCTCACAGCCCCATCTGCTTGCCCAGGATCTCCTTCATGATCTCGTCGGTGCCGCCGCCTATCGGGCCTAGGCGGGCGTCGCGGACGGCTCGCTCAATGCCGTACTCGCGCATGTAGCCGTAGCCGCCGTGGATCTGTAGGGACTGGTCGGCTATCTCCAGGACGGCTCGCTGGGTGAGGAGCTTCGCCATTGTCACGTCGCGGATGCAGTCTTGGCTCTCGTGGAAGAGGCGCAGCGCGTTGTAGGTGAGGGCGCGGGCGGCTTCGGCCTTTGTCGCCATCTCGGCGACGTGGTGGCGGGTCGCCTGGAACTTGCCGATCGGGTGGCCGAAGGCTTCGCGCTGGAGGGCGTAGGCGACGGTCACCTCAATCAGGCGCTGCATCGCGCCGACGGCGCCGATTGCCATCAGCAACCGCTCCCAAGCGAAGTTGGCCATGATCAATTTGAAGCCGCCGTTCTCCTCGCCGAGCAGGTTCTCCTCGGGCACTTCGACTTCGGTGAACGACAGCTCGCCGGTGTCGGATGAGTGCCAGCCCATCTTCTCCAGCTTCTGCGCCACCTCGTAACCGGGCATCTCGCGCTCCAGCACGAGGAAGGAGATGCCGTGGTGGCCGCCCTCTTGCGTGGTCTTGACAGCGCAGACGAGGAAGTCGGCACGGACGCCGTTGGTGATGAAGGTCTTGGAGCCGTTGACGAGGTAGCCGCCATCGACCCGCTGGGCGGTGGTGGAGATGCCGGCGACGTCGGAGCCGGCGCCGGGCTCGGTGATCCCGAGGGCGCCGATTTTCTCGCCCGCGATCCCCGGCACCAGCCAGCGCTGCTTCTGCTCCTCGGTGCCGAAGTTAAAGATCGGCGGCAGCGCGATCGAGGCGTGGGCGTTGAGGCCCGCGGCGACTCCGCCGGAGCCGCCTGAGCGGGCCAGCTCCTCGACCCAGATCGCGTCGTGAAGGTGGGTACCGCCTTGGCCGCCGTAGCGCTCAGGGAACTTCAGCCCGAGGAAGCCCAGCTCCGCGCAGCGCCCGTACAGCTCGCGGGGAAATTCGCGCGCCGCCTCCCATTCATCGACGTTCGGCGCGATCTCCTTGGAAACGAAGCGGCTGACGGTCTCCCGCAGCTCCTCGTGCTCCTCACCGAACGGCGGCAGCGTCGCCCGCGCACCTGTGTCCTTGACGACCGTGTCGGCCATGGTGGCCGCCCCCCGCCTACAGCCCGTAGGAGCGGCCGATCACGTCGAGCATCACCTCGTCGGTTCCGGCGCCGATCCGGTTGAGGCGGACGTCGCGGTAGGCGCGCTCGATCTCGTACTCCTTCATGTAGCCGTAGCCGCCGAGGATCTGGACGCAGTCATCGGCCACCTCGCAGGCGATGCGGGAGGCGTAGAGCTTCGCCATCGTGATCTCTCGCACCGGGTACTCGCCGTTGGCAAAGCGCCAGGCGGTCGAGTAGGTGAACTGCTTCGCCGCCTCGGTCTTGGTCGCCATCTCGGCGAACTTGTGGCGGATCGCTTGGAACTTGCCGATCGGCCGTCCGAAGGCTTCGCGCTCCTTGGCGTACTCGAGGGTCTTCTCGATCATCCGCTCGGCCCCGGCGTGGCAGCCCGCGGCGGCAACCAGCCGCTCGCCCTGGAGCTCCCAGGCGATGTGGTAGAAGCCTTTGCCGACCTCGCCGAGGACCGCGTCGGCCGGGACGCGGACGTCTTCGAAGGCCAGCTCGCCGGTGTCGGAGGCGTGCATCCCCATCTTCTCCAGCTCGGCGGAGACGGTGAAGCCGGGCACGTGCTCGCCGCTAGCCTCGCGCAGGTCGACGACGAAGAGGGTGATCCCCGCGTGGCGCTCGTTCGGGTCGGTCTTACAGACGAGGACGATGAAGTCGGCGCGGGGGCCGTTGGTGATGAAGGTCTTGGAGCCGTTGATCACGTACTCCTCGCCGTCGCGGATCGCCGTGGTGCGGATGCCGGCGACGTCAGAGCCGGCGCCGGGCTCGGTGATCCCGAGGGCGCCGATCTTCTCCCCCTTCAGGCCGGGGGCGAGATAGCGCTGCTTTTGCTCCTCGCTGCCGAGCAGATGGATGGGGGGGAGGACCATGTCGGTTTGCACCGCGAAGCCCATGTTGGTGCCACCGGAGCCCGAGTAGCTCATGCACTCGGCGCGGACCAGAGAGTAGAAGTAGTCACCGCCCTGCCCTCCGAACTCCTCCGGGAAGCAGAGCCCGAGGAAGCCGAGCTCACCGGCGCGCTTCATCGCCTCGGTCGGCCAGTAGGTGTCCTCCCACTCGTTGCGGTGCGGCCACAGCTCGTTCTTGACCCACGCCTGCATCGACTCGCGCAGGTCTTCGTGCTCCTGGGTGAAGATGAAGTGCTTGCGACCCGCCTCGTGGTCGGGCTTGATGACGCTGGAGCCGTTGGTCGTCGCGGTCGCCACTGGTCTCTCTCCTCGTTCGCGGTTCTGGATGGGGGCGCGCCGCCCCAAAAGCCGAGTGGACAGTAGCACTTCTCACTTCCTGCGCATGGCTGGTTTCAGCTATCGTGCCGGGCGCGATGGGGAACTACGAGCTGGTCAGCTATGAGGTCGACGACGGGGTTGCCACCGTCACGTTGAACAACCCGGAGAAGCGCAACATGCTCTCCGGCCAGATGCTGTTCGAGCTGGTCGATGCGATGAAGGCGGTCCGGGACTCAGACGACGTGGGAGCGGTCGTCCTCACCGGCGCCGGCGAGAAGGCCTTCTGCGCCGGCGCCGACCTCGGTGGGTTTGCGGCCGACGTGCCGCTGATCGCCAAACACTTCGCCACCGAGCGCCTCCTTGAGTTCTTCCGTCTGATGCCCCGACTCGGCAAGCCTTCGCTTTGCGCCGTCAACGGGCATGTGCTGGCGGGCGGGATCGGGCTGGCGCTCTCCTGTGACCTGGTGATCGCCAAGGAGGGGGCGACCTTCGGCACTCCCGAGATCAACGTCGGCGCCTTCCCTTACATGATCATGGCGATCATCTACCGCAACGTCCCGCGCAAGAAGGTCAACGAGATGATGCTGCTGGGCGAGCGGCTGAGCGCCGAGCAGGCGGTCTCCTACGGGCTCGCCAACAAGGTCGTGCCGGCCGGCGAGTTCGCCGCCGCCGTCACCGAGTGGGCCGGCAAGCTGGCCTCCAAGAGCCCGGTCTTGATGCGGCTCGGGCACGACGCGATGTATCGCCAGCAGGACATGGCGATCGATGACGCGCTCGAGTTCCTGCGCTCCCAGCTCTCCCTCACCTTCACGACCGAAGACATCGTCGAGGGCGTCACCGCTTTCTTTGAGAAGCGCGATCCGCAGTGGAAGGGACGGTAGGGGGTGATGAGCACTGACCAAGAGGCAAAGAACTTGCTTCCGGGCACCGCGCCACTGAGCGAACTGACTGAACAGCTCCACGAGCGGCGCGAGAAGGCGAAGCTGGGCGGCGGCGAGGAGAAGATCGCCAAGCAGCACGGGCGCGGCAAGCTGACCGCGCGCGAGCGGATCGCCCTGCTGGTGGACGAGGGCACCTTTGTCGAGATGGGAATTCACGGCCGCCCCCACTTCGCCCAGCGGGCGATGGACGGCAAGGAGGCCCCGGCCGACGGCGTGATCACCGGCTGGGGCGACGTCGACGGCCGTTCCTGCTGCATCGCCGCCTATGACTTCACCGTGATGGCCGGCTCGATGGGGATGACCGGTGAGCTGAAGGTGACCCGCCTGCGGGAGATGGCGCTTTCCAAGCGGATGCCCTTCGTCTGGCTGCTCGACTCCGCCGGCGCCCGCATCCAGGAGGCGACGGGCTCGCTTTTCGCCGGCTCCGGCCACCTCTTCCGCGAGGAGGTCGAGATGTCGGGCGTGATCCCGATGGTCGCGGCGATGATGGGTCCCTGCGCGGCGGGCACCGCCTACATCCCGGCGCTCGCCGACTTTGTGCCGATGGTCTCCGGGCAGGGGGCGATGGCGCTCGCCGGCCCCCACCTGGTCAAAGCGGTGACCGGTGAGGACATCTCGATGGAGGAGCTGGGCGGAGCCAAGGTCCACTGTCGCAAATCGGGGGTGGGGGACCTGGAGGTGAAGGACGATGAGGAGTGCATCCGCGCCGTCAAGCGCTACCTCTCCTACTTTCCCGCCAACTGCGAGCAGAAGCCGCCGGCGATCGAGACCGACGACCCCGACGACCGCGTGTCGGAGAAGCTGCTTGAGATCGTCCCCGACTCCTCGCGCCAGCCCTACGACATGTACGACGTGATCCGCGAGATCGTCGACGAGGGCGAGTGGTTCGACGTCAAGCCGAAGTTCGCGCGGACCCTGATCACCTGCTTCGCCCGCTTCGGAGGCCAGCCGGTCGGCATCGTCGCCAACCAGCCCAAGCAGCTGGCCGGCATCCTCGACAACGATTCCTCCGACAAGGCGGCGCGCTTCATCAACCTCTGTGACGCCTTCAACATCCCGCTCGTCTTTCTCCAGGACGTGCCGGGCTTCATGGTCGGCTCGAAGGTCGAGCACGCCGGGATCATCCGCCACGGGGCGAAGATGCTCTACGCGGTCAGCCGTGCGACGGTGCCGAAGGTGACCGTGGTCGTGCGCAAGGCCTACGGCGCCGGCTACTACGTGATGTGCGGCAAGGCCTATGAGCCCGACCTGATCGTCGCCTGGCCTGGGGCCGAGATCTCGGTAATGGGGGCGGAGGGCGCCGTCAACATCATTGGCCGCTCGGCGATCGAGGCCTCAGAGGACCCGGATGGGACCCGCGAGGCGATGCTGAACGCTGTCCGCGAGCAGATCGACCCCTATATCGCCGCCGGCAACGCCGTGATCGACGACATCATTGACCCGCGCGAGACGCGGCCGACAATTGTCAAGGCGCTTCGGATGGCGAGGGACAAGCACGTCGAGAAGCCCAAGAAACGACACGGGGTGATGCCGGTATGAGCCGTTTCGAGGACCCGGTCGTGATCAGCTGCTCGATCAGCGGCGTGATCGCCAACCGCGATCAGTGCCCGGCTATTCCCTACACGCCGCTGGAGTACGCGGCAGAGGCGCGGCGTGCCGTCGAGGAGGGCGCCACGCAGATCCATATCCATGCCCGCACGCCCGATGGCACCCCTTCTTATGAGATCGAGGACTTCAAGGCGATCACCGAGGCGATCCTGACCGAGGTCGGCGACGTGATCGTCAACTACTCAACCGGGGCGATCGGCATCCCGATCTCCAAGCGGATCGAGTACCTGCGGGCGCTGCGCCCCGACGTGGCGGCTCTGAACATGAGTTCGATGAACTACGCCAAGTACTCCAAGCGACGCAAGGACTTCGTCTTTAAGGCCGTCTTCGAGAACAGCTTCGACACGATTATCGAGTTCCTGACGGCGATGCGCGAGCTGGGGATCAAGCCAGAGCACGAGTGCTTTGACGCCGGCCACGTCGCCAACCTCGACCCGCTGATCGACATGGGGCTGCTCGAGCCACCGCTTCAGATCTCGCTCGTGATGGGGGTCAATGGAGGCATCCGGCCGACGGCGCGCAACGTCGCCTTCATGTCCGAGCAGATCCCGGGCGGGGCGGAAGGTCTGAACCAGTGGCAGACAATCGGAATCTCCCGGGACCAGTGGAAGCTGCTCGGCGCAGCACTCGTACTGGGCGGCAACGTCCGTGCCGGGGTCGAGGACAACCTTTACCTTCCGAACGGGGAGATGGCGCGCTCCAACGGTGAGCTGATCGCCAAGGCGCGGCAGATGGCCGAGGACGTCGGCCGACGCGCGGCAACCGTCGCCGAGGCGCGCGAGCTCTTGGGGGTGCCCAAGCGTGAGCGAGCTCCCGCTTAGCGACGTTCGGGTTCTCGACCTGACCCGGCTCTTGCCTGGGGGCTTTTGCTCGCTTCTGCTCGCCGACCTCGGCGCCGAGGTGTTGAAGGTCGAGGACACGGGGATGGGCGACTACATCCGCTGGGCACCTCCCTACTACGGCGGGGAGGAGCAGCAAGCGCTCGGCACCCGCTCGGCGCTCTACCTCTCGCTCAACCGGGGCAAGCGCTCGATCCGACTCGACCTCAAGTCCGAGCAGGGGCGTGAGGCCCTGCTGCGGCTGGTCGAGCGCCACGACGTCGTGCTCGACGGCTTTCGCCCCGGCGTGCTCGACCGGCTCGGCGTCGGCTATGAGCGGATGCGCGAGGTCAACCCGGCGATCGTCTTCTGTGCGATCACAGGTTACGGCCAGGAGGGTCCCTATGCGCAGCGCGCCGGGCACGACATGAACTACCTCGGCCTGATCGGGCTACTCGGCCTGACCGGCGCCAAGGACGGCCCTCCGGTCCAGTCTGCCGGCCAGATCGCCGACCTCGGCGGCGGCGCACTGATGGCCGCCTTCGGCGTGATGGCGGCGCTGCACGAGCGGCGGCGCTCCGGCGAGGGCCAGATAGTCGACGTTCTCGATGGCCGACGGCGCTCTTTCTTGGCTGGCGCTGGTCGCCGGGCGCTACTTCTGTGACGGCGAGGTGCCGCGACGCGGCGAGCAGCAGCTGGCCGGTGGGCTGATCTGTTACCTGCCCTACGAGGTGGCCGACGGCTGGGTCACCTGCGGTGCCCTGGAGCCGAAATTCTGGGCCGCCCTTTGCAACGGGGTGGGGCGGCCCGACCTAGTCGAGAAGCAGTTCGAGGCGCCTGGCTCGGCGGCCTGGCGCGAGGTCGCCGAGGTCTTCGGCTCCCGCACCCGTGAGGAGTGGCTCGCCTTCAACGACGAGCACGACTGCTGCATCGAGCCGGTCCTCGACCCTGAGGAGGCTCTTAACTCCGAGCTGGTGCGGGCCCGGGGAATGGTGGTCGAGGTGGAGCAGCCCGAGCTGGGCAAGATCCGCCAGCTCGGCTTTCCGGTGAAGATGAGCCGCACTTCCGCCGACCCGACCCGCCCGGCGCCGGCCTTCGGCGAGCACACCGATGAGGTGCTGCGCGAGGCCGGCTACTCCGAGGAGGAGATCGTGGCGATGAAGGAGTCGGGGGCCGCGGCGGGGCCAAGCGCCGACGCCGCCTCGACCTTTCGAGCATGAGCTCCGGCAACGGAGACCTGCTCCGCATGGGCGAGCTGGCCGAGGCCTCGGGTGTCCCCGTCCCGACGATCAAGCACTACCTGCGCGAGGGCCTTTTGCCCGAGCCGGTCAAGACCAGCCGCAACATGGCCTACTACCCCCCCGAGTTCGTCGATCGGATCAAGCTGATCAAGCAGCTGCAGGAGGAGCGCTTCATGCCGCTGAAGGCGATCAAGTCGGTCCTCGACGAGAATCCCGAACGCGCCCGCGCTCTACTTGAGCTGGAGGACCGCATCCTCGACCGCGCCCTCGCCGGTGAGCGCACCCGCACCAGCACCGCAGAGGTGCGCGAGCGCTACGGCATTCCCAAGGAGGTGCTCGACCGGCTGGAGGAGCTGGAGGTGCTCAGCCCCAACAGCCGCGGCTACTCGCCCTCCGACGTGAAGATCATCGAGGCGATCGGCCGCTTCCGCGCCGGGGGCTATGACGAGGCGATCGGCTTCACCGTCTATGACACCCTGCGCTACAAGAGCGCGATCGAGGAGCTGGTCCGCCAGGAGGTCGACATAGTGATGACCCGCCTGGCGGGTGAGGTCGAGCCCGAGCGGGTGGTCGAGATGCTCGAGGCTGGCGCCCAGCCCCTCCAGGACCTGATCGCCGCCCTACATACCAAGCTGATGGTCGCCGAGCTTGAGCGCCACCGCACCAGGCGCGGCTAGGTCCGGCGGCAATGGATGCGCTGTAGCCTGCGCCGGTGCGTTCGGTCCTGGTCACGGGAGCCTCGACGGGGATCGGCCGGGCAACGGCGTTGCGGCTTGATTCAGCCGGCTGGCGGGTTTTCGCCGGGGTGCGCCGCGAGGTCGATGTCGAGGCCCTGGTTCAGGTGGGATCAGACCGGCTGGTCCCACTTATGCTCGACGTCACCGACCCCGCGCAGATCGCCGCCGCCCGCGGGAGCATCGCGGCGGAGCTGGAGGGTCGCGGCCTCGACGGGCTTGTCAACAACGCGGGCGTCGCGATCCTCGGCCCCCTGGAGACACTGCCGATCGAGGACTTCCGCCGCCAGGTCGAGGTCAACCTGACCGGCCAGGTCGCGGTCACGCAGGCGATGCTCGGCTGCATCCGCCAGGCGCGCGGCCGCATCGTCTTCATCAGCTCGATCGGCGGTCGCATCGCCTTCCCGTTGACCGGGGCCTACCACGCCTCGAAGTTCGGGGTCGAGGCGGTGGGCGACGTCTTTCGCCAGGAGCTCCGCCCCTGGGGCATCTCGGTCTCGATCGTAGAGCCGGGGTCGATCGACACCCCGATCTGGGAGCGGGGGGAGCGCGAAGCGGATCGGATCGCCGAGCGCGCCCACCCCGACCAGGGGGATCTCTACGGCAAGGCGATTGCCAGCTATCGCAGGGTGGCCAAGCGGCTCGCCGAGCGCGGCATCGCGCCGGAGAAGGTGGCCGAGACGGTCGAGCACGCGCTCATCGCGAGCCGCCCGCACTCCCGCTACCTGGTCGGCCTGGACGCGAGGATCCAGGCACGGCTTAAGGTCCTCATCCCGACGCCGACCTTTGACTGGGTGCTCGCGCGCGTGATGGGTATCTAGCCCGGAAACGATCGGTACCGCCTCCTATACTGGCGCCGAAAGCCGATTGACTGGTCAATCAGCCAGCGTTGGCGACCCGCAGGACCGAGAGGAAGCGTTTGCGCGCAGCTGCGATACAGCTCAACTCCACTGACGAGAAGGACCGGAACCTGGAGGTCGCCGAGCGGCTTGTTCGCGCCGCGGCCGCCGACGGCGCCGAGCTGGTCGCGCTGCCGGAGAAGTGGAACCTGCTGGGCGGCGGCGAGGAGCTGTTGGTCGGGGCCGAGCCACTCGACGGCCCCTCACTGACCGCGGCTCGCGGCTGGGCGCGAGAGCTCGGCATCCACCTGCTGGCCGGTAGCATCTCCGAGCGCGGGCCGGAGAAGGCGTTTAACACATCGGTGCTGATCGGCCCAGACGGCGAGGACCTCGCCGTCTACCGCAAGATCCATATGTTCGACGTCGACATCGGCGGCGTTTCCTACCGCGAGTCAGACCACGAGGAGCCAGGCGTCGAGATCGTTACCGCGCCGGTTGGCGAGCTGCTCGCTGGCCTGACCGTCTGTTACGACCTCCGCTTCCCCGAGCTGTACAGGATCCTCGCTGTGCGGGGGGCCCGCCTGCTCGCCGTGCCGTCCGCGTTCACGCTCGCCACCGGCCGCGATCACTGGGAGGTCCTGCTGCGAGCGCGGGCAATCGAGAACCATGCCTTCGTTCTCGCCCCCAACCAGGTCGGCGAGGCGCCGCCGCACTTCAGCTCCTACGGGCACTCGGCGATCGTCGACCCCTGGGGCACGTTGCTCGCCCTCGCCCCCGAGGGCGAGCGCTTCGTCGCCGCCGACCTCGATCTGGGGGAGCAGGAGCGGATACGCGAGTCGCTGCCCGCCCTCGCCAACCGCCGGCCCGAGGCCTACATATGGCCCCAGCTCATGGAGGCTCACGCCTGATGGCCAAGGCCCCGCCGGTCGATAAGCGCCGCCAGATCCTCGACGCGGCGATCCGCGTCTTCGCCCGCCAGGGCTTTCACTCGACCCGCGTCTCCGACATTGCCGACGAGGCCGGCGTCGCCTATGGGCTCGTCTACCACTACTTTCGCTCCAAGGACGAGGTGCTGAACGAGCTGTTCAGCGAGCGCTGGTCGTTGCTTTTGGCGGCGATCGAGGAGACCGATCGAAACGGGGAGACGCCGCGCGCCAAACTGGGGGCGGTGGCCGCGTTCATCGTCGACTCCTACCGCCACGACCCGGAGCTGATGAAGGTGATCATCGTCGAGGTGACCCGCGCCGCCAACTCGTTCGGCCGCACCCACCTACCGGAGATCCGCAGGGCCTACGAGTCGATCGCCAAGATCGTCGCCGAGGGACAGGAGGCCGGCGCCTTCCGCCGCGACATCGACCCGATCTTTGCCTCGATGTCCTTCTACGGGGCGATCGAGCAGCTGCTCTCCGGTTGGATCTTCGAGGTGATCCCGGCTGCCGACACGGACTTCGATCAGGCAAAGGAGCTTGTCGTGGCGACGATCTGCGACGGCCTCGAGCCTCGATAGGTAAGGTCGAGCGCCCGTGGATAACGACATCGTCAAGAGACTTGCCTGGAGCGGGCTGCTCGCCGCGAGCAGCGCTCTCGCCAGCGCCCTCGCCGCGAAGATCGCGGCGGTGGTGTGGCGGCGGGTCTTTGACGAAGAGCCACCGGAGTAGGCCGGCCGGAGATGCCAGATCCGACCGCGACGCCCCCGCAGGAGCCCGGCGAGAAGTCGGTCGCCGAACTCGTCTTCGACGTCTCCGAAAAGACCTCGTCGCTGATCCGCGAGGAGATCGAACTCGCCAAAGCCGAGGTCACCGAGAAGCTCGGCAAGATCCTCCGCGGCTCGGCGGTCGGGGCGGCCGCCGGGGCCTTCGCCTTCCTGGCGCTGATCCTGGTCATGGAGGGGGTCGCCTGGCTGCTCAACGAAGAGGTGTTCGAAGGCAAGACCTGGCCGGGGTTCTTCGTCGAGGCGGCAGTCTTCCTGCTGATCGCGGCTGCCGCCGGCTTCTTTGCCTATCGCTCGGTCCAGGCCGGGGCGCCGCCGGTGCCCGACCAGGCAATCGAGGAGGCGAAGCTGACCAGGGCGATGCTGGAAGGGGAGGACAAATGAGTGCTCACCCCGAGCCGGCTCGTCCCTCCACGGTCGGCATGCCCGGCCGCTCCGCGGCGGAGATCCGCCGCGACATCGACGCCAACCGCCGCGATCTCGGCCGCTCGGTCGAAGCGTTGCGCGGGCGGGTCACCGAGCTGACCGACTGGCGCCGCCAGGTCCGCGAGCACGGACGAGAGCTGGCCCTCGGCGCCGCCGTAGTCGGCTTTGCGATCGGCGGCCTGGTGGCGCTTCGCCGCCGCCGCTGAACTCTATTCCAGGACCGACTCAGAGACGCTGCCGACCCCGAGCAGGCCGGGGCCGACGTGAGCACCGATCACCGGCCCGATCTCCGATATGAAGACGGGTTCCCCTCCGAAGATCTCGCGGCAGTCATCTGCCAGGGAGGTTGCTGCCTCGAGATCCTGGATGTGCTGGACGACCCAGGCGTCGAGCCCCGACTTGTGGCGCTGGCGGGCATAGTCGCGCAGCCGCTCGATTGAGCGAGCCCGGGTCCGCACCCGCTCGACCGGGGTGATCTCCTCCTCGAGGGTGAGAATCGGCTTGATCTTCAGCGCGCTGCCGATCCAGGCGCGGGCGCCGCCGATCCGCCCGCCACGCCGCAGGTACTCGAGGGTGTCGATCGCGAACCACATTTTCAGCTCCTCACGCGCCTGCCGGGCGCGGGCGAGGACCGCGTCGCCGTCGCCACCGCCGGCCGCGGCCGCGGCGGCCGCCACCACCGAGAACCCCATCCCGCCACAGGCAGAGCGCGAGTCAAAGACGTGGATTCGCTCGCCGCCCTTGCCCTCGGTGATCAACCGCTCGCGGGCCTGGCCGGCCGCCTCGAAAGTCCCGCTGATCCCGGAGGAGATATGGATCGAGACGATCTCCTTTCCCTCGTCTAGCAGCGGTTCATAGACGGAGACGAAGTCCCCGACCGACGGTTGCGACGTCATCGCCCCGCTCTCGGAGGCGCGCAGGCGCTCGTAGAACTCCGCGTAGTCAGAGATCTCGGACTCCGGCTCCTGGTGGCCGTCGACCGAAACGTAGAGGCTGATTCTCTCGATGCCGCGCTCGTCTGCGAGCTTGGATGGAAGGTAGGCCGTCGTGTCGCAGACGACGGCGGTTTGGGGGCCGGGGCTCAAGGCAGCCGATTCTCTCAGACGGTGGTGGGTAGGTTTGAATCTTCGGGCAAAATCGGCCCTAAATCCGCTGAGGCCACATCCGGCAGGGTCTGCTCGGCGGCATCGCCCAAGGGACGAGAGCCGAGAGCGCCACGGCCAAAGGCCGCAACCCTTTCTGTCCCTAAAGATTCAAACTGACCTGGGGGCTAAACATTCCTGCTACCGGCGATCACCGCAATGACAACGAGCGCTAGGACGAGCTTTGAGATTGCCACAGAGGCCGGGATTGCGCGCTCTGAAGCGCTTGGCTGTTTTGACGACTAATTCCGCCCTTTAGATTCAAACTGACCCACCACCTCTCAGACTGACCGCTACACTTTGTGAAGTGACTGAGGCATCCACGTCAGCGATAACCCTCACCGACAAAGCCGCCGAGAAGATCGGCGAGTTGCTCGGCGCTCAGGCCGAGGACGGCGAGCAGGCGCTGCGCGTCGCCGTTCGCGGCGGCGGTTGCTCTGGCTTTCAGTACGCGCTCGCCTTCGACAAGCCCAAGGACGACGACACCGTCTTCGAGCTTGACGGCGTCTCCGTCGTCGTCGACAAGGTCAGCATGCAGTTCGTATTCGGCTCCGAGGTCGACTACGTCGAAGGCCTCCAGGGCGCCGGGTTCCAGGTCAACAACCCGAACGTGGTTGCGGCCTGCGGCTGCGGATCCTCTTTTCAGGTCAAAGAGGACGCGGCCGAGACGGCTGCGGTCTAGCTGCCGTCGATCTGAAGCGGCGGCGATTGGGCCGACGGGCCGGCGGCGGGCGCGGCGGCGAGGCCGGGCTGCTCGACCCCGAGCGCCTCGGCCAACTCCCCGGACTCGAACATCTCCTCGACGATGTCGGCGCCCCCGAGCAGCTCGCCGTTGACGTAGAGCTGCGGGAAGGTCTGCCAGTCGGAGATCTCGGCGGTCACCTCGCGCAGCGGCGCTAGCGCGGGGAGGACGTCGATCGCCCCGTACTCGACGTCCATCGAGTCAAGCACCTGCACGACCCGCATCGAGAAGCCACAGCGGGGGGCGTCGGGGGTGCCTTTCATGAAGAGCAGCACCGGGTTGGCGGAGATCAGCTCCTCGATCCTGGACTTCAGCTCGGCGTCGGCCATCGGCACAGAGTAGCTACCCGGGAACCTGGGTCTTCACCGAGAGCGCGTGAATCGTGCCATCGTCGAAGCGCTCCTTGACGGCGGCCTTGACCAGGCGGTGCTGGTCGATCCGCGAGAGGCCCTCGAACTGGGGGGCGGCGACCGTCGCCCGCAGGTGATCTCCGGCGCCGGTCTCATCGACCACCTCTACCGTGGCGCCTGGCAGCGCCGCCTCGATCATCGCCTTCAGCGCCGCCAAGTCGGCGGCCATCAGCGCTCGGCGGTCCCGAGGGCGCCCGCATGCTCGAGCATCTCCTCGACCCGGACGAACTTGACCCGGGGGCGGCCGTGGGGCTCGCCGCGGCCGACCTCCGCCGCATCAATCGTCTGCCAATCCTCGAAGCTGACGTAGCGGACGCCGCGCTCGGCGAGCAGCTCCTCCACGGCGGTAGGCTCGGGGCTCTCGGGGCGCAGCAGGGTCTGCGACTCGACGTCGGCGAGCAGGTGGCGGACGGTCTCCAGCGCGTCTTTCTTGTTGGTCCCGATTACGCCGGAGGGGCCGCGCTTGATCCAGCCGGCGGTGTAGTGGCCGACCTTGTGGCCAGCGTCGTGGGAGTCGAGCACCCGCCCGCCCTCGTTGAGGATCAGCCCGCGCTTCTCGTCGAAGGGAACGCCCTCGATCGGCACGCCGGTGTAGCCGACCGAGCGCAGCACCAGCCCGCACTCCAGCTCCTCGCGCTCGCCGCTGTCGCGGGCGCGCAGCGCGCCGCCCTCCTCGACCAGCTCGTTGTGGGCGATCACGATCTTCTCGACCTTGCCGTCTCCCTTGATCTCGACCGGCGAGGCGAGGAAGCGCAGGACGATCCGCTTGCGCTTGCCCTCGGGCTCGCGCTGGGAGAACTCGCGCAGGGTCTCGACGTTGACTCGGGTCGTCTTGTCGGCCTCGTCGGAGTCCAGGTAGGCCTGGCTGGCAGAGTCCAGCTCGACCTCGGCGGGGTCGACGAGGATGTCGGCGTCCTCCATCTCGCCCAGCTCCTTGATCTCGGGGTTGGTGAAGGCGGCCTGGACGGGCCCGCGGCGGCCGAGCACGACGATCTCGCGGATCTTGCCGGCGTCGAGCATCTCGATCGCGTGGTCGGCGGTGTCGGTCTGGCGCAGCTCGTGGTCGGTCAGCGCCAGCATCCGGGCAACGTCCATCGCCACGTTGCCGTTGCCGATCACCACAGCCCGCTCGCAGGAGAGGTCGAACTCCTCCTCGGCGTAGTCGGGGTGGGCGTTGTACCAGCCGACGAAGGCGGTGGCGGCATGGCTTCCGGGCAGCTCCTCTCCGGGGATGCCGAGCTGGCGGTCGGTCTCGCAGCCAACCGTGAAGACGATCGCGTGGTAGAGGCGCTCAAGGTCCTCGACCTCGACGTCGTGGCCGACCTTGACGTTGCCGAAGAAGCGGAAGCCCTCGCGCGCCGCCGTTTTCTCATAGACCCGGATCACCGACTTGATCTTCGGGTGGTCGGGCGCGACGCCGCCGCGGACCAGGCCGAAGGGGGTGGGGAGGCGGTCGAAGAGGTCGACCTGGGCGTGCGTCGCCCGTCTTTGAGGATGTGCTCGGCGGCGTAGAAGCCGGAGGGGCCGGCACCGACGATGGCGACGCGCAGGGGGCTCTCAGGAGTTCCGATCTTGGCCATTGGAACGCGGAAGGATAGGGAACGCCGCGAGCGCGCCTTTCCTACGCCGCCAGCAGCTTCTCGCTGCAGTCCGCGCAGATCCCGTGGCTGATCTGTGGCATCTCGGAGCGTCGGAACAGCTCGAGCTGCGCCGCCGCCTCCTCGACCTCGACCCACTCGCCCTCGACGAAGAAACGGTCACACCAAGCGCACATCGTGAGCAAGTCCTCGCCGCGGGCGACGTTCGGGTCGAGGATCGGCTGCGGGGAATCGCGCTCCTCTTCGGAGCGAAGCCGGGCTGAGAAGAGGACCACGCGGCCGTTTTTGTCAGCGGCGATCCGGATGTCCATCTCGCGGCGCACGTCGGGCCCGTCGCAGCGAAACGGCAGCTCCACGGCCCGCACCTCATCGCGTATCCGCCGTAGCAGCATCCGTTGGATCTTCCGCGTCTGCTTGCCGGCGACGAAGTCCCATAGCGTGCGGCCGAGGCTTGCGCCGGCGCCGTCCCAGCCGTTCTCCTCGGCGAAGCGGTAATAGCCCTCGTCGACCTTGATCAGGTGGTCCTGATCATCGATCGCGTAGCTGAGGGCGGTGGTGCTCATCCGGGCGTGAGCGTTTCCCGGGCGACGGTCGCGGCGCCGTCGAGGGCGTCCAGCGCCTTGCGGATGGACATCGCCACACAGGTGAAGATCGGGGTCTCGCGCTCGGTGTACTCGCTCGACTCGGTCGGGCGCAGCTCGTTGACGAGGTCGAGGAACATCCCCGGGTCATCGCCCTCGAAGGCGACGACGAACTCCTGGTCATCGAGGCCGAAGGAGTAGGAGGTATTGATTGTGATCTCCGGGTAGCGGCGGCCGACCTCGATGTGGCTTTTCATGATTCGCCCGCGCTCCTCCGCCGCCAGCCCATACCAGCGGCGCTGCTTGACCATCGGATAGAGGAAGAGGTACTTGCGCTCGGAGACGCAGATCTCCGGTCGCACCTGCTCATCAGAGTAGGGCGAGCGTTTGGTCATCGAGAGGAACGAGTGCGGCGTCTCGGCCCATTTGGCAAGGCCGCTCTGGCCGAGCACGACGTGGAAGGTGTGGAGGTCGTCGAGGTTGGGGCTCTGACTGAGCACGAGGAGGTCGACGTCGCCGCGGGTGCCTATGGTTGAGTAGGCGCGCAGCGAGCGGTCGGTGGCGAAGTCCTCACATGCGGCGAGGAATTCCTGCTTGTCCGCGGCACGAAGCTCTTGGTCGCGGCGGCGCCAGGCGGGGTCAATCTTGAAAAACGTGAACTTGGCGAAAGTGCGGTCGGCCATTGGGTTGACGATAGTTGTGGCGGGACTCGGGTGGGGGTTCCCGCTTAACTTTGTCGGCCGGGCGTGGGCGGCTGGCCGTGAACCTGCTGGCGAAAAAGTACAAGACGCTCCACCTCTCACCCGAGTCCCGCCTAGGAGAGACAGCCGGGTACTGGCTACGGAAGTCACCGTTGCTCTGCTGCCTCGTGGGACTGGGGTGGAGGGGCTTGCGAGGGTTCGGGGGGTTTCGCCGGGATTGTTGAATGCTGGGCTGGGGAGCGTGCCGGTGGAGCAGACCTATTTGGACATCACGCAGGGGGACCGGGTCTTCGATTCGCTCTATGGGGCTGGGCTGCCGGCGTTGAGGGTGGCTCGTAATCGCGTGGCGGGGTGGAGGGGCGTTGTGGGTCGGGCCAACTCCGCTCCTGCCGAAATCGTTCCCGGGCTGCTGGCTTCGGCGCTGAGTCGTGCGGGCATTCCGTTTGTGGCGGGTCCCACCCTGGGAGCTCCTGCGTTGCTGGCGGCCGATCGTCGGGGGCGGCTCGATCGCGCTGCTTGCCGGGTGCGGTTGGGGGGTGAAACGTCTTGCGCTGCTTCGGCGGTTCATCGGCGGTCAGCTGTCCCCGCCCCACCGAAGAGGTTGGGCGGGACTGCCCAACCGCGTCCGACCCAAACCGTCGAAGTCCGTAGCGCCTCCCTTCGCCAGCTCGCGTCCCTGGTCGAGCGGCTGCATGGCAACGATCTCCTCATCGCCATCGAGAGACCGCCTCCGGCCAACGACAGGGCCTTGACGATCGGGATCGCCGGGCGGGGGTTCGACGGCAACCTCACATCCGACAGCACCCGGATGGACGGGTACGTGCTCTCAACCGACATTGCGCCGACGATTTTGCAGCGCTTTGGCGTTGCCGTTCCTTCGCAGATGTCGGGGCAGCCGATTCGATCGGAGGGGTCCGTCGATCCGGGAGCGGTCGTGTCGCTCGGGAGCCGGTTGGCGATCATCTCGGGAAGGCGGGGACCGGTGATCGGGGTCGGCCTCGCCGTTTGGCTCCTCGCGCTTGCCTTGGCGGTCGCTGCTACGCGGGGACGCGCCGCGCGAACGGGGGTCCGGATAGTCGGGCTCGGCGTCGTCTACCTGCCGCTGGTGCTGCTGGCTGGTGCGGCGCTGGAAGGGAGCCAGTCGGTTGAACAGCTGCTGGTGATCCTCGGAGCGCCTCTGCTGGCGGCGCTGACACTCCTCGCTTTGGGTGGCTACCGGGCGCTTGCGGTCGCCTCCGGGCTGACCGTAATCGCCTGCGCGATCGACATGATCGCCGGCTCGCCGCTCACCTCCCTCTCGCTGCTGGGGCCGAACCCGGGGCTCGGGGTGCGGTTTTACGGGATCGGCAACGAGCTCGAGTCGCTGCTGGCGGTGTTGATCGTCGCCGGGACCGGGGCGGGGCTGGCCGGGTTCGCGCCGCGGCTCTCGCCCCGGAGGTGCGCCGCCTGGTTCCTCGCGATCGGACTGCCCCTTGCCGCCGTCTTCGCCGTCGGGCAGTTCGGCGCCGACGTGGGCGCTGCGATCGTCTTTCCGGTCGGCGCAGCGGCAGCAGCAGCGGCGATCGCCGCACGCCGCCGCCGCACCATGCTGCTCGTCGTCGCGGCGCCCTTGGTGGCGGTGGTGCTGCTGGCGCTCTCCGATCTCGCCTCCGGTGCCAACGCTCACTTCACCCGCTCGATCCTCGATGCCAGCGGTCTCGGCGACCTCGCCAAGGTCGCTCAGCGCCGCCTCCTGCTCTCCGCCCGTAGCTTCATCCGGCCGATCGTCTTCGTCTTCTTGCCGCTGATCGCCGCCATCGTGGTCTTGGCGGTGCTGCGACGCGACCGGCTGCACGATTGGCTTCGCGGCCGTCCGGCGATGCGCGCCGGGCTGATCGGCGCCCTCGTGGCGACCGTGGTGGGAACACTCGCCAACGACTCCGGCGCGCTCCTGTTGGAGATCGGCGGTGCCTACCTGCTGGTTTTCGTGGGATACGTGTGGGCCGAAGGCTCCCAGCGGGGCGGGGCCCGCTCGATCGACTACCCTTAACCCTCCGTGCGAATAGCTCTCGTCTCGCCATATTCCTGGACCTACCAGGGCGGCGTAAACCGGCACGTGGAGGCGCTTGCCGAGGAGTTCCTCGGCCGCGGCCACCATGTCCGCGTGCTTGCTCCGTTTGACCCTCCCGGTCGGCTCAGTCGCGTGACGCACCGGGCCCACGCCGAGCCGCGTGAGACGCCCGACTACTTCATTCCCCTTGGCCGCTCGATCGGGGTCGCCTCCAACGGCGCGATCTCCAACCTTGCTGCCTTCCCGGCCGGGGGCGTCCTCGCTCCTCGTCGCGAGCTTCGCCAGGGCGGCTTCGACGTGGTCCACGTCCACGAGCCGGTGGTGCCGCTGGTCGGCTGGAACGCGACGCTCGGCGCCCGCACGCCGGTCGTCGGCACCTTCCACGCCTACTCGACCAAGGCGCTCCCCAACCACATCGCGACGGCTTTCGGCGCTCGGCGCGTCTTCAACCGGCTCTCCGCCCGAATCGCGGTCTCCGAGGCCGCCGCCTGGACCGGGCGGCGCTGGTTTGGTGGTGATTACGAGATCGTCCCCAACGGCGTCGATGTCGACGCCGCCCCCAGCGAGCCGACGCCGGCCAGCGAGGAGCTGCGGGTGCTGTTCGTCGGTCGTCCCGAGGAGCGCAAGGGGTTGCCGATTCTGCTCGCCGCGTTCGGCGCCCTGGTCGAGCACGTGCCCTGCCGCCTCACCGTGGTCGGGGCCGAGCGCGACGATGTCCTTCGCTATCTGGCCGACCCCGAGCTGATGCGCTGGATCGACGTCGACGGGCGCGTCTCCGGTGCGGACCTGTGGCGCTCCCTGCGAGAGGCCGACGTCCTCTGCGCGCCGTCGCTCTCTGGCGAGAGCTTCGGCATGGTCCTGACCGAGGCCTTCGCCGCTGGCACGCCGGTGATCGCCTCTGAGATCGCCGGCTACAGCGATGTAGTCACCGACGGGGTCGACGGGATCCTCGTTCCGCCTGCCGATCCCCAGCGCCTCGCCGAGGAGCTTCAGCGCGTCCACCACGAGCCCGAGCGCCTGCGGGTGATGGGTGAGGCGGCGAAGCGCAGCGCCCAGCGCTACGCCTGGCCGCGGGTGGCCGACCGGGTGTCGGAGATCTATGAGCGGGCGATCGAAGCTCCCCAGCCGCAGAGCACCACAGAGCGGGTCGCGCAATGGGCCGGCATCCGGCCCGCCGACGGCGGGCCGCGCCGCCGCCCGGAGCGCCTGCCCTCGCTCGACCCGGCGCCGGTGCAGCGGGGAAGCCGGCGCCGCCGCGTGGCGCGCCGCGCCGGGCTGGGTGTGGCCGGGGCGCTTGGGATCGGGCTGACGGCGCTGGCGGCGCAGAAGATCGGCGTCGATAACGTGGTCGAAAGCATCGTCCGCTCCAACCTCACCCTGGTGCTTCTCGCCTGCGGGCTGATGGCGCTCTCGCTCTTTGTCCGCGCCGCATCCTGGTACTGGATCGTGGGGGCGGCGCTACCGAACCGACACGTCCGCCGCCGCGACGTCACCGCGGCGACGATGATCGGCGTGCTGATGTCGGCGACGCTGCCCGCGCGCCTCGGCGAGCCGGCGCGCGCCGTGTCCCTTGCCCGTCGCACCGGCCGGATGCGGGAGACGTTCCCGGTCCTGCTCGGGACGCTGGTCTCCCAGACGATGCTCAACCTCCTCGCCTTGGTCTTGCTCGGGGTGGTCATCGTCTCGACCACGCCGCTCTTTCACTCCAGCACTCAGGCGCTCTTTGCCTTCAGCCTGATTCCGCTGCTCCTGCTCGTCGTCGTGCTGTTCGCGCCGGTGCTGATGCGCCGCAACGGAAACGGCCGCCTGGCGCGGCTCGGCGCGGCGCTGCACGGGGCTCTGGTTCAGGTGCGGGCGGGGCTCGCCATCTTCCGCGAGCCGCGCCGCGGCATCGCCGCCTCGGTGGCTCAGCTTTGCGCCTGGGCGATCCAGCTTTCGGCCTGCTGGGCGCTGCTCTACGCCCTCGGCCTCAACGGCCAGGCGGGGATCGGCGCCGCCGCCGCAGTCCTCTTCGCCGTCAACGTCACTGCGGTCGTGCCGGCGACGCCGGCTAACATCGGCGTCTTCCAGCTCGCCGTGATCAGCGTCCTGCACACCGGTTTCGGGGTAGGCACCGCCGACGCCCTCGCCTACGGCGTGATCCTTCAAGCGGTTGAGATCGCCACTGCGGTCACCCTCGGGCTGCCGGCCCTTGTCCGGGAGGGCTTAACCTGGAGCGACCTACGCGTACAGGCTCTATCTGCGGCCCCGGTCCGCCTCCAGCCCCACCCCTCCCAGCGCGACAGCGGCGAACGTATCGGCGTCTAAGCGCCTCTCCGGTAGGTGGCGAAGAAGGCCCCGCGGGCCGAGCGCTCAGCTGCTGAGCACGTCAGCCGGTTCTGCCTCGGGCGGCAGCTCGCCGCCGCGGTCGGTGCCGGCGATCAGCTCGTCGGGGGCTCTGTCCTTGGGGATGAAGCCAGACTTCATGCCGAAGTAGACGGCCTGTGGGTGGTGGGCGATGATCGCCACCGTCGACTGCTCTGGCGTCACGGCGTAGCCGCCAGAGAGGGTCATGCCGATCTCCTCCAGGCCGAGCAGGCGCCAGACTTTCTCGTGCTCGGACTGCTCCGGACAGGCCGGGTAGCCCCAGGAGTAGCGGCGCCCCTGGTCCAATGCGATGCCGAGCTCGCGCCGCACCTCAGAGTGAAGCCACTCGGCCAGGCCCTCCGCGGACTGCACGCCGAGGCCGTGGACATAGAGCTGCTCAGCGAACTCGCCTTCGCGCTCCAGCCGCTCGATCAGCTTGGTCACCTCGGGGCCGACCGTCACCCCCTGCAGCGCCACGACGTCGCGCTCGCCCGACTCCAGCGGGCGGAAGAAGTCAGCGAGGCAGATGCGGTCGTGCTTTGGCTGGCGGGGGAAGACGAGGCGCTCCAGCTCGCGTTCGGGGGACTCGGGGTCAAAGACCACCAGCTCGTTGCCGTCCGCGTTGCAGGGGAAGTAGCCGATCCGCGCGCGGGGATGGAGGTAGCCCTGCTCGCGCCACATCCGCTCCAGCCGCGGCGCGAAGCCCTCCTCCCCGTCGGTGCCCTCGACCAGCTCGCGCCAGGCCTCGCCCTTCACACCCCGCCCGCCCCAGTGCAGCTTGAAGAGCACATGGCGGTCGAGGTAGGGGAAGACCTCGTCGAGGTCGACGTCGACGTCGCGCACGCCCCAGAAGGGCGGCTCGGGAATCGGCGCGTCGGCGCGGGCGGCGGAGCGGACGCTGTCGTCGGTGCTCGGCGGCGCGTCGTCGGGCTCGACGACCTTCTCGCGTAGCTGCTTTGCCTCGGAGCGGATCCGCTCGACCAGCGCCTCGCGCGCTGGCGCGTCGATCAGGGCGTCCATCGTGTCGAGTCCCTGGAAGGCGTCCTTGCAGTAAAAGACGCCCGGCTCATAGACCTCCTCGGACTCCTTGCCCTTCGGGTAGAGGGTGCGCCGGCTGAAGTCGCGGTTGATCGCGGCCCCGCCGATCAGCACGGGGAACTCAAGGCCGCGTTGGTGCAGCTCCTGCACGCAGATCGGCATCTGCTTGGAAGTGGAGACGAGCAGCGCTGAGAGCCCGATCGCGTCGGCGTCGTTTTCGACCGCGGCCTCGATGATCGCCTCGACCGGGACCTGCTTGCCGAGGTCGATCACGGTGTAGCCGTTGTTGGTGAGGATCGTGTTGACCAGCGACTTGCCGATGTCGTGCACATCGCCGAACACGGTGGCGATCACCATCTTGCCCTTGGTGTGTCCCTCGATCCGGTCCAGGTAGTTCTCCAGCTGCGCGACGGCGCGCTTCATCACTTCGGCCGACTGCAGGACGAAGGGCAGGATCAGCTCACCGGCGCCGAACTTGTCGCCGACCTCCTTCATCGCCGGCAGCAGCACCTCGTTCAGGGTCGGGACGGCGCCGATCTTCTCCACCGAGCGGTCGATCCACGCCTCGACACCCTCTTTCTTACGGCGCAGGATGTGCCAGTGCAGGGCTTCCTCGGGCTCCATCCCATCGGTCGGGTCGGCCGCCTCCTCGGCCGCCTCCTCTCCCTGTGACTCGAAGTGGGCGATGAAGCGCTCCAGCGCGTCCTCGCGCCGGTTGAAGATGAGGTCGTCGGTCAGCTCGCGCTCGTCGTCGGGGATCTCCCCGTAGGGGGTGATGTGGTTGGGGTTGACCATCGCCAGGTCCAGGCCGGCCTCGACGCAGTGGTGCAGGAAGACCGAGTTAAGGACGGCACGCGGCCGCGGCGATACCCCAAAGGAGACATTGGAGACTCCGAGCGAGGTCTTCACGCCGGGGATCTCGGCCTTGATCCGGCGAATCCCCTCGATCGTCTCGACCGCGGAGGGCTTCCACTCCGCCTCGCCGGTGGTCAGGGTGAAGGTGAGCGCGTCGAAGATCAGCGCCTCGGGGTCGAGGCCGTGCTCGGTGCAGGCGATGTCGCGGATCCGCGTCGCGATCTCCACCTTGCGATCTGCCGTCTTTGCCATCCCCACCTCATCGATCGTCAGCGCGATTAGCGCCGCGCCGTGCGCCTTGGCCAGGGGCACGACGATGTCGGCCTTCTCGCGGCCCGCCTCGAGGTTGATCGAGTTGACGATCGCCCGCCCGGGGATCTGTTCCAGCGCCGCGCGGATCACCTCCGGCTCGGTCGAGTCGACCTGGATCGGTGCCGGCTGGGTCAGCGAGATGCGCTTGATTACGGCGGCCATCTGCGCGTCCTCATCGGAGCGCTCGGTTAGCGCCACGCAGACGTCGAGCACGTGGGCGCCGCCGTTTACCTGGTCCTCGGCGACCTGGACGAGGCCGTCGTAGTCCTCGGCAAGCAGCAGTTCCTTCGCCCGGCGCGAGCCCTGTGAGTTGACCCGCTCGCCGACCAGGGTCGGGCGTGGCTCCTGGACCAGCGGAGTTGAGGTCATCATCGAGGAGATCTGGGGTGGGCCCGGCGCGGGGCGCTCGCCCGGCACGCGGTCCCTCACCCGCTCGTGGATCGCGGCGATGTGAGCGGGCGTCGTCCCGCAGCAGCCGCCGACGATGCCAACGCCGTAGCGCTCGACGAACTCACCCAGCGTCGCCGCCAGCGGCTCGGGCTCTTCGGGGAAGATCGTCTCGCCGTCGGGTCCCTGGAGGGGAAGGCCGGCGTTGGGTATGCAGTGGAGTGGCAGCGGGCTGTTCTCGCCCAGGTAGCGGATCGCGTCGCGCATGTCCTCCGGTCCGGTCGAGCAATTGAGCCCGAGCACGTCGACCTCGAGTGCGGCCAGCGTGGTCAGCACCGCCTGGATGTCGGTGCCGAGCAGCATCTTGCCGCCCTGGGGCAGGAGGGAGACGCTGGCCTGGATCGGCAGCCTGCGAGCGCTCGCCGCGAAGGCCTCGCGGGCGCCAAGGACCGCTGCCTTGACCTCGAGGATGTCCTGCGCTGTCTCGATGATGATCAGGTCAGCGCCGCCCTCGATAAGGCCCATCGCCTGCTCGGCGAAGACCTCGACCAGCTTGGCGAAGGAAATGTCGCCCAGGGTTGGGTCGGTGGAGGCGGGCAGGAACCCGGTCGGCCCGATCGAGCCGGCGACGAAGCGCACATCTCCCGCCGCCTTACGGGCGATCTGCGCCGCCTTGGTGTTGATCTCCAGGGTGTGCTCGCCAAGCCCCCACTCGTCGAGCTTCAGCCGCGAGCCCTGGAAGGTGTCGGTCTCGATGACCTCGGCCCCGGCATCGAGCATCGAGGTGTGGAGGCCCTCGATCACATCGGGGCGGTTGAGCACCAGCGCCTCATGGCATTTGCCCGCGAGCCCGCCGTAGTCGGCCTGGGTCAGGTCGAACTGCTCCAGGGTCGCGCCCATGCCGCCGTCGAAGACGACGACGCGCTCCCGGATTGCGGCTAGGTAATCACGATCTGGCATCGGTAAAGACTGTCACCTCCATCGACCCCGGCTGTAGCACCGCACCTCGATCCGGAGATCTCGGCCGGTTGCTGCGGTGTCTGCGGGCCGGGCCCCTCGACCGCTCTTGATGGTCTATGAAAGGTAGCGAAGTCAGCCGCGCATGCCCAGGCGGCGCTTCAGATCGCGGGCGTTGAACGCCTGGACGAGCCGCCCCACCAGGTTGCGGCGGGCGCTGGTGTAGGGGTACCAGGTGGGTTCGCGCTTGCCGCCGAAGCGGGTGATCACCAGGGACTCCGAGCGGCAGTACTTCTTGATTCCCGGCTCGCCGTGGCGGAATCCGATCCCCGACTGCTTCCAGCCCCCGAACGGCACGTCGGAGGAGAGGTAGTTGACGAGCACGTCGTTGACGTTGACCGAGCCGCACTCGACCCTCCGCGCCACCCGTTCGGCCCGCTCCCGCTCGCCGAACACCGATGCTGCGAGCCCGTAGCGGCTTTCGTTAGCGAGCCGCAGGGCCTCCTCGGAGTCGCGCACCTTCATCACCCCGACCACGGGGCCGAAGGTCTCCTCACGCATCACCTTCATCGAGTGATCGACATCGACCAAGACGGTCGGCTCGAAATAATCGCCGGGGCCCTCGGCCCGCTTTCCCCCGGTCAGCGCCCTGGCGCCGCTGGCGAGCGCATCGCCTACGTGCTCCTCGACGATCGCGGTCTGGTTTGGCGAGGTCATTGCGCCGACGTCCTTGCCGAAGCGGCGGTCATCGGCTCCCTGTCGCAGCTTGCCGACCTCCGCCACCAGCTTGCCGACGAACTCGTCATAGACCGGATCCTCGACGTAGATCCGCTCTACCGACATGCAGACCTGCCCGGAGTTCATCATCGCGCCCCAGGCCCCGGCGTTGGCGGCGCGGTCGATGTCGGCGTCGGCGAGGACGATCATTGGGTCCTTGCCACCCAGCTCGAGGCTGACCGGGGTAAGCGTCTCGGCGGCGCGGGCCATCACCTTGCGCCCGGTGCGGTCTGAGCCGGTGAACTGGACGAAGTCGACCCCGTCGATAAGGGCTTCGCCGGTCTCGCCGAGGCCCTGCACGCAGTCAAGGACGTCGGGTCCACCGATCTCCTCCTTCCACGCCTCCACCACCTCGGCCAGCCCCAGCGGGGTGAACTCTGACGGCTTGATCACCACCGCCGCGCCCGCCTGCATCGCCGGGATCGCGTCACCCAGGGCCAGGATCAGGGGGAAGTTCCAAGGGCTGATGATCCCGACCACCGGGTGGGGTCGGTACTGGATTCGCAGCTTCTTTGAAGCAAGCAGCGGGGTGTGCGGGCGGACGCTCTCCTCACCGATGAACTTCGCCGCCCTAGTCCCGTAGAAGTTGATTAGATCGGCGAGGTAGGCCGGCTCATTGGAAGCGTCGGCGCGGACCTTGCCGGTCTCCAGCTGCATCGTGTCCAGCACCCGGTCGGTGTTGTCGAGCAGCCAGTCGCGCAGCTTCCCGAGCCAGCGGTAGCGCCCCTCGATCCCGATCGCCTCCCACTCGGGCTGGTTGGCGCGTACTCGGGCGACGGTCTCTGCGACAGCCTGCGGGGGGTCGATCGCCACGGTGGCGATCAGGCCGCCAGTAGCCGGGTTGTGGACCCGAGACGATCCGTGCCGGCGACGTTTACCGCGTCGGTCGTCTTGGTGCTCGTCCCCACGGTCGCACTCTCCACTGGGCACTCCCTTCCTCGACAGCGTTGGCTGGTCAGCCAACTGTACCCCGCCGGCGCGATTCGCCGGCTATTGGCCGCGTCGCTTCTGCCTGCCGATTTCGACCACTTCGCCGCTGTTTGTGACGATGGTGTTAGGCGGCACGCTTGAGATCCCCACCGCGAAGGACCCGCCCGCCGCGATGCCGCCGGCGGTCTGCGCTTTGGCGACGCCGTTGAGGCCGCCGTTGATCCTGTAGAGAATGGTGTAGTGCCCGGCCTTGACTGCGGTCAGCTTCCATATCGCCTCGGCACTGACGCCGGGCCTCAGCGGGCCGAAGTCGAAGGTCTTTGAGTTCGCGGTCTGGGTACCGCCGGGTTCTGAGGAGCCGGCCAGCTTCGGGAAGTGTTCCGCCAGCACCCAGACCGGCCGGTCTGGGTTGGTGAGGCCGGGCTGGGGATCGCGGATGCCGAAGGGCAGCGAGGAGGCCTGTCCCTCCCCCCCCGCGATCGAAGACGGTCACGGTGAGTGCCGGGATCGTCTTGGCGCCCGTGTTGCGCACGCCGAGCTGCAGGAGTGAGGTCTGGGCGAGCCTCTGCGCGGTCGGGAACCTCGCGTTTACGACTTGCACCCTGTAGGTGGCAGCCTCAGCCTGGTTAGTGTTCGAGGAGGAGCCGCCGCAGGCGGCGAGCAGCGCCGCCACGGCCACGGCGGCAACCCCGGCCACGGCGGCTCGTAGGCGGATGCGCCGGGAATTTGGTCCGGTCCCCCGCAAAGCGGGCGGAACATACCACGGAGGTTTGCCTGCACTCAGGTGCATTTGCGGTCGGCGATCGGGTTAGCCGGATCTCAACACTCGTGTAACGGTTGGCGCCCAGTCGTCCCATAGACTCAGGCCACTGAGCAGATCGCTGCGCGCATGCGGCGCCGCTCATCGGAGGAGCAGATGGTCAGATCTACGGTAGACAGGGCGTTCCTGCCCGCAAAGTCCCTGTTCGAGCAGGTGGGGGAATTGATGATCCTCACCGCGAAGACGATCGGCTCCGCCGTGCGCCCGCCCTACCCCTACGGGGAGGAGTTCATCGGCCAGTTCCTCTTCGCCCTGCAGCTCTGCTGGTTCCCGCTGCTGGTCTCGACGGTGGCCATCTGCTTTGGTGCTCCGGGCCTGCAGGCGGCGAACTTCCTCTCGCTGATCGGCGCCCTGGACCGGCTCGGCGGCTTCTTCGTTCTCGCTGCGATCCGCGAAATCGGGCCGTTCGTGACCGGGGTTATTGTCGCCGGCGTCGCCGGCACCGCGATCACCGCCGACCTCGGCGCCCGCAAGATCCGCGAGGAGCTCGATGCGCTGCAGGTGCTCGGCGTGGACCCGATCAAGAACCTGGTCGTGCCTCGCTTCCTGGCCCTGATGCTGATCACCGGTCTGCTCGACATCTTCGCGCTGGTCTTCGGGTTAAGCGGCGGGATCCTCACCGAGCTCCTCTACCACCAGTCGCTGGGCGGCTTCATGGCCACCCTCTTCTCCAACGCCTCGGTTACCGACCTCTGGGGCTCGGTGATCAAGTGCACCCTGTTCGGGGCGATCATCGCCGTCGTCAGCTGCTACAAGGGGATGACCGCCTCCGGGGGGGCGGCG
>CAWDNP010000011.1:0-451955 GCA_963803755.1 uncultured Solirubrobacterales bacterium
GTTCCCGCCTCGCCCTCGGTGATCACCTGCTCCTCGCGCTCATCGGCGGCGCCATTGGACTCGGCGCGGACCCCGGTCAGGTCCATGCCCAGCTCCTCCGCCGCTTTCAGCAGGTCGTCCTCTTCGTCAGAGATCTCCACGTCGGTCCCCTCAGGAACGACGTTGGCGTCCAGCGAGAGGCTCTGGATCTCCTTCAGCAGCACTTTGAAGGACTGGGGATCGAGGGCTCGGGGATGTTCTCGCCCTTGACGATCGCCTCGTAGGCCTTCACCCGCCCGACCGTGTCGTCAGACTTCACGGTCAGCATCTCCTGGAGGGTGTAGGCGGCGCCGTATGCCTCCAACGCCCAGACCTCCATCTCGCCAAAGCGCTGACCGCCGAACTGCGCCTTGCCGCCCAGCGGCTGCTGGGTGACCAGCGAGTAGGGGCCGGTTGAGCGCGCGTGGATCTTGTCGTCGACCAGGTGCAGCAGCTTCAGGATGTACATGTGGCCGACCGTCACCCTGCCCTCGTAGGGCTCGCCGGTGCGGCCGTTGTAGAGCTGCGCCGTGCCGGCGCAGCGAGCGCCGGGACGCTCGCGCTTGTCGACGCCGAGGTCGATGCCGCGCTCGGCGTTGGCATCTGACCAGCTGACCAGCGCCTCATCGACATCCTCGACGGTAGCGCCGTCAAAGACTGACGTCGCCACGTAAACGCGTCCGTCGCCCTCGGCGGAGTGGGCCTGCTTGTAGGCCTCAGAGCCGTCGTCATACCAACCGTTGGCGGCGACCCAGCCAAGGTGAGTCTCGAGAATCTGACCGATGTTCATCCGGCTCGGCACACCAAGCGGGTTGAGAATGACGTCGACCGGGGTGCCGTCGGCGAGGTGGGGCATGTCCTCCTCGGGAACGATCTTGGAGATCACGCCCTTGTTCCCGTGGCGCCCGGCGAGCTTGTCGCCCTCGGCGATCTTGCGCTTGGTCGCCACGTAGACGCGGACCAGGTCGTTGACGCCGGGCGGCAGGTCATCGCCCGCGTCGCGGCTGAAGGTGAGCACGTCGATCACGACGCCGCCCTCGCCGTGGGGGACCTTCAGCGAGGTGTCGCGGACCTCGCGCGCCTTCTCCTTAAAGATCGCGCGGATCAGCTTCTCCTCGGCGGTCAGCTCGGTCTCGCCCTTCGGCGTCACCTTTCCGACCAGCAGGTCGCCGGAGACGACCTCCGCACCGATCCGCACGATGCCGCGCTCATCGAGGTTGCGCAGGCTCTCCTCGGAGCGGTTGGGGATGTCGCGGGTGACCTCCTCGTCGCCGAGCTTGGTCGTGCGGGCGTCGATCTCGTACTCCTCAATGTGGATCGAGGTCAGCTCGTCGTCCTTGACCAGCCGCTCGGAGAGGATGATCGCGTCCTCGAAGTTGTAGCCCTCCCAGGACATGAAGGCGACCAGGCAGTTCTTGCCCAGCGCGATCTCCCCACCCGCGGTCGAGGAGCCATCGGCGAGCACGTCGCCCTCCTTCACCCTCTGGCCGGCGTTGACGATCGGGCGCTGGTGGATGATCGTCCCCTGGTTGGAGCGCATGAACTTGTGCAGCGGGTACTCCTCTTTCTTTGCGCCGCTGCTGATCACGATCCGCTCCGAGTCGACGTGGATGACCTCGCCGTCAAACGTCGCCAGCACCACGTCGCCGGTGTCAACCGCGGCGCGGCGCTCCATCCCGGTGCCGATCAGCGGCGCGTCGGGCTTCAGCAGCGGCACCGCCTGGCGTTGCATGTTGGAGCCCATCAGCGCCCGGTTGGCGTCGTCGTGCTCGAGGAAGGGGATCAGCGCCGTCGCCACCGACCAGATCTGGGTCGGTGAAACGTCCATCAGGTCGACCTCCTTGGGGGAAGCGGTCGCGTACTCCTCCTCGCCGGACCGGACCAAGACCTGTGGGCCCTTCAGCTTGTTGGTCTTCGGGTCGAACTCGGCGTTGGCCTGGGCGATCACCTTCTCCTCCTCCTGGGTCGCGTCCAGGTGGAGGATCTCCCCGGTGATGACGCCGTCGGTCACCACCCGGTAGGGGGTGGTGACGAAACCGTGCTCAGAGATCTGCGCGTAGGAAGAGAGCGAGCCGATCAGGCCGATGTTCGGGCCCTCCGGCGTCTCGATCGGGCACATCCGGCCGTAGTGGGTTGGGTGCACGTCGCGGACCTCGATCGGGGCGCGCTCGCGGGTCAGACCTCCGGCGCCCAACGCCGAGAGGCGGCGGCGGTGGGTGAGGCCGGCGAGGCTGTTGGTCTGGTCCATGAACTGCGAGAGCTGCGAGGAGCCGAAGAACTCCTTCATCGCCGCCACCACGGGCCGGATGTTGATGATCGTCTGCGGGGTGATCGCGTCGGAGTCTTCGGTGGTGAGGCGCTCGCGGACCACCCGCTCCATCCGGTAGAGGCCGATCCGGAAGGCCTCCTGGATCAGCTCTCCGACCGTGCGCAGGCGGCGGTTACCGAAGTGCTCGTACTCGTCGAGGTGCTCATAGACCGGCTCCCGCGGATAGGTGATCGCCTCCGCCGCGTAGTCCTTGATCGGGTTCTCCTCGTCGACGTCCTCGGGGATGCCGAGCAGCTTCGGAAGGGAGACCAGCTCCTTGACCAAGGCGATGATGTCGTCGTGGGTGAGGACCCGAGTCTCGAGGTCGATGTCGAGGTCGAGGCGGGCGTTCAGCTTGTAGCGGCCGACCCG
This sequence comes from uncultured Solirubrobacterales bacterium, assembly GCA_963803755.1. Lineage (GTDB taxonomy): Bacteria > Actinomycetota > Thermoleophilia > Solirubrobacterales > 70-9 > CAVUPF01. Next base: position 2,699 of record CAWDNP010000011.1, read on the forward strand.
GGTGAGGTCGTAGCGCTTGGAGTCAAAGAAGAGCTGCTCGAGCAGGTTCTTGGCGGCGTCGACCGAGGGTGGCTCGCCGGGGCGCTGCTTTTTGAACAGCTCGATCAGGGCGCCCTCTTCGGTCCGGGTCGCCTCGGTGTCGGCCTCGACCGTGTGGCGCATGTAGACCGAGTTGTCGAACATCTTCAGGAGCTGCTCGTCCTCGACATAGCCCATCGCGCGCAGCAGCACCGTCACCGGCAGCTTGCGCTTGCGGTCGATGCGGACGTAGACGCGGCCTTTTTTGTCGATCTCCAGCTCCAGCCAGGAGCCGCGGGCCGGCATCAGGTTGGCGATGAAGACCTGCTTCTCGGGGTCCTTCGGCGCCATCACGTAGGCACCGGGGGAGCGGACTAGCTGGGTGACGACGACGCGCTCGGTGCCGTTGATGATGAAGGTGCCGCGCTCGGTCATCCACGGGAAGTCGCCCATGAAGACGGCCTGCTCGCGGATCTCGCCCGTCTCCTTGTTCTGGAAGGCGACGGTCGCGGTCAGCGGCCGCGAGTAGGTCATGTCCTTCTCGCGGCACTCCTCGATCGTGTGGGGCGGGTCCTCGAACTTGAACTCGCCGAAGACGATCGCCAGGTTCCCCGTGTAGTCCTCGATCGGGGATATGTCGTTGATCGTCTCTCGCAGCCCGCCCTTCTTCGGATCCGTCAGCTCCGCGAAGGAGCGGCGCTGGATATCGATCAGGTGGGGGACTTCGAGTGGGTTCTGCAGTCGGGAAAAACTCCTGCGGGTTACGGGGGCAGCGTTTGAACGTGCCAAAGTCGGCGACTCCTCAGGCGGTCAGAGGGACGTAGATAAAGCGCAGATATGGGCAGGGGGGCTCAACAGCGCGCGACCGCAAAAAATAACACACGGCCGCGCGCGACCTGCGCTTGGCTCCCTGCGTGGGACCCAAAGCGCGATGTACAGCGGCTTACTTTAGCTCGACGGTGGCGCCGGCCTCCTCGAGCTCGGCCTTCAGCTTCTCGGCTTCCTCGCGCTCGATGCCCTCTTTGATCGCTTTGGGAGCCTCGTCGACGATTGCCTTCGCCTCTTTTAGGCCGAGACCAGTCGCGGCGCGCACGACCTTGATCACGGGGACCTTCTGGCCGCCGACCTCGGTCAGCACCACGTCGACCGTCGCATTCTCTGCCTCCTCGCCACCGTCGCCGTCGCCTGCCGGGGCACCAACCGCGGCCGGAGCCGCTGCGGCGACCGCCGTCGCGGAGACGCCGAACTCCTCCTCGAGCGCCTTGATCCGCTCGGAGAGCTCCAGCACCGAGATGCCCTTCAGCTCCTCGATCCAGTCCTCTGTCGAAATCTTCGTTGCCATCTCCTAGCTACTCCTCTTCCTTGCTCTCGTCATCATCAGAAGTCGTGTCCTGCGCAGCCGCCGCGGGATCCTCGCCCTCGGCTTGAGAGGGCTCCTCCTCCGCAGGCTGGTTCTCGGCGGAAACCCCAGCCGACGGCTCCTCGATCGGGGCTTCCGCCGGTCCGTCGTCTGCTGAGTCCACCTCGGCGTCCGCCGAATCCACCTCGGGGGCGGCCTCGGGCGTAGGCGCCTTCGCGGGGGCCTCGCCGGTGAGGAGCCCCTGCTCCGCGATCTGGCCCAGCCCAATCGCGAGGCCGGAGATCATCGAGCCGAGCCCGCGCACCATGCCGGTCAGGGGGCTGGCGATAAGGCCCGCGAACTGGCCGTTTAGGACGTCGCGGGTGGGCAGGCGGGCAATCGACTTGAAGCGGTCCTCATCGAGGCTGAGGCCCTCCATGAATCCGCCCTTGAAGGCGAGGACGTCGTGCTCGCGATTGAAGGTCGAGATCGCCTTCGCCGCCATCGCCGTGTCGCCGCGGACGAAGGTCAGCGCGGTCGGGCCCTGGAGCAGCTCGGCGAGGCGGTCCTCGCCTGCTCTTTCGGCCGCCAGCTTGGTGAGGCGGTTCTTGACGACGCGGAAGCTGGCGTCGGCCTCACTCAGCTTGGTGCGCAGCTCAGCCGCCTGGGGGACGCTGATGCCGCGGTAATCGATCGCGAAGATTGCCTCGGAGCCCTCGATCTGGGCGGCGATCTGCTCGATTGTGGCTGACTTTTGCTCGCGGTTCATCGTCTCACCTGCACCGGGCTTTCGGGCACGGGCCCCGCCGGTGGTCTTGGGTCAGTGGCGGCGCAGTCTAGACGATCGCGTCCAAAACTCACCCGCGACCGGGGAGGAGTGGTCATGCATATCGGGGTACTCTGAAAGACGCGGCTTGGCCTGGCTGGGAAGGGCGGCCTGACCGTTTCAGGCGCGCGCCAGCTCCCCTGCGGCCTCGGCGGGCGCGGCGGCGGGCGCCAAGTCGCGATCGCTGGTCTTCGTCGCATCGACGCGGATGCCGGGGCCCATCGTCGTCGTCAGCGTGCTGGAGAGGATGTAGCGGCCCTTCGCAGAGGATGGCTTGGCGCGGACGATCTCCTCGATCACCGCCATGTAGTTATCGAGCAGCTTGCGCTCGTCGAAGCTCGCCTTGCCGATCGCCATGTGGATGATCGCCTGGCGGTCGGTGCGGTACTCGACCTTGCCCGCCTTTGACTCGGTGACCGCCTTCTCGACGTCATCGGTGACGGTGCCGACCTTGGGGTTCGGCATCTTGCCCTGGGGGCCGAGGACGCGGCCCAGTTTGCCGACTGCGGGCATCATGTCCGGGGTCGCGATTACCACGTCGAAGCCGGTCCAGCCCTCCTCAACTTTCTTCGCCAGGTCCTCGCCGCCGACGAAGTCCGCGCCGGCCGCCTCCGCATCGCGGGCCCGTTGGCCCTGGGCGAAAACGGCGACGGTCACGTCCTTGCCGAGCCCGTGCGGAAGCGCCAAGGTGCCGCGCAGCTGCTCCTCGGCGTGGCGGACGTTGACGCCGAGCGCGACGTGTAGCTCGACCGTCTCGTCGAAGTTGGCGCTCGCGGTCTCTTTAAGGAGGGAGATCGCCTCAGCCGGCGGGTAGGGCCGGTCGCGCTCGACCTTCTCGTATTGGCGGCGGTAGCGCTTGCCGTGTGCCATCGCTATTTGACGTCCACACCCATCGAGCGGGCGGTGCCGGCGATGATCTTTGAGGCGGCGTCGAGATCGTTGGCGTTTAAGTCGGGCATCTTGCGCTCGGCGATCTGGCGGACCTGGTCCATCGAGATCGTCCCCACCTTGTTGACGTGGGGCTCGCCCGAGCCCTTTTTGATCCCGATCGCCTCCTTGATCAGCACCGCGGCGGGCGGCGTCTTGGTGATGAAGGTGAAGGAGCGATCCTCATAGACCGTGATCTCGACCGGGATGATCGTCCCCGCTTCGGATTGAGTCTGGGCGTTGAACGCCTTGCAGAACTCCATGATGTTGACCCCGTGCTGGCCGAGGGCTGGGCCAACCGGCGGTGCCGGGTTGGCGTTGCTCGCCTGGATCTGGAGCTTGATCAGGGTGAGGACTTTTTTTGCCATTGGGATCGGGGAGGGTAGCGGGCCGGGTTAGATCTTCTTTACCTGGTCATAGCCGACCTCGACCGGGGTCTCCCGGCCGAAGATCGAGACCAGCACCTTGAGTTTGGCGGCGTCCTCGTTGATCTCGGCGATCTCGCCGGAGAAGTCCGAGAGCGGGCCGGAGATGACTTTGATCGATTCGCCGATCGAGAACTGCGCCTGGGTGCGCGGCCGCTCCGCCGTCTCGCGGTGCAGCAGCCGGTCGACCTCCGGTTTGGAGAGCGGCACCGGCTTGTTGCGCGAGCCGACGAACCCGGTCACCCCCGGGGTGTTCTTGACCAGCCCCCAGGCGTCGTCGGTCATCTCCATGTTGACCAGGACGTAACCGGGCATCGTTCGTTTCTCGGTCTGGACTTTCTGGCCGTCCTTCATCTCGGAGACCTGCTCGGTGGGGACGACGACCTGGCGCACGTTGCGGTTCTGGCTCATCGTCTGCACCCGGTGCTCGAGATTGTGCTTGACCTTGTTCTCGTGCCCGGAATAGGTGTTGATCACATACCAGCGATACATCTGAGGCCTTTGTTCGGGGATCCCGTCGCTACCGCTACAGGATCTGCTTGATCAGGAATTCGAAGAGCGCGTCCAGGGCGCCCAGGTAGGTGGCCGCGACGGCGACGAAGATTATGGTGACCGCGGTCGCTTGGATCAGCGTCTCGCGGTCGGGCCACTGGACTTTTTTCAGCTCCTGCCAGCAGGAGACGAGGAAGCCGATGACGCCGCCCCGCTGGCGTTCCGCCGTCGCCTGTTTCTGCTTGCGGGCGAGCTGCTCGCCCTCCTGGCGCTTCTGCTCGGTGCGGCGGTTCTTCTCTGCTTCCTTTCGGCGCTTCTCGGTGGCGCGGCGCTCGGAGCGGGAGGGCTTGGGGGCATCGGGGGTCTCCAGCTCGGCTTCGGGCACGCCGGCCGCCATCCCCGCCTCCACCGCTTCGATCTCGGCGATGTCGCCGGAGACCGGAACCTGGGTGTCGCGCTGGGCATGGGCCTCGCGGAGCAGCGGATCGGAGTCCGAGCGCTTGCGCTCCTGCGCTTCGCGAGCCCGGCGCTCGGCCTTGCGCTGTGCGCGGGTCTTTGCCATCGCCGGCTACCGGGTCTCCTTGTGCGGAGTGTGGTGACCGCACCAGCGGCAAAACTTGCGCAGCTCTACGCGGTCCGGCGAGTTGCGCCGGGACTTGTTCGTCTGGTAGTTGCGCCGCTTGCATTCCTCGCAAGCCAGCGTCACCGCGATGCGGACATCTCCGCGAGCCATGTCTCCTCGTTCACGTACGGACGGCCGTTACAAAAGAAAACCCCGGGCCGAAGCGCGAGGCTGGGCCGAAGGATAGCGGTCCGGCGGGGACCAGGTCCGGCTCAGAGGCCGAGGGTCTTGGCGATGATGTTGCGCTGGATCTCCGAGGTGCCCCCATAGATGGTGGAGACGAGGGAGGTGCGGACCAGGCGCTCCATGTCGTACTCGGAGGAGTAGCCGTAGCCGCCCATCATCTGCATCCCGTCGAGGGCGGCGCGCTTGGCCACCTCGGTGACGTAGAGCTTCACCATCGAGGCCTCGCGGGGCAGCATCCGGTCGGGGTCCTCGTCGGTCATCGTCGCGACCCAGCGGGTCATCAGACGGGCCGCCTCCAGCTCCGTCGCCATGTCCGCGAGGCGGTGCTGGAGCGACTGAAAGGAGCCGATCGAGCGACCGAACTGCTTGCGTTCCTTGACGTAGACAATCACGTCGTCGAAGACCCGCTGGGCGATGCCGAGCATCGTCGCGGCGAGGATCAGCCGCTCGACGTTGAGACCTGCCATTAGCTGCGTCCAGCCCTGGTCGACCTCGCCGAGCACGGCGTCTGTAGGAGCAAGGCAGTCGGTGAAGTAGAGGTGGCTGGTCTCGCGCCCGCCCATCGTGTCGATCGGGACCACCTCCATCCCGTCGGCATCGCGCGGCACCCAGATCATCGTCAGACCCTCGTGCTTTGAGGGGCCGCGGGTGGTGCGACAGACGACGAGGACGTGGTCGGCGATGTGGGCGTTGGAACAGAAGACCTTCTGACCGTTGAGGACGAAGCCGTCACCGTCGCGCTCGGCGGAGGTGCTCAGCGAGCCGACATCGGAGCCGGCCTCGGGCTCGGTCATCGCAATCGCCTCGACCGCGCCGCGGGCGATGCCGCCGAGGACCTCGTGCTTTTGCTCCTGGCTCCCGAAGCGATTGGTCGCGCCAGCGACGATTAGCGTCGTTGCGTAGCCGCCGATCGGGGCGAGGCCGCGGGAGGTCTCCTCCATGAACAGGCAGGCGTCCAGCATCGTGCCGCCCGAGCCGCCATAGCGCTCGGGGATGGTGAGGCCGAGCCAGCCCAGCTCGGCCATCATCTTGTAGATCTCGAAGCTGTGGCGCTCCTTATAAGAGTCGGTGAGCCGCTCCCGCTGATCCTGGGTGCCGCACTCGCGGTCACAGAAGTCGCGGATCGCGTCGACGAAGTCGCTCTGCTCGTCGCTGAGGGCGAAGTCCACGAGGTGGAGAGCCTATCGGCTGAAAGCGGGGACGGCACGGCGCCGGAAAGCCCGGAACGAGACTCGAACTCGTGACCCCTTCCTTACCATGGAAGTGCTCTACCAACTGAGCTACCCGGGCGAAAATGGCTTTCTAGAGCCGAAAATTAGTGAGTGGCGTTTGGGCTGTTTTGGCGCCATGGCACTCAGATGGCACACCAGGCTGAAGCTGGGTGTCCCTTCTGCGCTGATGGAGCTTCTGCTGCTTCGTCATCACGGGGCCGATGTTAGAGGGTCGGGGAAAACCTTCGAGCCAAGGCCAAATACGTCGCGAGGCGCCGGGGGCGCCGGCGGCTATGGGCTCGCGAACCCCAGGATTATTGCTAGCTCGGGGGAGTCGTTCGACTCCTCCGCCAATGCAGGCAGGGCGGCGGGGCGGTCAAGCACCAGGCTGCAGGTGCCTACGTCGCAACAATCCCTGGCGTGGAGATGAAGGCGTTGCTGCGTTTTTGTGCCCTTCTTAACGACGAGGGATCGAAGGGCTTTCGGCCAGGTGGGGAGCGCCAGCCGAAACGGAAGGTGATACGCCAGTCGATTGCAGGAGTCCAGGTTGCGCTGGGGGGTTCTCGCCGGCAGCCGGTATCCGCTCGCAGCAGTAGACGCTACTTGCCGTAGCTCGGATCGCGCTCTCCCCAGACCAGCGCCCGCGCCTTGGCGATCTCCGTCACTGGGTCGATCCGCTGGCTGCGCGTCTGGAACTCGGCGAGCTCCTCCGAATAGGTTTCGTCAAGAACGCGGATGCTGTGGCCCTGGATGCGGGCGAGGCGCTGCAGGCTCATGCCCGCGGCGAGCATCAGGGCGGAGTGGGTGTGGCGGCCGAGGTCGTAGGGGCGAGTCTTCGGCAAACCGGTGACGCTCTCCCTGACCTGGTCGGGATCAGCCAGCTGCTCCCGCCACTGCGCCCACTCGGCCTCAACTCGTTCGAGCGCCGATACGAAGTGACGCTTACGGTAGTTGCGCCAGTCGGTTTCGACCCAGTGCTCGCGCTCGGAGGTGCGGAAGATGTAGTCGTCGGGTCCGTCTCCGCTGAGGGCCCGCAGAGCGGCGAGGTCGGCCGCCAGCGGCTTCAACAGTGGGGCGATGCGGTCCTTGTCGGTCTTGGTGCGATCGACGATCTCCTTGCCGCTCAGCCCGTTCTCGACCACGACGTGGCCGTCGATGTGATGCCAGCGCAGGGCCAGTGCCTCGCCTGGCCGGCAGCCGGTCATCGCCATGAAGCTGACGAGCAGGGCATCGCGCAAAGCGGCCAGCTGCTTCTGCTCGCCGATTCGCTTCGAGTTGACGAGCAGCTGGTAGCGGACCCGCTCAACCACAACCGGGCCCCAGACCCGAGGCCGGCGCCGGCGCTTGCCCGAGGGCTTCTCAAGCAGGGCCACCGGGTTGACCTTCACCCCGGTGATACGGGGCCGCCGCGCCGCCTCACGTAAGACGCTGGAGAGGATGCTGATCGCCTTGATCTGGGTCGGATCGCCGACGCCGGCTTCTTCGAGGTCGTCCTGCCACTCGACCAGGACTTCGGCGTCGACGTCGGCGATCGGGTTACCGCCGAGCTGGTGCAGGATGTGGTTGTTGTAGACGCATGTGTCGCGCTCCCAGGTGTTCGAGGCCAGGCGCCGCTTGGCCTTCGGCGCCCAGACGTCGGCGACGAAGGCGGCTAAGGTCAGTCCCTGGGCACCCGCCCGGACGAGGCGTGCGCCCGACTCCTGCGCTTGGCGGACCTTATGGCGGAAGGCACGGGCACCGTGCTCGCCGGGTAGACGGCTAAAGGTGCGGCTGCGCTGCTTGCCGCCTTCGCGCCAGCGAATGCGATAGCGCTCCTCGCCGCTGGAAGTGAGGTAGGTCTGGATCCCCGGCTCGGCGCTGGCCATCGCTCAGCCCAGCGCCAGCTCGCCCAGCGAGCGCCGCCCATGGCCCCTAGCCGGTTCGCCGACGCGGCCGGGGACACGAACCCGTAGGCCGGCTGTCCGGATCCAGGCTGCCCAACTCGACTCGGAGATATGGATGCAGCCGTGCGCCGTTCCAGATGGACGTACAGCCGCAAGCTCCCCGCGCGAACGGCGTTTAAGATCGTCCTGTAAGGAATGCGGGTCCGCATCGACCACTCCTTCGCAGTCCAGTAGGTTTCCTCGATTGGGCTTTCCACTCCCTTAAGACGTTTGCGGGGGCGGATTCGTCCCCCCTCGCCGCAAATTCCCCGATCCCCGTGTGGGGATCTGGGCTTCTCGCTGGCTTCGGCTCCCAGCCGCACGGCGCCGAGCGGCAATCGCGCAACCCGAGGCGTGAACCGAGGGGCGAACAGGCGCAGCCGCTGGCGCCGCAGGGGCAGGTCTCAGGACTGTGCGTGGCGGAGGCAGCGAAGAGAACCGCCGACAGCGCGGCGGCGCCGACCTATCGGCTGTCGCCGTGTCGTCACGATGGCTTCGGAATGTCGCGGATGATCAGCTTCGGCCAGTGGTGATCAGCCGCTAGGCGCTCCAGTGACTCGCGGGGCTTCGGGTTCGCGAAGGCGATCACTGCGTCGTAGCGGGCCATGTGGGTCTCCAGGATGTCCCGCATCCGCTCCTGAAAGCCGACGCGAAGCTGAACGGTGATTGCGTGGCGCTCCGCGCCGATCTCGACCACGGCGTTCGGTCGATAACCGCTCTTCCCCTGTTCGCGAACTACGCTGCGCGCGGCGATCCAGCGGGCCTCGGGTGCCCGGCGGGCGATGTGAAGCCGCACCTCGTTCACCGCGCGCATCCGCGCCATCGCGCCGACCTTCGGACGGCCCGGCGCAAAGCCCGTGCCCGACAGCCGCGCACCACGGCCGCTCAGCCACGCCCATCGTGGCTCGTCGTGAAGGAATCGGCCGTAGTCGGCGTATCCAACCTTGGCCAAGTGTTTCACCACGCTCGTGGCTTGGTGCTCGTCGCGCTCGAGGAAGCGGGCCAGCTGGTCGAGGGGGATCGCCCCCTGTTCGGCGAGCAGGCGCAGCAACTCGAACTCCCACGGCTCTGGCGCCCGCAGCACTGGGCGCTCACCAGTGCCCGGGCCTCCTCCCGGCTTGCCGACTCGCCGCGACGCATTCACCGCTCCGTCCTTGAAATCGCTGCCGCCCATCGCTCAGTCCTCCTCGTCGAGATAGAAGACCTCCTTCGGCGCCGCGACCTCGACCGCTTCCGGCGCTCGGTCCAGTGCCTGGGACTCGGGCAGGGCGCCCTGCCCCCCAGCCGGCGCCGGCTCGATCGCCACCTTGGCGGCACGGCCGCGGCGGATCACCCAGGCTGTGCCGGTCGGCAAGCTGCGGATCTGGTCAGGATCGACCTTCGGCCGCTCCTCCTGGCGGGCAAAGCCCTCACGGCTGTGAACGCCCTCCTCATAGCGGTGACTCAGTGAGATCTTCTGCCTGTTGCCTGCCATCGCGGCGATCTCCTCGGGCTCGTTGACCGCGTGGACGATCACCGTCTCGACCGAGGCGAGGATGCGGTCGCGCTGGATGCGCGGGCCCATCCCCGACGGGGTCTGGGGGACCAGCACCATGGAGGTGTTGAAGCTGCGCGCCTGCTCGACCTTCATCGCCACGTCAGAAGAAGCAGCGATGGCGGAAAACTCATCGACGAAGAGCACGCACCGACGCTCGCGGTCCTTGCGCTGGGTGAAGTAATGGGCGAAGTCGGCAAAGAGCAGGCAGGCGGTCCCCGCCGCGTCCTCACCGAGCGCCACGGAGTCGAGCAGCAAGTAGGCCGCGTCGGCGTCGTCCCACGACCAATCGCCGTCCAGCGCGCAGCCAAGCTGGCCGAAGAAGGCCTCATAGCGCAACCGCACCTGGCTGACCTTGTCGCGCGGGAGAGAGAGCACGGCGCTGCTCGGACCGTGGGCGTTAAGCAGCAGCTCGTAGTCGAGGCGCATCAACAGCTCGGCGCTCGAGCGAGGCGGACCGTCAGGGTGCTTGCAGGCCAACTGCAGCACGGTCTTAGCGATGTCGCGGTAGTAGGCGGCCGGCCCCTCGGGGACGAACTCGACCACCTCCAGGAGCCGGTTGGCGATGCCGCGCCAGTCACCGCGCCAAGCGTCGAAGGGCTCGTTGGGGAAGACCCGCACGCTGCGGCCCGCCTCGCGCATCCGCGCCACAAAGCGCTCGGCCGAGCCGCGGTCTCCCTTCGCGTCGAGATAGAGCACCTGCGCGTCGGTCTTAACGGCCACCTCGTCGGCAATCCGGATCGAGGTCTCGGTCTTACCGGTGCCGCTTGCGCCGAGGATCACCGCGTGGCGGCACATGTCCTCGAAGGGCCAGATCAGGCTGCCGCCAGCCCCCATCGGCAGCGCCCGCTCGCCGGCCAGGCGGCGGCCGAGCACGACGCCCTCGGGGACAGGCGGCGGGGAATCCGCCAATTGGCGTCGCCGCCTCAGCATGGCTGCACCTGCGAAATGCGGCGCACGATCAGCTTCGGCCAGCGGCCCTCCGCCTGCACCCGCTTCATCAGACGGTACGGGCGGGGGGCGCAGAAGTAGAGCACCGCGTCGTAGCGGTCGCTGAGCTGCGCGACGATCTGGTGGATCTCGCTGTTGCGCTTTCGCGACAGCTCGACCTCAATGACGTGGCGCTCGGCGCCGATCTCAAAGACCGCGTCGGGGAGGTGCTCGCTGGGGTCGCGCTGGCGGAAGACAGCTCGCTCGGAAAGCCAGCGCCCCTTCGGCGCCCGTTCGGCGAGATGTAGGCGGACCTCATTGACAGCCCGGCGGTGGGCCAGGATCGCCACGTCGGGGGCCTTATAGGGGAAGCCGGTGCCGGCGAGGCGAGCGCCTCGGTAGCTGGGCCAGAACCAGGGGTGATCGCGGATCAGGAAACGGCGGTGCTCGACCGCGCCCGCGGCTTCGAGGCCATGCAGCGTCGCCACGCCCTCGGCGAGCGAAACGCCGAGGAAGCGCGCCAGCTGGTCGAGCGGGACAGCCGTCTGCTCGGAGAGCAGGCGCAGCGCTAGGAGCTCCTCAGCACTCGGCTCGCGGTAGCGCTCGCTGCGTCGAGGGCGGCGCGCGGCCTTCGAGGCGTTGCTTGACTCTGGCTGGGCGTGCATAAGGCGACGAACGCACGCCTCTGGCGTGCCATCCTGAGAGTCGCCGCACGCCCAGCGTCAAGCCGACGACGGGGCTCTCGCGCCGCCGCCGCTCGCGGTCGGGCGCTGGCCCACTGGTCGCTGCATCCGTCGCTGACTTGAAGGCCGCAAAAGGATCGCACCGGCGGCGATCCCTGCAAGCCCTGAAGGGCTCCTTGCGGCCCTCCCCTGCGGCTCGGGTTCCGGGATCGCCTGTCCGGCGCATTGCGGCCTTCGTCAACTCAGCGACGGAGGAGGCATGCGATGGGCACCGCAGCACCAGCACCCGGCAACGCGCGGCAGAGCGGGGTCGAGGCACTCGCCGAGCAGCTCTACGATGCCCATCGGGCACGTCTTCTCGCGATCGCCCGGCGCAACTGCGGCGGCGCCGAGGAGGCCGAGGAGGCGTTACAAGACGCCCTCCGGCGCTGCTTCACACTGCCCTCCTTGTTCCTGTCATTGATCAAACAGTCCAGCCTCGGCGCCTGAGACCCGAATCCTGAGCCCTTTGCGGCGGCCCTTGGTCACCTGGATGGCCTCAAGCTCGCCGCGTTGGACCTTATGCAACACGGTCTGCCGGGCGACCCCGAGCCGCTTCGCCGCCGCGTCGAGAGCGAGGAAGCCGTCGGGGACCTCGGGCATGAAGCGGGCGCGGACCTCATCGGTGAGGCGCACTCTCCACGGTGCGTAGGCCGTGGTCTGTTCGCCGGGAAGAAGCCCCTCGCGCAGCCACCTATAGACCGTGGCCCCCGAGACGCCCAGCTCGGAGGCCGCCTGCTCGATGCTGAGCGTCTCGGCGCTTGGGTCGGGCGGCGGCGCGGCGGGTATTCGGTGCTTCTTGCGCACGCTGCGGACACGCTCCTGGGTGAACGGCAGCCCGGCGCCGGTGCGCCGCCCCTGGCGGCTGAGGACCAAGGCGATCTCGCGATCGCCGTGGTGGACGGCGAGCGCCCGCACCAGCTCCACGGTCCCCTCGGGGGTGCGTTTGCTCACCGCGCCGCAGGCCGGCAGCGGCACGGTCAGCTCGGTGCGCGCCCCGCCCTCCCAGGCGACCTCGAGCGCGGCGCGGCGCGGCTCCTGGCGGACGGTGACGACCACCTCCGCGACAAGCGTGCGCAGCAGCTCCTTGCGCTCGCGTGCCGTGGTGCTCGGCGCCTCCCAGAGCCTCGGCAGCTCGCGGGCGAGCCCGGCCAGCGCCGCCTGCTCGGCGGGGCTCAGGGGCTCGGGGCGGCGGCACTCGAGCTCGGCGAGCGAGCGGCGCTCGCGCTCCGCCTCGGTCAGCGCCTCCTCCAGGCGCGCCTCCAGGGTCCGCCCGACGAGCCGGTTCTCGGGCTCGCAGGCGTCGAACTGGCGCTGCGCCCGGTCGGCCTCGAACTGGGCACGCTCGACGGCGAGGCGCTGGCCGGCGAGCCGCTCTGCGTGCTGGTGCTCGAGCTCCTCGATCGCCTGCGCCGAGGCGCCGACGCTGGCCGGGGTGACCGCCTCCAGGAACGCCTCGGAGATCGCCTTCTCCAGCCGGTAGCCGCCGATCGTCTGGCAGTTGCGGAGGGTCGGGTGCACGTGGGGCCCGCGCGTGCACCCATACCACGGGAGCCGGCCGCCCTTGCCCGAGTAGCGGACCTTCATCCGCCGCCCGCAGCGCCCGCAGCGAACGATGCCCTGCAGCAGGGCCACTCCCTCGCGGGGCGCGCCGCCCCCTTCGCCCTTGGGCCTCATGTTGGCGCGCAACCGCTTGCGCGTCGCCAGGTAGGCCTCCCAGGAGACATAGCCGGGATGGTGATCGGGGATGCAGACGGACCACTGCTCCAGCGGCATTTCGGGGCGGCGCTCGCGCACCTGCCCCTGCTCGTCGAGCCTCCTCTCGGTGCGGGTTCGCCCGAAGACGAAGGCCCCGGCGTAGGTGGGGTTGATCAGGAGGTTGCGCACGGTGGGGTAGTCGGCGCGCCCCCAGCGCACCCGTCGTCGCCCGGGGGCGCGCCTGGGCAGCTGCTGGCCCTCGGCAATCAGCTCGGCCACCACTTGGCGGGCGGAGCCGAGCGCTGCCCAGAGCGAGAAGACGCGCCCGATCGCCTGGCGGATCTGCTCGTCGGCGCAGAGCACGATCGCCTCGTCCTCGGCACGATCGAAGCCCACCGGCAGGTGCTGGACCAGCTCGCCGCGCTCTGCCTTGCTGCGCGTGCCGCCCTGCAGGCGGGCCCGGATCAGGTGCAGCTCGGCCTCCGACATCGTCCCCTTCAGGCCGAGCAGCATGCGGTCGTTGAAGTCCTGCGGCGAGTAGATGCCATCGGAGTCGGCGATCAGCGTCGCGGTCAGCGCGCAGAGGTCAAGCAGCTGGTGCCAGTCGGCCGAGGAGCGTGCCAGGCGGGAGACCTCGAGCGCCAGCACGATCCCGACCTTGCCCAGGCCGACCTCGGCGGCCAGCTCGCGGAACCCCACCCTGCCCTCGGTCGAGGCGCCGGAGCGGCCGAGGTCCTCATCGACGACGGTGACCGAGGACGCTGGCCAGCCCAGCTCGATCGCCCGCTCGCGAAGCGCGTACTGGCGGGCGCGGGACTCGTGGTTTCGTTCCACCTGGGTGAGGGTCGACTGGCGCACGTAGACGAACGCGCGGCGGCGGCGCTGGTCGGTGGTGATCTTGGAGCGGTCACTCATCGCGCTCGGCCTCCACGATCTGCGCCAAAAGGCGCGCCAGCCTCAGCGTCACCTCGACCTGAGTCGCCACCGGCAGCGTCTCCCAGACCGCCGCCGGCGCCACCGTCTGCTCGCCCGTCGCGAGCGCCAGCTGTCCCGACATCTTCTCCACCTCCGTTTTTGGTGGAGGCTCGAACGCGCCGCGGACGACGTTCCCTCAGTCGCTCGCCGCGATCGAGCAGCGCCCGCCAGGCCGGCGGCGAGGCGATCGCGCCCAGCGGCGGTTCGGGCTCCTCGCCGCAGGGTAGGTCGGTCCAGTGCGGCGGGATCGCCGACCGGGTGCCGTCGGGCAACTCGCAAACGAGTTCGGTACCGCTCCCGTTGTTCTTCCATCCCCGCACCTTGAGCGTGGCATCGCGCAGGTCGGCGGGCGCGTTGACCAGCCGCACTTGCTCCGGCAGGGGATCGAGATGATGAGTAGTGCGATTGGTACTCGTCATCCTCTTCATCGAGCACTTCGACCCCGAGAGCGATTCGCCGCCGCTCGCCTGGCTCACCCTGACGCTGAAGCGCCGCTGCTGGGCGCTTTACCGCCTGCGGCGACGGAGCTGGCAGCAGCGCTCCGAGCGTGACGGCGAGAGCTGCTCGGACGAGGAGCTGCTCGGCGGCTCCGCCCGCCACCCCGACGACCTCCTCGACCTTGCCGAGGAGGTCGTGACAACGCGCAGCCGCCTGGCCGAGTTAAAGCGCGACGAGCGCCGGGCGCTCTCGCTGCTCGCCCTCGGCTACAGCTACCGCGAGATCTGCGAGCTGACAAGTTGGACGTATACGAAGGTGAACCGGTGCATTGCCGAGGGGCGGGCGGCACTCCGGAGGCAGTGCGCCGAGTGAAGGCAGGAAGCTGACTCGTCGTGGCTCCGAGCGTCGTAGGCGACTTATGGGCGTCGGCCCGGCTGGCCGCCCTTCGCGCATAGGCACTCTCTCGGTAGTGCGACGGTGGGAACTTCACGACGAAGGCCGCGGACACCGCCGCTCCTCGTCGAGCCCAAGCGACGTTGGCTCCGACCATGAGTTCTGCATTGCTCTGCCGAAGCGGAAGCGCGACCCCTGTTGGCGGAACGCGGACAGCCTGCCAATCGGCTGATGTCCTCAAAGGCAAGGCTGCCTAAGAACGCCTACGTGATCTCATTCGGGCAGCTAACTCAATAGCGAATAAGATTCGGATGCTCAAGCGATCTATGGCGACCCATAACGACACCGCGTCCTTCTTCGACGGCACCGCCGATATGTATGACGAGTGGTTTTTGCGTGACGTCCACTACATGGATCTACTCGCGTCGATCGCACGCCGGCTTCGCAACTACGAACCCCGGCATATTCTCGAGTTGGGATGCGGGACGGGCAATCTTTCGATCCTGCTCGCCAAGCAATTTCAGCAGACCCACGTAAGGGCGATCGATATCTCTCAGGAGCTACTCGGCCAAGCTGCCACGAAGTGTGCCGCCTTCCCGAATGTCACGTTCGAGATGCAGGACATGCTTAGCGCCGTAAGCGATCTGCCCGATCGAACCTGTGTAGTCGCAAATTACTCCCTTCACCATCTCTCCGACGTAGAGAAGACTCTGCTCTGCGGGAAGCTCGGGGACACTCTCGCCCCCGGCGGCGCCGTGCTGATCGGGGATGTCTTTTACCCCCCCCCCCCCCCCCCCCCCCGAGCCCCTGGTGACGAGGAAAGCGCCCGCGCTGACGCTGTCTTAGAGCTCTTCCACGCGCGAGCCCAGTACTACCTCTCGGTAGTAGGACTCGACCGCTGCGTTTTCGAGATCGAACATCTCCCGCTGGTCCTTCAGCGTCAGCGGGAGCACCTCGTTCAGCGAGGCTTCTGGTCCGGGCTCGCGGTAGCGCATGGGCTTTTGCCCATCGCCGACGAGCCAATTGGCCCTGCAGAGCTTGGCAACCTACTGGTGGAGCTCGTACCGAGTGCCACTTGACCCACAGGACATCGAGCGCGAGCTCGTGCTTGCGCGCTGCGCGGAGCAACTGCGCAGCGCGCCAGGGCACTATGCCTTCTTGCTCGGAGCCGGGATGTCAGCGGGAGCCGGCATTCCACTCGGTGGAGCGATCGTCACGATGCTCCGCCAACGCCTAGTCGAAGAGCTGCGACGCGACATCTCCCCCAAAGCGGGCGAAAGTCT
Organism: uncultured Solirubrobacterales bacterium; assembly: GCA_963803755.1. GTDB lineage: Bacteria > Actinomycetota > Thermoleophilia > Solirubrobacterales > 70-9 > CAVUPF01. Next base: position 18,640 of record CAWDNP010000011.1, read on the forward strand.
GTTTCAGGAGCTTGGCTGGTTCCAGGATCCCAAGAGCGAATACAGCGAGGCCCTTCTGCGAGCGTTTTCGTCCGATCATGAGAGACAGAGCTTCTTTCGCGAGCTGGTCGCCGGGAAGATGCCGACGCTTGCGCACTACTACCTGGCCAGCATCATCGCCAGCGGTCACTGCAATCTGGTGCTGACGACGAACTTCGATGACTTGCTCGAGAAGGCATTGGTAAGTCTGCGCCTGAGCGAATTCAACGTAATCGCCCATGCGACCGAGACGGAATACGTTTCTGTCAATCCGGAGATGGTGACGGTCGTGAAGCTTCACGGCCACTATACGTTCCCGCAGCTGTCCAACCTCGCCGAGGAAGACGCAAAAGCTCCAAAGCCAGCTGCGCAAGTACTTCGAATTTCTGATGCGCGACCATGGCCTGATAGTTGCTGGCTACGCGGGCCGCGACCGCAGCATCATGGGCCCGATCACCCGCTCGCTGCGGGATCGCACGATCCCGCGCGGGGTCGTCTGGTGCGTCCGCAAGAGCGAAGCTACCGCGCGAACGAGCTACCTCCAAGAGCTGGAGCGCCTGGGCGCCGGGAACGTCCGCTTCCTGAGCATTCAGGACATGGACGATTTCTACCGTGACCTGCACACGCGTCTGAATCTGCCCGAGAACCGGGTTCTCGACGCACTCTCCGCGGAGCGACATCGTTACCAACAGCAAAAGATGCTCCAGCGCCTCGCCAGCGGAATGAGCCTGGACCTGCAGGAGACGGCCATCGACAACGACTTACGCTACCTGCGAATCCAGCGCCATGACGAAGTCGACATGCTGGAGAACTCGATGCGCTCCACGCGCCGCCTGCGCGTCCGCAACCTGGGTTCAGCCCCGGTCTCCAGCCTGCGCCATTCCGAGTACGGTGAGAACAAGATCTCGCACACCGCCCTGTCGCTGTCGGGCCGGTGCGTCGAGACCGGTGAGAGCCTTGAGTTCCGCCCGCTCGGCGATCCGAGCATTTCGTTCTGCCGTGCCTTCGAGATGGTGTTGCCCTCGGCACTCGAGCCGGGCCAGGAAGAACGGAGGTCGAGTACCGGTTGGAGTGGCCCGGCGAGCCCGTGCACTACGGCCAGCAACCGCATTCGCAGAGCATCTCCCTGATCCGCTACCGGCGAGGCGTGGAGCGCCTCGAGTTCCGCGTTGCCGTCCGCAGCACCCCCGACGCACCGATGAGCCGAGCGTGGGTGTTCGGACTTAGCGACGGCTACCGGGAGCATCAGATCGTCGAGGACTCGGCGGTAGAGGAGGTCTCGGGAAGGTTCCAATTCGAGTTCAACGTCGATGGCCCGAAGGACTGCCTGTACATGCTCCATTACCTGTTGGCCCCGGATCTTGGTGGGGCTCTCAGTGCCCTCGGCGCAGGCGAACCCGTTCAGCGTGTGTCCTAACTTCGCCACTCGACCTCGCAGCGGGGGGTGGATGGACTGCTTCAGGCAGATCGGAGCCGTTTGGGAAGCCAGTCGACCGGGCGGCCCCCATGTGCGAACCTCGCTCGATGGCTCCCACGTTGACAAGTACTTCAACTCGGACGTCGTCGTCGCATCGCCCAGCCTGACGACACAGATCGTGAAGTCGGTTCTGGTGCCAGAGCTCTCGAAGACAGGTCTGGCTCCCGACTGGGTCCTGGGCTATTCGCCGTTCGGCCTCTTCATCGCCCATGCGGTGGCGCAGGCGCTGGACACACAATGTGCGTACAGCGATCCTTCTGGCGGATACGTCACCCATTTCGAAATCGGACCATCCGAGTCGGTGCTCGTCATCGCTGACGACATCCACTCCGGCAGCAGCGTCCTCAAAACCATCGCGCAGGTCGAGCACCGAGGAGCATGGGTCATCCCGACAATATTCTGCCTCGCAAACATGTCGGGCAAGCGGCAACTTGGTAGACGGGAGATACTCTCCGCGGTGGAGCTCGATGCACATAGCTATTCGGCGGAAACGTGCCCCCTGTGCGCCGAAGGCTCTCCCGCCCTTGCCCCGCGATCGAACTGGCGGGCGCTCGTCTCCTCGATGCCCGTCAGCTGATGGTCGCGCCCTCGAAAACGGCAGCGATCTCCTCCAGCACCGCCCCCGGCTCAGGGTCCTGAAAAACGCTTCGGCCTATGCAGGCGCCACTGAAACCAAGATCGCGCGCGAGGGTCAGCCTGGCGATGAAATCGCTGCGCCGCTCCCCGCCGCTAAACAAGGCCGGCGGCGCGTGCAGGACGGCCCGGCGCAGCGCCGCACGCTGATCCGCATTCGCCCTGGCAGCCTCCCGAGGGAGGCCGACCTTGATCAGGTCGGCACCCAACTCCGTGGAGATCCGAAGCGCGTCCGCAACCGCCTTATATGGATCTCCGCGGCTCGACGGGGTCACCATCAACAGGACCGGTACCTCATACCGCGCTGCATCGCTGATCATCAGAGAGAGTGCGTGAACCACATGAGACAGCCCGGAGGCATTTAGGTCCATCTGCACCGATATGGCGTCGGCTGCGAGCCGTAAGGCGTCATCGACGCGACAGGTAACGACCTTCGCCTCGGCTTGCGTGCCGAGAGAGGGTCGGCCGAACGTCTGCAGCACTAGCCCAGCGCGAACGGACGGAGGCAGCATCGTCGCGACTCCACGGTTGACGACGATCCCAGTGACGCCGGTCGATGTGGCAAGTCTCAGCGAGGACGGCAGGTCGGTCAGTCCATCGAGCTGACCATGGGTAAGTCCATGATCCATGGCCAGCCAAAGGTATGCGCCCGCGGGGGTGCGCAGCCGATCCAGACGACGGGCCTTGCCGCGACTGTTCCCGTCTCCTGCCATAAGACCGTTTTAGCAAAGGCCGCTCTCGAAGCCGACGACGCCCTGCTCGTCTAGGGTGCTCGCATGCCACGGTCGGCGCTCGTATTCGGCCATAGCTCTGGCCTTGGCTTGGAGATGACCGTCAAGCTGCTCGAGCGCGGATACCATGTCGTTGGCATCTCCCGCCGCGCCTCTGACGCTGCATCCTCCGGACTGGTCGAGATCGCCGTCGATTTATCCGTCAAGAGTGAGCTCGAAGGCGCAGTTGACACGATCCGCGACCGACATGCGGACTTCGACGCACTCGTGTACTGCGCCGCGATGCTAACTGCTCGCGAGATCGACAGTCTGCAGTACGAGACGATGGAGCAGCTGTACAGACTCAATCTCTTCGCACCGATGCTCATCGAGTCATGCCTTCTTGATCTGATCGAACAGAATGGGGCCGACGTCATCAATGTGACCTCAAGCTCGATCCAGGACCTCTACCTCACCTTCAGCGAATACTCGACCGCGAAAGCGGCGCTTGCGAAGTTCACGGACGATCTTCGCGTTCGCCTGCAGGCCTCCAGCGCTCGCGTGGTCGACGTATGCCCGAGCGGCTTTACCAGCAACATTTACTCGAACATGACCGGTGACAAGATTGACCGGGACGAGACGAAGCAGATCAAAGCAGCCGACCTCGCGGATCTACTCGTCTACATACTCGAGTTGCCGAAGGTGATGGAGGTGGGACGCCTCTACGTCAACCGGAAGCCATCTTAGGCGTCAGCGCCATCGGCACCTTCCGGCTCAGCCCGGAGAACAACGTGCTTAGGAATTACAGCTAGGCCGCCTCCTTCAGCACAAAGCGGAGCGAGCGGGTCCAGTGTTCGGAACGGATACTGCCTCCCGCGGCCTACGTTAGGCGATCAGAGAACTCGCAGCGGCGCAAAGTTGATCGGCTCGAAGCCTTAAAAACGCATCGTAGTCGTCCGCGAACAAGTCCTCAGGACAAAGGGCGTGGTCAAGGATCTCCTTGACGCTCGTGTTATTCATTCTCTCCTTGTACTCACTAGGGGCAAGTCCTCCGAGGGTGTTGTTGTCCTGGCGGCCCATGAATACGAAATTGGCGAGCTTGTTGATCTCCTCAATATTCCGGCCCCCCGCGCGAAGAAATGCCTGCGGAAAGATGTGGTGAAACTCATTCCGATTGTAATCACGCAGAACATCTGCTAATGAAACCGGTTGTCCCGACACGAAAGAGAGGGGGCGGTGGTGCGCGAGAAGGAGAATGAAGGTCTTGGTGTTCACCGTTCCGACATAGAACCTGTTGTCACTAAAAAAGGCGGGCTCAACCGAACAGGCAAACTCGGCCAGCGAGGAAGCGCCATCATCTCGGAGCTTCTGTATCTCTTCGATATCGGATTTCAGATTCCTCAAAACCCCGCTGCTGTAGCGACGGGAAAAGCATGATCGCCAGAACCACCTAAGCAGTTCCGTCCGTTGTGCATTGGTGAGCTGAACCGCATCGTTAGCCGGCACTGCAAAAAAGACGGCCAACGGAACGAGAATGGTGCTGTACGGAAGATTCTTGAGCGCGTGCACATTGAGATTCACACGCAAGAAATCAATGGCCCCCTTTATTCCATTGCTGATTTCAGCGAAGCGTTGACGCACTTCGGAGCCGTTAAGCGAAACCAAAGCATTGGGCGAGGCATCGCCGGCGACAACCGCAGCGCAACACCTCAATAGGAGGTTCGTGTCCTCTCCGACGCCGCGAAAACCAAATGGTTCCAGCGTCTCAGCGAGCTCTGCGAACTCCTGCTGCAAGTCGAAGTCCTCGCTCCAAGTCCAAGCCGATAGGAGCTGCAGGGTGTCGAGTTCGACGCCCATTCTGTTAACTCGCTCAAAGACAATCGCCACCGCAGTCTGATCGTCAGTCTCGAATGTCTGGACAGGAAGCGTCGCCTCCTTAAAGACAGCCTGGGTCTCGTCGATGGTTCTTGCTAACTCTTCGCTGTAACCCTCAGTTGCTCGTCGGTACTCAGTTGAGTTGAACAGCGTGTTTAGGGGGAAGTGGCGATCTGAGTCGACCTCGGCGTCCTGAAGCGCAACAAACTGAGACTCTTGGGCGGTTGCATCAGCTTTATGATCGAAGTAAACTGGAAGCCAGGTCTCACTTTCCTGGGCCTCGACATCTGTTTGAAAGACACCGAAAACAGAGGTAAGGCGTTGCTGGCCATCGAGCACGTAATCGATTGGCAAGTCTGGGTCGCGTTCCGGCAGTTTGTAAGGACCGAGATTCCGCTCATGTTTGAGCTGATGTCGGGTGCGCCAAATCAGCAATGACCCGAACGGGAACCCCTTATAGATCGAGTCCATAAAGAACGCCACTCGCTCTGGATCCCAGACGAAACCCCGCTGGAAAGCCGGAATGCGCAGCCGTCCTTCATGGATGTTTTCAATCGCTCTGCGAATTGATAGCTCCTCCATGGTCGCCCGAGTGTATTTCGGCAAGAGGCGGCAACAATGGCTTAACTGCGGCGTTCATGCGGAGCTGGATTGACCGGACCCCCTTCGTCAGACCGATCTCATGGGGGCGGGCCACCCCGCTGCTTGGCGGTGGCGCGCAGCGCGTGCATGTCGCAGCTCAGCGTCACCACGTTCTCGGCCAGCACCTCTATGCCCTCCGCGATCGCGTCGAGCCGAACGCTGGGGCTCAGCCGCATCACGGGCTTGAGGCCACTCTCTTGCATGTCAAAGGCCGCTGCCGTCTGCGATCACGTAATCGTCCCCAGATTGATCACGGAAAGTGTGGGCTATGCCCTTCCGCCCCCCTGGGTCAAGATGGATAGGACCGTCGAGGTGGACGAGACGATCGTGACCCGCGCACCTATTCGCCGCTCGCGGAACTAGGCGCGGTGGCAACGACGCTGCACGGCCTCAAGAACAGCCTCCCTGCGATCGGTCTCCACCTGATGCCAGAGAAGAAACGGCAGAAGGTTCTCCAATGAGCGATGCGAGCACGCTTCGGGACACCAGACAGCCCGAGGCCGGCACCGGCGCCGCGATGTCCGCTCCGACGGGCACGAGAAAGCGACCGGGGGTGACGCTCGTCGCCTGCCTTGCGCGTAGCCTTCGCGCTAGAAGCTCGTCGCGCCACCTTCGAGATGGTCCCCCGCCTGGCTTCCGCGGAGCCTGTCTCTCCCAGTCGCAGGCGGCAAGCTAGCGGCTGCCGCCGCCAAGCGCCAGGCGCCGCTTGGGCTCGATTCCGCAAACTGCGGGAAAAGCACGCTCCTTATCCCCAGCCCTACATACGCACGAAGGAGAGTAGGGCGTGAACGGTAGCCAAGAACGCCGGGCACAGCCCGGCAGGAGAGGACGGGCCAGATGGCGATCGAGTTCTATGACGTGAAGCAGCGGGAGAAGGTCAGCATCCCGGAGTCGCAGGTGCGCAAGACGACCTATGAGCGCGAGAGCAAGGAGGGAAAGACCAGCGTCCGCTACGCCCTGCGCGCCGAGAACGAGGGGACGAAGCTGACCAAGTTCGTCAGCCAGTCCGATTGGGACGCGCTCGAGGCGCCGGTCGAGTAGCGCGGCCGCGCATGGCGGCGGCTGGCTTGCCACCTGGCGGATGGCTCTGCCACCGCTTGGTCCCCAACGGCGGCCTACGATGCTCGGGCCGCGGCAGGTAATGGCCGGTCTCTGGTGAGCGGCGGCGGCGATTCAAGTCCCCCCTGCCCGGCGGTCGATGATCGCCGTGCATGACAATCGCCGCCCGGATTCTGATCGTGCTCTGCGTCCTGCTTTTTGCCGCCGGTTGTGGTGGAACCTCTGGCGGTTCGACCAATGGCAGCGCGGCCGAACAGTCACAACACTCGACGACAAGGTCATTTCCGGAAGCCGTAGCGGGAACAGCCTACAAACTCTCGTCACCGAGCGAACAAAGGACTACCTGTAGCGAATTGCCTGCAATCGAAAGTCAGACAGCCACGTCGCCCGTCGAAAAAATAGCCAAAGAAGAAGAACAGCTCCTCCAAGGCGAAATCAATTACCTCAAGAGCGTCTGTTGAACACCATGACCGTATTCCAAGACGGCTTATTCGCAAGCCTTAACCGGCACGATGCCCACATCACGCTGACGCTCCGCTAGCTCGCGCGCGTTTAGGACTCGGCAACTACCCGCCCCTCGGTCAAGGCCTCATAGATCAATGTGCCTTTGACCGGGCCTTTCTGTTGCGCATACTCCTCGCTGACAACCACCACATCGGCCGGAATCAGGAGGCGCCCGAGGATTTTATCGAGGCGCGCCATCTCTCCAAAGCGATCGGCAACCTCTTGCTCGATAACAAGAAAGTTGTAGTCGCTTCCATCGTCTACGCCACCGTGCGCGTGAGGCCCAAACAAGATGACCTTGGCCGGCGCTGCAGCCGCCTCGATCAGCGCTCGCCCAGCGCGCTCGATCGTTGCCCTCTCATTGGCAGGACTCATGGGTACCTCTCATTGAGCTGAATATCCGTGTCGACTTCTTCCGACGTGAAGAGGTGCATCTGCGCCAATAGTGCGATCAAAGTTGCCGATATTGACGATAGCGGGAAAAAGGGCACGTCACTCGGGTGACGGGAGCTAGCTATCGACACACGCTGAAATCGGGCCGAACAGTTGCTGCCATACCAAGGTGACCGGTGCATCGCCGAGGGCCGGACAGCGCTGCGCGAGCTGGAGCGTTGCGACAAGGGCCAACATGCTGACGACGAGCAGGCGCAAGAGCGGCCGGACAAGCGAACCGTCATCACCGCCACCGAGCTGAGGAGCCGTACCCAACGATCTCCGAATCCCGCACCGAAGCCGCGTCGCCGCGGATCGCCATGTCGCGGCTGACCTGCTCGCGCTCGATGCGGCGCTCGACGTAGCTGCCGCGTCGACGGGCCTTCAGTCGCTCGATCTCGGCCGAGGCCTCGGCCGCCGAATGCGGGTAGCTGAACGACTCACCGCGCTGGGCGGACAGGTTGCGCAAGTAGCGCAACTGCTTGGAGGTTGGTGGTCTTTGGGTGTGAGTGGCGTTGGTCATTGCGGGCTCCTCTCGCCGGGCCTGGCCGGCTTCGTTTGCGAAGCGACAACCCCGCCCGCAGCCCGGCGCACCGCAGGGGAAGGGGCGAAGCCCCTTGCGCCGGGTGAGGAGTGGGGTAAAATGGAGCGCAGTGAGAAGTCCGGGCAGGCGCGGGGAACGGGTACCTGCGATCGACTTAGAGGCTTGATGCGGGTTACTCACGCACACGGATGACGCCGCATACCGTCGCTGGGCGCCACCCCCGGGCTTGCGGGTAGCACCCAGCTACCCGCTTCGCCCGCGGGCGGCGCCCAGCTCGGTCTGCGACGCCCCCGCGCGCACACCTAAGCCGCATCAAGCCTCTAGCCACCTTGCCAGCTGCGCACCTCGACTATGGCCGCATGCAGGTGCTCGATCATTCGCCCCACGGCGGCCTCGCGACTCGGGTGTGGTCCGTCGACGCCGTACAGGTCGTCGAGCTGGTAGATGTCGCCGTCATGTTCGACGAACCACCCGACCCGCTCGCCGTAGGAGAAGCGCTCGGCGATCCGCCAGTGACAGTCGCCCTCCCTATGGCTTTCATTCTGGATGAGCTCGTAGTACTCGGCGAGGAGCTTCGTCAACTCCACCTCGCTTGGCGCACCCGTCGCAGTCCTCTCTTTTGTCTTCTCCATCGGTCTCTCCTCCTTGGTGTGTGGTTTGATTGCTACAGCTCCTCGACCGCGATCGCCGTATCGGTCCGGGTCCGCTCGATCGCCCGCTCAAGCACGCGGTGGGTGTCTGGGGTGCAGCGGTAGACGACGCGACTGAGGCGGCGCTCAGCTACGGCGAGACGCCAGGCGCGCAGCAAGGCGTCGAGGCGCGCCTGCCCCTTGACGGTCAGCTCGACCTCGATCGCCTCCGGCGGCTCGCCACGCTCGCCGACCCGAACGAGGTCGGCGCGGTGAAAGCGCCCGCCCGAGAGCGCCGCCGAGTAGAGGTGCTTCCCCTCGGCGCCCTCGCGGACGGTCATCTCGCGCTCTGAGAGCACCCGCGCGCCGTCGCGCTCCAGCATGGCGGCGAGCCTCGCGACGACCGCCTCGTGGGGGATCCTCGCCAACGAGGGCCGGGCCGTGCTCAGTTCGGCGCGGCCGCTCGCCCGCAGGCCGGCCCTGGTGCAGAGCACGAGGCGGTCGCTGAGCCCGAACCCGGGCTGCACCGCGACCAAGCCGGCCCGCCGCAAGCGGCGCTCGCGGGTGACCGTCGCGGTGCGGGCGGTCCCCGCCCACAGCCCGACAGCGCTGCGCGGCACGATGCCGAGGCGGGCGATGAACTCGAGTACCTCGAGGTCGCGCTCGCTGATCCGGTCTGTTCGCTTGCCACCAGGCATCTCTGCCCCTAGACGCTCGGGAGCCGCGAAAGGGGACACCCTCATGCGAGAGGCCCGGCGCCTCCGGGCGCCGGGCCTCTCGCCGCCTTGCCTCGCTGCTCTCAAGCAGCGGGCTCGACGCGCCGCTTATCTCAACGGCTCGATATCGCCGCCGCCAGGTGATCGACGGCGCCGGACTCGGTCTCCTCCAGCATGGCCCCAAGCGCCTCCGCCGCCATCGGACAGCAGTCAAGACGCACCGCCTCGTTGACGTAGTCACCGAGGAAGGCGCCGACCTGCTCGGAGCAGAGCAAGCCGCGCTCGACCAGGTAGGCCCGGGCGCGGCCCTCGACGGGCCGGTCGGTCACCTCGAGGCCGGCACCCTGGGGCCAGCCCATCAAGACACGCTCGCCGGCGGAAGTGCGGTAGCGGGCGAGTTCGGCGCCGTCGGGTCCAATCGCGTCGATGTCGATATGCGCTGCGTTCACTGTAGACCTCCTGTGTCGGTGGATCGAACAGGCAGGTCGTCCGCACCGGCATAGCCGCGGGCGGAACCCCGCGCCGTAGGCGAGGGGCCGAAGGAGGTCCCCTTGTGGGGCCTTGCAGCCCGCGGCGCCGGTGCGAAGATGACCTGCCTCGATCCACCGACACGGGCCGGTTGGCAATACCCGTAAGCGCCTCGATCGAATCGACCCTCCAACCGGGGCGGCCCCCACAGCGCCCGGCCGATGCCGATCCGCGCACTTGCCGAGTCTCTTCCTCGGCCCACTCAGCAAAAAGCCCGGTGCCTCTCGGCACCGGGCTTTTCAGTGCTGCTCTAACGACGCCAGCTACGCGGCGGCGGCCGCGACGGAATCGGCAACGATCGAGTGCTTGGTGCGCAGCTGCGCCTTGGCGCCTTTGCGCTTCGCAGCGGCCTCCCACTGGCTGTAGATCAGCCCGCCGGCGATCGCGACCTGATCGCCCTTTGCGAGCTGCTCCATGCAGCGCTGGGCCAGCTCCTCCTCGAAGACCGCCACGTCGATGAAGACCGACGACTTGCCGGGGTCGACCTGGCGGACCCGCATGTTGCAGACCGCGCCGCGCTTGGTCTCGCGCAGCTCCGGGTCCCGGACCAGCTTGGCGTTGAACGGCTCTACGTTGATCATCTCTGCTTCTCCTTCTGCCCTCAGCGGGCTGGTTTCGCTTACGAGGCGAATAGGCCCCCCTTGAAAAGGCGAACCGCGCACCGAGCGAAGCGACCTTGCGCGGGGTGCCGCGGGGGGCACAATTGAGCGGAGTGCGAAATCCAGTCCGCGCAGAGGAGGCGCAGATGACCGACGAGCCGGGCCCCGCTAGCTGCGAAGCCACCTCAAGCTGGGACGCAAGCAAGCGGCGGCAGACTCGCGGTCCGTCATCGGCCCGCCGGGTCAACCATCCTCGACGTGGCGGTCTTCGAGGAGCGGCCCAGCGCCGGGCCGAGATCAACCCGGCTTCACGCCCGCTGGCCGCTCGCCGGAGTCGACCTGCCTGCTCGACGCAATCGTCGAAGAAGCCGGCGAGCTGCTCGAAGTAGCGAAAGCAGCGACCCACGAGATCAGCACGGCCGCGCCCGTGCAGGGGCCGGTCGGTCACCGCGGCACGGCGCCGCTGCCAGGATGCGGCGGGCACCGATCCCAGAGTTGAGGGATCAGCTCGTGGTCGGACTGCCCCGCAACCGACTCATCGCTGGGGTCAATAAAGCCGGAGCCCCACAGTCCACCCCACCCGCTGGCCCCGGCCCGAGACCCCTAACCGACGCCCTGCCTCGACGCCGCTCCAACCGCGCCGTCTCCCACAACGCCAGGCCGATACCCCATCCCGCCCGGCACCCAGATGCTCCAGCCCGGCTCGCTCCTCAACCCACCCTTCGCCGCCACCGACATCTCATCCCAACTATCTCAATCCATCTCTCCCCCAGTTTCATTCACAATCCATCTTCAGACTTCAGACCTCACACAACCCGATATCTCTCGCAACCACTTCGCTTGTCCTTCCTCTCAGAAACAGTGACGCTGACCCCGGTCACTCACAATCGTGAGGGAGTGGGGTCAGCGTCACGAACTGCCCGCAAAGGGCTCTGACAAGCGAAGTGGCTGCGCCCCCTTAGGGGCGCCCCCTTGATCACACCCCTCTTCACAGCCCAACCGGCCGATCGGGGTGTCCCCAACGGAGGTTCGCTTGCGTCTTGGGGGAGAAGAAGCGAAGCTAGGCGGAACGGGATCGTCTAGCCTGAAACCGATCGGAGACGGAAGATGAACCCGAAGCGGCGGCGAAGCGAAGCCTTTGAGGAGGGCGCGGGGCGGGGCGGTCTTCGGCCCAGGCGCCGGAGAGCTCGCCGTGGATGGCTCGCAGCGTCGTTGGCGCTTGGGATCGCCGTGTTCGTCCTCTTGCCGGCGAGCGCCGAGGCGTCGCCCTCCCGCTACGTGTTTGAGATGTGCGATCCGGCGCTGCCGGGCGGCGGCGACGCTGGCGTCACCTTCAACGAAGGCACCCCGAGCGTGTATACGGCCATTGACAGCTGCAGCGAACCCGGCGGCTCGCTGGCGATCTACCAGAAGAACCCCACCTCCTCCGGAAGGTATTCCTACTGGAACCTGCCGATCCGCCCTCCCCCCGGCGGCACGATGGAATCGCTCACGGTCACAGCCGGGAGCTGCCCAGGAACAGGAACGCTTGCCTTCGTCTTCGCCAGCACTTGGCCGCCATCCGGCCCCGGGCCGTCGCCGGGCTGCGGAGTCGAAGAAACAAGGACCTTTCAGCTTGACACTCCGTCGAACCTCGACCTCTTCTGGATCTGGCTCGGGTGCAACGCGAACTCGCCCGGCTGCGGAGCGGGCCCGTCGGTCTACGCCCACTACTTCGCCACCACCGAGGTCGACCCGGTGGCGCCCATGCTCTCGGGCCTGAGCGGCTCGCTGCTCTCGGGCAACGTGATTCACGGCCATCAGACGCTCAGCGCCGGGGCCCACGACGAAGGCGACGGGGTGAGCAACGTCTCCGGTCTTGGTCAATGGCCTGCCGGCTGGGCAGCCCGACCTGCCCAACTGCGACGTCGTGCAGACCGCCAACCCGAGCTTCCACGGCACCGTTGCGGCGGCGGTCACTCCCTGCCCGACCAAGGTCAGCGCGGAATGGACGCTCGACACCGAAGCCTTTCCCTTTCACAACGGCACCAATACCATTGAAGTCTGCACCTCTGACTTCTCCACGCTGAGCAATCCGAACACGACCTGCTCACCGCCGCGGAGCATCGACGTCGATAACTCGTGCGCTTCCTCCTCGGTGGCTGGCGGCGAAGCGCTTAGCGCCCGGTTCTCTGCCTCTGGCGCCGAAACGGTCACGGTCGACTATGGCCAGGGAGCTGAGGTCAGCGGCCAGCTCGCCAACAAGGCCGGCGAGCCGATCAGCGGCGCGACGATCTGCGTCGAGGCCACACTGCTGGGCGTCGAACCGCCGCAGCTTTCGGTCGCGACTGTGACGACCGACGGCGACGGCAACTTCAGCTACCGCGTGCCCCCGGGCCCGGATCGCGAAGTTCTCGTCGGTTACCGCCATGACGCGAACCAGGTGTCGCGCGACGTGCGCTATTACGCCCACGCCGGGCCGAGCCTGCACGTCAAACCGAGCCACCTCTTCAACCGCCACCGCGTCCACTTCCGGGGCCAACTGCCGGGACCCGACAGCGGCGGCAGAGTAGTCGTCTTGGAGGCCAACGTGCTGGGATCGAAGGAATGGCTCACATTCCGCAGGGCGACAACGAACTCCTCCGGAGTCTTCAAGAGCGCCTACCGCTTCACCTCGACCACGCGGACGACGACTTATCGCTTCCGCGCCGTGGTACCAGGGCAGGCCGGCTACCCGTGGGTGACCGGCCAAAGCCGCCCGGCCAGCGTGCTCGTCAAGGGCTGAGCCGGTAGACCGCCCGCCTCTAATAGACAAAACCACCGCGGGTAAACTGAACTCGATGCGAAGCCGCTGGCTGCCGGCCGCCATGTTGATCGCGATCGCCGCCACTTCGGCCATGCTGGGAACCAATGCCCTGGCAGCCGCCAAAGGCGCTACGCCCCTGGCACCCGGTGAGCGCATCACCCGCGCCGCCGCCGTGGCGAGCGCCAAAGACCTGCTGGGCAGGCTGTACGTTCCGGAAGGTTCGGTCTATTCATCGGTTGAGCCAAGCGGCACGAACCCGGTGTTGGAAGCAGCGCCGGATAGACCGCAAACGCCGAAGCTGATCGACCTGACTTCGTGGTGGCGCATTCCCGCTGAACCGGGCGAAGTCCTCAGTTGGCTTGAGGAAAACCCTCCCCTGGGATCGAAGGAGAGTGCCGCGGGCGGCTTCTCGACAAGTGCACCCGGCGGGGCACCGGGACGCTTCGTGCGGTTTGAGTGGCGGCCCATACCCAGCGTGCTCATCCTCCGATCCCTCTTGGCTTCAGTTGTAGCCGGCCCGGAAGGCTCCACGGTGCTTCGCGCCGACGCCCAAGTGGTATGGGTCGTCCCACGTCCTCTCTCAGACCTGATCCTGGGCACGGTGCGCGTCCTGGAGGTGAGGAGGCTTGCAGGTGCTGCGCCGAGGACCGTCACGATCGCCAGGCCCAAGGCGGTCGAGAAGATCGCCGCACTTATCAACGGGTTGCCCGTTCCACAGCCGGGCGATCCTGTACCGGATGGAGGCCCGATCGCGCCCTGCCCGAAGCTTCCCTCGAAGCTCGGCGGCTTGCGGCTCACCTTTCGTGAAAGTGCCAACGGGCCTCCGGTCGCAGAGGCAGTGCAGATGCGCCCGGCCGGCATCTGCAATCCGATGATGCTGAAGATCCCCGGTCACCCCCAGGTGCCCCTGAGCGGTGGCGGTGTGGTCTTGCCCACGCTGAGGACGTTACTGGGGTACCGAGCTTAAGATTCGGCCGAAGCTGCTCACCGCTCCGGCGAGCCGAGCTGGATCGCCTGCTCGCTCAACGCGATGCCCTCGGCGAGCAGCTCGGCGGGGTCGCGAGCCGCGTCGCGGATCAGGCGGTAGCGGCGCCAAGCCTCGTTGGCGACGCGGTCGTCGTGGCGGACTTCAGCTGCGTGGGCCGCAGGTCCGGCATCATCGAGGCGCTCTTTCAATGGTGCTCCCGCCATCGCCAGCGAGGATACCGCCGGGCGCGGGGCACCCCAGTGGACGATGACCTGACACCCTGGTTCATCGCGTCCTCTCATCGAGTCTGCGCAGGGCGACGCGCCCCTCGGCGATGCACCGGTTCACCTTCGTGTAGGACCAGTCGGTCAGCTCGCAGATCTCGCGGTAGCTGTAGCCGAGTGCGAGCAGCGAGAGCGCTCGTCGCTCGTCGCGCTTCAGCGCGGCTAGGTGGGTGCGCGTTGCCACGACCTCCTCGGCAAGGTCGAGGAGGTCGTCGGCGTGTTGGTTCGGGCCGCCAGGCAACTCGGCGTCTGAGCAGTAATCGCCGTCACGCTTAGAGCGCTGCTGCCAGTCCCGACGCTGGAGTCGGTAGAGCGCCCAGCAGCGGCGCTTCAGCGTCAGGGTGATCCAGGCGAGCGGCGGTGCCTCGCTTGTGGGGTCGAAGTGCTCGAGGAAGAGAATGAAGGCGTCCTGAAGAGCCTCCTCGGAGTCCTCACCGTTGGCGCCGTTGCGCCGGGCGATGTGCAATAGGTAGTCGCGGCGCTCGGCGTAGAGCTGGTCGGCGAGCGCCTGGACCTGGGTGCGTCCGTTCTGCTTGGCGGTGCTTGCATACATCTCGACCTCCTCCGTCGCTGGCTTGACGGAGGCCGCGAAGGCGCCGGACGGCGAGCCCGGAACCCGAGCCAAAGGCTCGGGCCGCAAGGAGTCCCGCTAGGGACTTGCAGGGCTCGACGCGCCGGTGCCATGCTTCGCGGCCGCAAAGCCGGCGATGGAGGAGGTCGAGTGTCGGCGACGGTGCTGGGAGGAGGCCCGCCAAGGCCGACCCCGAGAAGCTGTTCGTCACCTCGCTTTCGAGCTGCCAGATGGTCTGGTTCATCTCCCTGGCACGTGCTGTGCGACTGCGGGTAACGGCTTATGAGGACGAGGCAGAGGGGACGATGACGCCACTCGCTTCACGGGTGTCGTGCTTCGGCCGCGGGTGTAATGCGCCGACGATCCCGGCACCGATCGGGTCATGGACCTTCACCACCGTGCCCACGAGCACTGCTTCATCGTCAAAAGCGTGGGCTGTCTAGTCCTGGTGGAGCCACAGCACAACTGAAGCGCTTCGCTCGTGCATCACGGGCGAGGACGAAGAGGGCCGCTAGGATCATCGCGATGCCGGTGAAATTCGGGTTGTGGCGGGTGGATGGCGACTCGGTTCAGCAGATTGCGTCGAGCGGAGTGGCCAGCGAGGAGCGCCTGGAGGAGATCCTTGAGGCGCGTATCGAGATCCTCGGTTTGGGCAACCTCTTCCAGATCGGTCGACAGGTAATCACCGATTTCGGCAAGCGCATCGACCTGCTGGCCATTGACGGCCAGGGCGACCTGCACGTGATCGAGCTGAAAAAGGACCGCACGCCACGGGGGGTTGTAGCGCAGGCGCTGGAGTACGGCTTCTGGGTGCAGAGCCTGTCCTTCGAGGCCATTCGGGAGCTTTACGCGAAACATCACGAAGGCGAGGATTTCGACTCCGCCTTCACCAGCCACTTCGAGGCGGACATCCCGGAGGCGGTCAACACGAGCCATCAACTGGTAGTCGTCGCGACTGGAATGGACACCAGCACCGAGCAGATCGTCGAGTACGTGCGCGGTTACGGCGTACCCATAAATGTCCTGTTTTTCGAGTATCTCAACGACGGAGATCGCGAGTACCTGGCGCGCTCATGGCTCACCGATCCTGAGCTTGAACGCCGAGCGGCGGCAGCGGTAAGAAGCAGGCCCCCTGGAATGGCGTCGACTTCTTTGTGGCGGTTGGAGAGAACGAGGAGCGCAATTGGGACGACATGGTCCGCTATGGCTTTGTGTCCGCCGGGCACGGAGACAAATACCGCAAGGCGATGGAAAACCTCTTCGAGGGTGCGCGGGTCTGGGCCGCGATTCCGAGTAGCCGCGCCGCCGGGGGCGCCTACGGCTATGTAGGCGTGGGCAAGGTGATGGCACCCGCGGTCGGCGTGAATGACTTTCACGTGGAGATCAGCGGCGCGACCGCCAACATCCTCCAAGCGCCGTTGCTGAAGGCCACCAACATGGGCTGGGACGCCGACGACCCTGAGCAATGCGAGTACCTCGTCAGGGTCGAATGGCTCGATACCCGTCTGCGGGAGGAGGCGGTGTGGGAGAAGGGCATGTTCGCCAACCAGAACGTCGTGGCCAAGCTGCGGCAGCCGTTTACCTTGCAGCGGCTCAATGAAGTCTTCGATCTCGGAGAACGACGGCGCGTAGCGGCTGCGTTCAACCCGGATGCATAAGACCCCCGATAGCTATCGGAGCGGAACGGCGGGGGTCTGCGATACGGTCGAGCCGCCGTGAGTTCTGACCCAGCCAGACCGTCGAAGGCGGAACGTCAGGTCGATGTCGCGCTCGTCGTCAGCTATCACGAGGCGCGGCTTGCGGACCTGCTTGAGCGGGTGCGCGAGGGCTTCAATCGCTACGACTGCGGCGAACTGGACGCCTTCGAGCTGGACGAGCTGATCCACCGCTACAAGCGGGCGACCCGTGAGCTTTGGAAGTTCTGCGGTGACGTGGCGGGCACTCGGGCCGGTTTTATCGCACGCACACTGGAGGCGATGCAGGGTCGCGGGGAAACGATCGACTGGTGGGAGCGTGGGAACCCAGATCGCAGTGGCTGATGCCCGAATAGAGGACTGCCACAGGATCGTCCTTAGTGTTCCTGGTTCGGGATGAGAAACTGGCTTACAACCGGACGGGAGTCGCCCCCTCAACGATTCGCGACCCGAGGAGCTGTTCGTGGCCTCGCTGTCGAGCTGCCACATGCTCTGGTTCATCTCCCTGGCGCGGGCGAAGCAGCTGCGGGTGACGGCCGGCAGGGTGCAATGCTTTCACTCGTGCCTGCAGCTCCAGACGATTGGCGTCGTATGGGCCAAGAGCAGACCCTGATGGGAAAGGTCCTCGAGCGCCGGCCGTACGGACCTCCATCTCAGGAGGGCCTGCGCGCCTGGAGATCGCCCTCGCGCGGGACCGTGATCGAGGGCTTCTACACCTCGCCTCCCTCGGACGGAATCATGTCAGCGGACGACTGGGAAGAGATCGCGCCCCCGCACCCTTGGGATCACGACCATTGCGAATTCTGCTGGGCCACGTTCATGGTCGCGGGGGCTTCCAGCGATCCCTCCACGCTCGCCGAGGGCTACGTCACCGAGAAGGGTCAGTGGATCTGCGACCAGTGCTTTGCTGACTTCCGGGACGAGTTCGACTGGTCGGTCGCTGGCGGATAACCGTGCGGCGCGCAGTGAAGTGCATCACCCTTCCCTTGGGTTCAGCGGTTCCACACCGAGGGCCGAACCCACCCGATTCAGGTTCTTCGTATTCTGGTTCTTCCCAGTCTCGGAAGGTCCCGATGGCTTTGTTGCCCTTGATTCGGCCCCGCAAGGTCAGTTCTCCGAGCCCTTCTCCTTCTTCTTCTGCTTGTTGGTGGTAATAGAACCGACCGTAGCGCCCGCTCTTTTGAATTCCACCCTTTTCATGAATCGTGATACCAAGCCCAAATTGTGTTCCCCCACCAGCGCATCGAAAGACGGCTTGGACCTGTATGTAGATGAGGCGGTGATGCCGCACTACCATCTTCACGTGGAGCTGCCTGGAACGTCTCATTTCGTAGGCTCCGGACCTCGGGCCTGATGCAGCTAGAGCTTGGAGCGCCTGCATGCCGCCAGTGATGAGGAAGGCGCAAAGCGAGACTGCTGCGACGCAGGCGCTCAAGCGCCGGATCGACGGGGTGGAGCGAGGACACACAAGCACAGGATAAGGCGCACGGATTGCCACCGCGGCGACGTTCCAGTGCACGCACGCATCTCAACGTTATCGGCACGTTGGGCAGGATGACAAGGGTATTCGTGGCTCCATTGAGCTCGGGCCTTGGCGGACGCATGTGCGGTTAATTCTGTCCCGCTTATGGGACAGAATAGGAGCTATGACAGGAACTCCAAGAGAAAGCCAACAGATTCGCGATGCGGTTGATGAACTCGAGAAGGCGTGGTCTGAGTTCAAGAGCGCTCGCACCTACTTGGAGACCGCACTCTGGAACTGCCGAAATAGCAAGGTTCCACTCAGACGACAAGAGCCGATCGTGATCGGCGCGAGCAACAGCGCGATTGGGCGGGGACGAATCACCTTCACGTTCGATTTCTGAGCTGTCCGGCAAGCGGGGGGAACCGGCGTCTCGGTCTACGTCCCTTCGAGCGCGATGAGGGCCGCGGCCAGCTCGCGGCGCTCGGCGCCGGTGTAGGAGGGGGCGTCGGGGTCGTTCAGGGTGTCCTCGATCAGCTCGGCGAGCAGCTTGCGCTGGAGCTTGCTCAGCTCGATGCCGGTCTTCGGCATCGGCGCCTCGGTTGCCCTGTAGTAGTGCTCGAGGGCGCCGCGGCGCGGTCTGGTTTTGACCAACTCCAGATACCCGTAGTCCCTCAGCATTTTGACGTGGCTGGCGGCTAGGCTCAGGCTCACGCCGAGCTCCTTGCTGAGCTCGGCAGGGCTGGCTACTCGCTGGCGCAAGATGTTTAGCATTGCGAACCTCACCGGGTTTGATTCCGCCTTCGCCATGCGGACTCGGGGGTCCAATTCTGAGGCGTTCATTGAGCGTCGCTCGTCTTCATGTGTGCGCGTGGTGATGCCAGAGGTTCCGCAAGCTAGTTGTGTTCTGGACCCTACGGGCGTGGGGCGAGCGGGTCGAGCTCGGCGGTCGCGTCGTCGATGCCCTCGACCGCCAGCTCGAAGCCGGCTCCTTGCGCCAGATCCTGGAGGCGCTGGAGGTGGTCGTAGAGGAGATGGCGGCGAAGGTAGACGAGGGCCTCGGCGGGCTGGGCGAGGGTGCGGGAGTCGAGCTCCGCGTCACCGGCACCGACGATCGCGCTCTCGGCGACCAGCACCTCATCTCGCCCCTCGCCGGCGAGGTAGGCGCTCCGCAACTCAAGCCCCAGCTCGGCCGAGCAGCTGGTCAGGACCAGGACCGCGGCGCCGGCGTCACAGTGGAGAGTCTCGCCATCGACGGGGCGGCCGTCGATGACGAAGCGGAGAGGGAGCGGCGTCCGTAGCACCCACCCACGGTATCGCTACCGCGGGCGAGAATCAGTCAAGGTCGGCGAGGTCGAGTGCCAACCACTCGTACTCGCCGTTGATCAGCGGCACGTCCTCGGGATAGCGGGCCGCCCAGAGCGAGCGCTCCCAGCGATCGAAACCGCCGTGGCGCGCCGCGCGCAGGCGCTCTTCCCGGCTCATCCGGGCGAGACGGGCGAGGAAGGCCTCGCGGCGCCGGGCGGCGTCGAGGAAGTCCTCGCCCACGAAGGGCTTCTCGGTGAGCGAGCGCTCAGCCATCGTGGTCGGTCTCCCGCTCCTCCTCGATGTAGGCCTCGGCCAATCCGGTCCAGTCAACCCATGCCAAGGCGGTCGAGAGGACCTCGCGGGCGAGATTCGAGAGCAGGTCGTTCTCATTGATGTCCAGCCCGGCCAGCTCTTCGCAGAAGTCCTTGAGCCGGTCGCCGAGCTGGTGCAGGTAACGCGCGACCTCGCTGGAGCCATCACACTCCTGGCACTTACGAAGGGGCACGCGCATGCCCGGGTGGGTGGTAGCCCCCGTGCCGCCGCAGAATGTGCACGTCTGGCGCGCGGCCAGGTGCTTGCGGACGATCGTGCAGCGCTGACGATAGAGGGCCTCGTCGTTGTCGAGCACTAGGTGGACATGGGGCGTCAGCTCCGACTCGCAGAGACGGCTCTGGTCGGAGCGTGACCGGGGCTCGCAGCCGTGCTCTGCCTTGATGACACGGATTTGCGGGGTTGGCTCGTTGTAGGGTCGGCGGGAGGCGCCTGGGTCGTGCGGCCATAGAGGCCCGACTGGCCTGGCTTTCCTCCCGCCGCCGCGTCGAACCGTGCATGCGGTTCTCCCGCACACGGCTCTCCGACATCGTTTACCGGCTGGCATACGCATTCGTGGGTCTCACTGTTCCGGTCAGGCGATAGAGGCCGAGCGTGGCGGCCCACTCGTTGTTGAAACGGGTGAGCCAGTTTCGGCCGCTGCGTCCGTGCTTCTTGCTGGCGAGGATCGCGAGGCGCTCGTTGACGTAGCTGTCGATCTGCGAGAACTTCTCCGAGGAGTTTCCGTACCGGAAATAGTTCCCCCAACCACGGACCACGTGGTTGACCTTCTCGACTGTGTACTCCAGCGGCTGCCCAGCGTAGCGGCGATCAGTCCGGTCTCGAATCTTGCCTCTGATCGAGGCCATCGCCCGTCGTGATGGCCACTTCTGCAGATACCACCGACCCCGCCACTTCCGCGATTCCCGCATTCGATGATGGAATCCGAGAAAGTCAAATCCCTCGGCACCCCTTGCGAGGTGAGCGATCTTGGTCTTCTCGGGCTGCAGTTGCAGCCCGAGGGCATCCAGGACCACCGCCACCAGCTCGCGGGCCTCCTCGGCCTGTCTGCGGGTGGCGCAAAGGACAACGAGATCGTCTGCATACTTCGCCAGCTCCCCCAGCCGTTGCCCGCGACCCTGCCACGCCTCATCGAGCGTGTGCAGGGCGATGTTTGCGAGTAACGGTGAGATTGGCGAACCCTGCGGGGTGCCCGCCTCAATCGCGGACACGATTCCGCCCTCGAACACCCCCGTCCGAAGCCAACCCTTCAGCAGCTTCGACATCCGTCGGTCACACACCCGCCGCTCGACCTGAGCGGCCAGGGCATCTTGATCGATTTCGTCGAAACAGCTTCGGATGTCGGCATCAAGCGCCCAGACCTTGCCTCGGTTGACCGTCGTCCTGACGGCCTCCAAAGCGTGGTGGGCCGACAGCCCGGGTCGGAACCCGTAGCTCGTGGGCAAGAAGTCGGCCTCGAAGATCGGTTCCAACACCGTCTTCGCTGCCGTCATCACCACCCTGTCGGCCACACATGGGATACCGAGCGGCCGCAACTGGCCTGGCCTGCCCGGCTTCGGAATGCGAACCCGCCGCAGCGGCTGTGGCCGGTAGGTCCCGGCCCGCAGCCTCTCGGCAAGCTCCTCGAGGAAGTCGCCCACCCCAGAGTTCACGACATCGTCGATCGTGATCCCATCGACGCCCGCGGCTCCGCGGTTGGCACGGACCTCGCCCCAAGCCTTCCAGAGCACGTCTCTGCGGGAGACCTTGTCATAGAGGGCGTGGAAACGACGATCCTTGTCCTGCTTAGCACAGCGGTAGAGCACGTGTTGGAGAGCACGAACCCGGTCCACGCCCTTGGCGCGGCTGACGGATCTAGCCGATTCGGCACTCATCAGAATCCCTCTCATCCTTCCCGTGCATCGATGAAGTGCGGGCCCTTCGCTCCTGGCGGGTTGTGTTGTCCCGCCGATCAGCACTACTACGACCCGCTCCGACTGCCGCTCGACTGCCGCACCCTTTCCCGGGTTCACCGGTTATAGGCCGGGCATCGCTTCCCGCCACCCCGCAGGCGACGGGGCCGAGACGGCTCTCCCGAGTTCCCAAGACGACCATTCGCACGTTCAACGCCCAATACGCCGGAGGGTTCCTCAGCGCCCGCTCCTGGATCAAGAACGCTTTCCGTGGCCTTCGCCGTCCAATGACCGGCTCGGCACCCTCTTCATTCCCATCCCGCAGGATGAGGGGAGGTAACGACGCTTGCTCAGGCTTCACTCCACGTTGCAGACCGCGCGATCGATTCCGCCCCGCTTCGCACCCAGCCTCTCGACCGCGCACGGGGGCATCACTACCGGGGACCCAGGTGTCTCCCCGGACCGGACTCACGCCGGCAGGCCGTCTCGAACTTGTCGCTCCTACGTCATGTGATTCTCCTTTCTTCATGGCGCCAGGAGCAGTCTCGGCGCACCATTTGATCCTCCTTCTCGGTGGCCCCGCCCGCCGCGGGAGCCGGTGCCTCCGAACCGCACGCGGAGCGTGCGACGATTCGGGGTGCCGGCTTTCGCGCCGGGACGAGGAGTGGTCGGCGCACAGGGGTGAGAGCGAGGAGGCTGGGATTCGGCCCCTCCGAGGAATCAGCCGACGCCGGGGCCTGCCAGCGGCTCGATCAGCAGCCAGGCGCGGTGCCCGATGTGGAACTCAACCCAGCACGCGGCGTGGCGGCCGGGCATGTAGCCGACAAAGGACTCCAGCTCGGCGGGGTCGAGCGCGATGGCCTGGGCACTCTCCAAGACGATGAGCACGGGTCCGTCGCGCTCGGCGAGGGTCGCCACCCGCTGAAGACGGGCCTTGAAGCCGCAGTCGAAGAAGTATCCGCGCAGGCTGACGACGACAGCGACCCGTTCGCCGATCATGCTCTGGAGCAGGCTGAGCGCGGCGGCGAACTCGACTCGGCGCAGCAGGTCTATGGGTCTTAGCGATCGCTCAACGCTCGCGGGCGCGGCGCGCCCAGACCTTGTCCTGTCCCGCTCCCAGGTAAGGAAAGAGGGTCGGTTCGGCGCGATCGAGAGCGGTTGCAAAATCATCTGGAGGGTTCGGGACGTCGGTCATACCCAGTGTGAGTGTCGATGGCGGAAAGTTCGCCCCCAGAGAAGGCGATTCGGCCACGCCAGGCGAAGAGGGGGCCGGCGGCACCTGGTCCCGCGCTTGCCGCGCTACTCGGGCCGCGAGAGGATCTCGCGGCCGCCGACCCGCAGCCAGATCATGTGCGGCTTCTCTGCAAGGACACCCAAAGACCGGAGAGCTCGGCCCTTCGACAAGGTCGACCGCGAAGACCACAACCAGGAGAGCGGTCAGCGCTTGTAGCCACGGTGGGGCGCTCCTGCGCTTTCCGACCCTTGTATAGGTCGCCGGGCCGACGTTGGTGAGCCGCAGCAGGCAGTATGTGAGGTCATCAGCGACGCGACCCCCGGCCCACTTCTCAGGGCAGGCCGGGGTCGTGCGCCGCTAACTCTTCAGTCGGCTCCATCGGCCTTAGTCTTGAGCGGTGCCAACTCAAGTTGGACAGGGAGACATTGGACATCTAGTCACCTCGATGCTCAAGGCGGGGGCTGGGAGGCCGATCACAGTTGGGTGCTTTATCAACTGCAATTTGCGACTCCCTGGTTCGGATATTGGATCGGAGGTATGGGCAGATGAACGGCCACGCAGAACATCGCTGCATGATTTGTCAGCGCCCGAACCCCGAGGTGGAGGGCGGCGACCTACCCGTCGATTGGGGCGTATCGACAGACAAAGCGGGCGAGGTTTTCGGCGTGGTCTGTCCAAGCTGCATTACCGGCGAGCTGCTCTCAATGGCAGCGGGAGGCAGTTCCCCGGTAGCCAATAGGTGAGGCCGTCGCTGACCGTCGAGGCTCGTGCCGCAGATTGGGCAGCGTCGGACACTCATCCTCGACTCGCGATGGTCAGTGCCTGCGGCGGCACAACGCTTTGAAGCGGCGAACGCGGTTCATCGTGAACAGGGTGGTGAACCCGACAATCAGGACGATCTCGGCGAGTTACTGTGACACCCAGGGTCGACCAGGTACCGCCATCAGGGCGGTGCGACGGCACCGCTATGGCTGTCCGTTCTGCACGACAGACGTGAGCAATTCGTTACAGAGTCTCGCCACCGTTTCTTCGATGTGCTTGGCCCACTCCCCCACCCGCGCCAGCGCGATCGAGTCCGCAACTCCGGCCTCTTCCGCGTAGTCCTGGATGTCGACGGCGGTGTAGGTAAGCGAGATGTAGGCCTCGGGCGTGTCGGCGGGAGCGGGGCGGTCCACGTGCTCCGCGGTCCGATCGAACCTGGCGCCGTTGGCATCTCGATGGGCTAAGAGTGCGTTCGCTTCGTCGACCAACTCTTCCAGCATGCGGACGGTGAATGCGACCGGATCCTCGCGTTCGCGCTGGCGCAGCTTGAGCGAGAAGCCGAGCAGCGTCGGACCCTGACCCGGATCGATAGCGATCATTGGGTCGGGTTCACTCAGCGACAGCGGATAGGCGTAGATCCGCGCACTGGGGTCCTTACAAGCAACAATGCCGGCGTCGAGCGCCTGCTCGGCGAGGGCGTTGAGCTCGTCGGCGTCAGTGTGGGGGCTGATGACTGAGATCGCGCCTCCGGCCTGGACTAACTCCGCCATGGCTCTGCCCCGATCGAGCTCGAATAGCTCCTGGGGAGGCGCCACGCCGCCCAGCTCCCGCTCGTCCTCGGCGGCGGGAGAGAGCGCCTCGTCGCGCGTGAAGCTGGCGCCGCAGTTGTCGCACTTGGACCCGGTGTTCCGATCGCCGTAGACCACATGCCCTTGCAGCACCGTGACCTCGTTGCCCTCGACCTTCAGCAGCCACTTGTCTTCGGGGTCCTCGCCCTGAGCCTCGATCTCGCCGTTGAGTACGTGATCGAAGGTGAACTCGGCGAACTGGGGATCGTCGGTCTTGCTCGCCTCGGCACCGGGCCTCAGGAAGTGGTCGATCAGGTAGGGCATCCACTCCTCAGCCGCGTAGAACTTCTCAACGCCGTCCGATTCGAGCCGGCTGCCGTCGTCGTTCGGCACCCAGTGGCACCGTAGGCCCGGCTGGCCCTGCGGCGGTCGGTTGCGGTCTCGGACGTCGGGTTCGTCCCCTTGGCCGCAGGGCCCGCAGCCCTCGACGAAGTAGGGCCCGCGCTCGCGGTCCATGCGGCGTGTCTCGGCGAAGTGGTTGAGGAAGCCGCGCTCGGCCTGATTGAGCGGCGGGGCGATCTCGACTCCTCCGTAAAAGTCGGTGCTGTAACCCATCGTGTACCTCCAGGTTTGGATTCACTCCGTGTGCGCGCAGCGCGGGAGCCGGTGCCCCCGAACCGCACGCGAAGCGTGCGACGATTCGGGGTGCCGGCTTTCGCATCGGAGCGAAGGCGGTCTTATGCGTACAAGACGGACGCGGGGGTCGATTCGGCCCAGTAGGCGGGGGACTTGAGGCGTAATGCGCCGCTTCAGCGCCTCGATCTCGGCCAGCTCGGCGGAGTGGCTTCGAGGCGGCTCGCCGGTCAGCTCCGGGGTCGCCAGCCTGAGAGGCAGGTGCCCCCACCCCACGCCTGGTGCGACGGGGCAGTGCTGGGTGGTCGTTTTTGACTCGTGGTGGAGCTGGACTCACTTTCAAGTGGGCCGAAGACAACGCGACACCAAGCGATCGTCCATCAGTTGTCACCGTTTTCTGTGAAAGACTCGGGCGAGCAGCCACTTATCTATCCGACCCGGAGGAAGCAGATGCCCAGCACCACCAACGTTCTCGATGAGGCCCGTGATCTGATCAAGAAGCGCCTCGACGAGGTGAACGAGGAGCGCAAGCGCCTCGAGCATGCCGTTTCCAGCTTGGGCGGCAAAGTCGTCGGCGGGCCAGGACATCCTCCAGGGCGCCCGGCTGGTTCGGGTTCGAAAGCAGCAACACCACGGCGTCGCCGCCGCAAAGGTGGACGGGCCGGCCAAGCGGTGAGGCTCGTCAAGAAGAACCCGGGCATCAGCGCGGCCGAGATAGCCAAGGCGCTGAAGATCAACCCTAACTACCTCTACCGCGTCCTCAGTGAACTCGAGAAAGAGGGACGGGTGAAGAAGGACGGCCGCCGCTACAGCCCGGCGGGCTAAGCAAGGCACTCGTTGTCGCCTACTACGCCTGCTTCGGGCTGGTGTGGGCTTGCGTCCGACCTTCCTGCGACAGGAAGGGAGCAGTGCTAATGCTCATAGGGAATTCCTGTGATCGGATCTGAGGAGGATGCTTGATCGCGCGCAACTGCACACGAAGTCCGGTTCAGCGCCATATCGGACGGACAGGGCGAGGAGGATTGAAGGCTGAGATCCCACATGATGAGGCGTACAGTCATTTTATGGAGAGGACATAGGTCTACCTCGGCGCGAAGGAGCTGGCGCTCCTCGAGCGCGCCTCGCTGGAGAGTGACGCCTCGCGCTCGGCTGGTCCGCCGCGCCGTTTGCGCCACCTTCGGCGAACAGGGCAAAGCCGGACGGCTCAGTGCCCTCAAGGCCAGCGCCGGCTCCTGGCGCGGCTGCGGCGCCGAGTATGTCGATGCGATGCGCGGCGGCGAACTCAACGAGCGGCTCGGGGTCGAGTGAAGCTGCCCTACACGCAGCATCGCTATCCCTGGTGAGGCGAAGCGGACACGCAAACGGCCGGACCGAAGAGAGGCCCCGCTCTGGACGTACTCGGGACCGTGCTTGTGCAAGCCGAGGCTCGAACGACAAACAGCCCCGAGGGGCCGCAGTCACGCAGGGGCTATCAGCTGGGCAACTGGCTTCATCATTACTCCCAAGTCGCCCAGCTGATCAACGCCCCGTTGCCATCAAAGCTGAGAATGCTTATGAACTGTGGATAGCCTCGGTTGCGAGGCCCATCCAAAGCCTCGACCCGAAGGGCGCTTACGGCACCTTTGACACGAGGGTCTGGCTCGGGCCTTGTGAACACGACGGATGCGCGCTCCAGCATGTCTTGAAGCGTCTCCAAGTCGTTCATCTCTGACAGGCAGCCTAACACCGAGGGACCCTGACCGGACCCCCTTCCGGATCGATCTCAAGGGGTCGGGCCAGGAGGGCAATGCCATAGGCCAAGCCGGCCACGATAGCGGCGAGCGGCGTCAGCGTGCCCGACAACTGCGCACCGCTTCTGCCCTGACCTGGTGGCCTTCGGAGAGGTTGAAGGTGGCGCGGGCGAAGGAGAGGAAGCCCTCGGTAAAGCGGGGCGGAACCGGACAGGAGGCGCTCATGTAGCTGTGACTGTGGCCGCGATAGGAGAAACGGCGCCCGACCGCGATCTGAAAGTGGGCGAAACGGGGCCAAGGCCCAACAGTGCGCGGCACAACGCTGACCAAGACCGTGCGGAATGGCCCGGGTTGGTGGCGCACATGAAAAGGCAGGACGAAGGAGACCGGCACGGGGTTGGTGGTGTATGCCTGGACCCAAACCGCTGTGTGTCCCTGCTTGGTTCGCCCATTGAAGACGAGCAAATGGGCATGGAGGCCAAACGGAAGCTGGCCCGGGATAAAGACCCGGTCATAGAGGCGCCCGCGTCCGACCAGAGCGCTTCCGCAAATCGCGAGCGCCTGGCGGCTGTCGACGCTGCGCAACCGCGCCTCGGGGCAGACCGCCAGCCCACGAGTGTCCAGCGCGCCCCTCCACGCCAATTCCAGCCTGATCCCCCTGACGCGCGGCAGCGGCGAGCGGTTGGCGGTGCGAATCCCGGCCTGAAGGCGCACCGCCACCGGTGCGGAGTGGCTGCGGGGAAGCGCGCGGGGGGCGATGCCGCCGTCGAGGAAGACGATCAGGTCGCCGCTCTGGGCGCGTTCGGCCTCTACTGGTCCCGCTATCACAGCGAGCATCGCCAGGACGACGAGGATCGGGGCCAACCAGGCCCGCCAGCGCGGCATCTAGCCCACCCTTAGGCTGGGGCGGCGGAACCCGCAGGCGAGTTGGGCGATGTTGGCGAGCTTGCCGTTGCGAATCGCGACGACGACGGCTCGCCTTGCGATTGGGCTCATGCTAGTAACTTCTCAACTGATTCCCGTTACGCCACGTTTCATGGCGCTCTGAGAGCGTAGCGCTCTTTACAACCGCCGGGTGTAGGGCGCATGCCTCTAGAAGATCAAGCGGGCTGTGGGTGGGAGCCTTCATTACTCATCCTTGCAATCCTGCAATTTATATTTAAAATTGCATGGATGATCGAGCGGAGGATCGCCTCGGAGATCGTCAAGTTGATGGGAAAGTCACCAGCGGTGGTGCTGGTCGGGCCGCGTCAGGTGGGCAAGACCACGCTGGCCCTGGAGGTCGCAGAAGGCCGCAAGGCCACCTATCTCGACCTCGAGTCCGAGGCCGACCGGGCACGGTTGGCGGAGCCGGAGCTCTACTTCGCCGACCACGCCGATGAGATGGTGATCCTCGACGAGATCCACCGCGCCCCGGGAATCTTCGAAGCGCTGCGGGGAACGATCGACAAAGGGAGGCGGGAGGGCAAGGGGGCCGGCAGGTTCCTGCTGCTGGGCTCCGCCGCGATCGACCTGCTCGCGCAGAGCGGCGAGACCTTGGCCGGCAGAGTCGCCATCGTCGAGCTGGCGCCCTTCGACGTGACCGAGGTTGGCACGGAACGACTCGACCGGCTCTGGGTCCGGGGCGGCTTTCCGGAGAGCTTCCTCGCCGGTGGGACGGAGGCCAGCCTGCGCTGGCGGCGGGACTTCATCCGCACTTACCTGGAGCGCGACATCCCCCAGCTCGGCCCGCGGATCCCGGCAGAGACACTGCGGCGGCTTTGGACGATGCTGGCCCACAACCAGGGCGGCCTCTTGAACGCGGCGCAGCTTGCCCGTGGCCTCGGGGTGAGCGGCGCAACCGTCGGGCACTACCTCGACCTGATGGTCGACCTGCTGCTGGTGCGACGGCTGGCGCCGCGGCTGACCAACATCGGCAAGCGGCTGGTGCGCTCGCCGAAGGTCTACGTTCGCGACAGCGGCCTGGTGCATGGGCTACTCGGGCTCGCTGACAAGGAGGCGGTGCTGGGGCACCCGGTGGCCGGGGCGAGCTGGGAGGGGCTTGCGATCGAGAACCTGCTCGCCGTGGCCAGCGGGCGGGCCGAGGCGAGCTTCTACCGGACAAGCGGTGGCGCCGAGGTCGACTTGGTGCTCGGCTGGCCGGACGGGCGCGAGTGGGCGGTCGAGGTCAAGCGCAGCTTGGCGCCCAAGGTGGTGCGGGGGTTGCGCTCCGCGCTCAGCGACCTCAAGCCGCAGCGCAGCTTCGTTGTCTACCCGGGGAACGAACGCTACCGGCTGAGCGCGGGAGTCGAGGCGATCAGCCTGGCGGAGTTGTGTGCGGAAGTGGCGGCGCGCTGAGGCGCGGGCCAGGTCGTCATCGTCTCTCGGATCAGACCCTGGTTGGCAAAAGCGCGCGACCGTTACCGAGCGCCTCCCCCTACTGCTTCGCCTCCAGCTCCCCCACCCCAAGGCCCCGCCTTATGAGCAACGAGGCAAGGCGAGGAGGTTGTTCTCCGTGGTCTTGTCGGGGTCGGTGCGGAGGTACTTGCGGCCATCCCGCTCGGAGACAACTACGGCTACGCGCTCATGACCGACTTCGACGTAGTAGTTGGCGCCGTCCTCGATCTCACCGATCACCGTGTCCTCGCTGAGCGTCCAGCCCACCCCGCCTACCCTGTCGATGCGGGAGTCAGGGTGGCTGTGGGCGAGATTTATGCAGGTGATCCTTAGCGCCATTGAGGTTGCCCCTTGCACTCAGGGCACTTGGTGACGGCTCCCGCCGCCACCCCAGTCTCTTACCTCCTCGCCGCCCTATCGCACCAGCGGGTAGACGCAGGTGTAGGCGGAGGGCAGATCGGCCGCGTATTCCTTGGGCGGCCCGACGCCGTCGACCACCACTGTCTCTTCGAGATGGCCCCCACCGACCGTGCCGTAGAGCGCGTCGGTGTACTGCTGCTGGGAGGGTTCTGTCCCGAGGCCCAGGTCGAGGATGCCCTTGGTCGAGTAGAGCTCCATCGGGGTAGGCAGGTAGCCACCCTTGGCGGCACAGGCTTCGGCTGCTTCATCGAGGCTGTTGGCTACCGGGTTTGAGCGGGTATCGAAGCAGAGGCCGCGGATCAGGGTGGTGTTGGCCGGACAGGCGGCGGCGTGGCGTTCAGCGCCCAAGGTGGCGGCGTTGGAGGCGTTGGCGGCGTTGGCCGCCGATGGGACGGTGCCGAGTGCTGAGAGTTTGATGTTTTGGCCGGTGATCGTTTCTTCGGCGATCTTTCCGCCGGAGATCGTCGCGTTGGCGATCTTTCCGCCGGTCACCGACTTGGCCTTTAGCTGGCGCGATCCGACGCTGTTGGGGGGGACGCGGAAGGCCGCGTAGGCGGAGCCTCCCATGGCGACGATCAGGGCGGTGATCGCGACGATCATCGCCGGTGAGGGCATGCCGATCCGCCGCTTGTCTTTGCTTCTCATCTGCTCAGAACCCCTTTCGGACACACCGCTGTTTAGAAACCTCTGGTTGAGTCAAAGTCTCGCTTGCACTCGCCTGCTGGCTCAGCGCCTGCCGTGGTGGCGGCGCTTGGAGATCTTGTGGCGCTTTGCCTTCTTCTTGGCCTTGCAGGCGGTCTTCGCCTTGACCTGCTGGGTCAAGGCTGCACCGTTCTGTCCCTCGATTTCGACCGTGGAGGCCACCGGGGAGGAGCAGAGGCTCTGGGTGTTTTGGAGGAGCTTCACTTCCTACCTCCGCGGTGGTGCTTTCGCTTGTGATGGCGGTGGGGCTTTGGCTTGCGCACGCAGCGGCCGTGCTTCACGAGGAAGCCGGGCTTGCACGGATTGGCCTTGCTCGACTTACCCGGTTCGGTGGCGTTGCCGGAGGGGGCGTTCGCATGGGTCCTGACTTCCTGGGGTGGCGGAGCCTTGCTGCCCGGCCCGTGGCATTCATCGGAGGAGGCGCAGAGGGGCGATTCGGGGATTACGAAGAAGCCGCCGTCGGCGCGGGCGTCATAGAGCTTTGCTATCGCCCCGTTTCGGTCCTGGGGGGCGAGGGAGTCGTGGGTGAAGAAGAAGACATCGGTGCCATCGGCGCTGGCACCGAGCAGGCTGGAGTCAAAGGGGCTCTGACCGGAGGAGATCAGGCTGAGGCAGTCGCCGGTCTGGGCGAAGTAGTCGGGGTTTTCGGGCCCGCAGGTGCCGGTGGCGGAGGGCTCCCACTCATAGACGTTTTGCCTTGCGTTAGTGGCGCGCAGGACGAGCGGGTCTGTGGAGTTAAAGAAGACGCGGCCGTCTTCGGTGAGGCTTTGGCCATCGGAGGCGAGGGTGGCGTCGCTGGCGGCGGTCTCGTTGGTCGGGTTGCAGGAGGCGCAGGCGAGCGCTTCGGTGACGGCGTCATAGCGATAGACCTCGGCGTGGCCTTCGCTTTGATAGCCGCTGAGCGGCAGGGTCGAGGTAAAGACGGCGAAGCGGCCCGAGGGGGTGGTCTGGAAGTCGGCGGTGTGGCGGGTGCCGGCTTCCCTTAGCGCGTCGAGGACCACAGGGTCTTCGGGGGAGAGGGTGGCGATGAAGCGGAGGCCTTCGCCGGGAGCGGCGAGGTAGAGGTTGGGCTGGTCCTGGACGCCCTTGCCCGCCTGGAGCTGCTCGGGGGAGAGGAAGTAGATCGAGCCGTTGCCTTCGGCCACCCCCCCACCGCCGCCGATCGCGAGGACGGAGCAGTTTTCTTCTTCGGGGCCGACCGTGTTCCAGTGGGGGCCGTTTGCGTTTTCGACCGCTTCGCAGGCGTCGGTGTTGCCGGCGCCGCCTTCTCCGGTGGAGATCCGGGTCAGGCTGGCGCTTTCGCCCGAGACTTCGGCCGCATAGATGTCGGCGCTTTCGTCGGTGTCATCGGCGGTCAGCTTGTCCTTAGTGGTGAAGAAGACCCTGGAGCCGTCGGCGCTCATGCCGTCGAAGAGGACGCCTTCGGCAAAGCCCGGGCCACCGTGTTCGGAGATCACGCCGGGGGTGAGGTCGATCGACTTTTCCGAGTCGCCGATATCCATGTAGAGGTGGTAGTAGACGTTGTGATCGGCGTCTTCGGAGACCTTCTGGCCGAGCAGGACGTGGGAGCCGTCGGCGGAGACGGCCAGCTCGGCTATCCCGCCAGAGTCGTGGTGGGCGGCGCTGCATTGGCCTTCGCCCTGGATGCAGGACAGGGGGTGCCCGGCGGGGTCGTCGGAGAGGACGTGGGTTTCGTGCGTGGCGAGGTTGCGGTCATAGATCGAGACGTCGCCGGTTTCGTCGTTGCCCCCGGCGGCAAAGCGCGAGGTCGAGCCGAAGATCAGGTGCTCGCCGCCTGCGGAGAGGTCGTGGGCGATGTAGCCGTCGGGGGTGGCGGTGGGGCCCGGTTCAAAGCCGGGCGCCGGCACCATGCCCTGCACGACTTCTTCGCCGCCAGGGAGGCGAACCGGGATGCCGGTGTAGCCGCCTTCAAAGCAGGGCGAGCAGCCGCCCGCTCCGCCGAAGGCGAAGGTGTCGAGGCTGGCGTCGGCGCCGGTGGGGACCGAGGAGAAGGGGGCGGCGGCGAAGGGGTTATCGGCGGGGATACCGAGGTAGGTGGTGCTCCAGCCATCGGCGCCGCGGGTGGCGATGTAGGGGTCAACGCCGCGGTTGGTGGGGTCCCCGGCGACGCCGGGGATGGCGCCGTCGTGGACGCCGTAGAGGACGCGCGAGGTGCCGGTGGCGCCCGATGCTTGCGGGTAGCCGGCGTAGGGGGATTGGCCGGGGACGAGGCTTGACTCGACGTCATAGCCGCCGGTGTTGGCGGCGGAGACGAGCTCATAGGCGCGGCAGTCGAGCAGCAGGGCGGCGCCGGTCTGCTGGCGGGCGAGGGCGTTGGGGCAGGTGTCATTGATTTCGGCGGTGTAGGGGAAGGTGGTGAAGGTGTTTTCGGGGCCCGCGGTGGTGCCGAGCTTGTTGGTGGCGATGACGCGGTAGTGATAGGTGGTGGCGGGGGTGAGGCCGGTGAGGTGGGTACTGACGCTCTGGTAGGCGTTCCCGGAGCCAACTTCGAGGTCGGGGATGGGGGCTTTGGTGCAAGCACCGGCCGAGCATTCGCCGGTGCCGTATTCGAAGTGATAGGTGGTTTTGGCCCCACCCGGGTTGATCCGGCCACGAAGAAGGACAGATTCGGAATGGGCATCAGCAGCCGACCCGACCGTGATAAGTGGCGCGGATGGCGGCGTTGTGAAGACGAGTTCATTGCCAACGGTGGTGCCTACGTGGTTGCCGGCGACGGAACGGAAGTGGTATTCGGTGATCTGGAGGAGGCCTTGGATGTCGGCTTGGACCTTGGTCAAGCCAGTCGCGGAGCCAGCGTTCGCCTCGGGTTTGGGAGCTTCGGTGGCGTGGGCGAACCCTTCGTGGTTGAAGTGTTCCCCGGTGACATATTCGAAGTGGTAGTGGGTTTCTTCGCCGTTGCCGATGAAGGACCCATTGAGAGTTGCGCTTGTCGGTTCGACGCTCGCCGCTTCGGTGGTGAGTTCCTTGACGGCATGGGGGGTGACAGTCTCGTCGGAGCCGAAGGCGATGATTTTCCCGTTGGAAGCAACGAGGCGGTAATGATAGGTGGTCTCGGGGGTGAGGCCGCTGAGATTGGCCGTAACATCCTGTGCACTCGTATAGGGGGTCGCGGGAGCACAGGGAATCCTTCCGGATTTGTATGCGGTGGTGGTGCCGTATTCGAAGTAGCATTTGGTGGTTTCGCCGCTGGCGGGGTCGACGTGACCGGTGAGGGTGGCGAAGGTCTGGCCCGGGTTTTCGACGGGACCGGTGGTGACTTCGGGCACGATCCCTTCTTCAAAGGCAGCGACGTTGCCGGAGCCGGGGTTGGCGGCGTAAACGATTCCGGTGGACGTGACGGCCAGGCCTTCGGCGTCGTTCAGGTACCCGGAGAACGCTTCAAAGAAGGTTCCGGAGGAGCTAAAGCTGGCAATTTCGGTTCCTTCGTCTACGTAGATGTCGTCGGTCGTGGGGTCGACGGCGATGCCGGTCGGGTAGCGGTGGCGACCTTGAGTGACAGAGCCGATCAGGACTTCCCCGGAGGAATTGAGCTTGGCGATTATCCCACTACCAAAGCTATAGTCAAAGTCTCCGTTGGGGTAGACGGCGATGCCGATCGGGCTCTGCTCGTTGCCTTCTCCGAAGAGTAAGTTTTTGGTGAAGCCGGCGCTTTGGGTGAACTCGAACATGTTGGCTGCTGTATCGCGGCCTTCTTCACTCAGGGCATAGAGAGTGCCGGTGGTGTCGACGACGCCGATGCCGTAGAGATGGGGGAACGGCCGCTGGGCGCTGAGCGATACGGATCCGGAAGCAGTCGCAGGGGCAGCGATTTCCAGGGAACCAGCCCCGTTGACTGCCGTGATCGTGGTCCCGGCGGGAATGCCGGGAGCGGATATCTGCTGGCCGGCGCTGAAGGCACCGGTCGCGGTCGTCACCGATTTGATCGTGGTCGAGCCACTTTCGAGGGTGCCGGTGCCGGTGGCGCTGGAGCCGTGGAGCTGGCCTTTGGAGCCCCAGCTTTCGATGAGGCGGCCTTCGGGGGTGAACTTGGAGATGATGCTGTCGCCGGGGTCGCCGACGTAGAGGTCGCCTTCGCCGCCGGAGGAGTTGTCGACGGCGAGGAAAAGGTGGGAAGGCTCAGGTTCCCCGTAAATACTGGTGAAATGGCAGACAAAAGCGCCGGGCGAGGTGCCTTCGGTGCCGGGCTGGCAGGTATCGCCTGAGGCGGCGGTGCAGACGTCCTGCTGGGCTTCGGTGCTACCGGCTTTTTTGACCTCGGTCTTGTTGACTTCCTTGCCGAACATGAGGATAAAGTTGCCTTCTTCGTCGAACTTCTCGATGCGGTGATTGGGGGGATCGGCGACGTAGACGTCGTCGTTTGACTGATCTACGGCGACGTCGGAGGGAGCAGAGAGGGCGTCGGTACCGGAGCCGGTGAAGGAGCCGGCGAAGGCGTAGCCTGGAGAGGCGGCATGGGCGGGGACGGCGTTGAGAACGAACAGGGCGATCGAGAACGAAGAGGGCGAGAACGAGAGGCGCGGGGGCACGCGGATCGAGAGTGGCGGGGGTGTGAGTCGCTCGCCGGGCTGCAGTGCGGATCTCGACTCTCTTCAACGACTCCCCCGATGGCTCTTCGCGTGGCTCAGCTTGCGGTGCTTTTGCTTCCTCGCCGGGCAGGCGGTCTTCGCCTTGACCTGCTGGGTCAAGGCTGCACCGTTCTGTCCCTCGATTTCGACCGTGGAGGCCACCGGGGAGGAGCAGAGGCCTTCGGTGTTTGAGAGGTAGCCCTGCTTGCCTCCGTAGAGGGTGAGGCGGAAGTGGCCGATCGGGACGTCGGGGACCACCGGGATCACGGTGCGCAGGCGGCCGCCGGCGACCGTAGTCGAAATGCCTTCGGGCATCACCGTCACCTGGCCACCGAGGATGAAGACGACGTGGGGCAGCTTCCCGAAGCCCGAGACCGCGTAGGCGGAGCCTTGCAGGGGCGCTTCGAGCAGCGGGGTTTCATCTACCACGGTGCCAATCGCGGCTTTGCCTTTGCACTGGTCTGAAGCGAGTTCTGAGCGGTCGCAGAGGTTGCCGAGGTGTTCCTGGTCGATCTCGAGGGCTTTGGGCAGGGTGACTGTGACCGATTTGATGTTGGCGTCGCCGGGAGTGGTGTTTAAGTCGAACTGCAGGCTTGGCTCCTTGCCCCGTTGCGTGGCCTTGCGCCCGCCGAGCTGGGCAATCGTCAGCTTGGGGCTGAAGGGGAGGGTGGCGCAGTCGACAACCTGGAAGGGGGAGGAGAAGGCGACCGCGGTGCCCTGATCACCGATCCCTTCGGAGCCGACCGAGAGGGGCGAGCAGTTGGTCGGGTTGATCATGAAGTTCGGCTTGTCGATGTTGACCTGGATCGAGCGCAGACGAAGGGGGATGCCGCCGATGATCTAGGGGACCGGTTCGGAGTCGGCGATCACGTGGGCGTCTGAGGGGTCGATGTGCAGGGGGACGCGGATGACGACCGTGCCGTAGTCATAGGGCCCGGCCAGGGCGGGGGTGATCGCGGCGAGTGAGAGCGGGGCGCCCTGGAAGGGCCCGGCGAGGTAGATCTTGCCGATGGCGTGGAAGGGGTGGGAGCCGGGGCCAGCGGCGACGTTGGTGGTGCCGATTGCAGAGGAGGCGGGGCAGCTCGGTTCGGCCTGCTCGGTGCGCCCGGGGGTGCCTTGGCGCCGCTTCGATGTCTGCTTCGGGGCAGTAGGTGACGCCGTGCAGGTTGGCGGTCAGTCCCGGCGGCATCGTGAAGTTCAGCTTGCCCAGGTACTGGTCGCCGTCTTCGCGGTTGAGATTCAAGGTGAAGGAGCTGAAGGCGCCGGCGGGCGGGTTGGCGGTGCCGGCGTCGAGGCTCGGTTCGAAGGGGCGGATCTGGCCCGGGCATTGGGTGCCGTGGGGGCCGGATTCGAGGCCGAAGACCTGGCTTGAGTGGGCATCGGGCAACGCTGCGTCCCAGGGGAAGAAGTGGGCGCTGACGGTGTAGATCGTGCAGGCGATCGGAGTCGCCATCAGGGCTCGTTCGCCAGCGAAGAGGTGGAGCTGGAAGTCTTCGAAGGGGAGCTGGGGTAGGTTTTCGAAGAAACGACGGTCACCTGGCCGGTTTCGGGATTGGGCTTGACCGAGCCGACCAGCTTGACGTTCATGCCGAAGCCCGAGGCGATCAGGAAGAGGCGGTACTGGTTTTCTGGCTTGGGTTCGCCGATGATAGACGGAGCCTTGAAGGCGTCCGTTGAGCGTCGGGGAGCCGATCCTGAAGGTGCCGATCTTGGCGTTGTCGGGACATTCGGCCGGGCCTTCGGAGCCGAAGTTGGCCTGGGCGTCGGTGCAGTCGCTCTGGCCGTCGGCGGCGTCGGGGTTGATCGTGAGGCCCGGCGGCAGGGTGACGGTGGCCGATTTGATCTCCGAGGGCGAGGCGGCGAAGCCCTCGAACTGCTGGGTGCTGAGGTCGACGTTCAGGCCCGAGGGGGAGTCGGTTTCGGTGGTGGTCGGGCTGGCCTGCAGGAGCGGTTTGAAGGTCTCGCCTTCACAGCCTTCGATCGCCGGGTAGCTGGAGGTCGCTTCGGTGGGGTGGCCGGGGTCCTGGTAGGTGTGGACTTCGAGCGTCGTGGCCAGCGGCTGGCCGGTGCAGGTGGTCGGGTTGTCGATGAGCGGGTCGACCGGCAGGCTCGCGCGAGTTTCTGCGGCCAGGCAGCTGGTGTTGGCGCAGGCCGCGCAGCCGGGCGGGTTGCCGGGAGTGCCCCTGGGGAAGCGTTCGGAGTTGTGGCTGGAGGCGGCGGGGAACCCCCAGAGGGTGAGTTCGGCGCCTGCCAGCGGCGCGAGCTGGGTGATGTCTGAGACGGTGAAGCGAAGGCCGTAGTCCGTAGCGGTGCGCACCGTGACCGGGATCGCGATCGGGATGTCGAGGATCGGGGCGACGAACTCGAAGAGCGCGGTCTGTTCGGGCTCGGGGACGACGTCATAGATCGGTGCGGTGCCGAGCAGCTTTTGGGGTTCGCCTTCGTAGTTGGCATGGACGGTGATCAGGCCGGCCTGGGAGTTGGAGCCGCACTGGTCAAGGGCGAAGTCAGAGGGGGTGCACTGGGTGATCGCGTTGGTGTTGCCGAAGATTCCCTGGGGGGCGTTGAAGGTGACGTTCTGGGCGGCCTCGGGGTCGCCGGGGCTTTCGAGTTCGAAGGAGGTCTGGAGGTCGGGATGACCGCCCGCATTGGCGGTCGAAGAAGTGGTGGTGAAAGGATGTGATCGCCTCGCTGGCAAGGGCGGGGGCAGCGAGAGCGACCAGGACCAGCAGGCTCCCAACCACGGCCGTGGCTGCGGTGGCGGTGCGTCGGAGCCGTTCACTTCCTACCTCCGCGGTGGTGGCTGTTCGCTTGTGATGGCGGTGGGGCTTTGGCTTGCGCACGCAGCGGCCGTGCTTCACGAGGAAGCCCGGCTTGCACGGATTGGCCTTGCTCGACTTACCCGGTTCGGTGGCGTTGCCGGAGGGGGCGTTCGCATGGGTCCTGACTTCCTGGGGTGGCGGAGCCTTGCTGCCCGGCCCGTGGCATTCATCGGAGGAGGCGCAGAGGGGCGGTTCGGGGATTACGAAGAAGCCGCCGTCGGCGCGGGCGTCATAGATCTTCGCTATCGCCCCGTTTTGGTCCTGGGGGGCGAGGGAGTCGTGGGTGAAGAAGAAGACATCGGTGCCGTCGGCGCTGACACCGAGCAGGCTGGAGTCGAAGGGGCTCTGACCGGAGGAGATCAGGCTGAGGCAGTCGCCGGTCTGGGCGAAGTAGTCGGGGTTTTCGGGCCCGCAGGTGCCGGTGCCGGAGGGCTCCCACTCATAGACATTTTCCTTGCGTTAGTGGCGCGCAGGACGAGCGGGTCAGTGGAGTTAAAGAAGACCCGGCCGTCTTCGGTGAGGCTTGGCCGTCGGAGGCGAGGGTGGCGTCGCTGGCGGCGGTCTCGTTGGTCGGGTTGCAGGAGGCGCAGTCGAGCGCTTCGGTGACGGCGTCGTAGCGGTAGACCTCGGAGTGGCCTTCGCTTTGCATAGCCGCTCAGCGGCAGGGTCGAGGTGAAGACGGCGAATCGCCCGAGGGGGTGACCTGGAAGTCGGCGGTGTGGCGGGTTTCGGCTTCCTTGACCGCGTCGAGGACCACCGGGTCTTCGGGGCAGAGGGTGGCGATGAAGCGGGGCGCTGAGCCGGGAGCGGCGAGGTAGAGGTTGGGCTGGTTTTGGGTGCCCTTGCCCGCCTCGAGCTGCTCGGGGGAGAGGAAGTAGATCGAGCCGTTGCCTTCGGCCACCCCCCCACCGCCGCCGATCGCGACGACGCCGCAGTTTTCTTCTTCGGGGCCGACCGTGTTCCAGTGGGGGCCGTTTGCGTTTGCGACCGGTTCGCAGGCGTCGGTGTTGCCGGCGCCGCCTTCGCCGGTGGAGATCCGGGTCAGGGTGGCGCTTTCGCCGGAGACTTCGGCCGCATAGATGTCGGCGCTTTCGTCGGTGTCATCGGCGGTCAGCTTGTCCTTAGTCGTGAAGAAGACCTTGGAGCCGTCGGCGCTCATGCCGTCAAAGAGGACGCCTTCGGCAAAGCCCGGGCCACCGTGTTCGGAGATCACGCCGGGGGTGAGGTCGATCGACTTTTCCGAGTCGCCGATATCCATGTAGAGGTGCCAGTAGACGTTGTGATCGGCGTCTTCGGAGACCTTCTGGCCGAGCAGGACGTGGGAGCCGTCGGTGGAGACGGCGAGCTCGGCGATCCCGTTGGAGTCGTGGTGGGCGGCGCTGCATTTGCCTTCGCCCTGGATGCAGGACAGGGCGGTGCGCCGGCGGGGTCGTTGGAGACGACGTGGGTTTCGTGCGTGGCTGAGGTTGCGGTCATAGATCGAGACGTCGCCGGTTTCGTCGTTGCCCCCGGCGGCAAAGCGCGAGGTCGAGCCGAAGATCAGGTGTTCGCCGTTTGCGGAGAGGTCGTTGGCGATGTAGCCGTCGGGCGTGGCGGTGGGGCCCGGTTCGAAGCCGGGCGCCGGCACCATGCCCTGCACGACTTCTTCGCCGCCAGGGAGGCGGACCGGGATGCCGGTGTAGCCGCCTTCAAAGCAGGGCGAGCAGCCGCCGGCGCCGCCGAAGGCGAAGGTGTCGAGGCTGGCGTCGGCGCCGGTGGGGACCGAGGAGAAGGGGGCGGCGGCGAAGGGGTTATTGGCGGGGATGCCGACGTAGGTCGGTGCTCCAGCCATTCGGCGCCGCGGGTGGCGATGTAGGGGTCGACGCCGCTGTTGGTGGGGTCCCCGGCGATGCCGGGGATGGCGCCGTCGTGGACGCCGTAGAGGACGCGCGAGGTGCCGGTGGCGCCCGAGCTTGCGGGTAGCCGGCGTAGGGGGATCTGGCCGGGGACGAGGTCTGACTCGACGTCATAGCCGCCGGTGTTGGCGGCGGAGACGAGCTCATAGGCGCGGCAGTCGAGCAGCAGGGCGGCGCCGGTCTGCTGGCGGGCGAGGGCGTTGGGGCAGGTGTCATTGATTTCGGCGGTGTAGGGGAAGGTGGTGAAGGTGTTTTCGGGGCCCGCGGTGGTGCCGAGCTTGTTGGTGGCGATGACGCGGTAGTGATAGGTGGTGGCGGGGGTGAGGACGATGCGGGCGCCCAGCACGACGCCGTCGGAGTGCATGTCGGCCGAGAACTCTTCGATCAGCGGGGTCGACTTGGTCGTCGCCACGGTCCGATCTTCACCGCGGCTGGTGCCGGCGCCGTTTGTGGCGATGACGCGGTAGTGGTAGTTGGTGAGCGGGCCCAGGCCGGTGAGGTGGGCTGAGAGCGCCGTGGGGCCGGTGGGTGAGGAGAGCGTGGCGGGGCGGGTCCTGCGGCCGTAGGCTTCGGTCGGGCCCCATTCGAAGTAGTAGCGGGTTTCTTCGCCGTTGCCGATGAAGGAGCCGTTCAAGGTGGCGCTGGTGCCCTGGACTTCGGTGGGCGGTTCGGTGCGCAGGTCGACGACGTGGTGGGGGGTGTAGGTCTGATCGGCGCCGGTCACCGGTTCGCCGGGGCCGGCGGTGGATTCGATCGCGACCCGGTAGTGGTAGGTGGTCTCGGTCCGCAGCCCGGAGAGGTCGAGGTGGACGGCGGTTTCGGCGGTGTAGGGGGGGCTGGAGGGCGGTTCTGTTTCGCAGGGCGCCTTGTGGCCGTAGGCGGTGGTTTCGCCGTATTCGAACTCGCAGGTGGTGACTTCGCTGCCCGCGGCGGAGGCGGTGGCGTTCAGCGTGCCGGAGGTCGGGGAGGGATTGGAGGGCAGCTGGTAGTGGACGAGCGGCTGGGGGCTGAAGATTTCGGAGTCGCCGTCGACGTACACGTATCCGTTGGAGTTGACGGCGATGCCCGCCGGTTCTTCGACTGTTCTGCCGACTCCGATCCCGGTGAGAGCTTCGCCGGAGGAGTTGAACTCCTGGATGCCTCCACCAGGTCGGCCGACGAGCAGGTCGTCGCTGGTCGGATCGATGGCAAGATATCGCTTCTCACCCTCAAAGGCGAGACCCACGTTGAAGACCCGGACTAATTCGCCTGACGGTTCGAACTCGAGGACATCGTCGCTGCTGTTGTTGCCGTTTGGATCTATGACATAGATGTTGCCGTTGGGGCCGACCGCGACATTTTCGGAGCCAAGACGCCTTGTCGGGAGGCGGCGGGGTTAACCGCGATCGCGTTGCCGCTGACGTAGCTGGCGTTGGAGGAGAAATCGGCCGGTTCGCCGTCGGGTTCGAAGGCCTCAAGGGCGTCACCCTCGGATACGTAGACCCGCCCGTTCGAAGGGCCACCTGAGTTATCAACGGCGACGGTTGTGATATGGCCTGTTAGTGTTTCGCCGACTTTCCACTGTTCCACGAATTCCCCGGCTGGGTCGAAGACGTCGATGGCCCCGCATTCGGAATTAGCGGCGTAGAGGTCGCCGTTGGCGCTGTCGACAGCGAGGCTCTTGATTGCGCCGCAGAACTTTCCCCCACCGGTCTGTTCGCCGATTATCGCCGTCGAGGGGTAGGCTTCGTACTCGTATATCGTGCCTCCGTGGCTGACCCAGACGTGGTTGGCGGAGTCGATGGCGACGGCCGCCAAACCCCCTGGCCGGGGTAGCTGGCCAACGTAGGTGCGCGCGGCGAAGGCGGGCGGGGCAGCAACGAGGAGTAGCCCCGTTACGACAGCCACGCATACGACGGCCGACATAAACCGGCGGCTACTCCGCGCCCCGAGCGTGATCCTCGCTCGGTCGCGAAGAACCAATTCGTGACGCTCCCTCGCCATGAATGCTTCGGCTTTGCTCCCTCCCGAAGAATCAGATCGTGACGGTCGGTCGCTCCGCCTCGCTGGGGCTCGGGGCACGTCCGCTGCCGCCGGGGAATGGCGCCAAGACCCTGGGAACCCTGACCCGCTCGGCCCGGACTTCGTCCTAGTACGGGGCGAGGTGGTCGAGGGACTAGAGGGCCATTCAGCCGCACCTCTCCCCCGCTCCCGGCTGCGCCAGAGATTGGCAAGGGTGCGGAGGGGGTTGCACTTGGCGCTCATCCGCGGGCCCTCCGGTTCATGTGGACTCTGGGAGCCCGGTGACCTTTGCGCTTCTTCTTGGCGCAGCTGGTACTGAGAACTGGGTTTTGGTTTGCTGTCTTGCCGTTTTGACCCGTTATGTCGGCAGCCACGTGCAGCGTCTGGGAGCAGAGGTCGATCGAGTTGACCATGAGGCCCTTGTTGCCGCCGTCGAGGCTCAAGGTGAACTTGGAGACGGGGACGTCGGGAGAGGTTTCCAAGGTGGCGCGGAGCCGGCCGCCGACGCTGTCGACGTGGAAGTCGGGGGCGACGTCGATCTGGCCGTTTAAGGCGGCGACCAGGTCGGGGAGCTTTCGTTCGCCGCCGTTGGCGCGCAGGTAGACGGGGCCTTCGAGGGGCTTTTCGAGGAGAGGGGTCTCGACCTTGGCAAAGCCGATATCAGAGCCCGGCGGGCAGTCTTCGCCTGGGACCTTGCCTGCGGTGAACTGGGGACGGAGACAAGGACTGCGGATGTGGGCGTTTTCGACAAACTCCTGGTGGGGCAGAATGACCGAAGCGCGGGCGATGTTGGCGTAGGAACTGGCACCTGGATAAGTGACCGTTGTGGTAAGAGCGGGGAAACCGCCGTGCTTGGTGGAACCGGAGACGGCGGCGGTGAGTTTGGGGGCGAAGGCGAGGTTGGCGCAGTTGGCGGCCTGGAAGTAGGAGGAGAGTTGGGCCTGGGCGCCTTCGGTGCCGGAGGCGGTGGCGCCGACCGAGAGGGGGTCGCAGTTGGTCGGAGTGAGGGTGAAGTCGGGGCGGTTGAGGTTGACCTGGACGGAGCGGAGGCGGAGGGGGATGCCGCCGAAAATCTGGGGGAGGGGGGCGCCGGTAGTGGTGACCTGGGCGGTTTCGGGGTTGATCTTGAGCCCTTCGCGGATGACGACGTTGCCGAGGTCATAGGGGCCGCTGATGGCGGGGGTGATGAAAGCGAGGCTGAGGGGGGCGCCCTTGTAGGGGCCGGCGAGGTAGACCTTGCCGGGGAAGTAGACGGGGTGATCGCCGGCTCCGGCGCCGACGACCGATTCGCCGAGGAGACTTGCCGCCGGACAGCTTGGGTTGGCGAGCTCGTCGGCGCCGGAGTAGCTTTCGGCTTCGGCGGCTTGGATCTGTGCCTGGGGGCAGTAGGGGATGCCCTTGAGGGTGGCCGAGAGGCCGGGGGGAGCGGTGACAGTGAGGGCGCTCAAGTCCTGGTCGCCGTCGGGCCGGGTCAGTTCGATCCAGAAGGGGGTGTGGGTGGCGGCGAGGTTGGCGTCGGTGGAAGAGTGAAAGCCGGGGGTGAAGGGGCGGCTCGGGTCGGGGCATTCGGCTTCGATGCCGCCAGGACCGGCATCGATCTTGAAGAACTGGGTGGCGCTTTGCTTGGGCAGAGATTCGTCCCAGGGGGTAAAGGTGCTGTGGACGGCGTAAGTCCCGCACTGGGTCGGAGTGGCGAGGAGGCCACGTTCGGAGCCGAAGAAGTGCATGTTGATCTCGGTCAGGGGACTCTGGGGCAGGCTCTGGAAGGAGGCCGTGAGCCGGCCGGTCTGGGGGTTGGGGGTGATCGTGCCGAGAAGCTTTATGTGGGTGGCGAAGCCGTTGGCGGTGAGGACGATGCGGTAGCGATTCCCTGGCTGGGGTTCGCCGATGTAGATAGAGCCGGGGAGGGGTTCGGGGAGAGCGGAGCTTTCAACACTTGTGGTGCCGATCTTGGAGTATTCGGGGCATGTCGCTTCAGCTTCGGAGGCGAAGGGACCGAAGGGCAGGTGCGCCTGGGCTTCGGTGCAGGCGGCCTTGCCGTCGGCGGCGCCGGGGTTGATCGTGAAACCTTCGGGCAGTTCGACAGTGATGGCGCGTATCTCCGAGGGCGAGGGCGTTTCGGGACTTAACTCCTGAGGGACGGAGAGGTCGACTTCAAGCCCGGAGGGCGAGTCGGTCTGGGTGGTGGTGGGCTGGGCCGAGAGGCTGGGGTTGAAAGTGAGGGAGTCGCAGCCAGTGGTGGGCGGCCAAGGAGCATTGGCTTCGCTTTGGCTGTCGTCGTAGCCGAGGATTTCCAGGGTGGATTGAAGGGACCCGCTACAAGTTGTCGGGTTTTGGAGGAACGGGATGGGCGGACTGTTGGAGGAATAGTGTTCAGCCGGAACTCCCCACAGTTCCTCTTCGAAGTGCACAAGCGGAAGCACTTGCTCGACCCCATGCGTCAATACATCCAAGCCGTAGTCGGTACCCGTCCTGGCGCTGAGCACATGATAGACCGGGGAATTGAAAATCGGCACCAACCAGCCGATCAGCCCTGCCTGATTCGGCCTTGGTACCAGGTTATAGACAGGGGTCGCGAGGGGACCTAATAGCGCTTGGTCGATATCTACGGTAGGCCTTGCCACTCCTACTTGGGAGTCGGCGGGACATTCCTCCCGGGCAAAGTCCGCAGAAGTGCACTGCGGCGTCGCGTGTGGATTGCCGATGAAGCCCGCAGGCAGGTGGAAGTCGATATTCCTGGCGTTGTTGCATGCGCAGGGGATTTCTGGGTTCGTGTGTTCTGCGTTGTTATGGAAATCTCCGATGGAGAAACTCAAGCTGAGGTTGGGGTGACCGCCCGCCTGCGTGGTCGAAGGCGTTGCCGAGTAGGAGTAGATGGTGATGGCCTGCGCGGCAGAGGGGAGCAGACCCATCGCGATAGCCACGCATACGACGACCCCGCGCTTGCGAGCCCGCCAAAGCGCGCTCGCAGCGGAGCTGCGCGGTGCGGCGTCCTCGGCGTCCTTGCCAGAAGCCGGTCGCACCTCCTCCGCTCCCAGGCGGGCGCGCTCATCACACCTGCAATTCTCGCGCCCGCCCTCCCCCGTCGGGGGATGCTCCACGCGGAATCCGTCGTATGCGCACCTATCGGCTCGGGTCTGCTCCCCTCTGCCGTAAAACGACTTAAAGGAAACTGCACCGGACAGTGGCGGTGCGGAGCAATCCTCCTTCTTGCGGATAACACGGA
Source organism: uncultured Solirubrobacterales bacterium (assembly GCA_963803755.1). GTDB lineage: Bacteria > Actinomycetota > Thermoleophilia > Solirubrobacterales > 70-9 > CAVUPF01. Next base: position 63,474 of record CAWDNP010000011.1, read on the forward strand.
GCTCCTGAGCTAACTGACGAAGAGAAATCACTTTCTGCCTCCGCGTGTGTGGTGGCGGTGATGGGCGCGCTTGTGATGCTTGCGCTTGGCTTTCTTGTGGTGCTTGGCTGGAGGTGCCTGCGTGTTGCCGGCCTTGCCGAGGGGGGCGCCGGCGCCGTCGGCCAGGGTGGGCGGCGGTTCGCTGCCGGCGCCGTGACACTCCTCCGCGGAGGCGCAGGTCGGCGGGGGCTTGACAAAGGGGAAGCCACCATCGGTGCGGGCGTCGTAGATCTTGAGCTCCTGGCCGTTTAGGTCCTGGCCGACGAGGACGTCGGTGGTGCCGAAGTAGACGTCGGTGCCGTTGGCGCTGACGCCGATGAGACCGGGAATGGTCTGCGAACCGATGATTCCTTCGTTGACAAAGGGAGCTCCCCCGGTGCCGGGAGTGATAAGCTGGGGGTGGCCGTCGACGTACTCATAGACATCCGTGGCTTGATTGGTGTCCTGGGGGACCAGCGCATCTATGGTGGAGAAAAAGGTGCGACCGTCGTTGGTCATGAATAGGCCGTTCTGGGATCCGTACACTTCGGAGGTCGGTGGGCTGCCATTCGGGATGCAGGAGTCGCAGACAATCTGACCCGTGGTGGGGGTGTAGGAGTACATCTCGGTGTGGCCCGCGTTGTCGTAGCCGGTGAGCTGGCTGGGAGTGATGAAGGCCATGTGGGTGTCGTCGGGGGAGACGTCCATCCTGGCGACAGGACCGGCGCTGCAAATAATTTCGAAGGTGCTCCCCCCGCAAGCGCCGCCGGGAGAAAGAGTGCTAACAAGCTGGACCTGGCCACCGCGATAGACGTAGAGGTTCTGCTGGCCGAGGATGCCCCTGTCGCCATCTAGCTGTTGGGGCGAGTAGAAGTAGATGTCGCCGTTTTCGGAGGCGATGTAGGTATCGGAGTGTCCATTGCCGCCGAGGCCACCCTGGAGGGTCGCGTAGCTGCTGAAGCTGATCGGCACGGCGTCGCAGTTTTCGGCCCAGGAGGCATCGCAGCTCTCGGTGTTGTCGACACCACCATTGGGCTTGGAGATCAGGGTCAGCGGTTCTTCGTGGTTTTCGGCTTTTGCCGCTTCCCACATGTAGAGCTCGGTGTTGCCGTCGGTTTCTTCTGCGGTGAGCTGTTCGGCGGAAGTGAAGAAGACCTTGGAGCCGTCAGCGGTCATGCCGATGTAATTGAGCGCGTGCCCAGGGGCGATTTCGTAGGTGGCGGCGTCGTCGACGCGCATGTAGAGCTGGCCCGCGCCGCAGGAGGGAGCCTCCTGGGTGATCCCGGTGCAGAGACCGCCGCCGACGGTGATGAGGATGCGGGAGCCGTCCGAGGAGACCTTGAGCGGCTGCGCCGCAAACGATTCCCCGCTACCGGGGCGCAGCGAGGCAACTGCAACCCTATCGGTAGCCGTGTCGTCGTCATAGACATCGCCTGGAGCTGCCCCTTTGACGAAGCGGAAGTTCGAAGAGAAGACGAAGTGGGAGAGGTCTTCGGAGGCGGCAGTCTCGCCCTTGAATTCTTCTGCGTCTGGAACGGATAGGAGGTCGGTGGGCCAGCGTTCGTCGAGCACACCCGTGGTGGAGTCCCAGACGTAGGGCGCCTCGGATGAGTCGGTGCCAGGGCCTTCTCCGAGGGAGCCGCCGCCGGGGAAGGGCCAGTGACCGTCGTTCCAGTCGACGATCCTGGAGAGGCTGGGATCGGCGAGGACTCCCCACTGCGAATAATCAGGCGAGTAGATTGCATCGGTGTTGGCCCACGGTGGCCCGCCAGTCCGGTATGCCTGCTCGGAGGGAAGGCCCACGTACTTGGTCACCCAACCTTGGTCGGTGCGGGTCGCCACGTAAAGGTCGCCGGTGCTGTTGGACGGTTCGCCGCCGCTATCGGGGACCAGACCCCAGGCGCCGACGTAGGCGAGCCGGGACGGAGCGGCCGCCTGCCCGGAACTCGGCCCGTCGGAGGGGAAGAGCAAGACACTGCCGGCTTCGGCAGGGGAGACCAACTCATAGGCCCGACAGTCCGGAAGGCCGGCGGAGCCACTCTGCTGGCGGAGGGCTTCGTTGGGGCAGGGCGAAGGATAGAAGCCGAAGGTATGGTCTTCGGTGGTCGTGGTCCCGTATTCGTTTTGAGCGACGACCCGGTAGTGGTAGGTGGTGCCGGGCTGGAGGCCGGTGAGCTGGACGCTCCTGCGCTCGGGGGCAGACCCGGAGCCAAGGCTTTCGCCTTCAGGGGGATTGGGAGCGCTGTTGCCGTAGGCGGTGGTGGTGCCATATTCAAAGCGGTAGGTGGTTTCGCGGCCCTGCGGGTCGACCTTGGTCGAGAGCTCGGCGGTCGTCTGAGTCACTTCGGTGGAAATGGTGCCTTCGATGGTTGGGGCCTGGGCGGGGCTGACCTGGGCATCGGGGGTATGGCTTTCGGCGTGCTCGTCTTGGGCGACCAGGCGGTAGTGGTAGTGAACGCCCTGGGCGAGGTCGGTGAGGTTGGCGCTGACGTGGGTGGGCGCAGAGAAGTGCGTCTGGGAGCAGGGGAGCGAGCCGAGGGAGTAGGCGGTGGTGTAGCCGTATTCGAAGCGGCAGCCGATCACTTCTTCGCCGCCTTCGGGTTTGACTTCGCCGTTGAGGGTGAGTGAGCTGGGCTGGAGACTCGTCGGTTCTTCGAGGGCGACGGTGGGCAGGTAGAAGGGGGTGAAGGTCTCGACCCGGTTGGCGCCGGTATCGGCGACGTAGACGTCCTTTGAGGAGGCGCCGTAGGCGAGGCCCCTGGCGCCGGTGAGCTGGCCGGGGCCGGGTTCTGAGCCGAACTGGTCGGCGCTGCCACAGCCGCTGTTGAAGAAGTTCACTTCGATGGCGACCGGGCAGCCGGCGAGAAAGTGGTAGATCGAGGCGCCGCCCTGGTCGACATAGAGGTCGCCGGTGTCGGGGTCGGTGGCGAGTCCGGTGGTGCCTTCGAGGGCGCTCTCCTGACCGAGGCGGCGGCCCACGGCGTTGAACTTCTCGACGCCGCCTTCGGGGGTGATCGCAGTGTAGGTGTTGTCTTCGGAGTCGACGGCGATGCCGACCGGCGCGATTATGTGCGAGTTGCCACGCGTTTCTTCAGGCGTCACGAACCCCTCGAGGAAGTGACCGGACTGTTCGAAGCGCAGCATCGGGGCGACGGTCCCAGCTTCGGGGGCGCCGTAGACGAAGAGGTCGCCGAGATCATCGACGGCGATCCCGGCGAGGGGCTCGAAGGTTTCGGTGGGAGAGCCGTTCAGCTGCCCGTCGGGCGGGCCGTTCTTATGGGGCCCTTCGCCGTTGTTGCCCCAGGAGGCAATGAGGTGGCCTTGGGGGTCGAACTTGGAGACGAGATCGTCGCCGGTATCGCCGACGTAGACGTCGCCGGCGGAGAGGCCGGAGGAGCCGTCGACGGCGACGAAAGTCGGGCTCTCGAAGGCGCCGGGGGCGGAGCCTTCGGTGCCGGACTGGCATTCGTCACCGGAAGCCTCGGTGCAGAGGTCCTGTTCTTCTGTGGAACCGTGGTCTTCGACGGCGGTCTTGTTGACTTCGGAGCCGAACATGAGGAGGAATTGGCCCGAAGGGCCGAACTTCTCGACGCGGTGGTTGGCGGTGTCGGTGACGTAGACGTAGCCGGCAGAGGACCCGGAGGAGTTATCGACGGCAACGTCGGTCGGTTCGGAGAGCGGGTAGGGGTTGGCGGGCGTGGAGGCGGCGGTGCCGAAGGAGCTAGAGAAGGCGTGGCCTCCGACCGCGGCGGAGGCGAGGGCGGGAGAGACGGCGAACAGGGCGACGAACGCCAAGAGCGGCGAGAGAGCGAGGCATCGCGGCCGTGCCCAAGGGGGGGCGGTGGCTTTGTGGGGGCGGTAGTGCATCTGTCTTGGCGAGTAGTAGGAAGCGAGGGGCCGAGGCGCGGGCCGGGAAGAGCGTGTGTCCTCCCGGCCCGCTCGATCAGCGCGAGGGCCTGACTCCTTAGGGCTTTTCGGGCGCGGTGACGACCCAGACGCCGTCAGCGCTTACAGGAAGGGGTCCTGAGTCAACCTTGCTAAAGAGGCGAGCGCCACTCCTGCCGGCTGCTTCAATTTCTCCGGTTTCCTCGCTGCGGAGGGCGTAGGAGGGGAATTCGACTTCTGGTGGAGAGGTTGCTTCGAGCACGTAAACGCAGAGATAGCCAGATTTAGCGAACGGTTCTGCGACTGTCCCACCTTCACAGCCACCGGAGCCCATACCGCCTTCTGGGATAATCTGAACGTGCCCGTGTTCGATGGGCTTTTCAAGCCAGATCGGGAAGGAAATCGGCACAGTCACTGCTTCCTCTGCGTTGGCCCTCCACTGAAAGGCCCAGGTGCCGTGCTCGGACTGGCCTTCGGGGAGGGTTTCGGTGTAGCCGGTGGTGCCGTTGGTACCATTGGTACCGTCTTTGCCATTAGTACCGTTCGTGCCAGCCGGTCCTGCGGGACCGGCTGGTCCAGTTGCGCCGGGGGCGCCCTGTGGGCCGGTTTTGCCGCGGGGGCCGGGCTTACCTGCCTTCGCCTTGGAGGCGGTGGCGGAGTGGCTGGCGGCGTATGCGCCGCCGCCGAGGGCGAGGACGATGGCGACTATTGAGAGGACCAGGCCGGCGGTGCCGAATTGGTCGTGGAGCGCGGCATAGCGCGTGCGTAGACGTAGACGTGACATGAGTTAGATGACTCCTTGTGTAGTGCCTGCCGGCGATCCGGCCGGCCCTGTTGACTGCGGCCGGGTGGAGAGTCCACTTAGCCGGGTTGACTGCTCAATGAGGCCGGCACGGGACTGCGGGCCCGTGGCGGGTGATGCGAAAAGGTCGGTGGTGGGTGTCTCTCTCCCACTCCCCCCTGCCCAGCTGCCTGCCGTGGAAGGCAGGGGGGAGTGGGTTAGGGATGAGGCGGAGGTGGTGATCCCTGTGGCGGTGAAGGGGGACGGAACTGTTACTGCGCTGGCGGGTAGGTCGGCGGGGCGGGCTGTGCCAGACGGTGTGTGGAGGTCAGAGGAATGCGGTGGATCAGCAGCGCGCTCTGCCGACCTTGCGCGATTGTGAGCCGGGACCGCCGTTAACCCACTCGCGCCTGGGGCGCTCGGGGTCGCTGCGCCCTGCGGGCTCGCGCCGCCGCGACTCGTCACGGCGGTGACTGCGACCCGGCTGGGATGGGTGGTACCGGACCCTCTGCGAGCCCCGCTCTCGCGGCCGAGTGTGGCGGTGGCCGAGCAGAGGTTGCTGATCCGAGCGGCGGCGCTTGCCTGGGACGTGGCGCCCGGGAGCGAGCCGGCCTCTCGACCGACACCAGGCGCGACCGCTGGCGCCGCAATGGCCGGTCGCAGCGGCAAGCCGCTGCTCTTCAATGAGCGGCTGGCGGTCCCTGGGAGGCCGGTGAGCGATCGGGCGCTAGGTGAAAGCGGCGTAAGCCGCGAAGGCGTTGGCGAGAGCCCGGAAGCGAAGGCGGGGCTCGGAGGGTGTATGGGGGTGCGGGCTGGATCGGCGGCGGCCGGGTGGGTGCCAGACGCCGGAGAGATGGAGCGGCGGCGGGCGGCCCGAGGCCAATGGGAGGAGTGCCCAATACCTTCGGAGCCGCCCGCGCGCTGCTCGGTGGACGCCGCCTGCCAGGGAGAGCGGGCGGGCGCCGGTTGGGGAAGGTCGGTGGAGGGATTTGGGATTGCAATATGACCTGGTACGATGACCGTGGTCATGTCTGGAGCCAAAGAGATCACCGCAACCCAGTTCAAGGCCCGCTGCCTGCGGCTCCTCGACGAGGTTGCGGAGACCGGCGAGACGCTCGTCGTCACCAAGCGGGGTCGCCCGGTCGTCCGGGTTGAGCCAACACGCCCCCGGCAGGACCTGCGCGGCAGCGTCAAGTTCAACATCTCCGCCGAGGAGTTCGTCAACTTCTCGATGGGCCCCTGGAACGTCGAGCGGGATTGATCCTGCTGGACACCCACGCCTTCGTCTGGCTGGCCGACGGGTCCGAGCGGCTCAGCGAGCGTGCCCGCAGGGCGATCGCCGAAGACGCCGAGCCGGCGATCAGCACGATCAGCGTGCAGGAGATCGCCTACCTCACCCTGCGCGGCCGCCTGGAGCTGGATCGTCCGGTCGGCGCCTGGGTCGGCGACGCCCTGAGCACTCATGATGTAGGTGCCCTTCCCCCCACTGTCGCGATCGCCCTGCGGGCGGGCTCGCTCGACCTCGCTTTCCCCGGCGATCCCGCCGACAGGATCATCTACGCGACGGCCCTCGAGTGTGGGACACGGCTGGTCAGCCGGGACACGGACATCACCGATTTCGACCCCGCGCGGATCGTCTGGTAGACGCGCGGCGGAGCGGTTAGGGGCGGGGGCGGTGGGCCCTGGAGCGGCCTCGGTGGTTCGGGCGGTTACTGCAACTGCTGCAATTAGGTCCGCTGGTAGGGCTGCGCCCGACGCAGCGGACCAGGTGGGATTGTGAGCCGGGACCGCCGTCAACCCATTCGCTGCGCTCGGAGTCGTTGGCGCGTCAGCGCGACTTGTCGCGCTGATGACTGCGGCCCGGCTAAGGTAGGTGGTGTCGGCGGTGCTCCTCTGAGCCCCACTTGCGCAGGCAGATTCGGGCGCGGCGGGGGCCGAGCAGAGTTCGCCGATCCGAGCTGGCGGGGCTTGGGTGGGACTTGGCGCCCTTGCGGTCGATCCGGCTTCGACCAAACGAGGTCGGTCGACCGGACGGGCGCTCGGGCCAAAAAGCGTAAGCCGCAAAGGCATCGGCGAGAGGCCAGGGGCGCGAGTGGGGCTCAGAGGAGCGGCGGCAGTTGGGGGTGTCGAATCGGGGGTTGCGTACGTCTTGTGGGAGTAGATGAACGCAACCGGAGTCGATCCGTGCCTGACGTAGTCCGCGACTTGCTCATCAACGGAACGGCAGTCGAGAAGCTGGGAGCCCGCGACATCTCCGAGCGGGAGGCCAGGCAGCTGCTTTGGAACGTCAACGTCGTCACGCACAACCCGGCTGGGGGCGGCGCGAACCGGCAACTGCTGATCGGCCTCACCGGCGGGGGCCGGGCATTGACCTTGGTGGTCGAGCGGACCCTGGAGCCTAGTAGCTGGCTGGTCGTAACCGGCCGGACCGCGGCCAAGAGCGAGCGTAAGATGCTGGGAGGCTGAGCCATGACCAAGGATCCCTGGACAGACCCCGATCTCCAGCCCGGCGACTTCGACGAGTTCCTGGCGTCGATCGACCCGCGCGACCCGCGCTACGTCCGGGTCCAAGAGGGAAACCCCGACGCCGAGGTGATCGTTCTGCCCGGACTCAACGACGAGGACACGAAGCGGTTGGTGGAGTTGGCCGTGGAGCGAGGCAAAAGCGTCCGCGAGGTTCTCGCCGAACTGGTCCGCAACGCCTGAAGGGGCAGCAGCGCATGTCACACGGAGGCTCCGGGCTCGGAAGAGCGAGCGAGGGCGGCCATCGGCAGCGGAAGGGATGCCTTGGCTGGCGGTGAAGCCCGGTTTGGGTCCGGACGCTGTCCTCAACTTGGCTCTCTCCTCGGCCGTTGGCTGTCGTACCTTTGCCCTGATCCACGAACGTGGATCCCCTGGCCCGGTACGGGTCAGCCGGTTATCTCTTCTCCTGGCCTTGGAACACGCCGTTTCCGCGAAGGGTTCGGTGGTTTCGGGGCCGAGTGGTATGAGAACAGACGCGGACCGAGTTGTCAAGGGACACCGGCAAAGAGTGACTTCTCAGGAAATTTGGAGGACTACGCATAAGCCTCAATCCACCGATTCACCTCCACAGATAGGCGAATCGCGGCGCAACCCGTGTGAACGGCGAAAACCGCCGCCTCGAAGGCGTGCCGGGCGGAGGCAAGCCACGGTATGTCGGCCGCCGGTGGCTGGTGACGGAGAAACGGGCAGGCCGAGACGACCGGGAGGCCGGCCGGTGGGTGAAGCAGGTGAGGGGAGGGTCAGGCCGCGGCCGGCAACGCCCTGATCCTGGCGAGCGCCTCGATGAACGCCTCCTGCCAGGGCCAGCGGGCCGGCAGGTGGAGGGTGAAGCGCCGAGCCGTTCGCGTGAGCCGGCCCGGCAGGGCGATCAGCCAGCGGCGGATCGTTCGCGCCGCGCGCCAGGTCTCATCCTTAAGGCCGAGCTGCCCGACCCAGCGCGCCATGTTGTGGGCGAGGCAGGCGATCACCGTCCAGGCGGCATTGGCGGCAAAGCTCCCGGAGGGGAAGTGGGCAAGCGCCTGGTCCTTTAAGTCGCGGATCGCCAGCTCCACCTCGGCGTGGCGGCGATGCTCGGCGTCAACAGTGTGCATGTCCTCTGTGCGGTTGGTGAGGAAGGCGAAGTGGCGCCAGTAGGCAAAGAGCTCGGTCTGCTCGGCCTGGGCGTGCAGGTGGACGCGGCGCACCACCAGGCGCCGGCCGCCGTAGGTGGTCTCGGCGAGCTCGCAGATGCCCCTCTCGGGGTAGTCGGGTACGGGCCGCCAAGCGTCCTCGGGGATCTGGGCGATCCGCTCTGCGATCGGCTTGTGGAGCTTGACCGCGATCGAGTAAAGGCAGCCCTTGGCCTGCAGGTAGTCGATCACCTTGTGCGAGTAGAAGGCAGAGTCGGCACGGATCAGGATCTCCCCGGTGGCCCCGGCGCGGCGCACCCGGGCAATCAGCTCTTCGCAGAAGCGAAGGGCGCCGCGCCCGGAGTTGGCCGCGCCCTTGCGCGCTCGGGCGTGCAGGACCTCGCCCGTGAGCGCCCTGGTGGCGAGCAGCGGGTGGTAGCCGCGCACCCCGGTGTAGCCGAAGGAGGCGCCCTGCTTGAGCGCTCCGGCGGCCTCGCCGAGGAAGCTGTCGATGTCGATCACCAGGCGCCCCGCGCCGGGGCCCGAGCCCAGCTCCCAGGCGCGCTTGATCGTCTCGCCCAAGACCCGGTCGAGCTGGCGCACGTGGCCGAAGGTGAAGGCGCGCAGGAAGGTGCCGAGCGTCGAGGGCGCCATCGCCTTGTGGCCGAGCAGCGCCTCGCTGCCGCCGCTGCGCAGCACGTCTGCGTCATCGATCGAGTCCGCGCCGGCGGCAATTGCGTGGATCAGGGTCGCCACCTTGCGCCCGGGGTGGGCGGCGCCGGCTCGCTCTCCCAAGCGGACCATCTTGTCCACCATCTGCTCGATGCCGAGCCGCTTGCTCAAGGTAGCAACCAAGACCAACCCTGCGTTGGCGATAAGCCGCTCGTCGTCGAACTCGACGCCGAGCGAGTCGAGTCGCACGAGCTCCTCAGAACCCTTCACCATGTGAGTGACCTCCTGACGTCAGGCCGCGGCTGCCCGAAACAGCCGCTGTTTGCCTGCTCAGGAGGTCATTCTCATGATGGGAGCGGACGAATCAGTGCGGTGAATCGGTGGATTGAGGCTAAGGCTCTACAATAGGCAATTAGTCGAGGAGTGGGGGGCGCAGAATTTGGCTTCCGAGGCCGATCACGTACCACGGGAGCCGGTGTCGGAGATGGCGCTGAAAGACCCGCGAAACCCCGGATATGGTCCCGCCTCGATGGTGCTAACGCCGTGGGGGGATGCCAGCCAGTTGCGGGACAGGATGCTGCCGCCGGGACGGGGCACGCCGCGGGATGAGGCGGAGAAAAACCAGCGCGAGCGGCTGTTCGCGGCGATGGTGGCGACGGTCGCCGAGAAGGGCTATGAGGCAACTACGGTCGCAGACCTGATCGAGCTTTCAGGCGTTTCCCGGAGTGCCTTTTATCGGCACTTCACGGATAAACAAGCCTGCTTCCTCGCCGCGATCGAGGCGCTGGTCGAGCCGGCGCTCGAAACCGTAACAGGAGGACTGGAGCCCCCAGACAAAGAGTTAGCAAAGCAGGCATTCGAAACGCTGCTCAAGTTGATCGTCGCCCAGCCGGCGGCGGCCAAGATGTGCTTCGTCGAGGTCTACGCAGCCGGTCCGGAGGGCGTGGCGCTGGTCGATCGGACCTTGGACGCGTTCGAGGTCCTGGTGAAGCGGATGCTCGACTCGATCCCGGGCCATGAGGGGATGCCGTCGGAGATCGTGCGGGCGCTGATCGGCGGGATCCAGAAGGTGATCCACAAGCGCCTCTACAGGGGAGATGAGGAGGAGCTGGTGAAGCTGGCCCCGCAGCTCTGGGACTGGATCTTCTGCTATCCCCCACCCCCCGGCCCGTTGCGAGTACCGCGGCGACGTTCGCTCAAGGCCCGGCCCTTCGAGGAGCGCCAGGCGGCCTCCAACCCGCCGGAGCGGTTGCTGCGGGCATTGGCTGCCGTGGTGGCTGAAAAGGGCTACCCCGAGACGACGGTGGCGGATATCGTGGAGCGCGCGCGCACCTCGCAAAGAACGTTCTACGAAAATTTCTCTCACAAAGAAGAGGCCATGGTGGCCGCCCTCGACAGCGGCTCCTCTCAGATGCTGGCGGCGGCGCTGCCCGCCTTTCGGCGGGCCTCGGACTGGTCCCACGCCGTGCACGACACCCAGGAGGCGATGTTCAGCTTCGGCGTTACGGAGCCCGAGTACGCGCGGCTTGGCGCTGTGGAGATGTATGCGGCTGGGAAACGGGCACTGGAGCAGCGCGAGGTGGTGACTGAAGGAATGGAGGGGCTGCTGGCGCCGGGCTATGAGTTGGCGCCCGACATCCCGCCGATCACGGCCGAGGCGATCGGCGGGGCGCTGTACGCGCTCTTCTATGACCACGTCAAGCAGAAGGGCGCGGAGCGACTGGCGGAGATGGTGCCGGCGGCCGTCTACGTGACCCTGGCGCCGTTCCTTGGAGCGGAGGAGGCGTATGCGCTGGCGGTTGGGGAGGGCGGGAAGGGATAAGGGATTCAATGGCATGGGAATTGGGAGTGAAGGGAAGGCAGGGGCAGCTTCACCGCGGACGGTGAGTGACAGGGGACGGCTCTCTGGGGACAGCTCTCGGTTGCTTCTCTTGGTCGGCCCCACGATGGACCGGCTACCGACATAAGGGGGTGGGTGGGGTGGCGAGACTCTCCCCCCTCCCCCTGTGCAAGGCGGATATCGGCGGGAGCCACGTCATCCCGAAGGAGAGAGGCGAGCTGAGGCGTTCGGTGTAAGGATAGCGAAACGTGTTGTCTGCGGATCTGTAATCATCGCAGGGCGTGGACGGACTGCTCCGGATAACGATCAGCGGCGAGCTGGAGGGCGACTACGTCGTCCTGCGCGAGCGTGCGGGCGGGGAGCTGACGATTGCGGCCGAGCAGCCGGACGGGCTACGAGGGTCGTCGACTTGGAGCGCACGACCTGGGCCTGCCCTACTTAACCCCGCGTGACTTGATCCTCGACGGCTACATCCGGGTCTCACAGGTGGCTGGTAGGCGCGGTGATGGATTCATCTCCCCCTCCGTGCAGCGCGAGCAGATCGAGGCGTGGACAAGCTCGAGCGGCACACTTCTGGGCGAGGTCTTCGAAGAGCTCGACGAGAGTGGCGGGCGGGCGGATCGACCACTCTTGATGGAGGCGATCGAGCGGGTGGAGTGCGGCGAATCCGATGGAATGGTCGTCGCCAAGCTCGACCGCTTCGGTCGCTCGCTGTTGGACGGACTGGGTGCAATTGCTCGAATCGACGATGCAGGTGGGACCTTCATCAGCGTTCAGGACGGGTTCGACCTCGGCACCTCGACCGGCAAATTGGTGCTGCGGATCATGTTCTCTATCGGGGAGTGGGAGCTCGAACGAGTGCGGACAAACTGGGACGTGGCGCGGGGACGAGCGGTGGCGCGCGGCCTCTACATCGCTTGCAAGACCCCAGCCGGCTACCGGCGAGGGAAAGACCGGCGACTGGAGATCGACCCGGAGACAGCGCCGATCATGAGGGAGGTGTTTGAGCGACGTAAACGGGGAGAGACGTTCGAAGCGATCACCGACTTCCTGAACGCGTCTGATCTGAGGACCGAATCGGGCGTCCCTTTCACCCACTCTCATGTGCAGTACATGATCAAAACGCGTGCCTACCGAGGGGAAGTTCGCTCCGGACCGCATCGCAAGCCGGGCGCGCATGAGCCATTGGTCGATGCGGCCACCTGGGAGGTGTGCCAGTCCCCGCCGAGGGCGCCGCGTCGGCGGGTTGAGTCGCTGCTGAAAGGGCGGGTGCGGTGCGCCAGTTGCGGACGACTGATGCGTCCGGTGCGCACACAATGCGCAACCCTGATCTATACCTGCCCTGGGGTGAACGGGAAGTGCGCGGCCCCTTCTCACGTCAGAGCCGATCTGATCGATCCACTTGTCGAGGCGATGATGTTCGGGATGTGGCGCCGGACAAATGCGCGTGCCGGCGATCCGGAGGCCGAGCGGTGCGATGAGGCCCTGGGGGAGGCCAAGAGGAATCTCGCTGCCTACCGCGACAATTCCAAGCTGCAGCGAAGACTCGGGGCGAAGGGCTTTGAGGCCGGCATTGCCAGCCGCCAACGCAAGATGGAACACAAGCTCCTCGAGGTGAGTGAAGCAAGAAGAGCTGTGCGGCGGGCGAGGTTCGATGTTGCCGACCTCGAACGAGGTGGCCTGGCCTGAGCTGGGATGAACGCTGGTCAGCGCTGCGCGAGTTCATCGATTGCGTCATCGTGGCACGGGGGAAGAATCCGGTGACAGAGCGAGCGTGGGTGCTGAAGCGCGGCGATGGACCGATCCCTCCGCGGCCCCGCGAAAGAGTCAAGCCGCTCGGAGCTCTTGTCGAGAGCGCGATGCAGGTGCGAGGGGTTCGACGCTGGCCGCCAGGAAGACTGGAGAGGGAGCTACGCAACTTCCTGGCGACTCGCACCAGGTGGCCGAACTATGTCGAGTTCGCCGATGCGGGAGAGGCGATTCTGCATGCTCAGGTGATGGCCTGGGGCGGGCCCTATTACTGGGGACACAAGCTCGGCTTACCGGTTCCCTACAGGATGGTCTACTGGGACGAGACGCTGATTCGGAACGCTCTTGCGCCGCTGGTCGAGGGCGCAAGCGAGTGGCCGGAAATCAAGGAGCTCGAAGCGCAGGGAATGACTCCGTTGTACGCGGCAATCCAACACAGGGGAGGCATGGCGCGCTGGGCGAGGGAGTACGGGTTCGAATTTCTGACTGCGAAAGACGTCATGACCGAGGCTCGAATCGAGCGCGAGCTGATCGAGTTCGTGGGCGATCGCACGGTGTTTCCGGGATCGACCGAGTTCGAAGAAGCGGGCAAGAGGAAGCTGTATGAAGGAGCTTGCAGGAAAGGCGGGATCGCCCACTGGAGGGAGCGGCTCGGGCTCGAGCGTGGGGCAAGGATGCGCCCTCGAAGTCGGCCTCGGCGAGACGCATGAGCCGTGCTTCTTGACGGATACATCCGGGTATCTCAGGTGGGAGGCCGCCGCGGCGATCGGTTCATCTCGCCGTCGGTGCAGCGGGGTGAGATCGAAGCGTGGACGAACTCACACAAGGCGATCTTGGGTGAGGTCTTCGAAGAGCTCGACGAGAGTGGGGCTCGCGCCGACCGGCCGCTGTTGCTGGAGGCGATCGAACGGGTCGAGTCCGGCGAGTCCAACGGGGTGATCGTGGCGAAGCTCGATCGCTTCGGGCGCTCGGTGGTGGAGGGGCTGCGCTCGATTGCCCGAATCGAGGGGGCCGGCGGCACCTTCGTCAGCGTGCAGGACGGCTTCGACCTAAGCACGCCAACGGGGAAGCTGGTGATGCGGATCCTGTTCTGCGTGGGCGAGTGGGAGTACGAGCGAGTTCGCAACAACTGGGGGATTGCGCAGGCGCGGGCGATCGCGCGAGGGGTATACGTCGGTAGCAGAGGACCGATCGGCTACCGACATGGTCCAGATAGGCGATTGGTCGTCGAACCCGGAGCTGCTGTGGTGATCCGGGAGGCTTTCGAGCGGCGCCGACGGGGAGAAACGTTCGAGAAGATCGCCGGTTTTCTGAACGAGTCTGAGCTCGAAACGGAGACCGGAGTGCCGTTCAGCGTTGGCCATGCGCAGGACATGATTCGGAACTCGGCCTACCGGGGCGAGGCGCACATCGGTGCTCACAAGAACCCAGCCGCACACGAGCCGATCGTCGATTCCGGCACCTGGCAGGAATGCCAGTCTCAGCCGAAGGAACCGCGAGCGTGGACGCAGGGCCTGCTCTCGGGGCGGATCAGGTGTGCCGCCTGCGGGCGATTGATGAGCGTCCAGAAATTCCCGGGTCGAAGCAGGTCGAACTTCTACGCATGCTTTGGATCGAACGGCCGGTGCCCCGAACCTGCCCGGGTGGGCACCGAACTCATTGACCCGTTGATCGAGGAGTTCGTGCTGAACCTGTGTCGCCGGGGCGAGCCCAGTGGCAGCGGAGACGCAGTAACGAAATACGAAGACGCGCTGGCGAAGGCGGAAGAGGACCTGGTCTCCTATCAGGACAATCCAAGGCTACTGAGAACGCTCGGGTCGGAGTCGTTTGAGGCCGGGACTGCCGAACGGCAACGGCTCTGCGAACGGAGGCTGCTCGAGCTGGCCCGAGCCCGGCGGGCGGTGGAGAAGCCAAGGTTTAACGCCGAGGATCTCGAACGACGCTGGCCAGGGTTGGGCTGGGAGGACCGCGGCGCAGTAGTGATGGAGCTGATCGACTGCGTCGTCGTTGAGCGCGGAACCGCTCCAGTTATCGAGCGGGCGTGGGTGTTCAGACGCGGCTGTGGACCGCTGGCGATCGACCTCCTCAGAACGATTGGATCTTTCAATCCGGAACTGAGGCGAGCCAGGAAACTGCGGCAGCCTCGTAGGTGGCCCCAACGGAGGCTCGAGGCGGCGCTGCGCGCGTTTTTCGCCAGTCGAGACGAGTGGCCCAAATATCCCGACTTCGCGGAGGACGGATGCGGGCGGCTTCATGCCCAGGTACTGATCTGGGGAGGCCCGCATTATTGGGGGCACAAGCTGGGAGTGAAAGTGCCGAAGGGGATCGTGCGCTGGAACGACACCCTGCTTCACGATGCGCTTGCGCCGCTGCTTTGCTACCGCGACGCTTGGCCATCGCCTGAGGAGTTCGACGCCAAGGGCTTGGCGGCCGCCCGCAGGGCGGTCCTTTCTGGCCGCGGCGTCGCGGACTGGGCTGAGGAATTCGGGATCCAACACGGGAAGGTGTACTGGCGGTGGTCAAAGGAACAGATCGAGCGAGAGCTGGCTGCGTTCGTCGGTGAGCGGGCCATCTTCCCGTCGCGGCGCGAATTCGAAGAGGCTGGCGTTGGTCGGCTCTTCCACGCGGCCGCGAGGCACGGGGGGATCTCCTATTGGGCGAAGCGGATCGGGGTGAGGAGGTCGGCGGGATGTCTGGATCGGAGGGGGAGGTGAGGAGCGGCGGGGAGGTGGGCGGTGGCTGGGACCGGGGCAGTTGTGAGGGGAGGAAGGGCGGGAGGTGCCGATTTCGGCAGCGGGTTGAAAGCCGGTGGTCGGCTTTGGCCGATATCGACCGCAGGTGGTGTGTTACAAGGACCAACCGACCTTCCAGCCGACGGGGCGGAGGCGTGGCAGCGGCCCCACTACAGGCGCCCCACAGATGTGACCGTGCTCTCAGAAGCAGATTGCGGCACGAGCTTGGACCACGCGATCCGCTCGCCATCGTCCAACTTCGCCTGCAGCAGCCGCTGGATATCTACCCAGACCCCAGCCCGTTCCCAGCGGCGAAGACGCTGCCAGCAGGTGCTGCCAGAGCCGTAGCCAAGCTCGCGCGGAAGGTCGCGCCAAGTGATGCCGTCGTTGCGGGCGATGTAGAGAATCCCGCTGAGCGCAGTACGATCCGGCATCCGCCTGACTTTCGAGCCGGGCCCAGAACGCCGGTCCTTCGGAACCAAGGGCTCCAGCTCAGCCCACAAACCATCGTCTACCTCAGAGCGTTGCGGGTTGATTGCCGGCTGCCAAAACGGGTATTGCGAGCCCCGAGGAGGAAGAAGACTCGAATGGCGAGCAACCTTCTGAAACAGCTCCTCAACATCGACCTCATCGGCGCGCCAACCCCAGCGAGACGGCGGCCGGGTTGATGTCGGCGCAGCGGGCAGAGAACGCAGCCTCTCCGCCCGGAACCTGGCCCTTCTTCGCGCCCCCCTCGATCGCTGGTTCAACTCGCGCGGTTTCTGGCGCCGGCAATGACTGGATGAGCAGCTTCGGCCAGTGGTTCTCGGCCGCCAGGCGCTCGTAGAAGCGCCGCGTCTTCGCCGTGCAGAAGCAGATCACCGCGTCGTAGTTGGCGCTGCGGTGGGCGATCATCGCCGCGGCATCCTCCTTTTCCTTGCGCCTCAACTCGACCTCGATTGCGTGACGCTCGTCACCGATCTCGACAATGGCGTTGGGAATCCGGCCGGCCCCGCACAGCTCGCGGCGCAGGGTGCGCCAACCGATCCAGCTCGCCTGCGGAGCGCCCATCTCGACCCGCAGGCGCACCTCGCTGATCGCCCGCAGGCGGGCCAGAGCGCCGGGCGAGGGCAGGTAGGCATCGAACCCCGCCTGCGAGAGCCGGTTACCGCCCTCGGTCAGCCAGATCCAGTCCGGGTCGTCAGCCAACAGGCGCGCTCGCCGCGCAAATCTGGCGTCGCAGAGATGCTCGGCAACCCACTCGGCCCGATCGGGACCGCAATCCAAGAAACGGGCCAGCTGATCGAGTGGAATCGCACCCTGCTCGGAGATCAAAGCGAGGATGCGGCGCTCCCAAGGCTTTGGAGTGCGTGCCAGCTTGCGGCGGCGAGCCCAACGCACGTGTGTGGGCGGAAGCCCCTCGCTCAGCGGCTGGCCGAACCCCCGGCTTCGAGTTGTGAGACCGCGCTCCAGCCCTGGCACGTCGCGCACGATCAGCTTCGGCCAGCGCCGGAGATCGTGCATCTCGTTGAGCAGGTTGCGGGTCTGGGGGCTGCAGAAGTAGAGGACCGCGTCGTAGCGATCGCTGTGGGAGGCAATCACCGCGCGCAGCGCCGGCCTTCCCTTGAGGCTCAGCTCGACCTCGATCGCGTGGCGCTCGGCGCCAATCTCAAAGACCGCGTCGGGCTTGGGTAGATTGGGCTCAAGGCGGCGTTGGACCTCGCGTTCGCAGACCCAGCGGCCTTCGGGTGCGCGCGTGGCCAGGTAAAGACGTACCTCGTTCACCGCGCGGCGGTGGGTGAGCGACCGCACCGTCGGGACGAGCGGGCGCAAGTCCGTCCCGGAGAGCCGGGCACCACTGCTCGTGGGCCAGACCCACGGCGCATCTTTGGCCAAAAAGCGGCGTTGGCTGATGGCGCCCACCTTGGCCAGACTGGCCACGATGCTTTTGGCCTGCTTGGGCTCGACATCGATGAAGCGGGCGAGCTGGTCGAGGGGGATCGCAACCTGCTCGGAGAGCAGGCGCAGGATCACTACCTCCTCCGGAGTTGGCTTGCGGCAGCGACCCCGGCGAGAAAACGAGGCCTTGCTTGACCTTTGCTGGGCGTGCATTGGGCGACGAACGCACGCCTTCGGCGTGCCATCCTGAGAGTCGCCGCACGCCCAGCGTCAAGCAGCCGTAGACCTGTTGCTGAGGTCGGCCGGGGCGAGGTCGTCTGCGATCGCCGAAATCCCCACAGCTCGGGCGCCAGGCTCTCGCCAGGACCACGGGTGAGGTCGACGTGGCGCTCTATATAAAAGAGGCCGACTTGCTTTTCTTGCCCTTGCTATTGCCGAGTTTGCAGTCGGCCTTCCTGAGTAGGTGGGACCGATGCCGGCCTATTCAGGCAGAGGTAGGACGAGCCGCACCGCAGGACGCGCAGACCCTGTGGTCCGTGGCGAGCTGCTCTCCGCAGGACTCGCACATCACCGCTGCCGACACCTCAGGCGAGGTGGCCTCAAGCTGCGGCGGCTCCTTCTCCTCATTGGCGCTCGGAGCCTCGGAGTAGTGCTCGGTCCAGCGTTGGCCGTCCCAATAGCGGAGACGAGCGCTGCCGTCGGGATCTGGGTGCCAGCCAGCCGGACTCTGTGCGGGCCGGCGCCGCGATGGCCTGAGTCGCGATCCCCATGCCCTTGTTGTGCGAGCTGGCGGCCGCTCCCGCCCAGATCATGCCGAGCGGGATCGTCAGCAACAGGCCGATGCCAGCGGTCCATATCAGCACCAGGACGTTGATGAAGAACATCAAGAAGGCGCCCGGGACAGTGGCGTAGAGCATCCCCAGGGGCCCAAGGAAGAAGGCCAACGCCACGGCGCCCCCAACGCTCTTGTGCGATCCGACCTGAATCACCGTGGTCTGCTGAACCACGGTCGGCTGGTTGGCTGGAACGGCGTTGGGTTGGTTGGCGTTCATCCGTTGTTTCCTCCCATCTGCCGGAATGATCAGGAGACCTTATAGCGGTGGCCAGCGGTCAAGCGAAGCCATCCCACCCCAAGCCGGGCGAAATTGCAGAGCTTCCTCGATGGCTGGCTCGGTGCGGCTCAGGCCGAGGCCGCGGGCGACGATGACGAGCGCCTGGCCGTCGGCTGCAGCCCACCATTGATCGAGTTCCGATCTGCTCGCGGGAGCGGAATCGGTGCCGAACTGGTTGAGCAGGGCAAGCCCGTCCTCCCGGCGTTGAATGCTGAGCAGATCGGTTGGCGGTGGCGCGATCCGATTGATCGCGCCGGAACGGGCGAGAGGCCGAGCCCTACTGCGAAGGTCCCAAGTGGATCTCCATCCCAGCCGCATACCGTCAACGATGGTTCGAGAAAGAGCAGCGCCCGCGGGCTGGAATCGCGCAAGCCGAGCAGAGTCGCCATCTCAGACTCGCGCGGTCCTGTACACGCTTGAGCCATACACCGATCAAGGCCCGGAGCCGAGCGCACCCCGGAGGTCATACACGCAGGATGAGCCAGTGTGACGTGCGCGAATTTATCCTCAGCGAAGACGGCCACGTCGGCAGATGGGCCAGCAATGAGTTCCTCGCAGACGCAGCAGACGTTGTCGGGGTCGTCGACCACGGCCTCCAACTGGGCGAGCACGGCGGCGGGAAGCAGCTGGGCGACATCCGCGGCGACCTTGAGTTCTCGGCTCATCAGAACTTTCCCTCAAAGCCGCTCGCTCCCAACACGCCCTCAACGGTTCGAAGTCGGGTGACGAAGTGCCGGCAGCAGCACTGAGAGACCACAAGGCCGATGTGCGAGCACCGTCGCCGCTCCATCATCACCCCCAAGACGGATGCGGCGCTCATTTCGATACCCTCGCCTCGCAGCTTGCCAGCAGGCGCTCGATGCGGTGTTGTTCATGGGCCGTCCCCTCGGTTGAATTGCAGGCATAGAGAACGGCGTCGGAATCGGACCGGCGCCAACCCGCCCGGCGTCCTAGACCGGGTCGGTTTGAAGGCCTTGCCGTGCCTGCAGCGCTATACGGTCGAACGGGCTTCGACGGCGTCGCGATAGCCGACGGACGTCTCGGGGTCCGGGCGCTGATCGTCGGCGAGAACGAGCGATGTCTTTTAGCGGCGCCTGCGCTTCCTCGATCAGGGTCGTGAGCGACCCGTAGAGCGCGTTGGCGTCCTCAACAATCCCCCGCGCCACCGTGACCGTTCGCTCGGCCGCGTCCGTCGTACTGTCGGTGCCCTCGAAGCTGACCTCGGGCCCCAGCAACACCGGACCCTCCGACGTACCGACGGCGAGTACCGGGTCGGGCTGGCCGATCGCCAGCGGGTAGATCGACATCATCGCCCCCGCGCGCTCGCACTCGATGATCTCCTCGTTAAGCATCCGGTCCACGATGGAGTTCAGCTCGTCGGGGCCGTCGTCAAAGGCGATCGGCTCGAAGTACTCGTCGTCCGTGCGTAGCGCCTCGCGCAGCTTCTCCTCGTTCAGCTTGAACATGTTCGTCCTTTCGGTTGGATTGCGATTTCGAAGTCGGCGCTCAAAGAGGCGCAGCAGGAGGCTGCGCCAGGTCAAGACGCTCAGGCGAGTTGCTCAAGGTCTGCCTCCGGATACACGCTCGCGCCGCAGACCTCGTCGTCGACTGCGTGTTGCGCTCGTCGAGCAGCTGACGCTTGAGCTCCTGCGCCTCGCGCTCATCGGCGGCGGAGAAGGTGAGCCAGATCATCTGTTGGTAGTCGGGCATTACGCCTCCTCCCCATCCACCGGCTCTTCAGCGCGCTGCGCTTCGGCAGCGGTCTGGTAAACCCGTGCCGGGTCGACGGCGGCGTCGAGCGTCCGATCGCCGTCTTCGATTTCCTCCGGGCGCTCGGCGTGGTGCATCCCAGCCGGTCCGCGTCCTGTCTGCAGCAGTACCTCTTCCAGAGCTATGCAGACGTCGACGCCACCCGGAAAGGTGTCGGGATCAGCAAAAAGGAACTTCGCCAGGCGGTCGAGGGCCAGGGAGTCAGCAGAGGCTTCGGTGTCCAGTTGGCGCAGGCGCAGCAGCGCCGAGCCGGGCTCGAAGCGCTCGCCGCAGTTGCCGCACTCCAACTCGGTCCCGGCGTGATCGCCCCACTCAGCCACCCCTTCGCTTACGCACTCCGGGCAGTGAAGCGGTCCCGTCCTCACCAACCCGCGCTCGGTTCTCGTTTCGGGCATGATCGACTCCTTGGTTTGGTACCCGCCCCGGTGGGCAGGCGATTGCCGACCCGACCGCACAGCGAAGCAGTGCCAGGATCGGCAAGCGACGGCGCGGGGCCGGGGCGCTGGAGGTAGCTCAATCGGACATCGTCCGATTGACCTTCGACTTCGACGGATGGCTCGGAGCCATCCAGGGCGAGCGTCGCGTCACCGCGTGGAACGGCATCGACGAGATCGCGCGCCCTCATGCGCGCCTCGGTTACATTCTCAGCCGCGAAGCGGAGAAAGGCAGTGAACTCATAGATCGCGATCATTCGGACTCACTCCCCTTTCGGGTTCGGAAGAAGCACTCGGCCGAAGCGAGGCCGGTTTGGCGGCAGGATCGTGACTTGGTCATCGCCTCCAAGACGCTCGCGGCGCTCATTTCGATCCCCTCGCCTCGCAGCTCGCCAGCAGGCGCTCGATGCGCAGGGCGACGGGCGGGTGCTCGGAGCGGTTGAAGAGCAGGCGCGCCTGGGGCGGATCGAAGGGCAGCACGTGGTCGGTTAAGTGGCGGGCCAGCTCCTCGGCCTGTCCGAGCGCCGCGGCGTATCCGTCGGCGGCGTACTCGCGGGAGCGCCAGTGGGCAGCCCAGAGCGGGGCGAACAGGCCCTGGGCGAAGCTGCCACCGGCGAGGCGTAGCGACCAGCGCATGAGGCCCCAGAGCAGGCGGCCGCGGTGGTCGTCGTCGTACTCGACCTGAGCCACTCCCCCACGCTCGACCCGCACCGGGCCCAGTGGGTCATGCCAGAGCGCCAAGCGCTGCAGCGCCTCGGTGAGGCGGCCATCGAGGCTGTCTGCATGGCCGTGCTCGTGGGCGAGGACCGCGGCGAGCGAATCGGACTCGAGCAGGCCGCGGGTGAGGATCGCGGTGCGGCCTCGCACCGCTGCGCCCGGCAGCGGGTCATCGAGGACGTAGAAGCGCAACGAGTCGCGTAGCTCGGGATCGTTGCCGCGCAGCGTTTCGATCGCGTCGTCGATCAAGAGCTTCTCCTCGGCACTTGCCCGGCGGGCTCCCAGGCGTCGCCCCCACACCCAGCCGCCGCCGGGCCGGAAGAGACCGGCCACAGACCAGGCGATGGGCGCGGAGGCGGCGAGCCAGGCGAGGGCCTCGGCGCTCAGCCCGAGGGGGACGAACGCCCCCACGATCGCGGCGCCGAGGTAGGCGAGGAGCCAGCGGTGCTTGCTCCCAGCACCACCTCGCCGGCAAGGGTCAACAGATATAGAGGAGACCGGCTGCTGTGGAGAGCGTCGGCGCCGGATGGCAGGGGTTTCTGCGATTGCTTTCCGTCTGGGCGTGCATGAGCGCTCCACTGCACGCGCATGCGCGTGCTAAAAAAAAGTGGGCGTTCTGCACGCCCAGACGGGGGTCAGCCTTCAGGAGATGAGACGGAGCGCGACCGAGAAGAGCTCCCCTGGGCCCGCGTTCGATGGGAGGCTGATGGGAGAAATGGGGGTCGCCGCCATCGCAATTCTGATGAGCACTTCCGCGTTTTGGAAGTGCTCAAACCGGGCTCAACCCGACCGAATTCGATGGCACTCAGATGGCACACCAGATGGAACTCCACGCCTGCAATTGCTTGCACAAAGCGACACCGAAACCTAGCTGCAGGTGACCGCTTTCCCGCTCTAGAGAGCCAAAACTTGGGAAGCAGACGAGAAATATCGGACCCATCGGACTTCCTTACCATGGAAGTGCTCTACCAACTGAGCTATCCGGGCGGATTTGGCTCGCTAGAGCCGAAAATACGTGAGTGGCATCGCGCCGGGCTGAACGCCATGGGACACAGATGGGACACCGAGTTGAGAATCGGATCGTCCACCTCCGTGGAGCTTCTGCCGATGCATAGTGCATCACTACGGCCGATCTTAGCCTGAATCCACCGATTCCCACCTGGGCTGAGGTGAAGTACGCGGTGCCGACTCGCTGAACGGTCGCGCGGCTCGATCTGCACAAAGACGCCGCCGTAGTCGAGCAGGTAGGAGAGGTCGACGTCGGCGCTTGTGCCGTCTGCGAAGCAGACGTGGACGCTGTAGCCCTCTGTGGGGGAAGCCAGGTTAGAAGTGGCGTGCCGCGCATGCGGCGATGATCTCCCGGCCAGCCGACCTCAAGGTAAGGCGCAGTGCCTTGCGGATCACGGAGGCCCTTGCCTCGTGGTCGCGCTCGGCGCGCCTTGCGAGCGCCGAGTGCAGCTCGAGGTCAAAGCGAACGGACTCCACGTTGGCGGGTCCAGAGCCGATCGTCGGCCGCCCGGTACGGCGGCGCATGGTTTCCTCGACGGAATAGCCGGCCTCAGCCTTCTCGCTCGCAGGCTCACTGAACTCGGCGGAGTGTGCCGTCGATGAGGTCGGCAAACCACACCCGTGGGGTGGCGCTCAGGGCTTGGCCACGAGCCTTGCCTCCTCGGCGCCAAGGTAGGGCGTGAGGACGAACTGGATTGCCTCCGGCGCAAGAGCGGGAAGCTCTCCCTCCCTGTCCTGGTAGAGCCGCCGGGCCACCAGCATCACTACGCCGGACGCCATGAAGCGCTCGGTTATCTCCGGCAGGTGCGCGCCCTCGGGCCGTCGGCGCGGCCAGGAAGGAGTTGCTGGGCAAGGTAAACAATGAAGCGATCGTGGCAGGCAAACCCGTCCGCGCCATGGGCTAGGAGCCCGGGTCGGTAACGGTTATCTGTGCAGGACGTTGCAGGCACCTTCGCGGTCATGATGACCACGATGGCGATGAATGCACCACGGTATGTGAGAAAACCGGGTTTGGTTCTGGCTGGTGAGGCTCGCAAGGGGTCAGGTTGCCCCGAGGAGAGACAGGCCGCCGGCTCGGTGGAGCTTCAGCAGGTTGTGGACCGCGCAGTGAAAGCGCCACTGGGTGCGGGCCGCCCCCTTGCCGCGCAATAGCAGCCGGCGCGCCCCCTGGACGGTGTCCATCTGGCCGAAGACCGGCTCGACTATCAGGCCTCAGTCCTCGCTTGCAGCCTCAGGCAAGTAAGAGCCGCGGGCGGCCCGGACGCCGGAAGAGAAGAGTCATCCAACCCAGGCGAGTTGACCCTTGAGTAGCAAGACTCGGGTCGCGGTCGGCTTTGGCTAACGCCGCCTTTCCCTCTCGCCGCCGAGCGGCGGCGTGATCAGCGCGACCGGCACCGCGAGGCCGGCGGAGCGGCGCAGGGTCGCGATGCGACGGCCGGGCTGAACCGCCGGGCGAATCTCGCCGACGTGCTCACCTATCCGGGCGACTGTCGCCTCCAGGTTGGGTGCGACGAAGGCGAGTCCCCAGAAGAAGGCGGGGCCACCGGCGCGCTCGATCGCCTCGTCGGGCTGCTGCACAACCTCGAGGATGGTTGCGCCGAGGCGAAAGAAAGCCTGGCGCGGTGCTCCAGCCGGGGTCGGCTGCTCGCGGATGCGGCGCAGTTCGAGGCCCGCGCCTTGCAGCGCCGCGACGGTGCGCTCAAGCGCCGGCGTGATTGCGACGACGTGGTCGAGCGCTGTGACGCCGTTGGGCTGCGCGGGCCGCTCGCCCGGCGGCGGGCGATCGGAGCGTGCGGTCGGCAGGCCGTCCAGCTTGGTGGTCCCGATATCGCGAAGCGACCAGCCCGTGAGTCCTCGGCCCGCGTCGCGCCCGGCCAAGCGGATCCGCGTATCGCCAAGGACGAACGTGTCGCCGTCGAGCTGGAATCCACATGCCCCCCAGGCCTCCGGCGTGTCCGCCACCGTCAGCTCGTCGAGGGTAGGGGTCACTCAGCGATCCCGACTCGTCAGCTTGTCGCGGATGAGCTTCAAGTTTTCCTCTTGAATGATTGGGAGGAGCCATCGTGCTATTCGGCGCCAGGCGATTCTGTCCGTGAGCCCCTCCCACTGGTCGTGCGGACCGTCGATGGACTCAGTGTTTAGAGCCCTGCCATAGCGGGGCCTCACGGG
This sequence comes from uncultured Solirubrobacterales bacterium, assembly GCA_963803755.1. GTDB lineage: Bacteria > Actinomycetota > Thermoleophilia > Solirubrobacterales > 70-9 > CAVUPF01. Next base: position 87,871 of record CAWDNP010000011.1, read on the forward strand.
AATGTAGTTCGGAGGCGTGACAAAGACAAGTGAGCCAGACCACGTTGGCGGGCCGGCCCCTGATCGCCGCCCCTACACCTGAGACTTCAAGCCGCGTGAGGCGGCACGACGGGCGGCGCGCTGTAGACGCCTAAGCCGCCGCCGACCGGATAGCGGTGGCGCTTCACGCCTTCATCGAAGCGCCATACTGCGCCGCCTTCGGGCAAGGCGAGCGGTGTATCGCAGGCCGGGCAGTCACTGACCGCTTTGCGGGGCGCGCCGTTGTATGAGAGGTAGGCGCCTGGCGGGCCGACCTCGGTGCCGCAGTTCGGGCAGGGAAACTCAGCCATAACAGTGAAGCATAGGAGGCGGGTCGGCTGACACTTTGACCTTGCCCCCTAACGGGTCCGCTACGGCGATCGCGACGTCGGTGAGAGGCAGGGTCTGGCCGCCGCGGCGGAGGCGGCGTGCGGTGGCGCCAACCTCGCGCCAGGCTACCTGGTCAAGCTGCGCCCAGGGCAGCGAGGACAGCGTCTCCCCACATCCGCTCGGCCACCTCGCCCTTGGCGCCAGCCAGCAGCTCTGAGCAGATGCGATCACGAGCCAGCCTGTGGGATGATCACCCACCTCGGGTATGCCTACTACGCGGCCTCGCGTCCTGCACTTGCTGTCCACGCGGGCGGCAGCGAGCCTGATTGTCGCCTTCGTCCTGCTGACGAGCATCGGGACGCTGGGAGCCGGCGCTCCGAGCGCGCTGGGCGCTTCGGGCGCCGCCACCCGGACGCCGGCGCCGGGCGAGCGGCGGGCGCTCGTGGACGTCTCGGTGGCCACCCTTTGGATGCAACCGGCCCGCACGCGGCCGCTCGATAAGCCCTCGCTCGCCAACCCCGTGCGACTGGGCGCCTGGCTCGAAGCGATGGGCACCGCGCAGCGGCTCTGGCTGGTAGGGCGCCTGGTCACCCAAGCCCTCTACGGGCAGGAAGTCGTGGTCCGGGCTCGCCGCGGATCCTGGGTTGAGGTCTCCCTCACCGGCCAGCCAACACCTGACCACCTGAGCTATCCGGGCTGGCTGCCCGCGCGCCAGCTTGTAATGGCGGCAAGCGCCGCTGCGCCCACGGCGCCGGTCGCGGCCTCAGAACCACCCACCTTGACCGAGGCTTCCCCCGGCTTGACCCCGACGCCGCTGGCGATCGTCACCAAGCCAGCGGCCTGGCTCTTCGGGCGCACGGCCAGGGGCAGCGCCGGCCCTCACCTCCTGCGCTTGAGTTTTAACACCAGGCTGCCGGTGCTTGGTCAGCGGGGCCGCTTCACCGTCGTGCAGACGCCCACCGGGGCCTCGGCGCTGATTCCAAGTTCGGCCGTCGCTGTGCGGACACAAGCCACAGCGCCGCATCCCAGCGGCCACGAACTCGTTCGCACCGCTGAGCAGTTCCTGGGAGTGCGCTACCTGTGGGCCGGCACCTCGGCCTTTGGCTTTGACTGCTCAGGCCTGACCTACACCGTCTATGACGCCTTCGGCGTGCTGCTACCACGCACTGCCGCCCTGCAAGCCCAGGTGGGCCGGCCGGTTGCCCGGCAGGCACTGCGACCCGGTGATTTGGTCTTCTTTGCCACCGAGCCGCCCTCGCGGGCCATCACACACGTCGGCATGTACGTCGGCGGCGGGCACATCATCCAGTCCCCGGACTCCGCCGGAGCTGTGGACATCGTCCCGCTGGTGGCGTACGGCGATCAGTACGTCACCGCGCGCCGCTTTCTGCCCGAGAAGTAGGCCCGCGCTCTGTCTGGCAGTTGGCGAGCACTCATCGCACCCGCGAGGAAGAGAAACCTAACTCATCCTTGGTCGGAATCCGATTCCTCCTGGGTTTCGCCAGTCGAGCCTCTTTCAGGCCGCAGCTGTCCCCACCCGGGCGAGGAATTCGACCAGCAGCCGCTCGACCTCCTGCGGAGCGTCCGCGTAGGGCCAGTGGCCGCTAGCTGGCAGCACGTGGACCTCGGCGGAAGGGAAGGCATCGCGCTGGCGCGCGGCGTATTCGGCCGGCAGGTAGACGTCATGCTCCCCCCAGATCACCAGCGCCGGAATTTCGCGCGGGGCCATCAGAGCCGCGAACTCAGCGCCCCCCGCCCCGGGGTCGTCCGTGGCCCGGTAGAGCTTCAGCACGGCGCGACGGGTGCGGCGGTCGTAGTGGTCATACATTCCTTCGACGAAGGGGCGGGGCAGCCCGCGTGGCTCGTTGCGGTTGAGCAGCCGGCGGAATGCCCCGCGGGTGGCGGTGGCCTGAAAGATCTCGCCGAGCACCGGCGTGCGCCAGATTCGCGCCAGTCGGTGCCACTTGTACCCCGGGAGAATCCCGGTGTTGATCAGGGTGACGCTTGCGAGGGCGTCGGGGTGCAAGGCCGCCCAGATCAGCCCGATCGGGCCACCGAAGTCGTGGAGGACCAAGTGGACGCGGTCGATCCCGAGCGCCTTCATCGCCTTCTCAAGGAAGGCCGCGTAGCCGGGCGCGGTGTACTCGAAGCCCTCAGGCGCCAGCGTCTCGCCGAAGTCGGGCAGGTCAAAGGCGACCGCGCGCAGACCGCTCGCCCCTGCCGCGCCGGCGAACGCTTCCCAGTCATCGGCAGAGCCGGGATTGCCATGCACAAAGACGACTGCCTCACTCGCCTCGGGTGGACCGGCCTGCACAAGCCGCGTCTGGGCCCCGCCGACCGCGAGCCGGGTGCGCTCCAGCGTCGCCGGGCTCATCAGACCGCGGCCCGTGCTCGGCCCTCGCCGGCAGCGGGCACGTCCTGGCGCCGCCTCCGCGAGTGCCGCACGTTGACCATCAGCGAGCGCGGGATCGTGGTCGCAAGCGTGCGGGCCGGCCCGACCTGGCGCGTCGCGAACTTGTCGAATCTCGCCGCGACCTTCGGGTCGCGGGCGGCGGCGGCGAACAGCACCCGTTCGCCGCGGCTGAGCCTACGGCCGGTGGCGTACTCGTGAATCATGAAGGCGTGGCCGCCCAGCCGGCGTTTGTGGAGCCGGCGATAGCGCTTCAAGCCGCGATCCAGGGACTCCTCGCCGCGCAGCGCCGGCGCGATGCTATCGGCGAGCCATTCGCCGGACTGAAACGCCCAGCCGCAGCCGACGCCGAACAGCGGGTCGGCGGCCAGCGCCGCGTCGCCAGTCAGGGCCAGCCCCGGCGCGGTCGGGACGCGCACCCGGTTCGGCATCTCGATCTTGCCAAGGACCTGCTCCACCAGCCGGGCGGAGTGGATCGGCGGCGCCTCGGGGAAGCCTTCGACATAGGAGATCAGCGCCGCCGTCGGATCGCGCTTGAACTCGGGCAACAGCTCCATTGTCGGCATCGCCGCGTAGAAGATGAGGCCGCTGTCGGTCGGGAACGCCGCGCCCCAGTGCGGGTCCAACATCCAGATCGAGCCGTCGGGCGCGTACTTGGGCTGTTCTCCTTCGAAATAGCCGCCGTAGGCGAAGCGCCCGTGGGGAAGGACCTTTTCCTTTACGCCGGAGAGCTCGGCGATCTTGGAGTCGCGGCCGTCGGCGCCGACGACCAGCCTCGCCCGCAACTCTGACTCCTCGCCGCTGAGGGAGCGGACACTCACTCCGGAGACCGCGTCGCTGTCGCGCAGCAGGCCGTTCGCGGCCCGACCGAGGAGCAGATCGACACCCGGGGTCGCGGCCGCTGCTTCGCGAACCATCGGGTCAAGCACCTCGCGGCGTAGGTTGACCCCCAGCCCGGCGCGATCGGGCGGCGCTTCGATCCAGCCCCATTGCGTCCAGGCGTGCATACGAGACCGCACGCCCCCCGCTTCCATGATCGGCTCCAGCAGGCCGAGCCTTTCGATTGTCGGCACCCCGGAGGCCTGGATGAAGTGGGAGCAGATGCGCTTGAAGGCCTGCGGGTCAGGCTGCTTCTCGACCAAGGCGACGCTCGCCCCGGCGCGCCCGAGCAGGATCGCGGTGGTGGCGCCCGCTAGGCTCGCGCCGACGATCACAACGTCGTAGTCGTGGGACCTGCCGTTGCCGTTTCCGCTGTCGCTCATGCCAACCTCCGCTTCGCGTGACTCGCCATTGATAATTCGTCCCGTACTATACGACTCGAATCATGAAGCGCAAGTCAATACGCCTGACGACCACCTCCTATGCGTTGCTGGCCCTGCTCGACCAGCTCGGCAAGGCGACCTCCTACGACATCAAGCAGGCGCTCGAGAAGTCGATTGAGAACTTCTGGCCGGTTCCCCACACGACCGCCTACGAGGAGCCGGCGCGCCTCACCGAGGGCGGCTACTTGTCGGTGAAGCAGGAGCCCGGCGGCCGTCGCCGCAAGAGCTACACGCTCACGAATGAGGGCCGTGAGGCGCTGCGCGCATGGGCTGCGGAGCCGAGCGCCGCTCCCCCACAGCTGCGCGACGAAGTCATGCTCAAGGTCTTCGCCGGCGCCGAGCCGGATTTGCTGGTGAAGGCGCGCGGCGACTGGCACCGCGCCAAGCTGGAGGAGTTACGGGGCTACCTCGACGAAGTGCGCAAGGCCGAGGGCTGGAAACGTTCGGAGCGCACGCTGATCGCCGGCGTCGCCTACCACGAGAAGATGCTTGAGTTGCTCGACGACGTGGGCGAGGCGGGTTCGGCTAAATAGTCAGACCGCTCCTCAGCCGCCGGACTTGCGAGCGCGAACGACGGTGAAGGCAATTGTCTGTGTCCACCAGGCCGGGTCGGCGCAGTGGGATATGAAGGCCTCGATGAGACCATCGTTGAGATAGCCGGAGCCCACCAGCGAGCCGCGAAGCTCGACGACGGTTCACGTCCAGTACTCGGCCCACGGCGAGCCACCGTTGTAGACGGCAGTCTCGGCGCTGCCTTCAATCTGCTCAAGGCCCAGGTGCCCAATGCGTAGTGTGGGGAGCATCTCGGAACCGCACCGCAATGTCGAGCTGAATGCGACGGACCCGACCAATCGTTAGCAACCCCCAAGCGCGCTCTTCGACAGGATCGGCGAGCGCTCTGAGAAGAAGCCCAGAAGAGGGCTGAAGGTCGCTGGTGCGGCCGTGTGCTACGCGCCGAGCAATGCGGCCGCGACCCGCTCTGACGCTTCGATCGAAGGCCAGTGCCCGACGTCCTTAAGTGCGAGGAATGGCGCGCCGGGTAGACCCTCGCGGATCCGTTGCGCCATGTGCGCGCCCGAAACGGGATCGAGCATCCCCCACATGAAGGCAGCCGGCACGTCGGTCCTCTCCAGTGCGGTGATCCAGCGCTCGCCGTGAACCGCACGGTCGGTGACGTAGCGGATGAGACGGAAGAGGATCGCCTGGCCATCGTCGCGGGCGATAGCGCGCCAGATGTCGGCGCTGTTGGGGGCGGCGTCAAAGTCAACGGCAAAGGTCGGCTTCAGCGCCGCCACGAACAGCTCCTCGGTGAGGCCCGCGCTGAGCTGCGGACCCTGGTCAGGATCCAGCAGCGCCTGCTGACCCGGCTCAAGACGAGCAAGCTCTGGGTACAGCGCGCCGTTCAGCATATGGACCGCCGCGAGGTCAACCCGCAGCCTGCCTTCCGCTCGACGGGCAAGCAGCTCCTGGGTGACGGAAACCGCGTAGTCGTGCGCGACGATGACCGTGGAGGTGATCCCCTCCAGCGCCCAGAGCTCCTCGACGAGGTCGGCCTGTTCGTGCAGCGAATAGGAATGCTCAGCGGGCTTCTCCGAAGCCCCGAACCCGAGGAAGTCAGGCAGCAGCAGCGTATGGCGCTCCGCGAGCCTCGGCACGACCCTCGCCCAATCGTGCGAGGAGCTCGGAAAGCCGTGCAACATCGTCATCGTCGGCCCTGAGCCCATCCTCTGCACGAAGATGGTGCGATCGGTGCCGCCGAGGCGCACCACGACCGCCTCGCCTGAGGACCACCACTCCTCGATGCTGTTCACGGTGGGCAGTATGGCGAAGGACGAGGTACGGATTCGCTGTAGGACTTAGCCCGACTTCCGATCGTTTTGAGATCGATTTCTTTGGGTCGTGGCCTCTCGGGATCGAGGTTGGCCCCGCCGCTTGTCCCCTTACCCACCCTCGTCTCGAAATCAGCGCCTGGTCGTGCTCGGTGCCGGTTGCGCAAATGTGCGTTACCCATTGCTGGGCTGACGGTGCTGGTTTCCCATTGCGCCGCCCCGACGCGTCCGGTAGGGGTTCGGTCCCTGGTGGCGGCCCTTTTGGCCGGGTCGCTGGCCTTGACGCTCGCTTTCCGTGACTACCCGCTGCGCTCTATCTGACCATGAGAGTGCTCCAATTGTTCTGTTGCAGGAGCGTGTCGAGCTCGCGCCGATCCTTGGCGAGCAAATCGATCTGGTGTTGAACATCGCTCACCTGGATCTGCCTGACCATGCGGATCTCCGAACGACTGTAACGAGACACCAGCGCACCTCTACCCGTCGCCTCCCGCACCACCTTGCGCAGCGCGCTCAAGCGCAACTCCAGCACGTCGCGCCTTGCGAGGGCTTCGGTCACGGTTTCTCCGCTGGGGAGCTTGGTGGCGGTGTTGGTGTGATTGATCTGCGCGATCAACAGCTGCAGCTCCTCACAGAGCGAGTCCAGCTCCCCCAGCAACTCCTCCGGGCGCTCGGGCGGATCGTCTCCCTCCTGGACCAGCACGCTTGCGACGAGGCGCTCCTGAATTTGCGCGATGCGCTTCTGGAGATCGGCGCGACGGTTGAGGGCCTCACCGATGGTCATCGCAGCCACTCTAGCGCAGACAATACGTTTCTATCACTCGCCCCGTCACCGGCCTTCGTTACCCGAATCCCACCGGCGTGTGCACCGCGGCAGGCGCACCCGCAGTCGAGCTGCCGGCGAGCATCGCGTGAAGCTCAGCGATCGTCACCGGGGACTCGAGCCGGTGCTCTAGCCCGCGCTCTGCGAGCCAGGCGCTCGCCTCGGTAACCCCCAGAGGCGCGAACTCGACCGTCGCCATCGCCCTGCCCGGCCGAAGCGCGGCGGGGTGCAGCTTGCCGAGCGGCTCGTTGGTGGTGACCAGAATCAGCGCCCGGCTGCCCTGGCCGAGCAGGCCGTCGGCGATGTTGAGCAGGCGGGCAAAGCCGCGGCCGACCTCGGCCGGCGCCGCGACGCCGAGCAGCTCGCCGGCGTCCTCGAGGACCAGCAGGCGCCAGCGCTCGCCCGGCTCGCGTTCCCACTCAGCGAGCTCCTCCTCGTCGTCGTCATCATCGGGGTCAAGGGGCTCGGACTTGCCGGCGAGGACCCGAAGCATGTAGGCGGTGTCGCCGCCCAGCAGGCGCTCGGGATCGGTGATGTAGTGCAGGTCACACCACTCGCTCCACTCGCGCCCCAGCGCCCGCAACGCCCAGGTCTTACCGGTGCCGGGCAAGCCGTGCCAGAGCGCGAGGCGGCCGGGCAGGGTGTCGCCGGAAGGCTGGGAGAAGAGCTCGAGGAGGCGCTCGCGCACGCCGGCGGGGTAGTTGGTCCCGATCTCGGCGAAGCGCGGCAAGGCGAGCCGCCGCCAGCGCGGTTCGGGCCCACCGAAGAGTCCATCGCCCGAGCCGCCCGACCAGAAGGCGACCGCGACGCGGGTGTCGCGCGGGCGGCGCTCGACGCGGATCTCGGCGGCCAGCGACTCCGCCAGCTCCCGGGCGCGAGTCGCCTGCGCTGCGGCGACCGAGACCTCGAAGGCCCCTCCGCAGCGGCGCAGCAGGACCGGGCCCTCCTCGCAGCGCAGCAGCGCTTCGCGAACCCCCTGGCGGTCGATGCTCGCCTGGACCGGCTCGCCGAGCCCTTCGGCGTCCTCGAGGGCCAGGCGCTCACCCTCGCGCTCCGCGTGGGCGCTCGCGACCACGCGGCGGGCTCGCTCCAGCACCTCGCGCACGAACAGCGCCATGGGCAGATCGCCAGGCCCTTTGAGGCCTTCGATCGGCAATGGGAGATCGCGGGCGCGAAGCTCGGGCACTACCTCGGTGTCAATGTCCATGTGATCCAACTCCAGCTCCTTTCTCTGCACAGCACGGGCGAGGCCGGCGCCTGCGGCGCCTCGAGCCACGCGTGCTGCGGGCGATTTCGTCCGGGTTGGATCACGGCGGACATCTTAGCGCAGACAAAAGGTTTCGGGTTCGCCGGTAGGCGCTCGCAGCGGCGGGCGGCGCGGCCCGCCGCAAAAGGCGCCTGTCCCAGAAGGCAGGCTCCTTTTTAGCTCCCTAGCAGACGGTGAGTGGAGCTAACGAACCTCCGTCGCCAGGGTCGTGGATGTCCAGCTTCGCGAAGCCGTCCTCGCGCTGAGCCAGATCGCTTCCCGAGATGCCCGCCGCCGCCCATACTCATACCGAGCGCTGCTGCGGCTGGCCTTGGAGCTGAGGCCTCGCCGAGGGTCTTCTCTCGCCTACGGCAGGACGTGCAGTGCGAGCTGGTGCGAGTTGCCCTGCAGGTAGGGGTAGCCGACCGTTTCGCGCACCTGGGCCCGGAACTTGTAGGTAGTGGGGTAGAAGGTGCTGCTGAAGCGGTAGCCGACCACGAAGCGCCCGTCGTCGCGGGTGCTGTAGCGGCGGAAGGTGCGCCAGTGGCGGCCGACCCTTGCCTGCAGGACGACCACCACATGGTCGTTGTCGGGGCCAGGGACCTGGCCTTCGAAGTAGGCGAAGTGCTTGTTGTGGACGACCGGGTGGCGGGCCTTCAGGGTCGGGTGGACCACGGTCTGCAGGGTCGCGGAGGCGCTCAGCTCGCGCTGGTCGGGTCGGTAGACGACGCTGAGCTGTCGCGAGGGGCCCGGCGCCACGGGAAGCGGTAGTTACCGCCGGGTCCACTCAAAGCGATTCCTTCGAATTCGCGTTCGGAGCCGGTGAGGACCCGGCTGAAGACGCAGAGCGGCGCGTTGGCGACGCCGCCCCCAGCGCCGTGCAAGGCGCCACTTAGCGCCGCGCCGCCGCCCTGCTGGACGGTTTCGTTGGAGGCGCCACCGAATACCGCGGTGAGGCTGAGGCCGCCGGGAACTTCGGAGCGCACGCAGTCGTAAGCGAGCGGGGAGCTGACCGGAGCGCCGACGTTGCCCTCTTCGTCTTCGAGCCAGAGGCGCAGTGTGTATTCGCCGCGACCCTGGGGCGTTTCGAGGTCTTTGATCGCCTGAATGTCTTCGCCCGTCGCGGTCTGCTCTGGGACAACCACGTTGCCGGCGGAGTCGAACACCTCGTAGTGAGCGGCGGTAATCGGTGAGCCGTCGTCTGTGATGTCGTGCCAGCGCAGGTCGAAGCCTTCGACGCTGCGTGGCGTGCCCGGCGGGGCAACCGAGAGGTCCTGGGGGGCGGCGGGCGGCGTGGTGTCATGAGGGATCTGGGCGGTGGCGGGCGGGCCTTCGAAGCCGACCCCGTCCTGCAGCCAGAGATGAAGGCGGTAGTCGCCCGCCTGCGAGGGCCCTTCGATCTTGGGGACTTCGGTCGGGTTGGTGGCCGAGTAGGTCTGCTCAGGGACGACGACTTCGCCCGCAGCGTTGACGATGTCGTAGTGGACCTCGGCGATCGGGCTGCCCTGGTTGGGCGGCAGCGAGAACTGAGCACCGAAGTGGTGCAGATAGCGGGCCGGGTTGGAGCTGGTCACCCGCAGGCCTTCCGGCGCATCGGGGGGTGTGTTGTCGGTGTGGATCGTGCGCTGTTCGCACGTTTCTTCCGGGGTTCCGCCCAGAGCCTGGAACTGGCTGAAGTCCTGGGCACAGATCTTGAGGTTGTGGGCACCGTCGGAGAGGCTTGCGGTTTCGAGGGCGTAGGAGTTCTGGTAGGGGCCGCCGGTCGGACACGGCGAAAAGACGCGTGCGAATTCGCCGTCCACCTGCGAGCTGCCCGTGTCGCACTCGCCGGCGTAGCTAACTTCCTTGCGCTGGGCGTCGTCGACGCTAAGCCGTTCGTCGCGCAGGCCCGAGCCAAGATCGGAGGAGCTCCATTGGACCGGCTGGTTGCCTTTGATCCAGTCACCCGCAAGAAGCGGCGAGGAGGTGCTGGCAAAGCCGACCCCCGGCGGAGAAACGTCGGCGAGGATGAGGACGAAGGTGTTGGCGTCGACCTCATTGACGCCGGAGCGTTCGCAGCCGGCGGGACGCACGCACTCCAGCTCAAAGACGAAGCGGCGGAAGTAACCGTAGCCGCCGAATGGCCAGAGGTGCGGAGCAAAGACAGAGGTCGTCGCCCACTGTTCGCCGGAGTTTGAGAGGCCAGCCCCCTGGGTGAGGATCTGAAAGCCGGAGCCGTCGAAGTTTTCGCCCCAGAACCTGCCCCGCCAGCCCTGGTTGAAGGCATTGGGCTCTCGCGTGTAGCCGCCGGCAGCGAGTATCGCCACCCAGGGCGGCACTTCGTAAGAGATGTCGCCATAGGCGTCCACGCCGGCGTTGCCGGAGGGTTCGTGCTCATAGATGGTCAGAAAGGCGGCACTCCCAGCCGGATCGGGGGCCGGCCCGCAGTGGTTCGCGAAGGTGAAGATGCCGCCAGGGTTCGTGGGGGAGGTCGTGTTGGTCGAGGTGGAGTAGGAGTTGGAGCCGTTGTTGCCGGCGCAGAGGACCATCTTGTAGTCGGCGGCGCGGGCGGGCGGCGCCGCGGCGGCGAGGAGGACGAGGGCGGCGGCAATGGCGAGTAAGCAGACGTGCGCGGAGATCGGGATGCGTCGATTCCGGTCACTCAGCTGATCTTGCATTCCTGCTCCTTCCTTGCACCCGCCTGTCGGGCGGGCTTTGCCGGGGCCGCGGGTCGGGCTCTCTCACCTCCAAGACGAGTCAGTGACGTAAGTCGATACCCCCGCAGCAGATACGTACATCCGAGCTGTATCCGTTGCCTCAAATAAAAGCTGAGCACTAGATTCGCATTACGAAAGTCGTCATCTATTCGTCGAGATTTGGCGCCAGAGCTAAAGAATCGCCGGCTAGCGCCACACCTGCGGCGCCAGACACTCGTCGAGGACCGCGGCGACGTCGATGCGACGCTCAGGCGCCTTGAGCAGCGAGACGGAGAGGCCGAGCTGGCGGCACTCGCGCTCGAGCTCATAGGCAGTGCGGCTGGCGCCCTGGCGCACGCCAGCTGAGCGCAGCACGAGGTAGCCGGCGACCGAACGGGCGCGCGAGGGCTGCAGCTGACCCGCGGCGACTGCCTCGTCGATGCGCTCGGTGACGGCCTCCAAGCCACCGAGGCGAAAGCCCCCGGCCGCCTGCCAGAGGGGGTCGAAGCGGCGCTTGAAGCGATCGCGCAGCAGCTCGGAGTCCACGGCATCGAGGTTGATGCGCGCCCGGCGCGGCAGGCGCCACTGTGCCTCAAGACGCAGCCAGCGCCCGGGCGGGGCACGACCGCCCTGAGCGCCCTTGTCGTAGAGCCGCGCCAAGGTGCGCCCGGCGCGACTCTTTATAAGGACGCTCTCGACGCAGCGCCCGGCGCGGTAGGCGGCAAGCTTGCCGGCACCGGGCGAGGCGGCGCCGACGCACTCCAGCAGCGCCAAGCCCTCGGCGGCGGAATCGGTCCAAAGGTCGACCGCGACGTCGAGGCGGCGCAGGCCGGCACTAGGGACGGCGGCGATCGGTATGCCCAAGTCTTCGAGGGCACGCCGCAGTCGGCGCAAGGCGAGCGGTAACTCGGCGGCGGCGCAGAGCGCTTCGCCCCCCGGATGCCCCTCGGCGAAGACGAGGCCAGGCTCATCGAACCAGCCGACCCGATAGCCGGCGACCCTCTCGGGGTAAAGCCAGGCGAGACGGGTACGGCGGGTGGCCAGCGCCGCCATCGCCCGGGCCAGCGGCGAGCCGGGCTCGGCGTACCAGCAAGGCGAGAGGGTGTCGATGCCGGCCGCAAGGACACGGCCGGCGCGCGGGACGGGGCGCAGGGCAGCGCGGGCGTGGGGGCCGAGAGCGAGACGGTCGCGCAGATAGGCGGGAAGTTCGCCCAGCTCGGCGGCCGGTCGCAACTCGCCGCCTTGGTCGCGCCGCACCACCTCAAGGGCGCCGCGCCACCGGGTGGTGCGCTCGCGCTCGACGCGGGCCGCCTCGTGGCGCTCCCAGAGCTCGCGCAGCTCGGCCTCAGTGGGCGAGGTGTGCTCGCGTGGCGGCGGGGCGAAATCCTTGGGTGGACGCAGAGCCATCGTCGGGATGAGGAATGGGGGGTGGGGTTTCGCCCCCGGCTCGCTGCCGCCACCTGCTGCGCTAGGTGAGAAGGGGAATAGACTCGGCTTCGCCTTCGCAAATAGGTTCGCGAGATGAAATTCGACATCACCTGGCAGGAAGACCGTGAAACGAAGAAGGCCGTCGTGGAGGCTGCGAGCAGCGACGAGGCCGTGAGGATGCTCGCGGCCGAACTCGGTCACGCCTCGGGCATCACCTACGAGGTGGAGCCCGAGGACGACCTCGGTTACATGGAGCGAATCACGCTCGAGGGTGAGCGATAGGTCGGCTGCTCGTCTCCGAGCGGTTTGCCGCAATGCTCGCCGGCGCCGGTCCTACCCGATCAGCTGATGTTCACCTGTAGGTGGACTTTGTCGGTGGCGGTCGCTTCGGTCGTTCCAGCCGCGGTCGCAATGCTGTATCGACCGCGCCCCCAGAGCTGTCGAGTGCACCGATCAGCCCGACGGGAGGACCCGCCGCCGCCCCAACCACCGCGACCCCCACGTCCACCCCGCGAGCGCATAAAGATCCTCAGCGCCATCACTGCAACGACGAGGATCACCCCGGCGACTCCTCCGCCCCGACCGAGCCCTGGCAGCAGCAGCGCAACCGGCGCCTGTAATCCGGCTGTCGCGAATCGGTCGATCGCGAAGAATATTTCGGCTGCAATCAACGCCAGTTCCTCACCCCCGCGCCATCTCCCCCTCCAACCGCCGCGCCAATACGTAGACGCACCCCTCATACCCGTATTGCCCAACTGCTCCGGGCAGGGTCGCCTCATAGGCATCGGCGCCGAGCTGCCCGGCGGTGAAGGAGGCGTCCTTCGGAGCGTCGTTTTCATAGGTTCGGATTCGGGCGATCATCTTTGCCTCCTCGCCCTTTGCTTCCAGCTTGCCCTTCTTGACGGCGATCGGGTAGTAGATGTCTTTTACTGCTGTGGGGCTCTTTCCCTGACAGGCCCTCTCCCCCGCCTTGATCGCCGCGGCGGAGTGCTTGGCTTCGGGATTGGGCTTGGGCGGGGGGAAGGTGGCATAGATCGCCCGCAAGGTCGGCGAGGAGCCCTTCGGGGCCCTGGCTTCGGCGGCGCGACGTAGGGCTGCGTCCTTGCGTATGGCGGCCTGGGCTTCAGCGCTGGGGGCGGTCGGGCTCGAGGATGTGGAGGAGGAGCCTCCGCCGCAGCTTGAGAGGGCGATCGTCAGGGCTGCGGTGAGGGCCAGGGCTATGAGGGGTCTACTCACCTCGGGGATTGTCGCTGTTGCGGTCACGGTCGTGTTCGCATCCGAGGCGCTGGGGTTCCGGGGCGTGGGGCCTAGTAGCGGGGATCCCTGACAATGAGCAGCGCGCCTGCACCGATGGGCACCACCACCTCGGTCACTTGGTCCTCATCCTGGACGAGCTTTCGAAACGTCTGCACCTCGTCGGCGTGGGAGAGCACGTTGTCGACCACCAGGAGCCCGCCGGGCCGCAGCACGCGAAGCAGATTCGGCCAATAGCTGCAGTAGGCGGGACGTTCGGCATCGAGAAAGATCATGTCCAGAGAGGCGCCGGCAGCGTGGCTGAGAGTCAGGGCGGCATCCTCCGTTCGCAGCTCGACGTAGTCCTGAAGCTGCACGTGGGAGAGGTGATCCATCGCCTGGGCAGTACGCGTGGGGTCCACGTCGACGCTCAGCACGCTGCCGTCGATGCTGCGCGCGGCGTCAGCGAGCCAGAGGGTCGAATAGCCATTTGACGTGCCCAGCTCGAGCAGCCGCTTAGCTCCGAGCGCTCGCACGAGCACGGCGAGCAGCTGCGCAGTGTCGGGCTCGACGTTGCGCAGACGCTCGAGGCGGTCGGCCTTCTTTGCATCGTGCTCGTGGCCGCGTCGATAAAGGTCCTCCAGATACTCGCTGAGCTGCACATCCATGGTTTTTCCGCCTCTCACCCAACGTCATTAGCTAACCTGGTCGACCACGTCGCCTGAGGGCGTGGAGTCAGCGCACTCCTAGACGCGCGTAAGAAGACTGGCCAGGTTGTTACATGGCAGAGTCAATCCAGCAACGTACTCCCGGAGCCTCGATACCGCCTGGCCGGGTGAGTGCGCTAGGAGAAATCTGGGGCGATTTGCCGAGGCAGCTCGAGGTATCTGCGGACAGCCCGTTGCTCATACCTTGACACCGACTGATGTCATGTAACCTCTGCACAGATGTCTGCAACGTTGACCAGAGGTGATCGCAGTTGATCGATAGCCCACGCCGGGTGGCCGTTATCGGCGCGAACCGGATCCCCTTCGCGCGCTCCGATAGCGCCTACGCCCATGCCTCCAACCAGGACATGCTGACCGCCGCGCTCGACGGGCTGGTCGATCGCTTCGGCCTGGAGGGCGAGCAACTCGGCGAGGTAGCGGGCGGCGCCGTGCTCAAGCACTCGCGCGATCGCGACCTGACCCGCGAGAGCGTGCTCAGCACGCGGCTGGCGCCCGAGACGCCCGCCTTCGACGTGCAGCAGGCCTGCGGCACGGGACTTGAGACGGCGATCCTGGTCGCCAACAAGATCGCGCTCGGGCCAGATCGACGCCGGCATCGCCTGCGGCGCGGACACCACCTCCGACGCGCCGATCGCGCTCAACGAGCAACTGCGCGAGACCCTCCTGGAGGCCAACCGGCAGCGCTCGAGCGTCGGCAAGCTGCGCGCGCTGGCACGCGTGCGACCCGAGCCACATCGTGCCGGCGATCCCCCGCAACGAGGAGCCGCGCACCGGCCTCTCGATGGGCGAGCACTGCGCGATCATGGCCACCGAATGGGGCATCGGGCGCGCCGAGCAGGACGAGCTGGCGGTCAGCCAGCCACCAGCAACCTCGCGGCGGCTTACGAGCGCGGCTTCTTCGAAGACCTGATCACCCCCTACCTCGGCCTCGAGCGCGACCAGAACCTGCGGCCCGACTCCGACGTCGAGAAGCTGGCGAAGCTGAAGCCGGTCTTCGGCGGCCCGAAGGGCACGATGACTGCGGCCAACTCGACGCCGCTCAGCGACGGCGCCTCGGCGGTGCTGCTCGCCAGCGAGGAGTGGGCGAAGGAGCACGACCTGCCGGTCCTCGCCTACATCACCGAGGCGCAGACCGCGGCGGTCGACCACGTCCACAGGCGCGAAGGGCTGCTGATGGCGCCCGCCTACGCGATGCCGCGGATGCTCGACCGCGCCGGGCTCGGCGCTGCAGGACTTCGACTACTACGAGATCCACGAGGCCTTCGCCGCGCAGGTGCTCTGCACGCTGGCCGCCTGGGAGGACCCGGACTTCTGCAAGGAGAAGCTCGGCCGCGAGCAGCCGCTCGGCTCGATCGACCGCAGCAAGCTCAACGTCAACGGCGGCTCGCTCGCCGCCGGGCACCCGTTCGCGGCGACCGGCGGGCGCATCGTCGCCGGCGCTCGCCAAGCAGCTGCACGAAGACGGCAAGGGCCGCGGCGTGATCAGTATCTGCGCGGCCGGCGGCCAGGGCGTCGTCGCGGTGCTGGAGAGCGCCGGAGGGGCATCATGAGCGACCGCTACTCGCAGCTCGTCAACTCGCCGGTCGTCTCGACGCTCGCTCGCCAGCTCGGGCTGCCGCGGCCGGTCACCCTCGACCGCCACCGGCCCGGGGCCCCCGTCATCAGCGGCCCGGTCTTCTCCGGCGCCGCCCCGGGCGGCCGCCTCGGCGAGGCAGATCTCGACGGCCTTGCTCGACCGAGATCAAGGCCGAGCGGGCCGGCGCCGAAGGGCCGACAGGCCAAGGCGCTCGTCTTCGACGCGACCGGGATCGTCGACTCGACCGAGCTGGTCGAGCTGCAGCGCTTCTTCTACCCGGCGGTCGGCCGCCTTAATCGAAGCGGCCGCGTCGTCGTGTTCGGGACACCACCGGCCCAGGCCGGCTCTACCCGCGCCGCCACCGCGCAGCGGGCGCTAGAGGGCTTCACCCGCTCGCTCGGCAAGGAGGTGGGCGAGCGAGGCGCCACGGTGGGGCTGGTGCTTGTCTCCCCGAGCGCCGAGGAGGAGCTCTCCTCGACTCTGCGGTTCATGCTCTCGCCGCGCTCGGCATACGTCTCCGGGCAGGTGGTGCGGATTGACAAAGGTGTCTCCCCCGCTCCCGAGATCGACTGGGAGCGCCCGCTCGAAGGCAAGGTGGCGCTGGTCACCGGGGCCTCGCGCGGGATCGGCGCCGCGATCGCGGCGACCCTTGCCCGCGACGGCGCCAGGGTGGTCGGCCTCGACGTGCCGCAGGCCGCCGAGGAGCTGCGCAAGGTCACAGCCGAGATCGGCGGCGAGGCGATCAGCCTCGACATCACCGACGCCGATGCGCCCGAGAGAATCGCCGAGCATTTCGCCGAGGGAATCGACGTTGTCGTCCACAATGCCGGCGTCACCCGCGACCGCACGATCGCCAAGATGCCCGAGGAGCGCTGGAGCGAGCTGATGGAGATCAACCTCTGTGCCGAGGAGCGGGTCAACGACGCGCTGCTGGACGGAGGGTTGCTCGCGATTAACGGGCGCATCGTCTGCGTTTCCTCGATGTCGGGGATCGCCGGCAACTCCGGCCAGACCAACTATGCGACCTCAAAGGCGGGCGTGATCGGGATGGTCGAAGCGCTGGCGCCCGAGCTGGCGAAGCGCGGCGCGACGATCAACGCGGTCGCCCCTGGCTTCATCGAGACGAAGATGACCGCGGCGATGCCGATCGGCCCGCGCGAAGCTGGCAGGCGGATGAACAGCCTCTCCCAGGGCGGCCTCGCGATCGATGTCGCCGAGACGATCGCCTGGTTCGCGAGTCCCGCCTCGACCGGGGTCAACGGCAACGTCATGCGAGTCTGCGGGCAGAGCCTGCTGGGGGCCTAAGATGGGCACCCGCACGCTCGAGCGCTCCCCCAGCATCCTGGCGCTGTATGCGCGCGCCGCGGCGCCAATTATCCCCGGCGCCTCGCTGCTCCCGTTCATTCCCGGCGGCGGCGGGGAGGTTCCCGACCTCGACCTGACCCTGGTCGGGGTGCGGGCCGATCCGGACGCAGTCGCCGCCTACGCCAGGGTCTGCGGCTTCTCGCTGCGGGACCACCTCCCCCCCACCTACCCGCACGTGCTCGCCTTCCCGCTGCACATGGCGACGATGGCCGACGGCAGCTTCCCCTTCGGCGCGGTCGGGCTGGTACACATCGAGAACCGGATCGTCCAGCACCGGCGGATCGGAGTTGGTGAGGAGATGACTATCCGCGTCCGGCCGACCAAGGTGAAGCCGCACCCGAAGGGGCGTACCTTCTCGCTGCTGACCGAGGTCACGGCCGGGCGGCAGAAGGCCTGGAAGAGCGTCAGCACGATGCTGCGCCGCGGCGGCGGCAACGGAGGCGAGGCCCCGGCGACGGAGCCGAACGACAAGCCCTCCCAGAGCGTGGCGGAGGACTTCGCCGCGAGCGCCGAGTGGCGCCTCGGCGGCGACTTGGGGCGCCGCTACGCCGCGGTCTCCGGCGATCGCAACCCGATCCACATGCACTCGCTGACGGCGAAACCGCTCGGCTTCCCCGGCGCGATCGCCCACGGGATGTGGACCAAGGCACGCTGCCTAGCCGCGCTGGAGAGCCGCCTGCCCGACGCCTTCGCCGTCGATGTCCGCTTCCGCCGCCCGATTGTGTTGCCGACGAGGGTCGAGTTCGACAGTCGGGAAGAAGGCGAGGAGATCGCCTTCGCCGTGCGCGACGCAAAGCGGCACACGCCACACCTCGAGGGTTGCATCGGGTCGGTAGAGGCCAAACAGAAGGCGAAGACCGGGGGGAGGAAGGCAACGTGACGACGAGCGCCGACAGGGGGATGGCCGAGCGCAGCATGGGCTTCGGCCTGCGGGTGCTCAACCGGATCGCGGGCTCGGAGCTGCTCGACCGGGTCGGCATCCGAAGGTCGCTCGAGCGGGCGGTGTACCGGACAACCAAGAGCGGATTCCGCTCCGCGACCGCGGCGGGCCGCACCTTCAAGGCGGCGCAGCAGCTCGGGAAACCGGCCCGCCAGGCGAAGGGCAAGTCGAAGGGCCTCTTCGACGTGACTCCCAACGACGAGCAGCAGATGTTTCAGGAGGCGGGCCGTGCCTTCGCGGAGGAGAAGATCCGCCCCGCAGCCCTCGACGCCGACGCCGCCTGCGCGGCGCCGCCGGAGCTGCTCGTCCAGGCTGCGGAGCTCGGCGTCAATATGCTCGGCGTCCCCGAGGAGTTCGGCGGGGTGATGCACGAGCAGGCCGCCGTGACCAGCGTGCTGATCGGCGAGGCGCTCGCTCACGGCGACATGGGGATCGCCTACGCAGCACTAGCTCCAGGCGCGGTGGCGAGCGCGATCGGCCTCTGGGGCAGCGCCGAGCAGGAGGCGACCTACCTGCCGGCCTTCACCGGTGAGGATGTCCCCTGCGCGGCTCTGGCGATTCTGGAGCCGCGGCCGCTGTTCGATCCGCTGAGGCTGGAGACTAAGGCGCGCCTGGTCGGCTCGGAGTGGGTCCTCGACGGCGCCAAGTCGCTGCTGGCGCGCGCCGCGGAATGCGAGCTGTTCGTCGTCGCAGCCGAGGCGGAGGGGATCGGCCCGGCGCTGTTCGTGATCGAGTCCGGGACCAGTGGCCTCTCGGTCGAACCCGAACCCGCTATGGGCCTGCGGCCCGCCGCCACCGGCCGCCTGGCGCTGGAGGAGGTGCGCTTGCCGAGCGGCGCCCTGCTCGGTGAGGGCAGGCGCGAGGACTACGTGGAGTGTGTCAACCGCTCGCGGATCGCCTGGTGCGGGCTGGCGGTCGGCGCCGCCCAGGCGGTGCTCGACTACGTCATCCCCTACGTCAACGAGAGGACCGCCTTCGGCGAGCCGATCTCCAATCGCCAGGCGGTGGCCTTCGCGGTCTCCGACATCGGTATCGAGTCCGAGGGGATGCGCCTTGCGACCTACCGGGCGGCGAGCCGCGCCGACCTGGGGGTGGGCTTTGGGCGGGAGGCTGCGATCGCCCGCCGGCTCTGCGCCTTAAAGGGAATGCAAATCGGCTCCGACGGAGTGCAGCTGCTGGGTGGGCACGGCTACGTCACCGAGCACCCGGTCGAGCGCTGGTATCGAGACCTCCGCGGGGCTGGCGTGATGGAGGGCGCCCTGCTCGTCTAGAGCGAAGGGTCAGATTGATCAACCTCGAGATCCCGAAGAAGTTCAAGCCGCTGGTCGGCCAGGCAAACCAGGTGGCGACCGAGGTCTTCCGGCCGATCTCGCGCCGATACGACGCCGCCGAGCACTCCTACCCGAAAGAGCTCGACATGCTCGCCTCGGTGATCGACGGCATGAACGAGGGCTCAGAGATCGGCGGCTCCGGCGCCGCGGGGGTTCGGCGCGAGCCGGGCGGCGAGAGCGCCGGAGAGAACCGCAACGGCTCCAACCTCTCGACCGCGCTCGGCATCATCGAGCTCTGCTGGGGGGACGTCGGTCTTTTGCTCTCGATGCCGCGCCAGGGACTCGGCAACTCGGCGATCGCCTCAGTGGCGAGCGAAGAGCAGCTGGAGCGCTACGGCGGGCGCTGGGCGGCAATGGCGATCACCGAGCCCGAAGCGGGCTCGGACTCCGCATCGATCCGGACCACGGCCGAGCTCGACGGTGAGGAGTACGTCCTCAACGGCGAGAAGATCTTCGTCACCGCCGGCGATCGCGCCGATTTGATCGTCGTCTGGGCGACGCTCGATCGCTCCGTGGGCCGGGCGGCGATCAAATCGTTCATCGTCGAGCGTGACAACCCAGGCCTGAAGCTCGACCGGCTCGAGCATAAGCTCGGGATCCGCGCCTCGGACACGGCGAACTTCACCCTGCAGGACTGCCGGGTGCCGAAGGAGGCCCTGCTCGGCAGCTCTGAGGTCGAGGGCAAGCAGGGCTTCGGCGGCGCGATGCAGACCTTCGACAACACCCGGCCGCTGGTCGCAGCAATGGCGGTCGGCGTCGCCCGCGCCTCGCTGGATGAGACTCGCTTGCGGCTGGCGGAGGTGGGCGTGGAGGTCGACTATTCGGCACCCGCCCTCTGCCAGCACGCCGCCGTCGCGAGGTTCCTGGAGATGGAGGCTGACTATGAGGCGGCGCGGCTGCTCACCATGCAGGCGGCCTGGATGGCCGACAACGGCAGGCCCAACTCGCTGCAGGCCTCGATGGCCAAGGCGAAGGCCGGCCGCACCTGCGTCGAGGTCGCGCTCGGCTGCGTCGAGCTCTGCGGCAGCGTCGGCTATGGCGAGAACGAGCTGCTGGAGAAGTGGGCGCGCGACGCGAAGATCCTCGACATCTTCGAGGGCACCCAACAGATCCAGCTGCTGATCGTGGCGCGCCAGCTGCTCGGCAAGAGCTCAGCCGATCTGAAGTAGCGGACCAAGGTCACGGTGGCGCGGCGTTTGGGGTAGCTGTCTCGACGGAAGGTCAGCCAACTCGCCAGCCAGGGCAGGATCGCCGGGTCATCACCACCTTGGGCGGCTGGAATAAGCCGAAACTTGCGAGCCCGCCAGCCATGGCACCATTACCGGCGACTTCACTCCGAGGGTCAACCCCGCACCGTGCAAGGCCGAAAGAAGCTGCCGGTAAGGAAAGTGCCGTTGGAGAAGGTGAATTCGCCTTTTGCCTGAAAGTGGCCGGTTTCGCAGCGGGCATTGATGTAGCTGTAGTGGCGACCCTTGTAGGTCCAGCGGCGGCCGATCCTCAGGTGGCCGGAGACGGGGACGCCGCTGCCACCGGCGATCTCGGGGATCGTCGCTTTGGTGCGGTAGCCGTAGACGCCGTCGTGGATGCGTTCGATCACGATCGGGACGATGTTGAGGTTTAGTCAAGGCTCTTTGACCACTATGTCTTACAAAGCCCCAGCAAGGCCTGTGATCAGGCATTTGCGGCCGTCGCGCTCGGCTACGACTCAGCGCTGCGGCTTAGGTTGGAGTCGCCTTCTCTCGGTGGATGAGGTTGCCAAAAGGGGGTCTCCCCCACCCCGGCTTCGGGCGGGTCGGGCAGGCTCGGCGAGCGGAGCGGCTGGACTGCTAAAGGCCAGGCGACTCGCCTACCGTGAAGGAGGAGCTTTTGCCGGGCTAACTGCAACCAGAGAAATTGAGGGAGGCCCTGTGAGAGTTCATCGGCGGGCTCCCGCCTTCTATGGGCTCGGTCTCCTCTTCGCCTTCCGGTGGCCGCAGCTGGTGGTGAGAAGTGGTTTTTCGTCGGCCGTCTTTCCGTTTTGGCCTGCCATATGCACGCCCACGTACTTGGTGGAGGCACAGAGGTTCGTGCTGTTTTCAAGCAGGCCCTTGCCGCCACTTTTGAGGGTCAGGGTGAGCTTGGAGATCGGGGCGTCGGGGAGAGCGGCGAAGGTGGCGCGAAGGCCACGGTGGACGGCGTCGATGCGACCATCGAGGTCGATGTCGATCTGGCCGTTCAGAGCGGCAACGATGTCGGGGAGCTTGTGGGAGCCGTTGCGGAGGTAGACGGGTCCTTCGAGCGGCTTTTTGAGGAGGGGGGTAACGGCCTTGGCGAAGCCGATCACCGAGCCCTGGGGGCAGCGTTCGCCTGGGGTCGAGCCTTCGGCGAAGACGGCTTGGGTACATGGGTCCTGAAGATGGGCGCTGTCGATCAGCTCGCTCGGGGGCAGGGTGAGCGCGACCCGCATGAGGTTGGCGCCTCCCCTGGGCATCTTCAGAACGGCGGTCAGCTTGGGATGGGCGCCGCGGTTGGCTTGCCCGGCGAGGCGCAGGGCCAGCTTCGGCTTGAAGGCGAGCTTGGCGCAGTCCGTCGCCTGGAAGCGGCTCTGCTCGGAGGCGACGGCGCCGGTCGTGCTGGTCACGGTGGCCTGGATCGAACTGCGCTTGCAGCTGGTCGGGTTGAAGATAAAGCCCTTGCGGTCGAGGTCTAGGTGGATCGTCCGGATCTGCAGCGGGATGTCGTCAAGGCTCTGGGGTAGCGGGTCGCTTTCTATGCTGAGCGATGCGGTGCTCGGGTCGATGCTGAGCGTCGCCCTGACAATCACTTCGCCGAGATCGAAGAGGCCGCCTAGAACGGGGACGGCGACGACCAGGCCGAAGGGGGCGCCTCTGTAGGGGCCTGTGAGATAGACGCCGCCTTCGGAGTAGAAGGGGTTGAAGGCCGGCCCGAGGCCGATGGAGACGGTGCCGATCTCGCTGTTTGCCGGGCAGCGGGCGGCTTCGGCCTGGGCTGCCGAGCAGATGCGGACCCTGGACAGCATGCCAAGCAGGCCCGGCGGGTTGCGCAAAGCGATCGAGCTCAGTTCTTCTGCTTCGCCTGTCCGCGTGATCGTCACGGTCTCGGGGCTGAAGGCGCCGGCCTGGTCGTCGATGGTGCGGGCACTGAAGGAGGGGCTGAAGGAGGAGGTCGCCCGGGCGGGTGAAGTTGAGATGCAGCCGAAGGCAAGACCGCAAACCACCAGCGGGAGCGCGGAGCGCACGGGTCGGCGCGTAAACCTGGGGGCGATCAATCGACGTTCACTCTGAAATGGTGACGCATACAACCTCCAAAGGTGCTTGGTGTGTTGGCATCAGTTTCAAGCAAACGGTCGCCTTTGCGGGCGATCACGCCTGCCGCACCTGGCACAGCGGTGAGAGGAAGTGACGGGGGAGATAGACGGGGGGTGTCCCCCGCCGGCTTCGGGCGGGACGGGCCT
Organism: uncultured Solirubrobacterales bacterium; assembly: GCA_963803755.1. GTDB lineage: Bacteria > Actinomycetota > Thermoleophilia > Solirubrobacterales > 70-9 > CAVUPF01. The sequence continues at coordinate 110,576 of CAWDNP010000011.1, forward strand.
GGCAGGGTTGGCAAGCTGAGCGGCTTGGCTGCTAGGGCCGGGCGCCTTTTGGGGAGACGCCTGCCGGGGCGATGGCGGTGAGGACCAGCGAGCAGGCTCTCCGAGGGCTCGGAGGCCGGTCTTGCGTCACATGTTTTCAGGGCAGCCCACTCGCAGTGCGAGTGGGCTTAGTCAGGGGGGATGGGAGAGGTGAGCGGCTTTGGAATGGGGATTGCGGGGGTTGGGGGCGGCCGGGGCGTTCGGAGGTGCGGGCGGAGGTTTGGTCTCAGGGTTGGTCGCAGCCCAGATTTTGCCTCGCAGACCCTCATCTCGGGATGAGGGTCTGCTCGGGGAATCGCTGGGCGCTTCACGGAAGCTCCCAGCGGGCTGTGATCCGGGCTTCGCTTGCGAAGCCCGGATCGTTGGCTGCTGATCGGACCTGACGCTCTCAGCGGCGCGGGGGGATGGATCCCGGGGGATCCCTCCACCCCACGCCGGCTTCGGGCGTGGCGGGCCGAGCAGGGTGGGTTCCGAGAAGCTCCGCCGCCGCTGGACTTGGCGTCAGGCCGCTCACTGACCTCTTTTTTCCTGAAGGAGGTCAGTGAGCGGACGGCACCGTTTTGAGAGCGGCGGGGTTCGAGGGTCCGTGGTGAGGCCGGGACGTGGGTGGGGTGGCTGAAGCGGAGTAGGCGGCGATACGGCTGGTGGAGAGGTTACGCGGTACACGCTGGATTAGAACAACTTCGCAAGCCAAAGCATTAAGCCATTGCTCTAAGGTCGGTCGATGCCATCTGTAGGTGGATTTTGGAGCTACGCACACAGCGACGACGAAAACGATGAAGGCCGCATTCGAGAGCTCGCCGAGCGGTTAAGCAAAGAGTACGAATCCCTGACCGGCGAGAAGCTAGAACTATTCATCGATGAAAAGAATCTGCTCTGGGGAGATGACTGGCGGGAACGGATCGCGGAGGCGCTGGAGCGAGTCACGTTCTTTATTCCGATTATCACTCCGACCTACTTTCTGAGCAGAGAGTGCCGCAAAGAGCTGATCCGATTCGGAGAGGAGGCGCGCAAACGGGCGGCCGAGCGGCTGATCTTGCCGATCTACTACATCGAGGTCCCGGAGTTAGAGGCAGAGGACGAACCAGCTGACGCAGCGATGGCAATGGTCAAGCCGCTGCACCGTGAGGAGCTTCGCGAGCTGCGCCTGGAGAGCCAGGGCCATCCCGACTACAGGCGACTCGTGAACAGACTTGCGCTGCGCATCATCGAGATTTCGCGAGAAGTGGAGGGAGGAGCCGGTGCGGGTTCTGCAGCAGGGCCCGCGGCACCGACATCACCCGGCGGTGGAGATCTGAGCGCCCCACCGGAGTCGGTATCTGAAAGCGCGGAGGATGAGGAGGAGGGCCTGATCGATCGGATGGCGCGAGGCGAGAGTTCGATTGAGAAGCTCAAAGAGCCGCTGGCGGCGATGCTGGGAGACATGAAGGAGTTGAGCCGTCTGGCGGCGGTGGCGACTGAGGAAATGTCGCAAGCCGATGCGGCAAACAAACCGACCTTTGCCACACGACTTAGTGTGGCAAAGAAACTGGCGGCTAAGCTTGAGGCGCCTGCAGTGGCAATGGAAACTCACACGCAAGAATACGTTCTCACTGCTCTTTGATATCGACCCGTTCGTGACCGGTCTGCTTGACATGGCCGACGCCGACGATCAGCAGCGAAACTCCCAAGAGATAGGGGAGTTGCTCCTGGGACTGGAGTCCATGGTCGAGGCCAGCCGCCAATCCTCAGAGGGAATCGCGGTGCTGGCGACTAGCATCGAGAAGAACACCGACTTCAGCCGCGACCTGCGAAAGCCGCTGAGGAGATTTCAAACGAGTCTGCGGAACATCATCGACGCTCAGGCAGTAATGGATGAGTGGGAGAAAAAGGCCAAAGAGTTGGAGCGGAAACGATCAGATGCCGGAGATTCTGCACCAGCTGCAAGCTAGCTTGAGGCCGCATCGATGAGGTCCGGAGATTCAGAGAAATCCGTAGCCCCACAAAAACGGGCTAAAAGTCCAGAGGCCCTCGCCCGCAATCAACACCGGTGGCGCATAAGGAAAACCGACGAGCTAAGCGACTTCGAAGAAACGCTCCGGGATGTATTCCTCGACTGAGGCGTAATGCGAACGTCGCTAGGCCTGGGCGTAGACAGTCGGATCTGCGACGGCCTGGTAATCCGACTCGTCAAGCCAGTGGCACCAGATTTTGGCGCCGGGGATGCTCAACCGGCTCGAATGGCCACGTGGCGAGGACCAGGCTGCCACCTCACATCGAGGGTATGGATTGCCCTTCAGATCGCGGACAAACTCAAGCGCGGGCTTTAAGTCCGTATCGCGGGACATCAGAATCCCGACGTCGAACTCAGCTCGGGTCGCCATCGAGACGATGTCGATCGCCAGCTTGACATCGATCCCCTTCTCGCGCGCCTTCTCACGCGGCCAACCGAGTGGGTACTGAAGGGTGCGAGTGACGACGGTCGTTTTGGGCAGCTTCCGCCAGGCCTGGCACTGCCGGTCATTGGCCGCGTAGCCGCGAGGGTCCTTCTCGGAATCCGGCTGGCCCCGGTAGACGCGTACCTCGGCCAGCTCTCGGTCGAAAGGGCTCTTCGGAGACGATTAGATCGGCCAGTCTGCGCGGATCGACCTGTCCCTCCTGGGATGGAGATCCGAACGGGTGGAAAGCCTCGCGGGCGCCCATATAGACGTTCTGGTAGTCAAGGAAGACAACGACCCGGTCGGACATCCCAGCATCTTAAATGCAGCTACCGCCCAAAAATAATCCCCGCCAATCCGAGCCCGAAGACCCCGACGGCGGGGAGCAGTGCTAGGCAGTGTAGGCCAAGCTTAGGCTGAGCGCAAGGACCAAAAACGACTGAAGCATTACGTGCAAGCGATTCCCCCGAAGATAGGGGCGGCAGGGAATGCAGGAGAGCTAACCCCACGTCGTAACCCTTGGTCTTGCAGATGCAGGCTGGGTTGTTGCCTTGGTCGAGCTACCCCCGGGCGCTGATGGGCAGTGAGGAAGGGAGAGGAGGCTGTTCTCGGTGGTTTTGTCGGGGTCGGTGCAGAGGTACTTGCGGCCGTCTTGCTCGGCGACGACTCAGCGCTGCGGCCTAGGTTGGCGCCGTCTTCACCAGGACTCCGGAGGCTGATTTGCGCATTGCTTGGGGGATCCGCCTCCACACTGCAGGTCGCGCGCGTCAGGGGTAAAGGTGGGTAGAAATGGCTCTGGGGTGCGGATAGCTCAGAAGAGGGCTACGAATTGATTTCGTAGCCCTGTGCGGGATCAAGTTTTTGCCTCGCAGACCCTCATCTCGGGATGAGGGTCTGCTCGGGGAGTCGCTGGGCGCTTCGCGGAAGCTCCCAGCGGGCTGTGATCCGGGGCTTCGCTTGCGAAGCGCCGGATCGCTGGGGGTGGCGCTTGGCACTGGGTCCTTGGAATGGACCGCTGGAAGTCCGCGTGCTGCGAACGCCAGCTGGGACGATCGTCTACCTGGCGCAGCATCACCAAGCGGGTAGGCACCTCCGCCGGATCTCAGGGGACGGCTATTGCGGCTATCGAAGAGCGACTTCAAGCTGCCGTGCTGCAAATGTTCGTGACGCAGGGCGTAGACCCTGACTTTCATGACGACGTTTTTGATGCGGTCGTAGAAGCTGCAAACGGGTTCGACCGGAGGTTGTTCGACTTGGATCAGATGGCATCTACCGATCCAAAAAGCGCGTCATCCATCCTAACGAGGCGGATTCGTTGTAAGTCCGCAGTTAAAGGCCGAGCTCCTCCTCAACGCTCCCGAGAACGTCGTCTATACCGAGGGCAGCGGCGCGAACAGCGCCGTAGAGTTCAGAGAGCCGCGGATTGAGATCAGTGGCGCCTGGTCCTCCCCCTTCGATCGAGCGCAAAATCGCTATCTCCTCTCCAGCCCCGGTTAGGGGAATGATGGAAAAGCGATAGGGAGGCGCATCGTCGCCGTCCTCGCTGGCAATCCGGAGGACTCCGTCGCCCGCCGTGGCTAAGAATGCCGCTGGGACTCCCCCAGGTTCCCACTCAAGTTTTCCCTGTTTGGTCAGCGTGATAGCTCGGTCAAGAATCCGGCTGGTTCGTTCGGCTTCGTTCATCGAGATCCCCTATTTAACTGCTTTCTGAGAGTCGTCAATTGCTGGATATAGCTGCTCCAGGAGTGGGCCAAGGTCGTCTAGGGCCTTCTCCATGGCGGAAAGACAGCCTTTGATGTCCTCTGCTGACATTCCGCGATCGAAGATGGTCGCCTTCGTGTTACGAGCAGTCTCTACTGATGCCGCCAACAAAGCTAGGGCCTCGTGTTTCTCACCAAAACGCTGCTGGACCAGGGCCTTGGCCTCCGATGCGAGATGGCGCCACTCAGTCAGAGATCGGCGTGCTGCGTCGCTGTTCTGAGGAGGGTTCGCGGCCTCCTCGAACTCGTCCGCGAGTCTGCGCATTTGAACTATGTCAATGCCTAGACGGCTCGCCGCCACGCCGAGAAGCGTCTGATGAACTGCCTCGCGTGTCGCTCTGGTGGCGTGCTGGGTCTTGCGAATCTCCAAGAGGGCTGTCGTGAAGCCGGCGAGAGAAATGACGACACCTACGGCAGCAAGCCATTCGCCGACCTCCCAGCTCTTGCGAATACCGAAATACGCAGCGAGTCCACCCCCGACTATCAGGATGGCTACACCGGCTAACCACTCCTGTCCGGTCCACCAGTGATTCTCGACTGATCCGCTTGATTCCAAGGTTAGGAGCCTAGGTCACGATCTGAATTCGCGCAATATTCCGTCCGCTGAATTCCATATGACGACGTCATACAGCGGCGAGCGGGGAGAAAATGGCCAAGAAAGGCAAGAGCAACAAGCCGATGGAAGCATTCGCAATCTGGCGAGGTGAGGAGGGAGCAGTTCTGGAGCGTGTCGCCGTTGAGCATGACGTGACGGTCTCCTAGGTGCTTCGGCAGGCGGCGAAGTTCTACGCCGAGAACGTTGGCAAGTGGGTGGATGAGCGGATGGGCAAGGGTGACGGGTTGGTGGACGGATCGTAGGCTGAAACGACGAGCATGCCGCGGCTCGATTTGTCTCGGTGGAGGAGGGGGTCGAGGGGGTCTTCCCACGTCGACGGCGAGCATCGGGCCGAGGAGGAGCGGATCACCCGTCCCCGTTCTCAAGATCGGCTTCCTGCGGCGCTACTGCCCTTTAAAGGGGCATACAGGCCCGACCGGGAGCGCGTCGAATACAGTCAACCCATGAAGCCATCGCGTGGGGCATATCCGGCTGACCGGGCTGCCGCACTCTCGGGTGTCCCGATCTCTACCGTGCATTACTGGGCGAGGAAGGAGATCCTCGCGCCTTCGATATCTCCTGAGCGGCTGAAGCTCTGGTCATATCCAGATCTGATGGGGCTTCGGATCATCTACTGGCTGCGTCATGAGAAGACCGGAGACGATGGGCAAGAGGTGCCGGCAAGCACAATGCCGAAGGTCAAGGCGGTTCTTGAGCAGCTATCGGATATGGACCTTGCGCTTTGGTCAGAGGAGCACGGCCCCCGGGTCCGTGTCGATCTCGCGGGGAAGATCCTCGTCACCGAGGGTCCGCACCCCGAGGACGCATCGGGGCAGGCAGTCCTCGCTGGAAGTGGGGAACTGGATGTACTTGAGCCCTTCCCCACGAAACAGGGCAAGGGACCGCATCTGGTCCATCCGCGACCGATGCTGCGAATCGTTCCCGGCAAGCTCGGGGGCTCGCCACACGTTGTCCACACCCGTCTTGAGTCGAAGGCCATTGGCGCTCTTGCGCTGCGAGGGATGGACACCGGGAAGATCTTCAAGCTGTATCCGCGCTTCAACAAGACAGCGATCCGCCAAGCGATCGATTTAGAGGTCCAACTAGAGCGGAACCTTCACCCCGTCGCGGCATGAGCCGATGGCTCGCCTCTTCTCTCTCGACCATAACTTTCCCGAGCCAATCGTGGAGGTTCTGAGCGAGGTCCAAGAAGGCGGTGACGCGGAGTTGGTCTCAGTCAGCGACATCGATCCCCGGATGCCAGATCTCGAAGACTGGGAGATCATGCTCGCGCTTCATCATCACGAGCGGCCGTGGGACGGACTGATCACCACCGACAGCTCGATTCTTAATCAGCCACCCGAGCTGTCCGTTCTCTTGCAGACGAAACTGACCTTGATTGTTGCGATGGGTGCCGGGGACGACCCGATCAAGGCCACCGGTCTGCTCTTCGCATATCTGGCCGGCATCTGCGGACGCACGGATCCCGCCACGCCGCAGGTCTGGAAGCTCTCGGCAGCGAACCGTCCTGCCCAAAAGCCGTGGGACGAGCTGAAGCGAGCAGCCGATCATCAGCATCGAAGCGTTGGGGATCTGTGGCGGGAGAATCGACTCAGCGAGGAAGAGTTTGCTGTCAACCCGCTCGCTGAAGTTTGACTGAACAATTGTCCAGGGAATGACTAGCGAGGTACTTTGATGAGTTCACCCGAGGGCTTAAGCACGCGAGAGTGTAGGGAGGACTCAATATGGGTGTTGCGGGAGCGCGGTCAGGTCCTCTTCCCTTGAAGGCATAGCTCGTCCGGACAAGCGAGAGGGGCAGTGGGGCAATGAGAGAAGGTCATTCTCGGTGGTCTTATCGGGGTCAGTGCGGAGGTACTTACGGCCGTCGCGTTCCGCCACTACGACTGGTATGCGTTCGACACCTACTTCGACGTAATAGTTGGCGCCGTCTTCGATCTCGCCGATTGCCGTGTCCTCACACTCAGTCCAGCCGTGTAGACCACCGACTCCGGCGATGCGGGTGTCGGGGTCCTCAGCATCGGGGGTGATGCAGGTGATCCGGATTGCCATCGCTATCGGGTCGCTTGTCGTTTAGATCCTTTGGGGTGAAGCGGCTGAAGCCCGTCTGCCCTACCCCCTCACCTTGCAGGTCTTGTTGAGTTCGTTTGACATCTTTACCCCGCCTTCGAATTCATAGGTCGCCTTGGCGAGGTCAAAGCCGACCTGGTTTACCCCCTTGGGGGCCGGGCAGTTGGCAGAGGCATAGCTCTCGGCGTGCCCGTGGACGGTGTAGCGGCGGCCCAGGGTCATGAAGAAGCTCGAGATCTCCCCGTAGCCGGAGGCGATCGGGGGCAGGGTCGCGTCTAAGGCAGTGCCGAAGGTGCCGTGGGCCTTCTTTACCTGGAAGACGATCACGTAGGTGAGCGAGAGCGGCGCCTGGCTGGAGACCTGGGCGAAGATCGCCGGGCGGCCCTTGTAGGTGCCGTTGAAGGCGAGCATGCCGCCGATCGAGAGGAAGGGTTCCTGGCTCGGGAAGGCGATCCGCGAGGTGACGTTGCCGTGGCCGATCAGGGCGGGGCCGCAGACGCGTTTTGCGGTCGCCCCGGTGCCGGTTGAGATCGAGGCCAGGTTGCAGGTCGGAAGGCCCTTGGAGGAGAGCCTGCCGTGGCCGTTTATCTCCAGCGAGATCCGCTGCAGTCGGGGCGGGACAGACTTGTCGGTGGTTTTGATCGAGCCGTTCATTTCGACCGTCACCGGGGCCTGCCTTGAGCGGGGCAGGGTCGAGGGGCGGATGCCGCCGTTAAAGGAGACCTGCAGGTCTCCTTTCTGGGAGAGACCCGCCTGGGCTGCGGCGGCGAGGACCAGCACCGCCAGGAGGGCGGCGCTGGCGGCGAGCGCAGTTTTCTTCTTTGTTCCCTGCCTCATCGGATCTCCTGAGCGGGCCAGGGGGTAGACGCAGGCGTAGGCATGGTCGGCGAAGGCCGTTTCATCCCTACCTTCATTCTCTCTTCTCCACGTTCATGGTTGCGGGTTCCAGGAATGAAACCCGGGAACTCACATCAAAGGTTCGCTTCCCCACTGCCCAGCGAGGCAGTTTATCGACCTAGCGGTGCCCGTGCCTGATGCGCTTGGCTTTCTTGGCCTTCGCTTTGCAGGCGGTCTCGATAGGCGGCAAGTTCTGCTTTGGAGCGGGCCAGGGCTTCGCCTGCGGCAGGCTCTCCGAGGGCTCGGAGGCCGGCCTTGCGCCACATGTTTTTTGGGGCAGCCCACTCGCAGTGCGAGTGGGCTTAGTCAGGGGGGATGGGAGAGGTGAGCGGCTTTGGAATGGGGATTGCCGGGGGTTGGGGGCGGCCGGGGCGTTCGGAGGCTCGGGCGGAGGTTTGGTCTCAGGGTTGGTCGCAGCCCAGATTTTGCCTCGCAGACCCTCATCCCGGGATGAGGGTCTGCTCGGGGAATCGCTGGGCGCTTCGCGGAAGCTCCCAGCGGGCTGTGATCCGGGGCTTCGCTTGCGAAGCGCCGGATCACTGGGGCCGCTGCTCGGGCCTGACGCTCTCAGACGGCGTGGCGGATGGATCCCGGGAATCCCTCCACCCCACGCCGGCTTCGGGCGTGGCGGGCCGAGCAGGGTGGGTTCCGAGAAGCTCCGCCGCCGCTTGACTTTGGCGCCAGGCCGCTCACTGGCCTCTTTCTTCCTGAAGGAGGCCAGTGAGTGGACGGCGCTCGTTTGAGAGCGGCGGGGTTCGAGGGCCTGTAGTGAGGCCGGGGCGTGGGTGGGGCCCCCGACTTCGGACTCGGTGGGCCTAGCAGGGTTGGCGATTCGCGGTCAGTAAACAGATGGGGGTGGCGGTGACTTCGGCGGTAGCAATCGGGCGGAGACGGCGCTGTGCGGAAGACTCGCTCTTGTGCCTACAACGAAACTTGAGGCATCAGATGACTTGACGCTCCCCCAGGTCAGGGCCGCGAGGGCGGAGTGCTAGCGGATCGTTTGCGGCATGACTGCCTCCAGCTCTATGGCTGCCCAGCACGTCTTTGCCACATCAAAGCCATGACGAGAGGGCGAGGTCGCATGACTAAGCTCGCTGGCTGACGTTGCAAGGTGCGCTTCTTTTGCTTTGCTTCATGGTGAGATGGCGCATTTACTGTTTCTAGACGAGTCCGGTCAGGACCAAAACCAGTCTCCGTATGAGGTGCTGGCCGGATTCGCAATCGAGGACAGGCAGCTATGGCCGCTGATCCAAGCTATCCAGGCCTTGGAGGTTTCACACTTCGGCCAACGCTACGCAGCTGGTGACCGTGAGCTGAAGGCCAAGAAACTTCTCAAGCGCAAGACGTTCAGACACGCTGCGCAGCTTGCGCCGATTGAAATGAACTCGCGGACTCCGCTGGCGCATGGATGTCTGACCGACGGTCCATCGGCTTCGCGAGAGGAAATCACGGCGCTCGCGCAGGCGAAGATCGCGTTCTGTCGCGAGGTGCTGAAGGCGACTCGCGAAGCCGGCGGCGCAGTCTTTGCAGCAATGATTCCGAAGACAGCACCTCGCACCAGCGGAGATTTCTTGCGCAAGGACTACGCGTTCATCTTCGAGCGCTACTTCTATTTCCTCGAGGATCGTGGAAACGACGTTGGCCTGATCGTCTTCGATGAGCTGGAGCGCTCTCAGAGCCATCTGCTCGTCGATCAGATGCATCGTTACTTCCTCCATACAAGCACGGGAATGGAGCGAGCCCGACTGGTAGTCCCGGAGCCTTTCTTCGTTCACAGTGAGCTGACGACAGGCGTTCAGGTAGCCGACCTGCTGGCCTACACGATCGCGTGGGCAGTGCGTTTCACCGGGCAAGACGAGGCACCTCGATCCGAGATGTCTGAGCTCGCAGATTTGACCGTCGCCCTGCGGTATGACGCGGTTCGCGATCTCCCATTCCGGCCGCGATTCCGAATCTACGGGATTGCACGAATCAATGATCTTCGCCCATTAGAAGAACAAGATCTTGCCTAACTAGCCAGAAACGGCTAAATTGCCGTTGGAGGCTTTGCACGGCTCTGCCGGGCATTGCCTTTTTTTATGGCTGCTGCGCAGGCCCAGCTTTGCTCCCCGGACGCAATACGGGGTTGTCTTGCAGCTACGACTTTGTTGTTGCCTTGAGTTGTGCTGCGCCGGGCACTGATGGGCAGTGGGGGAGGGAGAGGAGGTTGTTCTCGGTGGTCTTGTCGGGGTCGGTGCGGAGGTATTTGCGGCCGTCTTGCTGGGCGACGACTACGAGTACGCGCTCGTCACCTACTTCTACGTAATAGTTGGCGCCGTCTTCGATCTCGCCGATAACTACGTCCTCGCTCAACGTCCAGCCCATTCCGCCGACGCTCTCGATACGGCTATCGGAGAGGCTTCCGTCAACTATGCAGGTGATCCGTAGTGCCACCGCTAGCGCACGTGTGTTCTGCGGCGTTTGGCGCTATGCCGCTTCGGCTTCTTCTTTGCCGGACAGGCGGTCTTGGCCTTGACCTGCTGGGTGAGAGTCTTGCCGTTTTGGCCGTCGATTTCGACCGTCGAGGCCACCGCGGAGGAGCAGAGGCTTTCGGTGTTTGAGAGGTAGCCCTGGCCGCCTCCGTAGAGGGTGAGGCGGAAGTGGCCGATCGGGACGTCGGGGACTACTGGGATCAGGGTGCGCAGCCGCCCGCCGGCGACCGTGGTGGAGATCCCTTCGGGCATCACCGTCACCTGGCCGCTCAAGATGAAGACGACGTGGGGCAACTTCCCGAAGCCGGAGACCGCGTAGGCGGAGCCTTCGAGGGGCTTTTCGAGCAGCGGAGTTTCGTCGATCACGGTGCCGATCGCGGCTTTGCCCTTGCACTGGTCTGCGGCCAGTTCGGAGCGGTCGCAGAGGTTGCCGAGGTGTTCCTGGTCGATCTCCAAGGCCTTCGGCAACGTCACCGCCACCGATTTGATGTTGGCGTCGCCGGGCTGGGTGTCCAGGTCGAACTGCAAGCTCGGCTCCTTGCCACGCTGGGTCGCCTTGTGGCTGCCGAGCTGGGTAATCGTCATCTTCGGGGCGAAGGGCAGCGTGTAGCAGTTGACGGCGGTGAAGGGCGAGGTGAAGCTGACGGCGGTCCCTTGGTCCCCTACCCCTTCGGATGTGGTGTGGAATTCCGAGCAGTTGGTGGGATTGATCATGAAGCGTTCGCGGTTGATGTCGACGGCGATTTCGCGCAGGCGCAGCGGCACACCCCCGATGATCTCGGGAATCGCCTCGGAGTCGGCGATGACGTGAGCGTCGGTGGGGTCTATATGGAGGGCAACGCGGACGACGACGGTGCCGTAGTCATAGGGGCCGGCTAATGCGGGCGTGATCACCGCCAATGAAAGAGGCGCACCCTGGAAGGGTCCGGAGAGGTAGATCTCACCGACGGCGTGGAAGGGGTGAGAGCCGGGGCCGGCGGCGACGTTGCTTGTGCCGATCTCCGAGCTGGCAGGGCAGCTCGGGTCAGCCTGCTCGGTGCGGCCGGGGGTGTTGGCGGCGGCGAGGACATCGGCTTCGGGGCAGTAGGTGACGCCGTGAAGGTTCGCCGTCAGGCCGGGCGGCATGGTGAAGTTGAGATGACCGAGGTACTGATCGCCGTCTTCGCGGTTCAGCGTGAGGTCGAAAGAGGAGTAAGCGCCAGCATCAGGGTTGGAGGAGCCTGCGGCGAGACGCGGGGCAAAGGGACGTATCTGGCCAGGGCACTCGGCGCCGTGGGGGGCCGAGGAGAGGCCGAAGACCTGCGTGGAGTGACTATCGGGCAAGGCTTCGTCCCAGGGAAAGTAATGGCCGGCGATCGAATATATAGTGCATGCCGTGGGGGTCGCGAACAGCGCCCTTTCGCCGGCAAACAGGTGGATGTCGAATTCTTCGAAGGGAAGCTGGGGTAGGTCTTCGAAGTAGGCGGTCACCTGGCCGGTTTCGGGATTCGGCCTGAACGAGCCCACGAGCTTGATGTTCATCCCAGAGCCCGCGAATATCAGGAACAGCCGGTACTGATTGCCCGGTTCTGGTTCGCCGATATAGACGGAGCCGACAAGCTGCCCGCTTAAGGCCGGCGAGCTGACGCTCACCGTTCCGATCTTGGCGCTGTCGGGACATTCGGCCGGTCCTTCGGAGTTGAATCTCGCCTGTTCGTTGGCGCACTTCGCCTGGCCGTCGGCGGCGTCGGGGTTGATCGTGAGGCCAGGGGGCAGGGTGAGGCTGGTCGACTTGAGCTCCGAGGGCGAAGCCGCGAATTCCTCGAACTGCTGGGCGCTGAGGCTGATATTGAGCCCAGTCGCCGAGTCGGTTTCGGTGGAAGTGAGGCTTGTCCGGAGGATCGGTTTGAAGGTCTCGCTTTCACATTCACCAATTGGCGGATAGCTTGCGGTCGCCTGGGTACGTTGGCCCGCGTCCCGGTAAGTTTCAACTTCGAGGCTCGTAGTCAAGGGTTGGCCGGTGCAGGTGGTTGGGTTATCGGTGAGCGGAGCAACGGGAAGGCTGGAGGAGGCGCCAGCGCAGCTGGCTTCGGCGCTGCCTGGGCAGCCGGCTGGCTGGCCCGGTGATCCTTTGGGAAAGCGCTGGGCGTTGTGGCCGACTTCGGAGGGAAGGCCCCAAAAAGTAAGCGTGGCCCCGGCAAGGGGAGCGAGTTGGGTGAGGTCGCGCACCGCGAAGCTGAGGCCGTAGTCGGCAGCGGTGCGAACCGTGACCGGGATCGTGACGGGGATGTCCAGGGTGGGGACGATGAAGGCGAAGAGCGCCGTTTCCTGAGACTGGGGAACGATGTCATAGATCGGAGCGGTGCCGAGCAGATCGGCGGCGCTCCCCGCGTAGTTCGCGTAAACGGTGATCAGGCCAGCCTGAGAGTTGGAGGGACACTGGTCGAGGGCGAGATCGGATGGATTGCACTGGGTGATCGCGTTGGGATTGCCGAAGAGGCCGCGGGGAGCGTTGAAGACCACGTTCTCGGCGGTTTCAGGCTGACCCGGCGCCTGCAAGGAGAAGCTGGCGAGGAGATCAGGATGCCCGCCCGCCTGGGAGGTCGAGCTGGTCGTTTCGAAGAAATTGATCTGCTCGGTCGCCCAGGCGGGAGCGGCGAGCGCCAAGAGGGCGAGCAGAGCGGCCGAGAAGGAGAGTGTGAGGCGGAGAGCGTGAAGGCGCATCAGCGACGACCTTCGGATCGGCGGCGGTGGGCGGCTTGGGGCAGGCGCCGCCTGTGGCGGCGCCTGGTGTGACGGCGAGGGTGGCCCGGCCTGGCCTTCTTGACGCAGCTGCCGTGCTTTCTGACAAAGCCGCGCTTGCAGCGCTTGGCTTTGGGCTCTTCTTCGTAGTTGTGGGGAGTACTCGTGACGCTGGCCAGCGAGGAAGGGGTGGGCGGCTTGCTGCCGGGCCCGTGGCATTCGTCGGATGCCGCGCATTCACGCGGCGAGGGGACTTCGAAGAAGCCGCCGTCTTCGCGGGCGTCATAGATCTTGATGGTGGGGCCGTTGTGGTCCTGGGCGGCGAGGGAGTCGCGGGTGAAGAAGTAGGCGTCGGCGGCGTCGGCGCTGACCCCGAGCAGCCTCGAGCCGAACTGGCCGATGCCGCCGGAGACGAGGCTGAGGCAGGCGTTGGGCTGGGCGAAGAAGTCGGGGCTTTCGGAGCTGCAAGTGCCGAGGCCGTCGGGCTCCCACTCATAGGCGTCCTCGGCGCCATCGGAGTCGCGCAGGACGAGCGGGTCGGCGGTGTCAAAGAAGACCTGCCCGGCGTCGGTGAGGCTCCGCCCGTCGGCGGCGAGGGTGGCGGCGCCGAGAGCCTCGGAGTTGGTCGGATCGCAGGAGGCGCAGTCAAGCGCTTCGGCAGCGGCGTCATAGCGGTAGACCTCCGAGTAGCCGGCGTTTTCGTAGCCTTCCTTGAGCGGCTGGGTGGTGGCGAAGGCGGCGTAGTGGCCCGAGGGGGTGATCTGGAAGTAGGCGGTGTGGAGCGCTTCGGGTTCGCTCAGGGCGTCGATGACGAGGGGGTCTTCGGGTGAGAGGGTGGCGATGAAGCGAGGTGGGGAGCCGGGCTGGGCGAGGTAGAGGTTTGGCTGGTTTGCTTCGCCCTTGCCCGATTGCAGCTGCTCGGGGGAGAGGAAGTAGATGTCGCCGCTTTCGGCGGCGACCCCGGCGCCGCCGCCGATCGCGAGGGCGTCGCAGTTGGCGGCGGTGCCGAGGGCGTTCCAGTGGGGCCTCACCGAGCTTTCGACCGGGTCGCAGCTATCGGTGTTCCCCGCCCCGCCTTCGCCGCTGGAGACGCGGGCGAGGGTGAGCTGGCCCGATTCGGAGACTTCGGCCTGATAGATGTCGGCGGAGTGGTCGGCGTCTTGGTTTGTCGCCGTGGTCAGGGCGTCGGCGGTCGTGAAGAAGACCTTGGAGCCGTCGGCGCTCATCCCGTCAAAGAGAGCGCCGTCGGTGGCACCGGGGGTCAGTTCGACCGATTCGGGCGAGTCATCGATGTCCATGTAGAGGCGGTAGTAGGGGTTGCCGTCAACTTCGGTGACCTTCTGGCCGAGCAGAACGCGGGAGCCGTCGGCGGAGACCGCCAGCTCGGAGATGCCGTTGGAGTCGTGTTCGGCGGAGTCGCACTTGCCTTCTCCCTGCAGGCAGGCGAGGGGACCACCGGCGGGGGAGTTGGAGACGACGTGGGTTTCTTCGGTTTTCAGGTTGCGGTTATAGATCGAGACGTCGCCGGTGTTTTCGTTGCCGCCTTGGGAAAACGGGGTGGTCGAGCCGAAGATCAGGTGCTCGCCGTTGGCGGAGAGATCTTGGGCGATCTGGCCGTCGGGGGTGGCGCTTGGCGGTGGGGTCGGGAAGCCCTGTTCGGCGACCATGCCCTGGACGACTTCTTTGCTGCCGGGCAGATGGACCGGGATGCCGGTGTAGCCGCCTGCAAAGCAGGGCGAGCAGCTGCCTTGCCCGCCGAAGGCGAAGGTCGAGAGGTCCGAGCTGGCGCCGGTCGGGGTCGAGGAGAAGGGAGCGGAGGCGAAGGGGTCGTTGGCGGGGATGCCGACGTATTCGGTCGACCAGCCGCCTTCGGCGCGGGTGGCGATGTAGGGGGCGGGGCCGTCGTTGGCGGGGTGCCCGGCGCCGGGGATCGCGCCGTCGTGGACGGCGTAGAGGACGCGGGGGGGATTCTCGGCTTCGGGGTAGCCGGGGTAGGGCGCCTGGGCGGGGACGAGGTCTGACTCGACGTCAAAGCCGCCGGCGTTGGCGGCGGAGACCAGCTCATAGGCGCGGCAGTCGAGGAGGAAGGCGGCGCCGGTCTGCTGGCGGGCGAGGGAGTTGGGGCAGGGATCGGTGAGCTGGGCGAGATAGGGGAAGGTGGTGAAGGTGGCTTCGGGGCCTGCGGTGGTGCCGAGCGCGTTGGTGGCGAAGAAGCGGTAGTGGTAGGTGGTGTCAGGGGTGAGGCCGGTGAGGTGGGTGGTGGGCGGCGTTTCGAACGCGTTCCCGCTGCCGATTTCGGCGTCCCCGGAGAGCGGGACGCGGGCGCAGGGGTCCGGTTCTTCCGAGCAGGCGCCGGGCCCCCATTCCAAGTAGTAGGAGGTCGGCTTGCCGGCGGGGTCGATGCGGGCGCCGAGCATCACCCCGTCGGAGTGCACCTGGCTGGCGAAGGGCTGAACAACGAGCGGCACCGCCTTGGGGGTGGAGAAAACCTGGTCTTCGCCGCGGCTGGTGTCGTGGCCACCGTGATTGGTGGCGACGACGCGGTAGTGGTAGGAGCTGTCGGGGAGCAGGCCCGAGAGGTCGAAGTGAAGCGAGCTGGGCCCGCTCGGGGAGCCCGCGTCGGCACCAGGGAAAGCGGTCCTGTGCCCGTAGGCTTCGCTTGGGCCCCATTCGAAGTAGTAGCGGGTGTCTTCGCCGTTGCCGAGGAAGGAGGCGTTGAGCGTCGCGGCGGTGCCGGTCACCGCACTCGCCGCTTCGGTGCGCAGGCCGACCACCTGGTGGGGGGTGTAGGTCTGGTCGGCGCCGGAGAAGGGTTCGCTTGGCGCGGCAGGGGTCTTAACGGAAACGCGGTAGTGGTAGGTGGTCTCGGGGGTGAGGCCGGTGAGGTCGAGGTGGACTTCGGTTTCGGTCAGGTAGGGAGGGCTGGAGGAGGGTTCGGTTTCGCAGGGGGCGGTGTTTTCGTAGGAGGTCGATTCGCCGTATTCGAAGCTGCAGGAAATGATTTCAGAGGAGGGGGCGGCGACGGTGGCGTTGAGGGTGGCGGAGGTGGGGGTAGGGTTGGAGGGCAGGGCGGAGGCGACGCGGGGCTGGGGGCCGAAGATCTGGATGCCCGAGTCGTTGGCGACATAGACGTAGCCATTGGAGTTGACCGCGACGCCGCCGGGCGCTTGGTAGAAGCCGTCCTGGGAGGTGACGGGGGCGAGATGGGCTCCGGCGGGAGTGAGCTCCTCGAGCTGTTGGCCTTCGTCGAAGCTCCACAGCGTGTCACCGTCAGTTGGATCAACGGCGAGGCTATGGCGGGAATCGCTGCAGAAGGTACATCCGCCGACTTCGACGGGGGTGCCGATGCGGCGACCGGAGGGTTCATAGCGCGATAGATAAAGTTGACCGCCTTTTCCTTCGATTTCTTCGATGACGAAGAGGTCGCCTTCGGGGCCGACGGCGAGCGTACGGGCACGGACTGGGAGTTCGTTGGTGCCGGTGGCGGCGAAGGTGCTCGGTTCGCCGTTGGGTTCGAAAGCGTAGATGCCGGCCCCTTCTCCCTTGGCGGCGTAGACGCGGCCGGCGTCGGGGCCGGCGGAGTTGTCGATCGCGATCTGGGTGCCGCCGAATATCACATCGTTCACTCCGCCGAAGCTCCACTGGGTGACGTAGCGCCCGCTCGGTTCGAAGACGTCGATCTTGCCGCAGACGGCGTCGCCGACGTAGAGGTCACCGTTGGCGCGGCTGACGGCGAGGCCGCGCAGGACGGGGAGGCCCTGGAGGCCGTAGTATGGTTCGGTGTAGGGACAGAACTTGCCTTCGCCAGTGATTTCGGCGATCGGGGTAGTCGAGGGGTAGGCGCCGTACTCATAGATGACGCCGTTGCCACTATAGGAGACCCAGACGTGGTCGGCGGAGTCCACCGCGACCAACGTTTCATGCGCCCTTTCTGCCCTACTAATACCTTCAGGGGGAGTGATTTGAGTGAGGTAGCTGCGGGCGGCGAGGGCGGGGGGGGTAGCGGCGAGGGACAGACCCATTACGACAGCCACGCATCCGACGGCGCTGAGAGCGCGTGTGGCGCGGCGCATAGGCGGTTGGTCCGCCGACCCCGCGCGGCCGGATGACGCCTGTGGCACACCCGAATGCTTCGCCTCTCGCTCGCTGCGCAGAAGAACCAAATTTCGACTACTTGCTCGCTCAGGCTTGCGGCGCATCTCTGCGTCCTCGACCTTGCCCTTGGCACCACCAAGTGAGAGGCCAGATGCCTGTGCAGTCTGCGTCCTTGATCTGCTTGGCCACAGACGCCTCCAATCCACACGCGGCCGACGGACCAACCGCACCGCGTCCTCAGTCGGGCGTCTGCGGGTCACGCTGAACCAGTACTGCGACCTGCTGCTCGCGGCGACGTTCGTCGCCACGCCAGAATCGCTTGCGCTCCCCTTGTCGGCCTCCCTGCGTCCCAACCAATGCTTCGGCTTCGTTCGCGGCGCAGAGGAATCAGATTGCGACTGCTTGCTCACTCCGCCTCGCGGACCTGCTTGGCCAGGCGCGCTCTCAGTCCACGTGAATTTAGATATTTCCGAGGTACTGGATGGTGAAATCCCACCTCTCCCCCACTCTCGATTGCACCGGAGGTTGGCAAGGATGTGGAAGACGTTGAACCTAGTTCTCATCGACCTGCCCTCCAGTTGTGGTGGACTCTGGCAGCGCGGTGACCCTTTCGCTTGTGCTTCTTGGCGCAGGGGGTGCGGAGAACCGAGCTCTGGTTGGCGGTCTTGCCGTTCTGACCGGCGAGGTCGGCGGTTACGTGCAAGGCGTGGGCACAGAGGTTGGTGTTGTTCTGGAGGAGGCCCTTGCTGCCGCCGTCGAGGTCGAGGGTGAAGCGGGAGATGGGGACATCGGGTGAGGTTTCAAGGGTGGTGCGGATGGCACCGTGGACGGTGTCGACGCGGAAGTCGGGGGCGACGTCGATCTGGCCGTTTAGGGCGGGGACGAGGTCGGGGAGGCCGGCGCCGGGGTGGGTTCTGAGGTAGACGGGGCCTTCGAGGGGCCTTTCGAGAAGGGGGGTTTCGGCTTTGGCGTAACCGATATCTGAGCCGGGGGGGCACTTTTCGCCGGGGACGTTGCCTTCTGCGAACTGGACCCTGGTGCAGGGGGTCTTGATGTGGGCGTTGTCGACGATCTCGGTGGGGGGCAGGGTGACAGCGACGCGGGAGACGTTGGCGTAGGGGCCAGATTTGGGGTAGGAGAGGGCGGCGTGGACGGCGGGGTTGCCGGGGCGCACGGTGGAGCCGGTGAAGCTCATGGCGAGCTTGGGGGCGAAGGGAAGGGAGGCGCAGTTGGCGACCTGGAATGGGTAGCTGAGGTTGGCCTGGGCGCCTTCGTCACCGCCAGCGGTGGCGCTGACCGAGAGGGGATCGCAGTTGGTCGGGTTGAGGGTGAAGCCCGGTCGGTTGAGGTTGAGGAAGATCTGGCGCAGCCGAAGTGGGATGCCTTCAAGAATCTGGGGGAGTTCTTCGGTGACGGCGGTGATCTGGGCGGTTTCGGGGTTGACATGGAGGGCGGCGCGGACGACGACGTTGCCGAGGTCATAGGGGCCGGAGACGGCGGGGGTGATGACGGCGAGGGAGAGGGGGGCGCCCTGGTAGGGGCCGGCGAGGTAGACCTTGCCGGGCAGGTAGACGGGGTGGTCGCCAGCGCCAGAGCCGGCAGAGGAGGTGCCGATTTGGGAGGAGGCGGGGCAGCTCGGGTTCGACTCCTCCTGCAGGCCGGAGTAGGAGGGCGACGTCGCGGCGGCAAGCGCTGCGTCGGAGCAGTAAGGGATGCCCCCCAGGGTGGCGAGGAGGCCGGGCGGGGTGGTGACGTTCAGCGTGCTCAGATCCTGGTCGCCGTCAGCGCGGGTGAGTTCGATCGAGAATGGAGTGTGGGCGGCGGCGGCATCGCTTTCGGAGGCGGCATGGAAGGTCGGCGCGAACGGCCTGGGCGAGCTCGGACAGGGAGCGCCGAAGGGGCCGGAGTCGAGGGTGAAGAACTGGGTGGCACTCTGGGTGGGGAGGGATTCGTCCCAGGGAACGAAGGTGCTGTGGACGGCGTAGGTGCCGCACTGGTCAGGGGTGGCGAGGAGGCCGCGTTCGGCGCCGAAGATATGCAGGTTGAAGTCGGTGAACGGGCTCTGGGGAAGGTTCTGGAAAGAGAACGAGGAGCTGCCCGGTCTGGGGGCTCGGTGTCACGGTGCCGGCGAGCTTGACGTGAGTGGCGAACCCGTTGGCGGTGAGGAAGATGCGATAGCGGTCTCCCGGCTCGGGCTCGCCGAGATATATGTTGCCTGGGAGGAGGGCGGGCAGGGCGGAGCTTTCAAGCGAGACGGTGCCGATCGTCGAGTATTCGGGGCAGTCGGCTTCTTCAGCGGTGCCAAAGCGCGCCTGGGCGTCGGTGCAGGACGTCTTGCCGTCGGCGGCTGAGGGGTTGATCGAGAAGCCGGGCGGGAGTTCGACCATCAGCGCCTTGATCTCGGATGGCGAGGGCACTTCCGGGCTCAGCGGCTGGGGGACGCTGAGGTCGGCTTCGAGACCGGAGGCGGAGTCGGTGTCGGCGGTGGTCGGCTGGGCCGAGAGGCTGGGGTTGAAGGTGAGCGAGTCGCAGCCCGTGGTGGGCGGCCACGCGGCGGTGGCGGTGCTTTCGGTGCCGTCATAGGATTCGAGGCGCATAGTGGAGGTGAGTTCGCCAACGCAGGTGGTGGGGTTCTGGATCAAGGGCGTGAGGGGGCTGTTGGAGGGGATGTCGCTAAACCCCCCACCCGGGCCACCGCGGTAGCGTTCGAGGTTGTGGCTGGGATCGGCGGGAACTCCCCAGGTCTGCTGCCGGTATTCCTGGATCGGGAAGACGTGCTCGATGCCGTCGATGTCAATGTCGAGGCCATAGTCGCCGCCGGTCCTGGCCGAGACGACCTCGTAGATCGGGAAGTCGAATAGCGGGGCGCTCCAGGCGAGCAGGCCCGCTTGAGTCGGTTTGGGGACGAGGTTGTAGAGGGGGAGCCTAAAGGGCCCAGCCTCAGCGCCAGGCGGGGGGCCGCCAAAGTTGACCCACGCCAGGACGATGCCGACCTGGGAGTCGATGGGACACTCTTCGCGGGCGAACTCGGCCGACGTGCACTGGGGTGTGGCGTGCGGATTGGCGATCAGGCCCGCAGGGAGTTCGAAGCGAAGGTTCTTTGGGTCGTTGCAGTTGCAGGGCTCACCGCTCACCACGGAGGAGTGATTGTCGATTGAGTAGGCGAGTTCTAAGTCGGGATGACCGCCCGCCTGGGTGGTCGAGGGGGTAAAGGAGTAAGAGTGAATGGCGTCGGTGGCATTCGCAGCGGTGGGGAGAAGCAGCCCCACCGCGACAAGCACGCATCCCACAAGACCGCGCTTGTAGGCGCGCTTAGATAGTTGATTCCACGACCACGCACGTCTGGATGACGGGCCTGACACGGCGCATCTCTGCGTCCTCGGGCTTGCACTTGGCACCAAGCTCTTCACCCTGCGTCCTTGATCTGCTTGGTCAGGCACGCCCCCAGTCACACGTCGCCGTGAAATCAACCATCTGGCAGGCGCGCCTACAACAATGCGGCGCGGTGCGGCGTCCTCGGTGATCCGAATAGCGCTGCTTGTGTGTATCCGGTTCCGTCCGGTAGAGGCGCCGATCTCCGCGAAATCCATGCGCGGACCGGAGCCAACCGGATAGTCATGAGCGCTGCTATTCGGAAGACCTGCGTCCTTGCCAAAGGCCGGTCGCATCTCCTCCGCTCCCGGGTGGGCGCGCTCATTACACCTGGAAATCTCGCGCCCGCCCTCCCGCGTCCGGGGATGCTCTGCGCGGATCTCGTCGGCTACGCACTTGTCTGCTCGGGGATGCTTCTCCCCACCGCAAAAGAGATTTGGGAGAACAACAAAGCGGCGAAAGCACACGGCGGGTCGGTGGCAAATCACTTCTTACCTCCCCGATCGTGGTGGGCGGCGCGGTGGTGATGACGCTTGGTCTTTCGCTTGTGCTTCTTCTTGTGGTGCTTAGGGTGGGAGTTCGGAGTCGCGTTGCCGGTGGCGCCGAGATCGGTGGCAGTGCCCTGGAGGGGGCTCGACGGGGAGACGCTGCCGGGCCCGTGGCACTCTTCGGCAGAGGGGCAGTGGGGCGGGGCTTCGGCGACGGGGAAGCCGCCGTCGGTGCGGGCGTCATAGATCTTCAAGATTTCGCCGTTTTCGTCTTGGGCGACAAGTTGGGAGAAGGTGGAGAAGTAGGCGTCAGCGCCGTCGGCGCTGACGCCGATCAGACCCGGAAAGGCCTCGGCGGCGATAAGCCCTTCCAGGGTGGAAAGCAGGCCAGCGCCGGTGCCGGTTGTGATCAGCTGGGGGCGGCCGTCAACGTACTCGTAGACGTCCTCAGCATGGTTCGTGTCCTGGGGAACGAGAGACTGTTCGGTGGAGAAAAAGACGCGTCCGTCGTTTGCCATGAAAAGCCCGTTCTGAGAGGCGTAGGTGTCATTGACGTAGACGTCGCCGGAGGGAGGCTCGCCATCGGGGACACAGGAATCACAGGTGATCCTCCCCGTATCTGGTTCATAGGAGTACATCTCCGAGTGCCCAGCGTTTTCGTATGGGGTCACCTGGCTATTCGTGATGAAGGCCATGTGCGCGCCGTCGGGGGAGACATCCATGCGGGCGACGGGGCCAGCGCTGCAGATAGGTTCGCCCTGATCGAGGGTGCAGACGGGCGCAGGGGACAGTGCGGTGACGAGGTGAAGCTCACCAGCGCGGTAGAGGTAGAGGTTCTCGAGGTTGGGGACACCACGATCGCCGAGGAGCTGCTGGGGCGAATAGAAGTAGATGTCGCCGCTTTCGGAAGCGATGGAGCTGTCGGAGACGCCGTTGCCGCCGGCGCCTCCCTGAAGGCGCGCGTAGGTGGTGAAGTTGATGGGCTGGACATCGCACTTTTCGGTCCAAGCGGCTTCGCAGCTGTCGCTGTTTCCGGCGCCGGCTTCGCCAGCGGAGATAAGGGTCAGCGGCTGTTCTTGGTGTTCGGCTTTTTCGGCGCTCCACATGTAGAGGTCGACGCTTTCGTCTTCGTCTTCGGGGAGGAGCTGTTCGGGGCTGGTGAAGAAGACCCTGGAGCCGTCGACGGTCATGCCGACGAAGCTGACCTGATGGGTGGGCGCGATTTCGTAGGTGGCCGCGTCGTTCACCCGCATATAGAGCTGGGCCGGCGGGCAAGGGGGCTGATTGTGCTGGCGCCCAGAGCAGAGGCCGCCTTTGGCCATGAGGATGTGAGAGCCGTTGGCGGAGAGCTTAAGCGGCAGCGCGCCCCGAAGGTTGGTGCCGGCGCCGGTGAAGGAGACGACGGATATCGTCTTGGCGAGCGTGTTGTTGTCGTAGACGGCGCCAGAGGGAGCGCCGCGGACGAAGTCAAGGTCGGAGGAGAAGGCGAAGTGGGTGAGGCCCGCGGAGGTGGCTAGCGAGCCGGAGAAGGCTTCTCCTTCGGTGACGCTTTCAAGGTTCGTCGGCCAACGGCCGAGCAGCTGGCCGGTCGAGGTGTCCCAGACGTAGGGAGCTAGCGAGGTGGGGCTGAAGTCGAAGACGCCGGATTCGCCGATTTTCCAGTCGAGAAGCTCGGAGAGGCTCTGGTTGGCGAGGACGCCCTGCTCGGACTTGTCGGGCTCATCTTCTATACCTTCCGGGCCGCCCATGAGAAAGGCCTGGTTGGCGGGGAGGCCGACGTACTTGGTGATCCAGCCGGTGCCGGTGCGAGTGGAGACGTAGATGTCCCCGAGGGTGTTGATGGGATCGCCGACCCCCGCGATAGCGCCGAAGGCGCCGGTATAGGCGAGCCGCGAGGGGCTGGTGGCGTCGCCCGAGCTGGGGCCATCGGAGGGGAAGAGGATGGTGCTGCCCGTGTTGCCAGGCGAGACAAGCTCATAGGCGCGGCAATCCGGGAGGGACCCGGAGCCGCTTTGCTCGCGAAGCGCTTCGTTGGGGCAAGGCGCGGGATAGAAGTCGAAGCTGTGGTCTTCGGTGGCGGTGGCGCCTTCGGTGCTGTGGGCGAGGAGGCGAAAGTGGTACGTGCTCCGGGGCTGGAGGTTGTGGAGGTCGATTTCGACCGGGACCGGCCCGGCACCGGCGCCGATCACGGTTTCGGTCGTAGCTTCGCCGTAGGAGGCCGTGAGGCCGTATTCGAGGAGGTAGGAGGTGAGGCGCCCATGAGGGTTGATGCTCGCCGAGACGCGGGCCGAGGTCGGGGTGAGTTCGGTGGCGGTGACGCTTTCGATGGTGGGCGGTTCGGCGGGCGCGAGGACCTCGTCGGGGGTATGCAGGGATTCGCCACTCGTGTTCTCGATCGCGAGGCGGTAGTGATAGTGCTCTCCCTGGATAAGGCCAGAGAGGGCGGCTTGGACCGAGGTGGGGGCGGTGAAGGTCGCGGGGGAGCAGGGAAGCGAGCTGCCGTAGGAGGTGGTGTAGCCGTATTCGAAGACGCAGCTGGTGACTTCGCCGCGACTCCCCGGGTCGACGTGGCCGTGGAGGGTGAGCGAGGTCGGTTCGAGGTCGGTGGGTTCTTCGGTACTCAGCGAGGGGGGTTCATAGCGGGAGAAAACAGCGACCGCGCCTTCGCCGGCATCGGCGACGTAGAGGTCGTTGGAGTGGGCGCCGTATGCGAGGCCCTGCGCGGCGTTGAGATGGCTTGGCGCTTCGGTGCCAAATTCGTCTTCGGGCGCGCAGGCGTAGTAATAGTGACCCGGGGCGCTTTGGAAATAGAGGGGGCAGTTGGCGGCAAAGTGGCTGATCGAGGCGCCACCCTGGTCGACGTAGAGGTCGTTGGTGTTGGGGTCGATGGCGAGGCCGGTGGCGTTTTCGGGCCCGCTGTCGAGGAGACAGGGCCAGTTGGCGCTACAGTCAGGAACGTCGGGGAAGCCGCCAGTTTCGGTCAGCTTGGCGACCGCTCCGGGCAGATCGATCTTGTAGAGATTGCCTTCGGAGTCAACGGCGATGCCGCGGGGGGCGACCGAGCGGGGCCCGAAGTCGCCGAGTTCGGGCACAGTGGTGAAGCTAGCGCCGAGCTGGCCGGTGGGCTCGAAGCGGAACATCCGTTCGTCGACTCCGTAGACGAAGAGGTCGCCGGAATCGTCGACGGCGATGCCGGCGAGAGCGCCGAAGGCTTCAGCGGGCGAGCCAGAGAGCCGGCCGGCGGCCCCCCAGCTTGCGATCAGGTTGCCCGAGGAGTCGAACTTGGAAACGGAGTTGTCGCCGGTGTCGCCGACGTAGACGTCGCCGGAGGAAGGGCCGGAGGAGGAGTCGACGGCGATGAAGGCGGGGGTTTCGAAGGCGCCGGGAAGCGAGCCGGCCGCGCCGGGCTGGCATTCTTCGGCGGCGTCGCAGACGTTCTGTTCTGCTTCTGGGCCGTGGCGTTCGACGGCGCCCTTGTTCACTTCCTTGCCGAACATGAGGAGGAAGTGGCCTTCAGAGTCGAACTTCTCGACACGGTGGTTGCCGGGGTCGGTGACGTAGAGGTCGCCTTGGGAGGGGCCGGTCGAGTTATCGACGGCGACGGCGGAGGGGTCAGATAGCGGGTAGGGGTTGGGGGGGGTGGAGGCGGCGGCGCCGAAGCTGGTGGCGAACTCGTGTCTATAGGAAGCGGCGGAGGCGGAGGCAGTGGGAAGGACGAGCGCGACGGCAAGCAAGGCCTCCAGGAGGAGGGCGCGGGCGGGACCTCGGAGGAGGGGGCGGGTGGAAGAGGGGGCGGGCATCTTGGATTGGGCGGTGGCGTGTCAGCGGAGTGCTGTGGGGATTTGAAGGTGGCGGTGTGTTCTTCGCGGAAGTGACGTAGGGGAGGTGATGGTGGCGGCCCGCCGCAGGCGGGCCGCCACCAGTGTGCGGTCTGTCAGGGCGTCGCTTCGGGGGCGGTGACTACCCAGACGCCCTCCCCCCAGGCCTTCGGTTCAACGTTGGAGAGCGTGAGCACGGCACCGCTCTTGCCAAATTCGTTGAAGCCTTCTTCCTTTTCAGGGTTACTAATCGCGTCCCCACCGCTAAACAAGGCTTTGCCGAATTCTGCGAACTGAAGCCGCTTCGTGTACAAGCAGAGGAAGCCGGGGCTGGCTTTCGGGTGTTCATAGGTTCCGCTTTCACAATCTGTGGAGGAACCCGTACCTTCTTCTCCGACTACTTCAGCGTCACCTTCTGCTACTCCAAGGGTTTTAAGCGGAATCGGGAAAGAGATCGAGGTGAAAACCTGAGGCCCATCACCTGTTGGTGGCCCGGATTCTATTTCTGTGCCCCCACCTGGGCCGTTAAAAGCCCAGACGCCGCGCTCGGACTTGCCTTCGGGGAGGGTTTCGGTGAAGCCGGTCTGGCCGTTGCAGGCTTCGGCTTCTTCGTTACCGACCGTGAACCTGGAGCCACCCTGTTTGGCACATTCCGGTTCGCCGGGTTCGATCAATTCGACGGAGACGCTTTTACCGTTGGCGCCGTTGGTGCCGGGGGAGCCGTTGGTTCCGTTGGTGCCTGCCGAGCCAGTGGGGCCTGCCGAGCCAGTGGGGCCGGGCTTCGCGTTCGCCTTGATCAGAGCGAGAACCTGGGCCTTGGTGAGGGACTTGGCCTTGGAGGCGGTGGCGGTAAGCTGGCCAGCGGCGTAGGCACCGCCGGCGAGGGCGAAGACCAGGGCGAGGACGGCAACGATGAGACCAGCCTTGCCGAAGGGTTCGCGGAGGGCGCGGATGGGTTTGCGTAGACGTGACATGAGTTACATATCTCCTTGTGTAGTAACGCCCGCCGGGATGGCCCGGCCGGCCTTAGTTGATCTGGACTGCTCAATGAGGCCGACACGGGATTGGCGGTCCGTGGCGGGTGATGCGGAATGAAGGGTGTCGGTGCACCGTCGGGCAGGGTGAGCGACGGGGGCCACTTTGCTCGAGCCCAGTGAAGGCGAGGGGCTCGAAAGGTGTCGAGGGAGGGACCGGGGGGTGGCTGAGGGTTTCAAAGAGAGACCCCGGTGCTCGAAGACGCCGTCGCTATCCACCATGCTCAGGAGGGCGGCCTGCCAGTCAAGCGCACGGTCGCCGCCGGTGGCGGTTTCCGAAGTCATTGCCCCCACTCTCATCTCCTGTCCGCGAGCCCTATCGCACCAGGGGGTAGACGCAGGTGTAGGCGGAGGGCACGTCAGTTTCCTGTTCCTTGGGGGGGCCCGACGCCGTCGACCACCACTGTCTCTTCGAGATGGCCTCCGCCGACCGTGCCGTAGAGCGCGTCGGTGTACTGCTGCTGGGAGGGTTCGCTCCCGGTGCCCAGGTCGAGAATGCCCTTGGTCGAGTAGAGCTGCATCGGTGTGGGCAGGTAGCCGCCTTTGGCAGCGCAGCCTTCGGCTGCTTCTTCGAGGCTGTTGGCGACCGGGTTTGACTGCGAGTCAAAGCAGAGGCCGCGGATCAGCGTGGTGTCGGCCGGGCAGGTGGCGGCGTGGCCAGCGACCGCATTGGCGTTGGCGGCATTGGCGGCGTTGGCGGCCTGCGGCACGGTGCCGAGCGCGGAGAGTTTGATGTTTTGGCCGGTGATCGTTTCTTCGGCGATCTTGCCGCCGGAGATAGTCGCGTTGGCGATCTTTCCCCCGGTCACCGCCTTTGCCTTCAGCTGGCGCGAGCCGACGCTGTTTGGCGGAACCCTGAAGGCCGCGTAGGCGGTACCTGAGAGCGCGATAAACACGGCCACGCAAGACATCACGTTGGCGAAGGTCAGTTTGTCTTGCAGCTTTCCGATCATCTTTGGCTCCTTGCTCGCTTGCCTGTTTTTCGTTTTCAAGATCGTGGACTCTCTGGCCAAGCCGCTCCAACGCTCGACCCCGTCAAGCTCGTCGTGACACACGAGAATGCGTCAAAGCACCTCACCCCCCACCCCCAGGCCTGCGATGCCCAGCCCGCCTGTGACGACGCCGTCGGGGCTTGTGGGCCCTGCGCACGCAGCGACCGTGCTTGCGGACGAAGCCCCGCTTGCACTTTTCTTCGGCGGTCGGGGATTCGTTGCCGCCGGTCCCCTTGAAGCTGCCGAGGCTGGCCGGCGAGGGCGGCTGGGAGCCGGGCCCGTGGCACTCATCGGAGGAGGCGCAGAGGGGCGGTTCGGGTACGAGGAAGAAGCCGCCGCCTTCGCGGGCGTCATAGATCTTGGTGATCGGCCCGTTGTGGTCTTGGGGGGCGAGGGTGTCGTGGGTGAAGAAGTAGACGTCGGTACCGTTGGCGCTGACACCCAAGAGCTTTGAGTCAAGGGGGCTCTGGCCGGAGGAGATGAGGCTCGTGCAGTACCCGGTGGGGGCGCTGAAGTTGGGGCTTTCGGAATCGCAGGTGCCGGTGCCGGCGGGCTCGGACTCATAGACGTTGACTCGTTCGTCGGTATCGCGCAGTTCGAGCGGGTCGGCGCTGTTGAAGAAGACCTGCCCGGCGTCGGTGAGGCTCTGCCCGTCAGAGGCCAGGGTGGCGTCGCCTTCGGCCCCGGCGTTGGTCGGGTCGCAGGAGACGCAGGCGAGCCTTTCGGTCTGGGAGTCGTAGCGATAGACCTCGGAGTGGCCGGCGTTTTCGTAGGTTTGATCCAGCGGCCGGGTCGTGGTGAAGACGGCGAACTGGCCGCTGGGAGTGACCTGGAAGTCGGCGGTGTGGCGGGTCTGGGCTTCCTTTAGTGCGTCGAGGACCAGGGGGTCTTCGGGGGAGAGGGTGGCGATGAAGCGGGGTGGCTGGCCGGGGGCGGCGAGGTAGAGGTTGGGCTGGTCTTCGGTGCCCTTGGGGGCTTCGAGGCGCTCGGGGGAGAGGAAGTAGACCTCGCCGCTTTCGGTTGCCACTCCGCCACCGCCGCCGATCGCAACCGCTGCGCAGTCTTCTTCTGTGCCGAGGGTGTTCCAGTGCTCTGCGCCAGAGTTTTCGACCGGATCGCAAGAGCCCGAGCCGGAGGCGATCAGGTGCAGGGTGGCGCCCGATTCGGAGACTTCAGCTTCATAGAGGTTGGCGGGCGAAGGGGTGCCCGCCGGCAGCTGCTGGTCCTTGGTGGTGAAGAAGACCTCAGAGCCGTCGGCGCTCATCCCGTCAAAGAGGACCCCGTCGGTGGCGCCGGGGGTGAGTTCGATCGATTTGGCCGAGTCGTCGATGTCCATGTAGAGGCGGCTGTAGACGTTGCCGTCAACTTCAGAGACCTTCTGGCCCAAGAGGACGTGGCTGCCGTCGGCGGAGATCGCCAGCTCTGAGATGCCGTTGGAGTCGTGGTGGGCGGCGTTGCATTCGCCTTCGCCCTGCAGGCAGGGCAGCGGGCCGGTGCCGGGGGCGTTGGAGACGACGTGGGTTTCGCCCGACTTCAGGTTGCGGTCATAGATCGAGACGTTGCCGCCTTCGTTGCCGCCTGCGGCAAAGCGCGAGGTCGAACCGAAGATCAGGTGTTCTCCGTTTGCCGAGAGATCGGCGGCGATGTAGCCGTCGGGGGTGGCTGTAGGGCCCGGTTCGTAGCCGGGAGCACCCACCATGCCTTGGACGAGTTCGCCGCTTGGGAGGCGGACCGGGATGCCGGTTTGAACGCCGCCGGGGCCAAAGCACGGCGAGCAGCCACCGGGGCCGCCGAAGGCGAAGGCATCAAGGGCCGCGTCAGCGCCGGAGGGGACCGAGGAGAAGGGCCCTGCGGCAAAGGGGTCGTTGGCGGGGACGCCGACGTATTCGGTCGACCAGCCGTTTTCTGTGCGGGTGGCGACGTAGGGGTCGACGCCGCGGTTGGTCGGGTGGTCGGTGCCGGGGATGCCGCCGTCGTGGACGCCGTAGAGGACGCGGGGGGGATTCTCGGCTTCGGGGTAGCCGGGGTAGGGGGATTGGCCGGCGATCAGGTTTGACTCGACTTCATAGCCGCCGGCGTTCTGGGCGGAGACGAGCTCATAGGCGCGGCAGTCGAGCAGCAGGGCGGCGCCGGTCTGCTGGCGGGCGAGGCCATTGGGGCAGGATTGGAGCCCGTGCTGGGTGGGGAAGGTGGTGAAGGTCGTGTCATAGCCGCCGCTGCCGAGTTCGTTGGTGGCGATGACGCGGAAGTGGTAGGTGGTGGCGGCGCTGAGGCCGGCGATGCGGGCGCTGATCGCCTGGAAGGCGCCCTTTTCGGCGATCTTGAATTGCAGCTGGACGTCGGAGGGCGGGACGGGGGTGCAGGGATGGGTGGCGCAGTCGGCGGGGCCGTATTCGAAGCTGTAGGTGGTGGGCAGGCCGGCCGGGTCGAGCTCTGCGTCGAGCAGGGCGCTTTCGGAGTGCACCCGGCTGGCCGACTCGCGCCTGGTGAGGGGCGCGGAGGTCTGGGTGGTGAAGGTGCGATCTGAGCCGTGGCTGGTGCCGTGGGGATTGGAGGCCACGATGCGGTAGTGGTAGGTGATCACCGGGTCAAGTTCGGTGAGGTGGAGATGGAGATGGAGCAGTTCGCTTGCATTGCCGGCGTCCCCTCCGGGGGGCAGCGCGCTGCGGTGGCCGTAGGCTTCGGTTTGGCCCCATTCGAAGTAGTAGTGGGTGTCTTGGCCCTTGGGATCGAAGGAGCCGTTTAAGGTGGCGCTTGAGGCCGTCACTTCGGTCGCGGCTTCGGTTGCCAGGTCGGGCACGTAGCTGGGGGAGAAGGCCTGGTCTTTGCCGTAGTAGACGCCGTGGGGGGTGGTGACGGCGAGGCGGTAGTGATAGAGCGCGTTGGTGGTGAGGCCGGTGAGCTGGGCGCTTACGTCCTTGGCTTCTGAGTAGGGGGTGGGCGGTTCGCAGGAGACGGAGTTGGTGTATTCGGCGCTGGTGCCCCATTCGAAGGCGCAGGCGCTGACTTCCCCCCGCCCGAGCGGGTCGAGGTGGCCGTTCAGGATGGCGGAGCTTTCTTCGACTTCTGAGGCCGCTTCGGTGCTGCGCAGGGGGAAGACCGGGTCAAAGACGGCGACGTCGTGGGCTGTGGGGTTGGCTACGTAGAGGGCTTCTGAGGCGCCGTCGAGGGCGAGGCCTTCGTGGTAGGGGGATTCATGCGTGCGTTCTGCGAGATCGCCTTCGCCGAAGGAGTCGAGCGGTTCGCACTGGCCCGAACCAGGTTCGTAAGATACTACGTCGTGAAGGGGGCAGTTGAATCCGTAGTGTTCGATGCTCCTTCGTCCCGATTCGCCGAAGAGGTTATTTAGTGGATCGAGATAGAGGTCATCGGTGGCGGGATCGATGGTGAGGCCGGCAGGGTTAGTACCGCCGCCGCTGTCGAGAACACCGTCGATCACTTCGCCGGTGTCGGAGATCTTGCTGATCCCCCCGCTCCGGGCCTGGTAGAGGTTGTCTTCGGCGTCGACCGCGAGTCCTCGCGCATAGCCGACGCGGCCGCCATTGCCGAAGTAGAATTTGCTGTGGAATTCGCCGCTCTGGGTATACCAGGATAAATACACCGAAGCGAACTCGACGAAGAGGTTGCCGCTGGGGTCGACGGCGACGCCGTCGAGACCACCGAAGCCGGTAAGCTGACCTTTGGTGCCCCAGGCTTCGATCAAGTTCCCCGATTCGCCCCACTTGGAGAGGGTGCCGTCGCCTTCGTCGCCGACGTAGAGGTCGCCGTCGGTGTCATCGACGGCGAGGTAGTTGGGGTCTTCGAAGGCACCGGGGGTGGAAGCCGAGGCGCCCGGCTGGCATTCTTCGCCCGGTTCCTTGGTACAGAGGTCGCGCTCGGCTTGGCTGGCGCCGTGCTTGTTGACTTCCTTGCCGAACATGAGGAGAAATTCGCCTTTTTCGTTGAACTTCTCGACGCGGTGGTTATTGGGGTCGGTGACGTAGACGTCGCCGTTGGATTGATCGACGGCGACGTCGGAGGGGTTGGAGAGCGGGTAGGGGTTGGGTGGGGTGGATGAGGCGGCGCCGAAATAGCCGGCTATGGCGTGGGCGGGGGAGGCGGAGGTGGTGAAGGCCGCTTCGGGACCGGTGGTGGGGCCGTCCTGGTTTTCGGCGCTGAGGCGGAAGCGGTAGGTGGCGCCGGCGGTGAGCCCTTCGAGCTTTGCGTGGACGGAAACCGGGGTGGAGCCGGTCACTTCGGCGGCGTCGGGGTTTTCGCAGGGGACGGAGCGGCCGTAGGAGTTGGTTTGGCCGTATTCGAAGGCGCATTTGGTGAGTGCTTCGCCCTCGGGGTTGACGGTGCCGTTGAGGGTGGCAGTGGTGAAGGCGATGACGGTCGCTTGGCCGGTGGTGAGGACGGGGGCAGCGGCCGGGCCGCTGGGGCAGCGGCGAGGAGCAGGAGCGAGCAGGCAGCCACGGAGATTGCGGCGACTCGGGCGCGGAGGGAGTGCCGGCGGGAGGGGGCTCGACGACTCGGGCGCTTGGTATTGCCAGCGGGCGGCGACTCGGCGCTGGTCGCGAGGCGAGCACCAGGCGACTTGGCGTGGGCGGGGATAGGCGACTTAGCGGGGGCGGCGGGGCCCTTCCCCAATCCCCGAAATTCATCAGATCGTGATCCAGACACCTGGCTCCACGACCACGCACGCCTGGATGACGCGCCTGGCACACTGCGCATCTCTGTGTCCTCGACCTTGCCCTTGGCACCACCAAGGGCTGCGGTCTGCGTCCTTGATCTGCTTGGCCAGGCGCGCCCCCAGTCATACGTCGCCGTGAAGCCAGGTGTCCAATTGGGGAAGGGCTGGTTTTTAGACATAAACCGACGGCTGCTCAGTAACAAATGCTGCACCCATCGCTCGCTGCGCAGAAGAATCACATTTCGACTGCTTGCTCGCTCGAGCTTGCGGGCCTTCGCTGCCGTCGGGTCTTGCGCGAACGCCCTGGAAACCTTGAACCTCTCGACCCGCGACTTCGTCGCTAGTACGGGCGAGGTGATCGCGGGACTGACTACGGGCGACTCGGCCGCTGGGGTGGATGGGGATGGGGGGCGCCTCTCCCCCACGCCCGGTTACGGAGCGCGGTCTGGAGAGTGCGGAGGATGTTGAGCTTGGCGCGCATCAGCGTCTCCCCTCTTCTGCCGGTGCGGCTAGATCGCGAATGGCGAGCGTGGCTGTGGCGCCCGCCAGCCGCACACGTGGAGGCTGAGAACGAAAAGAGCCCCAGCCGCATCATCCCGAGGGAGAGAGGCGAGCTGAGGCGTTCACTGGCAGAGTAGCAGCACACATGGACCCAGAGCAAATCTCGATTTGGATCTCCGAGCGGCGCTTTGCGCCTTTCTTGGAGCGAGCCGAAGGGGAGCGCGCGGTGGCCGTAGAGCTCTACCTCTGGCAAGCGCGGGTGGCTGGCGCGAGCCTGACCACACTGGCCCATTTCGAGGTCCTGCTGCGCAACGCGGTGGACCGCCAGCTCGGGGCCGAAGCGCCCGAGGCCGCCGGTGGAGGACACCTGGCTGCTCGATCCAGCAACGCTCAGCGCGCAGGGGATGGGAAGAGTGCGCGAGGTGTTGGGGCGCTTGGAGAGGGAGGGGTATCCCCGCGAGCGCTCGCGGATCATCGCAGGCCTGCCGTTCTCCTTTTGGAAGGGACTCTTTGCCCGGCGCTACGAGGAGCTCTGGCGGGCGCGGCTGAGAGGTGCCTTCCCCGGCGCAGGGCTGCGGCGCGAGATCCTCGAGCCGCTCACCAACCTGCATCTGTGGCGCAACCGAATCGCCCATCACGACTCGCTGCTTGACCAGAACCTCGGGCGACGGCTGGAAGAGATGGCCGGCGTCGCTAACGCAATCGACCCCGCCTGCGGCGAGTGGCTGGCGACACACACGGAGATGACGGCTCTGCTCAAGCAGCGACCAGTCGACGAGTAAAGCCAGCTGACCGAGCAGCAGTGCGAGTTGACCCCGGAGCGGATGTCCGAAGTCTGCGCGGCGCTCGATGCAGCGACAGAGTGCTGAGGCAGGAGCTTCGGCACGCTCGCTGAGCCGACCGGACCTGAGGGCTCTCGAAACTAAGGAAGTCATCGGTGGGCCCTCCGGTTGTTGCGCTTGCCGTGGCGCTTCTTGGATTTGTGGTGCCTGTGTGGTTTGGCCCTGCGCACGCAGCGACCGTGCCTGCGGACGAAGCCCCGCTTGCACTTTTCTTCGGCGGTCGGGGATTCGTTGCCGCCGGTCCCCTTGAAGCTGCCGAGGCTGGCCGGCGAGGGCGGCTGGGAGCCGGGCCCGTGGCACTCATCGGAGGAGGCGCAGAGGGGCGGTTCGGGTACGAGGAAGAAGCCGCCGCCTTCGCGGGCGTCATAGATCTTGGTGATCGGCCCGTTGTGGTCTTGGGGGGCGAGGGTGTCGTGGGTGAAGAAGTAGACGTCGGTACCGTTGGCGCTGACACCCAAGAGCTTTGAGTCAAGGGGGCTCTGGCCGGAGGAGATGAGGCTCGTGCAGTACCCGGTGGGGGCGCTGAAGCTGGGGCTTTCGGAATCGCAGGTGCCGGTGCCGGCGGGCTCGGACTCATAGACGTTGACTCGTTCGTCGGTATCGCGCAGTTCGAGCGGGTCGGCGCTGTTGAAGAAGACCTGCCCGGCGTCGGTGAGGCTGAGTCCGCTGGAGGCCAGGGTGGCGTCGCCTTCGGCCCCGGCGTTGGTCGGGTCGCAGGAGACGCAGGCGAGCCTTTCGGTCTGGGAGTCGTAGCGATAGACCTCGGAGTGGCCGGCGTTTTCGTAGGTTTGATCGAGCGGCCGGGTCGTGGTGAAGACGGCGAACTGGCCGCTGGGAGTGACCTGGAAGTCGGCGGTGTGGCGGGTCTGGGCTTCCTTTAGTGCGTCGAGGACCACCGGGTCTTCGGGGGAGAGGGTGGCGATGAAGCGGGGTGGCTGGCCGGGGGCGGCGAGGTAGAGGTTGGGCTGGTCTTCGGTGCCCTTGGGGGCTTCGAGGCGCTCGGGGGAGAGGAAGTAGACCTCGCCGCTTTCGGTTGCCACTCCGCCACCGCCGCCGATCGCAACCGCTGCGCAGTCTTCTTCTGTGCCGAGGGTGTTCCAGTGCTCTGCGCCAGAGTTTTCGACCGGATCGCAAGAGCCCGAGCCGGAGGCGATCAGGTGCAGGGTGGCGCCCGATTCGGAGACTTCAGCTTCATAGAGGTTGGCGGGCGAAGGGGTGCCCGCCGGCAGCTGCTGGTCCTTGGTGGTAAAGAAGACCTCAGAGCCGTCGGCGCTCATCCCGTCAAAGAGGACGCCGTCGGTGGCGCCGGGGGTGAGTTCGATCGATTCGGGCGAGTCGTCGATGTCCATGTAGAGGCGGTTGTAGACGTTGCCGTCAACTTCAGAGACCTTCTGGCCCAAGAGGACGTGGCTGCCGTCGGCGGAGATCGCCAGCTCTGAGATGCCGTTGGAGTCGTGGTGGGCGGCGTTGCATTCGCCTTCGCCCTGCAGGCAGGGCAGCGGGCCGGTGCCGGGGGCGTTGGAGACGACGTGGGTTTCGCCCGACTTCAGGTTGCGGTCATAGATCGAGACGTTGCCGCCTTCGTTGCCGCCTGCGGCAAAGCGCGAGGTCGAACCGAAGATCAGGTGTTCTCCGTTTGCCGAGAGATCGGCGGCGATGTAGCCGTCGGGGGTGGCTGTAGGGCCCGGTTCGTAGCCGGGAGCACCCACCATGCCTTGGACGAGTTCGCCGCTTGGGAGGCGGACCGGGATGCCGGTTTGAACGCCGCCGGGGCCAAAGCACGGCGAGCAGCCACCGGGGCCGCCGAAGGCGAAGGCATCAAGGGCCGCATCAGCGCCGGAGGGGACCGAGGAGAAGGGCCCTGCGGCAAAGGGGTCGTTGGCGGGGACGCCGACGTATTCGGTCGACCAGCCGTTTTCTGTGCGGGTGGCGACGTAGGGGTCGACGCCGCGGTTGGTCGGGTGGTCGGTGCCGGGGATGCCGCCGTCGTGGACGCCGTAGAGGACGCGGGGGGGATTCTCGGCTTCGGGGTAGCCGGGGTAGGGGGATTGGCCGGCGATCAGGTTTGACTCGACTTCATAGCCGCCGGCGTTCTGGGCGGAGACCAGCTCATAGGCGCGGCAGTCGAGCAGCAGGGCGGCGCCGGTCTGCTGGCGGGCGAGGCCATTGGGGCAGGATTGGAGCCCGTGCTGGGTGGGGAAGGTGGTGAAGGTCGTGTCATAGCCGCCGCTGCCGAGTTCGTTGGTGGCGATGACGCGGAAGTGGTAGGTGGTGGCGGCGCTGAGGCCGGCGATGCGGGCGCTGATCGCCTGGAAGGCGCCCTTTTCGGCGATCTTGAATTGCAGCTGGACGTCGGAGGGCGGGACGGGGGTGCAGGGATGGGTGGCGCAGTCGGCGGGGCCGTATTCGAAGCTGTAGGTGGTGGGCAGGCCGGCCGGGTCGAGCTCTGCGTCGAGCAGGGCGCTTTCGGAGTGCACCCGGCTGGCCGACTCGCGCCTGGTGAGGGGCGCGGAGGTCTGGGTGGTGAAGGTGCGATCTGAGCCGTGGCTGGTGCCGTGGGGATTGGAGGCCACGATGCGGTAGTGGTAGGTGATCACCGGGTCAAGTTCGGTGAGGTGGAGATGGAGATGGAGCAGTTCGCTTGCATTGCCGGCGTCCCCTCCGGGGGGCAGCGCGCTGCGGTGGCCGTAGGCTTCGGTTTGGCCCCATTCGAAGTAGTAGTGGGTGTCTTGGCCCTTGGGATCGAAGGAGCCGTTTAAGGTGGCGCTTGAGGCCGTCACTTCGGTCGCGGCTTCGGTTGCCAGGTCGGGCACGTAGCTGGGGGAGAAGGCCTGGTCTTTGCCGTAGTAGACGCCGTGGGGGGTGGTGACGGCGAGGCGGTAGTGATAGAGCGCGTTGGTGGTGAGGCCGGTGAGCTGGGCGCTTACGTCCTTGGCTTCTGAGTAGGGGGTGGGCGGTTCGCAGGAGACGGAGTTGGTGTATTCGGCGCTGGTGCCCCATTCGAAGGCGCAGGCGCTGACTTCCCCCCGCCCGAGCGGGTCGAGGTGGCCGTTCAGGATGGCGGAGCTTTCTTCGACTTCTGAGGCCGCTTCGGTGCTGCGCAGGGGGAAGACCGGGTCAAAGACGGCGACGTCGTGTGCTGTGGGGTTGGCTACGTAGAGGGCTTCTGAGGCGCCGTCGAGGGCGAGGCCTTCGTGGTAGGGGGATTCATGCGTGCGTTCTGACAGATCGCCTTCGCCGAAGGAGTCGAGCCGTTCGCACTGGCCCGAATGAGGTTCAAAAGTTACGTCGTGAAGGGGGCAGTTGAATTCGTAGTGTTCGATGCTCCTTCGTCCCGATCCGCCGAAGAGGTCATTTAGTGGATCGAGATAGAGGTCATCGGTGGCGGGATCGATGGTGAGGCCGGCAGGGTCAGTACCGCCGCCGCCGTCGAGATTGCCGTCGATCACTTCGCCGGTGTCGGAGATCTTGCTGATCCCCCCGTTCTGGGCCAGGTAGAGGTTGTCTTCGGCGTCGACCGCGAGTCCTAGCGCATAGCCGCTGTGGCCGCCACCGCCGAAGTAGAATTTGCTGTGGAATTCGCCGCTCTGGGTATACCAGGATAAATACACCGAAGCGAACTCGACGAAGAGGTTGCCGCTGGGGTCGACGGCGACGCCGTCGAGACCACCGAAGCCGGTGAGCTGACCTTTGGTGCCCCAGGCTTCGATCAAGTTCCCCGATTCGCCCCACTTGGAGAGGGTGCCGTCGCCTTCGTCGCCGACGTAGAGGTCGCCGTCGGTGTCATCGACGGCGAGGAAGTCGGGCTCTTCGAAGGCGCCGGGGGTGGAAGCCGAGGCGCCCGGCTGGCATTCTTCGCCCGGTTCCTTGGTACAGAGGTCGCGCTCGGCTTGGCTGGCGCCGTGCTTGTTGACTTCCTTGCCGAACATGAGGAGAAATTCGCCTTTTTCGTTGAACTTCTCGACGCGGTGGTTATTGGGGTCGGTGACGTAGACGTCGCCGTTGGATTGATCGACGGCGACGTCGGAGGGGTTGGAGAGCGGGTAGGGGTTGGGCGGGGTGGATGAGGCGGCGCCGAAATAGCCGGCTATGGCGTGGGCGGGGGAGGCGGAGGTGGTGAAGGCCGCTTCGGGGCCGGTGGTGGGGCCGTCCTGGTTTTCGGCGCTGAGGCGGAAGCGGTAGGTGGCGCCGGCGGTGAGCCCTTCGAGCTTTGCGTGGACGGAAACCGGGGTGGAGCCGGTCACTTCGGCGGCGTCGGGGTGTTCGCAGGGGACGGAGCGGCCGTAGGAGTTGGTTTGGCCGTATTCGAAGGCGCATTTGGTGAGTGCTTCGCCCTCGGGGTTGACGGTGCCGTTGAGGGTGGCAGTGGTGAAGGCGATGACGGTCGCTTGGCCGGTGGTGAGGACGGGGGCAGCGGCCTGGGCCGCTGGGGCAGCGGCGAGGGAGAGGCCCATGGCGACAGCCACGCTGAGAGCCCACCTGACCGGCGCATCTCGGCGTCCTCGGTCGGCCGCCTGCGGGTCACGCACGGGGTGTGCGCTCCCCTTGTCGGCCTCCCTGCGTCCTTGACCTGCTTGGCCAGGTGGGCTCTCAGAGGCAAAGGCAAACGCGCCTCTCCCCCACTCCCGGGTGCGGAGTGCGGATGAGAGGGTGCGGAAGATGTTGAGCTTGGCGTTCATCGGCCTGCCCTCCGGCTGTGGTGAACGCTGGCGACCCTGTGGCTCTCGCGCTTGTGCTCCTTGGAGCCGCAGGGGGTCTGGAGAGTCGGGTTCTGGTTGGCGGTCTTGCCGTTCTGACCGGTTATGTCAGCGGGGCGACCGTGCTGCCCGATCTCGTGTTGCTGTGGTGAGCGCATAAAGCACACCGGCTGGATGCCTATCGCGCCGCGCGGCGACGCCGCACGCCACCGCGCTTGCCGTGGCGCTTGGAATTCTTCTTGACCTTGCAAGCAGTTTTGGTCTTCACCTCTTGGGTCAAGTGCTTGCCATTTTGGGCGGTGAATTCTATGTTTGAGGCGATTGAACCGCTGCACAAGCTTTGGGTGTTTGAGAGGTATCCCTTAGAGCCTCCAAGGAGAGTTAGCCGGAAGTGGCCCACCGGAACATCCGGGATCACTGGGATCACGGTTTGGAGACGTCCGCCTTTTACCGAACTTGAGATTCCTTCCGGTGTAATGGTGACTTGACCGTTCAGAATGAAGACCACGTGCGGCAGTTTGCCGAAACCTGAGACGGCGTAGGCTAGGCCCTGGAGTGGTTTTTCTAGTAGAGGTGTTTCGTCTTTTACATCGCCGATTGGTTGACGGCCAGCACATTTGTCCGAAGCGAGTTCGGAGCGGTCGCAGATGTTGCCGAGGTGGCGCTGGTCGATCTCGAAGGCATCGGGCGGCGACCTGTGTCCGATCCGTCGATCCAGACCCGTCCTCCCGGCTGCAAACCTGCGCCTGGCGGCGTCCTCGCTCGCGTGAATAGCGCTGCTTGAGAGGCCTGATGCCTCAACCCCGCCCGCCTGGCTGACGCCCAGGACGCTGCGCATCTCTGCGTCCTCGGGCTTGCACTTGGCACCACCAAGCACTTCACCCTGCGTCCTTGATCTGCTTGGTCCTGAACGCCCCCAGTCAGACGCGGCCGAGGCATCAGACCTCTGCGCGCTCCCGAGTACACCCCCAGGCTTGGTTTTCGCTCGCGAGGAACGGGCCTGGCTCACCGGATCGAACCCAGGCCACCTCTTAAATGATTTGGTGGAGGAGTGGGACGAAACGGGGTTGACTGACGTCTTGTGAATACAGATGGACGCGGTTGGAAGACAATCCGAGATGTCAGGGGCGACGGGCGCTACCCTTTCTGGGGTGACGCTTCGCGAGAAAGTGGAGAAGCTGCTGGACCGGCTCTCGGAGCCCGAGCTCGAGGCGGAGTACGAGCGGCTGCAGCAGGCCGTCGCGGGCGAGGGGCACGTCGACGAGTGGGGCGACTTGGACAAGTTCAGCGCTCGCGCCTCGCTCGGCGTGCTCCGCCACATGACCGAAGAGGAGGAGAAGGCCGGCTTCTCCTGGGAGAAGTACCGCTGAGCATGAGGCGCGGTGAGGTCTGGTGGTACGAGCCGCCCCACGAAAAGTCGCGGCCGGTTCTGATCCTCACTCGCGATGACGTGATTGGGCGTTTGCGCGATGTCGTCGCTATGCCCGCGACGGGCGTTCCGCGCCACTGGCTGACCGAGGTGGAGATCGGAAAAGCCGACGGGATGCCGACCACATCCTTCCTGGTCGCCGAGAACACCCACTCGGCGGACAAGGTCTTCCTGACCGAGCTGATGGCCGAGCTCGGGGCCGCCAAGATGGACGAGGTGTGTCGGGCGCTCGCTGTGGCCACCAGCTGCGGGTGAGGTAGCGGCTAGCCCCTCCCCCACTCTCATCGGCGATGGCTCCTATGGGCCTTGTGGCGTTTGGACTTCTTCTTTGCCTTACAAGCCGTCTTGGTCTTTACGTTTTGCGTTAGGTTTTTGCCGTTTTGGGCGGCTATGTCTATCGTTGAAACGATTGGGCTGCTGCATAGGCTTTGGGTATTGGCTAGGTAGCCCGTCTTGCCGCCAAACAGAGTCAATTTGAAACGACCTATTGGTGCGTCGGGTACGACGGGGACTACGGTTTGCAGGCGGCCGCCGGACACGGTATGTGAAATGCCTTCTGGAGCCAGCATCACTTGGCCGTTCAAGAGGAAAACTACGTGGGGTAGGACGCCGCCCGTATTGAAGCCGGTTACGGCGTAAGCAAGTCCTTTCAGCGGTTGTTCTAGAAGGGGTGTTTCGTCAATGACTTCTCCAATTGGTTGCCGGCCCGCACAGTGGTCAGAGGCTAGTTCGGAGCGATCGCATAGATTCCCAAGATGTTCTTGGTCTATCTCAAACGCCTTTGGAAGGGTCACTGTCACTGCTTTTATGTTTGTGTCCCCTTCCTTGGTATTTAGATCAAATTGGAGACTTGGGTTTTTCCCCCGCTTTGTAAATTTTTTGCCGCCGAGCTGGGCGATCGACATCTTCGGGGTGAAGGGGAGGGAGAAGCAGTTGACCGCGTGGAAGTAGGAGGAAAAGGCGACCGCGGTGCCCTGGTCGCCGATCCCTTCCGAGCCGACCGAGAGAGGCGAGCAGTTGGTCGGGTTGATCATGAAGTTGGGTTTGTCGATGTCGACCTGGATCGAGCGCATCCGCAGGGGGATGCCGCCGATGATCGAGGGAACGGCTTCTGAGTCGGCGATGACGTGGGCGTCTGCGGGGTCGATATGGAGGGCGACGCGGACGACGACGGTGCCGTAGTCATAGGGGCCGGCGAGGGCGGGGGTGATCGCCACCAGCGATAGGGGCGCGCCCTGGAAGGGCCCGGCCAGATAGATCTTGCCGGTCGCGTGGAAGGGGTGAGATCCGGGGCCCGCGGCGACGTTTGAGGTACCGATTTCCGATGTCGCGGGACAACTTGGGTGTTCTCTCTCGACCAGGCCAAGGGTGTTGGCAGCCGCGGCGATCGAAGCCTCCGGGCAGTAGGTGACCCCGTGCAGGTTGGCGGTGAGGCCCGGGGGCATGGTGAAATTGAGGTGGCCGAGGTACTGATCGCCGTCTTCGCGAGAGAGCAACAGGGAGAAGGAGCTGAAGGCGCCGGCGGCGGGGTCGGCGGTCCCCGCTTCGAGGCTCGGTTCGAAGGGGCGGACCTCGCCCGGGCACTGGGTGCCGTGGGGACCCGTTTCGAGGCCGAAGACCTTGGTGGAGTGCGTGTCGGGGAGCGCTTCGTCCCAGGGAAAGAAATGGGCGTTGACGGCGTAGATAGTGCAGGCGATCGGGGTCGCCATCAGGGCTCGTTCGCCGGCAAAGAGGTGGATCTGGAAGGTTTCGAAGGGAAGCTGGGGCAGGTCTTCGAAGTAGGCGGTCAGCTGACCGGTTTCGGGATTCGGCTTGAACGAACCGATCAGCTTGATGTTCATGCCGAAGCCCGAGACGATGAGGAAGAGCCGGTACTGGTTGTTAGGTTCGGGCTGACCGATGTAGACGGAGCCGGTGAGGGGACCGTTCAGGGTCGGTGAGCCAATACTGATCGTGCCGATCTTGGCGTTGTCGGGGCACTGCGCCGGGCCAACGGATGAGAAGTTGGCCTGCGCGTTGGTACACATGGTCTGGCCGTCGGCGGCGTCGGGGTTGATCGTGAGGCCAGGGGGAAAGGTGAGGCTGGCCGACTTGAGCTCCGAGGGCGAGGCGGCGAAGCTCTCGAACTGCTGGGCGCTCAATTCCAGGTTGAGGCCGGAGGGAGAGTCCGTTGCGTTGGTCGTCGGGCTGGCTTGAAGGAGGGGCTTGAAGACCTCGCTTTCGCAGCCTTGGATCGGGGGGTAGCTTGACCGCGCCTCGGAGGGGTGTTCGGGGTCATGGTAGGTCTGCACTTCGAGGGTCGTGGGGAGCGGCTGAGCGGTGCAGGTGGTCGGGTTGTCGGTGAGCGGGACGACCGGCAGGCTCGAGGGGGTAGCAGCATGCAGACAGGCGGTATTGGTGAGGCCCGCGCAGCCGGGCGGGTTGCCGAGGGTGCCGGTCGGAAAGCGTTGGTTGTTGTGGCCGGCTTCGGCGGGGAACCCCCAGAGGGTGAGTTCAGCGCGTGCCAGCGGGGTGAGTTGAGAGATGTCTGAGACGGTGAAGCGAAGGCCGTAATCAGTGGTGGTACGGACGGTGACTGGGATCGCGATCGGGATGTTCAGGATCGGCACGACGAAGGAGAAGAGCGCGGTCTGTTCGGGCCCGGGGACCAGGTCATAGACCGGAGCGGTGCCGAGGAGGTAGCGGGGGTTGCCGGCATAGTTGGCGTAGACGGTGATCAGCCCGGCCTGCGAGTCGGATTCGCACTGGTCGAAGGCGAAGTCGGCCTGGCTGCACTCGGTGATCGCGTTGGTGTTGCCGAAGATCCCTTGGGGGGCGTCAAAGGTGACGTTCTGGGCCGATTCGGGTTCGCCTGGGCTTTCGAGTTCGAGGGAGGTTTCGAGGTTGGGGTGGGCGCCGGCCAGAGAAGTCGAGGCGGTGGTTATGAAGGAGTGAGGGACGATCGCCTCGCTGGCCTGTGCGGCGGGGGCGAGCGCCGCCAGGGTCAGCAGGCTTGCGACCAGCGAGAGCGCGGCGCGAAGGGGGCGGCGATCATGGCGCTCGGCGGGGGGCGACTGAGCGTTTGAGGCGGGGTGAGGGATCGGCGACTGGGCGGGGGAGCCAGGGCCCTTCCCCAATTCCCGAAATTCATCAGATCGTGATCCAGACGCCTGGCCCCGCGACCACGCACGCCTGGATGACGCACCTGGCAAACTGCGCATCTCTGCGTCCTCGGGCTTGCGCTTGGCACCACCAAGTAAGAGGCCAGATACCTCAACCCCGCCCGCCTGAATGACGCCAGGGGCACTGCGCATCCCGTTGTCCTCGGGCTTGCACTTGGCACCACCAAGCGCTTCACCCTGCGTCCTAGGGGTGCTTGACCCCTGACGCCCCCAGTCAGACGCGGTCGGGGCATCTGGCCTCTGTTCACCCTGCGTCCTTGACCTGCTTGGCCAGGCGCGCCCCCAGTCATACGTCGCCGTGGGGCCAGGCGTCCAATTGGGGAAGGGCGGGTTTTTCACATAAATATTCCGCCCAGGGCTCCCCCACAAATGCTGCGCCAACTCCGTGAATGGCTGCGTCTTGCTCCGCTTCGCGAGGAACCAAGTCGTGACGCTCGCTCCACAAGACTTGCCAGGCGGCGCAGAGGAATCAGGTCGTGACTGCTTGCTCGCGACGGCTTGCGGGGTCGCCCTATGCGGGTAGGCGCTTGCTTGTTGCGGAGTAGTTGCGCCAACGGAGGCGGGTGAGGTGGTTGAGGGACTTGCTAGCGGCGACTGCTCAGTCTGGTTAAGCCCAGAGAAGATGTGTCGAAGGAAGATCACTTTCTACCTCCGCGCTTGTGGTGGGTAGCTAGCTTGTGGTGTTTGTGGGGTTTGGCCCTGCGCACGCAGCGACCGTGCCTGCGGGCGAAGCCCCGCTTGCACTTTTCTTCGGCGGTCGGGGATTCGTTGCCGCCGGTTCCCTTGAAGCTGCCGAGGCTGGCCGGCGAGGGCGGCTGGGAGCCGGGCCCGTGGCACTCATCGGAGGAGGCGCAGAGGGGCGGTTCGGGTACGAGGAAGAAGCCGCCGCCTTCGCGGGCGTCATAGATCTTGGTGATCGGCCCGTTGTGGTCTTGGGGGGCGAGGGTGTCGTGGGTGAAGAAGTAGACGTCGGTACCGTTGGCGCTGACACCCAAGAGCTTTGAGTCAAGGGGGCTCTGGCCGGAGGAGATGAGGCTCGTGCAGTACCCGGTGGGGGCGCTGAAGCTGGGGCTTTCGGAATCGCAGGTGCCGGTGCCGGCGGGCTCGGACTCATAGACGTTGACTCGTTCGTCGGTATCGCGCAGTTCGAGCGGGTCGGCGCTGTTGAAGAAGACCTGCCCGGCGTCGGTGAGGCTCTGCCCGTCAGAGGCCAGGGTGGCGTCGCCTTCGGCCCCGGCGTTGGTCGGGTCGCAGGAGACGCAGGCGAGCCTTTCGGTCTGGGAGTCGTAGCGATAGACCTCGGAGTGGCCGGCGTTTTCGTAGGTTTGATCCAGCGGCCGGGTCGTGGTGAAGACGGCGAACTGGCCGCTGGGAGTGACCTGGAAGTCGGCGGTGTGGCGGGTCTGGGCTTCCTTTAGTGCGTCGAGGACCAGGGGGTCTTCGGGGGAGAGGGTGGCGATGAAGCGGGGTGGCTGGCCGGGGGCGGCGAGGTAGAGGTTGGGCTGGTCTTCGGTGCCCTTGGGGGCTTCGAGGCGCTCGGGGGAGAGGAAGTAGACCTCGCCGCTTTCGGTTGCCACTCCGCCACCGCCGCCGATCGCAACCGCTGCGCAGTCTTCTTCTGTGCCGAGGGTGTTCCAGTGCTCTGCGCCAGAGTTTTCGACCGGATCGCAAGAGCCCGAGCCGGAGGCGATCAGGT
The DNA here is from genome assembly GCA_963803755.1 of uncultured Solirubrobacterales bacterium. GTDB lineage: Bacteria > Actinomycetota > Thermoleophilia > Solirubrobacterales > 70-9 > CAVUPF01. The sequence goes on from CAWDNP010000011.1 coordinate 154,361, forward strand.
GCAGGGTGGCGCCCGATTCGGAGACTTCAGCTTCATAGAGGTTGGCGGGCGAAGGGGTGCCCGCCGGCAGCTGCTGGTCCTTGGTGGTGAAGAAGACCTCAGAGCCGTCGGCGCTCATCCCGTCAAAGAGGACGCCGTCGGTGGCGCCGGGGGTGAGTTCGATCGATTCGGGCGAGTCGTCGATGTCCATGTAGAGGCGGTTGTAGACGTTGCCGTCAACTTCAGAGACCTTCTGGCCCAAGAGGACGTGGCTGCCGTCGGCGGAGATCGCCAGCTCTGAGATGCCGTTGGAGTCGTGGTGGGCGGCGTTGCATTCGCCTTCGCCCTGCAGGCAGGGCAGCGGGCCGGTGCCGGGGGCGTTGGAGACGACGTGGGTTTCGCCCGACTTCAGGTTGCGGTCATAGATCGAGACGTTGCCGCCTTCGTTGCCGCCTGCGGCAAAGCGCGAGGTCGAACCGAAGATCAGGTGTTCTCCGTTTGCCGAGAGATCGGCGGCGATGTAGCCGTCGGGGGTGGCTGTAGGGCCCGGTTCGTAGCCGGGAGCACCCACCATGCCTTGGACGAGTTCGCCGCTTGGGAGGCGGACCGGGATGCCGGTTTGAACGCCGCCGGGGCCAAAGCACGGCGAGCAGCCACCGGGGCCGCCGAAGGCGAAGGCATCAAGGGCCGCGTCAGCGCCGGAGGGGACCGAGGAGAAGGGCCCTGCGGCAAAGGGGTCGTTGGCGGGGACGCCGACGTATTCGGTCGACCAGCCGTTTTCTGTGCGGGTGGCGACGTAGGGGTCGACGCCGCGGTTGGTCGGGTGGTCGGTGCCGGGGATGCCGCCGTCGTGGACGCCGTAGAGGACGCGGGGGGGATTCTCGGCTTCGGGGTAGCCGGGGTAGGGGGACTGGCCGGGGACGAGGTTCGACTCGACTTCATAGCCGCCGGCGTTCTGGGCGGAGACGAGCTCATAGGCGCGGCAGTCGAGCAGCAGGGCGGCGCCGGTCTGCTGGCGGGCGAGGCCGTTGGGGCAGGATTGGAGCCCGTGCTGGGTGGGGAAGGTGGTGAAGGTCGTGTCATAGCCGCCGCTGCCGAGTTCGTTGGTGGCGATGACGCGGAAGTGGTAGGTGGTGGCGGCGCTGAGGCCGGCGATGCGGGCGCTGATCGCCTGGAAGGCGCCCTTTTCGGCGATCTTGAATTGCAGCTGGACGTCGGAGGGCGGGACGGGGGTGCAGGGATGGGTGGCGCAGTCGGCGGGGCCGTATTCGAAGCTGTAGGTGGTGGGCAGGCCGGCCGGGTCGAGCTCTGCGTCGAGCAGGGCGCTTTCGGAGTGCACCCGGCTGGCCGACTCGCGCCTGGTGAGGGGCGCGGAGGTCTGGGTGGTGAAGGTGCGATCTGAGCCGTGGCTGGTGCCGTGGGGATTGGAGGCCACGATGCGGTAGTGGTAGGTGATCACCGGGTCAAGTTCGGTGAGGTGGAGATGGAGATGGAGCAGTTCGCTTGGATTGCCGGCGTCCCCTCCGGGGGGCAGCGCGCTGCGGTGGCCGTAGGCTTCGGTTTGGCCCCATTCGAAGTAGTAGTGGGTGTCTTGGCCCTTGGGATCGAAGGAGCCGTTTAAGGTGGCGCTTGAGGCCGTCACTTCGGTCGCGGCTTCGGTTGCCAGGTCGGGCACGTAGCTGGGGGAGAAGGCCTGGTCTTTGCCGTAGTAGACGCCGTGGGGGGTGGTGACGGCGAGGCGGTAGTGATAGAGCGCGTTGGTGGTGAGGCCGGTGAGCTGGGCGCTTACGTCCTTGGCTTCTGAGTAGGGGGTGGGCGGTTCGCAGGAGACGGAGTTGGTGTATTCGGCGCTGGTGCCCCATTCGAAGGCGCAGGCGCTGACTTCCCCCCGCCCGAGCGGGTCGAGGTGGCCGTTCAGGATGGCGGAGCTTTCTTCGACTTCTGAGGCCGCTTCGGTGCTGCGCTGGGGGAAGACCGGGTCAAAGACGGCGACGTCGTGGGCTGTGAGGTTGGCGACGTAGAGGGCTTCTGAGGCGCCGTCGAGGGCGAGGCCTTCGTGGTAGGGGGATTCAGGCGCGAGATCGCCTTCGCCGAAGGAGTCGAGCCGTTCGCAATGGCCTGAACCAGGTTCTTGTGGTCTTACTTCGTGAAGGGGGCAGTTGAATTCGTAGTGTTCGATGAACCTTGGACTCTCGTGCTCATTACTGTACTCTTCAGTAACATCGAGATAGAGGTCATCGGTGGCGGGATCGATGGCGAAGCCGAAAAGATGGTTGCCGTCGAGATTGCCGTCGATCACTTCGCCGGTGTCGGAGATCTTGCTGATCTCCCCGTTCTGGGCCTGGTAGAGGTTGTCTTCGGCGTCGACCGCGAGTCCTAGCGGATAGGTGCCGTGGCCGCCACCGCCGAAGTAGAATTTGCTGTGGAATTCGCCGCTCTGGGTATACCAGGATAAATACACCGAAGCGAACTCGACGAAGAGGTTGCCGCTGGGGTCGACGGCGACGCCGTCGAGACCACCGAAGCCGGTGAGCTGACCTTTGGTGCCCCAGGCTTCGATCAAGTTCCCCGATTCGCCCCACTTGGAGAGGGTGCCGTCGCCTTCGTCGCCGACGTAGAGGTCGCCGTCGGTGTCATCGACGGCGAGGAAGTCGGGGTCTTCGAAGGCGCCGGGGGTGGAAGCCGAGGCGCCCGGCTGGCATTCTTCGCCCGGTTCTTTGGTACAGAGGTCGCGCTCGGCTTGGCTGGCGCCGTGCTTGTTGACTTCCTTGCCGAACATGAGGAGAAATTCGCCTTTTTCGTTGAACTTCTCGACGCGGTGGTTATTGGGGTCGGTGACGTAGACGTCGCCGTTGGATTGATCGACGGCGACGTCGGAGGGGTTGGAGAGCGGGTAGGGGTTGGGCGGGGTGGATGAGGCGGCGCCGAAATAGCCGGCTATGGCGTGGGCGGGGGAGGCGGAGGTGGTGAAGGCCGCTTCGGGGCCGGTGGTGGGGCCGTCCTGGTTTTCGGCGCTGAGGCGGAAGCGGTAGGTGGCGCCGGCGGTGAGCCCTTCGAGCTTTGCGTGGACGGAAACCGGGGTGGAGCCGGTCACTTCGGCGGCGTCGGGGTTTTCGCAGGGGACGGAGCGGCCGTAGGAGTTGGTTTGGCCGTATTCGAAGGCGCATTTGGTGAGTGCTTCGCCCTCGGGGTTGACGGTGCCGTTGAGGGTGGCAGTGGTGAAGGCGATGACGGTCGCTTGGCCGGTGGTGAGGACGGGGGCAGCGGCCTGGGCCGCTGGGGCAGCGGCGAGGAGCAGGAGCGAGCAGGCAGCCACGGAGATTGCGGCGACTCGGGCGCGGAGGGAGTGCCGGCGGGGCAAGATTCGGCTCCGCTTGGCCGTGTGTGAGGTGGGCGCCAGGGCGCTCAGGCCGGCCCCTAGGGGTTGGCTTGGAATCCCCCGGGCACCCCTGGCGGCGGCGGACACACTTCGCGTCGGGTTGTCCTCGGTCTTGCCCTTAGCACCACTAAGGTCTGCGATCTGCGTCCTAGCGACGCTCGGTCCGGCGTCCACCAGCCGCACACGCGGGATTCCAAACCAACCCCTAAGAATCAGATCGTGACTGGGACCGGACTGAGCGCTGGTCTCCCCACATAAACCGGCATCTGCTCCAGCACGAATGCTCACCACTCGCTCGCGGCACAGAAGAATCAGATTTCGACTGCTTGCTCGCTCGGGTTCGCGGCGCTTCCGCAGCTGCCGGGGGACAACGCCAACGTCTTGGGAACCCTTAGCCGCTCGCCACAAATGCTTCACCCATCGCTCGCTGCGCAAAGGAATCAGATTTCGATGCTTGCTCGCTCGGGCTCGCTGCGGGCTTCGCCCTAGCGCAAACGAGGTGGTCGTGGGCCGTTCCAGCGGCGACTCGGCCGCTCGGGTGGGTAGGGATGAAGGCACACCTCTCCCCCACTCTCGGCTGCGCCGGAGGTTGGCGAGGGTGCGGAGGGGGTTGGTCTTGATCCTCATCAGCGCCTCCCTCCCCGGTGGACATGTGTAGCTCGCGAATGGCGGGTCTGCTTTCGCTTGTGGTGTTTCTTCCTGCACGGGGTCTGGAGGAGCGGGTTTTGATTTGCTGTCTTGCCGTTTTGACCCGTTATGTCGGCGGTCACGTGCAAAGTGTGGGCGCAGAGATTTGTATTGTTTTGCAAAAGGCCCTTGTTGCCGCCGTCGAGGGTCAAGGTGAAGTTGGAGACAGGGGCGTCGGGGGGGTTTTCGAAGCTGGTGCGGATGGCGCCGTGGACGGTGTCGACGTGGCCGTCGAGGTCGATGTCGATCTGACCGTTGAGCGCAGCGACGATGTCGGGGAGCTTGTGGGAGGAGGAGCGGAGATAGACGGGGCCTTCGAGGGGCTTTTCGAGGATCGGGGTTTCGGCACGAGCGAAGCCGATGATCGAGCCGGGGGGACACTTTTCACCGGGGGTTGAGCCCTCGGCGAAGACGACGCGGGTGCAGGGGTCATTGATGTGGGCGTTGTCGATGATCTCGGTGGGAGGCAGGGTGATGACGGCGCGGCCGGTGTTGGCGTAGCCGTTGCCCGGCGGGTAGGAGAGGGTTGCGTGCAAGGAGGGGGTGCCGGCGCGCATGGTGGAGCCGGTGAAGCGCATGGCGAGGCGGGGGGCGAAGGGGAGGGTGCCGCAGTTGGCGACCTGGAAGGGGTAGGAGGGACTCGCTTCGGCGCCTTCGTTGCCAAATACCTTGGCGCCCACCGAGGAGGGATCGCAGTTGGTCGGGTTTAAGGTGAAGCCGGGTCGGTTGAGGTCGATCAGAATCGAGCGGAGGCGGAGGGGAATGCCTTCAAGGATCTGGGGGAGTTCTTCGGTGACGGCGGTGATCTGGGCGGTTTCGGGGTTGACATGGAGGGCGGCGCGGACGACGACGTTGCCGAGGTCATAGGGGCCGGAGACGGCAGGGGTGATGACCGCGAGGGAGAGCGGGGCGCCCTTGTAGGGGCCGGCGAGGTAGACGCGGCCGGGGAGGTAGACGGGGTGGTCGCCGGCGCCGGCACCGGCGGTGGCGGTGCCGAGCTGGGAGGCAGCAGGGCAGCTGGGGGTCGACTCCTCTTGGAGGCCCGAGTAGCTGGGTTCCGCCGCCGCTTTAAGCGCGGCGTCTGGGCAGTAGGGGATGCCGGCGAGGGTGGCCGATAAGCCGGGCGGGGTCGAGACGTCGAGGGCGCTCAAGTCCTGTTCGCCGTCGTTTCTGATCAGGTCGATGGCGAAGGGGGCGTGGGCGGCGGCGGTGTTGTCGGAGGGGCCGGCCTGGAAACCGGGGTGAAGGGGCCTACTCGCGGCGGGGCATTCCGATTCTGAGCCGCCCGGACCCGAGTCGAGGCTGAAGAGCTGAGTGGCGCTTTGCTGGGCAAGTTCTCCGTCCCAGGGCGTGAAGGTGCTGTGGACCGCGTAGGTTTCGCAGCGGGTCGGGGTGGCGAGGAGACCGCCTTCGGAGCCGAAGAAGTGCAGGTTGATCTCGGTGAGCGGGCTCTGCGGCAGTTCGGGGAAGGAGACGGTGAGCCGGCCGGTCTGCGGATCGGGCCTCACATCGCCGGCCAGCTTGACGTGGGTGGCGAAGCCGTTGGCGGTGATAAAAATGCGGTAAGGGTCTCCCGGCTTGGGTTCGGCGATGTAGATGGAGCCCGGCAGCGCCTCCGGGAGCGCTGAGCTTTCGAGCGAGACGGTGCCGATGCGGGAGTATTCGGGGCACTGGGCTTCTTCGGTGGAGGCGAAGGGACCGAGGTTTGCCTGGGCTTCGGAGCACGAGGTCTTGCCGTCGGCGGCTGAGGGGTTGATCGTGAGGCCTTCGGGCAGGGTCACCGTATTGGCGCGAATCTCCGAGGGAGAGGGCGTTGAGGCACTGAGCTCCTGGGGAACGCTGAGGTCGACTTCGAGGCCGGAGGGCGAGTCGGTCTCAGTCGTGGTCGGCTGAGCTGAGAGGCTCGGGTTGAAGCTGAGGTCATCGCAGCCGGTGGTTTCCGGCCAGGGCGCCGTCGCTTCTGCTGTGGTGCCGTCGTAGCTGCGCGCATCCAGCGTGGAGCTGAGCGGCCCGGTGCAGGAGGTGGGGTTTTGAACAAGCGGAATCCCATCCACAACCCCGGACAGTTCCTGTTCGTAGTCCACAAGGGGCAAAATCTGCGGAATCCCATCGGTCAACGCATCCAAGCCGTAGTCGGTACCCGTCCTTGCGCTGAAGACCGTGTAGACGGGGCTATTGAAAATTGGCGTCAGCCAAGCCAGCAATGCCGCCTGGTTCGACCTTGGTTCCACGTTATAGATAGGCCGTGCTATAGGACCAACTATCAAATGAGCGCCAATGCTCACAGTAGGATTCGCTACTCCCACCTGTGAATCAGCGGGACATTCTTCCCTGATAAAGTCCGCGGGGAGGCATCTCGGAATCAAGCGTGGACTGCCGATAAAGCCCGCGGGCAGGTGGACATCGAGATCCTTGGCATCGTTGCAGTGACAGGGGATTTCGGGATTTTGGAATTGTGAGTTTGATTCGTTATCTTCGAGATGAAATTCGATCTTGAGATTAGGGTGACCGCCTGCCTGCGACATCGATGGTGTTGCACTGTAGGAGTAGACGGTGTATGCATGCGCGGCAGCGGGGAGCAGCCCCATCACGATAGCCACCGTGCCAGCGGCTACCCAGTGGCGGAGGTGGTGCAGGCGGGGGGAGCGTCCGGGCGATTTGGCCGTGCCGGTGGTGCAGGCGGGTGGCGACTCGGCGGGGGCGGCAGGGCCTTCACCCAACCCCCAGGAAGCATCAAATCGTGACTGGGGGTTGGCTGAAGGCAGGTTTTTCACATAAACCGCCGGCTGCAAGCAGCCGGCGGCGGATGCGCCAATGTCTTGGAAACCCTGAACCGCCTGCTCCGCACTTCGCGCTAGTACCAGCGAGGCTGTGGAAGGCCGTACCAGCGGCGACTCAGCCGGTCGTGAGGTACCAGCGGGGGTCAGGTGGTGGCAACCCTGCTCAGGAGGCGTCGTGCTAGCGGGGATACGTCGGAAGCGGATCACTTCTTACCCCCGCGGTGGGCGTGGCGCTTGCGATGGGCCCGCTTTGACTTGTGCTTCTTCTTGTGGTGTTTAGAGTGGGTGTCGGGGGTGGCGTTGCCGTGGGGGCCGAGGGGGGCGGCGGCGCCATAGTCCGGACTGGGGGGCGGCGAGCTGGTGGGACCGTGGCACTCATCCGCCGCGGCGCAGGGGGGTGGAGGGGGAACAAAGGGAAAGCCACCGTCGGTGCGGGCGTCGTAGATCTTTATCACCTGGCCATTTAAGTCCTGCCCCACCAGGACGTCAGTGGTCGCGAAGTAGACGTCGGTTCCGTTGGCGCTCACCCCGATGAGGCCAGGACGCGTCTGTTCACCAATGACCCCTTCGGGGAAGGGGGCTCCCCCGGTGCCAGTGGTGATCAGCCGCGGCCGGCCGTCGACGAACTCATAGACATCGGTGGCTTTATTGGTGTCCTGGGGGACCAACGCATCTTCGGTGGAGAAGAAGGTGCGGCCGGCGTTGGTCATGAAAAGGCCGTTCTGAGAACCGTAGACATTATGAGTCGGCGGTTCGCCGTCAGGGATGCAGGAGTCACAGATAAGCCTACCCGTCGCGGGCGTGAATGAGTACATCTCGGCATATCCCGCGTTGTCGTAACCCGTTAGCTGGCTCGTGGTGATGAAGGCCATGTGATCACCGTCGGCTGAGACCTCCATCCTGGTAACCGGTCCGTTGCCGCATTCCACCGCGACCGGCCCAACTCGGACACATTCAAATCCGTGAAGAAGCGTCGTTACGAACGTAACCTGACCGCTTCGGTAGAGGTAAAGGTTCTCGCCACCAGCGATTCCCTTTTGGCCGTCCAGCTTTGCGGGCGAGTAGAAGTAGATATCTCCGCTTTCGGATGCAATGTAGCTGTCCGACCGCCCATTACCGCCCAGGCCCGCTGGAGCTTCCGCGCCGGAGTAGGGATCGACCGGCACGGCGTCGCACTTTTCCGTCCACGCGGCGTTACAGGTATCGGTACTGTCGGCGCCAGCGTTGGGCCTTGAGATCAGGGTGAGAGGTTGTTTTCCTTCTTCGGCGGCTTTGGCGCTCCACATGTAGAGCTCAGTGTTGGAATCAGTTTCTTCCCCTTCGATGAGTTCTTCTGCGGAGGTGAAGTAGACCTTGGAGCCGTCGGCGGTCGTGCCAAGATAATCCACCACGTGCCCAGGGGCGATCTCATAGGTGACGGCGTCGCCAATGCGCATGTAGAGCTGGCCCGCTCCGCACAACGGCACCCGCTGGAGCCTTCCCATGCACAAGCCACCACCCACGCTCATCAAGATGCGGGTCCCTTCCGAGGACACCTGCAGAGGCTCCGCGCCGACAATCGGCGTGCCTTCCGTGGTCCGGGAGGCGATCGCGATTTCATCCGCGACCGTGTTGTCATCGTAGACATCTCCCCCAAACACTCCGGGGGCACTCTGAACTCCGCCCGGGGCAAACACATCGTTAGAGCTAAAGACGTAGTGGCTCAGATCGGCAGAGGCGGCTGACTCTCCCTCGAATTCTTCGCCACCCGGAACGGACACAAGGTCGGTCGGCCAGCGGTCTATCGGCTTGCCGGTAGTCGAGTTCCAGACATAGGGGGCGTTGGAGGACCCCGGAGCTCCGGTCTGGCCAGATTCAGTGCTGTCGTACCCGTCGTTCCAGTCGACGATCTTGGACATGCTGGAGTTGGCCAAGACTCCGATCTGCCAAAAGCCGGCATAGGCCATTGCGTTTGAGGTGGCCCACGGTGGCCCACCCATCAGAAGAGTCTCGGTGGAGGGGAGGCCTATGTATTTAGTTACCCAACCCTCGTCGGTGCGGGTTGCAACGTAGAGGTCACCCCGGCTGTTGTCCGGTTCACCGGTATTTGGGATAAGTCCAAATCCACCGGTGAAAGCGAGCCGAGACGGATCGGTCGCCTGGTCGCTGCTCGGTCCATCGGCAGGGTAGAGGATGACATCACCGGCATAGGCGGGCGAAACGAGCTCATATGCCCGGCAGTCGGGAAGGCTGCCGGAGCCGGTCTGCTGGCGAAGAAGTTCATTAGGGCAGGGCGAGGGATAGAAGCCGAAGCTCTGGTCTTCGGAGGCGTTGGTTCCTTCAGAGTTTTGGGCAACGAGGTGGAAGTGGTAGGTGAGGTCGCTCTGAAGACCTTCGAGGTGGAATTCGATTGAGTGGGAGGTTGAGAGGTTTTCAGTGATCGAGGTCCTGGGTGAGCTTTCACCGTAGTCTGTGGTCGTGCCGTATTCGAATTGGTAGGTGGTTTCGCGGCCGTTGGGATTGATCTTGGCAGACAGAGTGGCAGCTGTAGCAGTCACGTCCGTTGACGTTACATCTTCAATGGTAGGTTCCTGAGCTGGGCTTACGACGGCGTCCGCCGAATGAAGTTTTTCACCGCGGGTATTTTCGGCAACGAGGCGATAGTGATAGCGCGTGCCTTGCACCAGGCCAGGGAGACTCGCGCTGACATCAGTCGCGGTGGTGAAAGAAGTCGCGGGCATGCAGGGGACCGAGCCCAAGCCGTAGGAGGTGTCATAGCCGTATTCGAAGCGGCAGTTGGTCACTTCGGTGCCGGTGCCGGTGCCGGGATCGATGTGGCCGTTCAGAGTTACGGATGTGGGTTCGACGCTGGTTGGTTCTCGGAGATCGATGGTGGGCAGAACGAAGGGCGAGAAGACGGCGACCTGGTTTTCACCGGTGTCGGCGACGTAGACGACTTCTGAGGCCGCATCGATCGAAAGTCCCCGCGCATCGTTCAGGTGCGGGGTACCGAAAGTGTCGGCCGGGGCGCAACCTTCGCTCGGGCAGCTGGCCTCGAAGTGACTGATGGATGTGCCGCCCTGATCGACGTAGAGGTCATCTGTGGCGGGATCGACGGCGAGCCCCGTGGCATTTGCTTCGCCATCCAAGTGGCAGGTTTCGATGCCATTGGTGTGACAAGCTTGCTTTTCCAGGAAGTTCCCAGCTTCAGAGAGCTTAGTAACAACCTCAGGTATGGGCACCTTGTAGAGGTCATCTTCGGAATCTACGGCAATGCCGTTCTGTGAAACTTCGAATGGGGGGCCAGCGCCGCCCCTTTCGGTCGGCGTCGAAAAGCTGGTGAGGAACAGCCCGGAAGATCCGAAGCGGAACATCCTCTGATCGGTCCCGTAGACGAAGAGATTGCCGAGATGGTCGACGGCGATCCCCGCGAGCGGGCCGAAGGGTTCAGTGGGTGAGCCCTCAAGCTGGCCGGCGACTCCCCAAGTGGCGATCAGGTTACCTTCTTCGTCGAACTTGGAGACGAGGTTGTCGCCGGTGTCGCCTACGTACACGTTACCCGAGGAGTTGTCGACGGCGATGAAGGTTGGGGCTTCGAAGGCGCCGGGGGTGGAGCTCGAGGTACCGGCTTTACAGGTGTCCAGCGAGGCTGCCGTGCAGATGTTCTTTTCGGCTTCGGTTGAACCGGAGTTTTCGACCGCGGTCTCGTTGACTTCCTTGCCGAACATGAGGATGAATTCGCCCTTTTCGTTGAACTTCTCGATGCGGTGGTGGCCGGGGTCGGTGACGTAGACATACCTGCGCGAGGGCCCGGCCGAGTTGTCGACGGCGACGTCGGCGGGGCCGCTGAGCGCGTTGGTGCCCGAGCCGGCGAAGGCGGCGGTGAATTCGTGGCTGGTGGCCGCGGAGGCGGGCGCGACGAGGAGGAGCGCCCCCACACCGACAGCCACCACGCTGGCGGCGCCGGACCTGAACAAATGCCGCGCCCTCGCTCGCTGCGCAAAAGAATCAGATTTCGATGCTTGCTCGCTCGGGCTTGCTGCGCGGTGCTGTGTCCTCAGTCGCCTCCATAGCGCTGCTATGAAGGCTCCCTGCGTCCTTGCACCGCTTCTAACAAATGGCTGCGCCGTCGCTCCCGCTCGCGAAAGACTCAGATTGCGACGCTCGCCCCGCGACGACTTGCTGGCGGCACTCGCCATCGCGGCACCTGTCGTCGCGGAGTCACTCCTCCTCGTCGCAAAGGAATTTAAGGAGGAAACAGCCGTAAGGGACGAAGCGCGGGAGTTGTGACGATGGCGTTTCACTTCTTGCCTCCGCGGTGGTTGTGCTTCTTGGCCTTGGCCTTGGGCACACACTTGCCGTGTTTCTTGACGTAGCCGTGCTTACAGAGGCAGGCGCCGTCGGTGAGGACGGCGTTCTTGGTGCAGGTAGGAGGTTCAACCTTCTTTTCTTCGGGGGCCGCAGCGGTGGTGAAGGTCTGGTCTACCTCCTGCGTGGTGCCCGCGGCATTGGTGGCGACAGCGCGGAAGTGGTAGGTGGTGGCGGGCGTAAGGGCGGAGATATCGGCGCTCGCCAGGTGGAAGAGACTGTCTTCGCCAAGCGGGGCGCCCTGGAGAGTGCTGGAGCCATAAGAAGGGCCGGTGCCGTATTCAAAGAGATAGGTCGTGGGGCTGAGGGCTGGATCTATCTCGGCGTTCAGAGTCGCCGTGGTCTGGGTCACGCCCGAGGCGGAGGCGCCTTCGACTTTGGGAAGGTCAATGGTGGTGAAGGTCTGGTCGGGACCGACCGTAGTGCCGTTGAAATTGGTAGCGACGACACGGAAGTGGTAGGTAGTGGCGGGCGTTAGAGCGGAGATATCGGCGCTTGCGGTGTGGTCAATTTTGGCGGAGCCGGTCATTTCGCCTGGGTAGGTCTGTTCCCCATAAGAGGCAGTGGTCCCGTACTGGAAGCGATAGGCGAGCGGCGAGAGGCCCGGTTTGATCCGGGCGATGAGAACGGCGCTGCTCACAGTCACGGCGGAGGCAGAGGTTTCGTCGATCGTGGGAAGGGGGAGCGGGGCGGCGGCTGCGGGCAGGGCGAAGGACAGCAAGGCGAGGGCGAGGAGCAGCGCCACGGAGGCCAGGCTGCGCAGCCTGGCCAACGGGCGGGTGGTGTTCGATGGCGGTGAATCGGTCATGTCTTCGGCTGTGTGTGTTGGTGGTGTCTTCTCGGGTGAGGCGGATCGGGATGAAGGCCGGGCGGGCCCGGACGAGGGAGTCGTCCGGGCCCGCTGGATCTACGGCAGGTTTCCTGCGGCCCGATCTCCTTAGGGTGCTTCGGGGGCGGTGACTACCCAGACGCCAAACCCAAGTGAATCAGCGCCGGTAGAGGTGAAGTGCAGCACAGTGCCGCTCTCACCTACACCTTCTTCATCGCCTTCAGTGCTTTCAGGGTTCCTGGTACCGCCGAAGCTTAATTCGGTTTCGTGCACTCCGTACACGCATAGGTAACCGGGTTCGGCTTTCGGGTGCTCGGAGGTGCCTCCGGTGCAGCCGGGGGCAACACCTGTTCCGTTTTCTGCGACATATACAACGTTTCCGGAATTGAACCCGGGGGGGAGGGGGATAGGGAAGGAGACCGAGGCATACGATTCGTCAGTCGGTTCCCGGTTGCGGAAAAAACTCCAGACGCCGTGCTCGGACTTTTCGGGGGGGAGGGTTTCGGTGAAGCCGGTCTGGCCGTTGCAGGCTTCGGCTTCTTCGTTACCGACGGTGAACCTGGAGCCACCCTGTTCGGCACATTCGGGTTCACCGGGTTCGATTTTGGTGACGGTGGGGGATTTGCCGTTGGCGCCGTTGGTGCCGTTGGTTCCGTTGGTGCCGGGGGGACCAATCGGGCCGGCGGGACCCTGCGAGCCGGCGGGGCCGGCGGGGCCGGTCTTGCCGCGGGGGCCAGGCTTACCAGCCTTGGCCTTGGAGACAGTGGCGTGGTTAGCGGCGTAGGCGCCGCCACCTAGGGCAAGGACTATCGCGACGATCGAGAGGACCAGGCCGGCGGTGCCGAACTGGTTTTGTAGCGCTGTGTAGCGCGCGCGTAGGCGTAGACGTGACATGAGTGTGTTAATCCTTTCGGAGTGGTCGAATGCATCCGATCCGGATATTGAGCCCCCCGCACGCGGCTGCAAACCGGCGCCTGGTGGCGTCCTCACTCGCGTGAATAGCGGTGCTATTCACGTTCCCGAGTACACCCCCAGACTTGGTTTTCGCTCGCGTGCAATGCGCCTCAATACCCGGATCGAACGCCTCCGACCTGGGGAATTGATTGATGGGACGAGGGGTATGCGTAGTCATGATGCGTCTCCCCTCTTTGTTGGTGTTGGTTGACTGAAACTAAAAGCGACAGCAAAAGATGGGTGGAGGGACGCGAGGCTGGCGGTGGTCCCTGTAGCGGCTCCGGTGGTTCGAGCGGCTACTGCAACTGAGGCACTTAGGTCGGGGAGGGTGCGAGCGCGTTGACAGGGGCTTGCGGGGCTCGGAGGGGGTGCGCAGGTGGAGGTTCGCGAACAGACGCGGACGGCCCCGGTGCCGGGAGCAGGGAGCATCTCGGGACCGTGGGGGCCGCCCGCGCTGTCGCTGTTGTCGGGAACCCGCCTATGGCCAGGGAGCCGGCGGGCTCCGTATGCGCCGTCTGCCAGGGAGGGGAGACGAGCGCAGGTTTGGGGAAGGTTGTGGGGGCGGGGAAGGCGGGAGGTGGCGGAGGCGTGGGAGGTGGTCGGTACCATGAACGCAATGACGACCCGCGAGAAATTCGACCGGCTGGTGGACCAACTGTCGGCGCCTTCGCTGAAGGCCGAGTACGCGCGACTGCTGCGCGAGCGCGAGATCGACAGGCAGGTCGTCGAGTCGTATGAGCGCACGCCGCAGTTCGAGCCCGATGGCTGGGCCGACCTCGAGGAGGTCCACAAGTCCTCGCGGCGCGCCGTGCTGGGGCGCTTGGACGAGGAAGAACGCGCCGCCGGGCACGGGCCCTGGTAAGACTGCGCACCGCGATGAGGCCCAGACGCGGTGAGGTGTGGTGGGGCGAGGAGCCCCAGCGCGGACGGCGCCCCTACCTGGTCCTGACCCGCGACAGCGTGATCGGCTCGCTCAGCGAGGTCCTGGTCGCCGTGGTGACCCGGACGATCCGCCGGATTCCCACGCAGGTCGAAATCGATAAGAGCGACGGGATGCGCGAGCCGTGCGCCGTCAACCTCGACGACATGCTGATGATGCCGCTGGGCCAGCTGACCGAGCGGCAATGCGAGCTGTCCCCGGAGCGGATGGCCGAAGTCTGCGCGGCACTCGACGCCGCAACGGAGTGCTGAGGTAGGAGCCTCGGCGCGCTCGCTCGGGGTCGCCGGGGCCTTAGGGGTGCTCGGCTTGGCAGCCCAGGCGATCGGGTGGGCGCCAAAGACGGAGGGGGAACAGACTGCGCCGTCAGCCAGGGAGGGAAGACGGACGCAGCTTTGGGGAAGGTCGTGGGGGCGGCGGGCGGCGGGGGCGTGGGACGGATCGGCGCGTTGGAGCGTCCCGGAGGAGAAGGTGAGCCCAAAGCACTCAACAGCGGCGCGGCTCGACGCTAAAATCGGGTCGATGGCGACCCTTGAACAGCTGCACCGTGAGGTGGACGCGCTGCCCGATCCGCAAGTCCCGAACGCGCGGATCGTGGTGGTTGAGGAGACCGGGGCGGAGATGGTCGGGCTGCCCGATGCCTGGAAAACCTTCGAGGACGGCACCCCAGTGCCGAACTGGGTGGCGTTGCTGCACGAGTCGCGGCGTGGGCGTTGACCCTGGTCGTTGACGGCGCCGTCGTGGTGGGGTCGATCGTCAGGGCCGAAGACTTCAAGGCCTTGGGCGACGAGGAGCACGCCGAACTCGCCCCACCCGAACCCGACTCCAAGCTGGAGTGCTAAGGGGGACGAAACTGGGGCGGCTTGTGTCTTATAGGCGTAGGTGAAGGCAGTCAGGAGACATGTAGCGACAGGGTTGGTGGGCGCTAATCTTGGGTTCGTGACCGTCAAGGAAAAGCTGCTGGAGTTGGCGCCGCGTTGGAGCGACGAGCAGACGGAGGCGGCAATCGAGGCCGCCCAGAGTTTGGAACGCAAAAATGGCGCGCACCAACGATGGAGGGAGCTGGCGCCGCGAGCTGCAGCTCTACGGGCGCGGCAGAGCGAGCCGGTCGATGCAGTGGCGCTGGTGCGCGAGGGCCGGGACGAACTTGAGCGCCGTAGTGCGCAGTGAGCGACGTCGTCGTCGATGCCTGCGTGGTGCTGGCGTTGGTGTTGCGCGAGCGGCGGGCTGAGGACGTCAGCCGTCAACTGGGCGAGTGGTCCGCCGAAGGGACCGCCCTCCATGCCCCGGCGCTCGCCCACTATGAGATCGCCAGCGGGCTTACCCGCCGCCGGGCGGGCGGTGGACTCAGCAGCGAGGACGTCACCGAGGCCTGGGCCATCGTCGACGGGCTTGGCCTGATCCTGCACGAGCCGGCCGACGGCGGGCGCGTAGTCGGGATCGCCTGCGAGCTGGAACGACATTCCGCCTACGACGCTGCCTATCTGACACTTGCGGAGCGGCTCGGAGTGGATCTGTGGACGCTCGACGGGCCGCTCTTCCGCAACGCCGGTGGACGTCGCGAGCACCGGGTGCGGGTGATCGAGGCGGTGCCGGCGACCGTCGAGCGGGCGATTGGAGAACCTGATGCCGTCGAGTTGCTCGAGGCAGTGGACGACGCGCCCGCCGGCGCTAGGGGTGGAGTACTGGAGCTGCGGCCTGGCGGCACGGCGATGGTGGAGATCCTCGAGCCCGAGCTCGGTCCCGCCGCGCGGATCATCTTCGCGCCGCTCGAGAAGCTGCGCGTCGTCGATCCGGCCTCTTAGTTGATTTCTGACACCTAGCTCGACGGAGAGGTTGGCTTCGCCGAGCGCCTCTTGCCGTGAAAGGCGAAGGTCAGCGGCGGTCGACCCGGCGCCTCCATCCGACGGTGCGACCCTGACTGGCGAACCACCTTGTAGCTCAGCGACTCGCGTTCCAAGGCCGCCAGCAGTTGCTTCGACTTGACGGAAGGAAGCTGCGCCATGAGGTGCGAGCGTAACGGCCGCGGTCTGAGGAAAGCGGGTCATGCGGGGGCTCCAGCGGGAGTCGGTGTCGCCGGGACGTCAGGGGTGCTTGGCTTGGAAGCTCGGGCGACCGGGTGGGCGCCAAAGACAGAGGGGGAACAGACGGGGGCGGCCCCAACCCCAGGGGCAGGGAACTTCCCGGAGCCAAGGCCGACCGCGTCGCTACCGGGAACCCGGAGAAGTGGGGTCCCCTGCTGTGGAGCCCGGTGAGGCCGGTCTCCGGTTGCGCCGTCAGCCAGGGAGGGACGACGGACGCAGCTTTGCGGAAGGTGGTGGAGACGGCAGGTGGCGGGGAAACCCGAGAGGAGGCCGGTGAGTGGGCGGGCGCCCGGGATACGCGTAAGCCGCGAAGGTGTTGGCGAGTGTAGGGGTTGAGTGGGGCTCGGAGGAGGGGCGGCGGTGAGGTCGGCGGTCGGTGGCTGGAGGTCGGTCCCCCCTCCCCTACGCCGGAGCGTGTTAAGGCTCGGGTCGCGGGGGGGCGGATCGGGGGTGGGGTTCGTCTTAAGGGTGAGATGACGTGGCCACCGAAGGTCGGCGATTCCCTCCCCCGCGCCGCGGAGGCCGTCGGCGCCCGGCGCAAGCTCGCCACCTACTCGCTGGACACGGCTCACAAACGAGGTGGGCCTAAGGCTCGTAGGTTTGAGCGAATCCTCGGAATCACGATCCGGGACATCGACTACCTCGAAGGTGCGATCCAGACCGGAATCCTGGTGGTGCCGGTCGGTGCCGTTCGCGATAACCCCCCCTGGGGAATCAACTGCGTGGTCGAAGTGCCCGTGCGTGGTCGCGGTGAGAGGAGCGAGCGCGCGATCAACGTCAGAACGGCTTGGGAGCTGATCGACGCCGAAGCCGCACCGCGACTGGTAACCGCTTTTCTCGACCCCTAAACTGGAGGAGCCATGACCGCCGTCAAGCACGCAATCGGTGAAATCGACGTCGTCGAACTGCTTGACAGCGTCGGTAAGTGGCCGGCTGGAACTGAGGGCACGGTGGTGAGCGACCACGGGGACATCAAGCTGGTCGAGATCTCCGACGATCGGGGCGTGATGCTCGACCTGATCTCGGTCCCCGAGCCGCGGTTGAAGCTGGTCATCAAGTACAGCGACTAGAGCGCGAGGGGCAACGCCTGAGGAGGCAGCGCGGGTCATGCGGGGGCTCCGGAGGTGAGGGCAAGGGACGGATGAGCGGCCCTAGCCCGGAGGGCGGTGGTCGGCTGGGCGCCAAAAAAAGCTGGACCGGAGCAGCTACCGACGCGGGGGCTGCCGGGGCGATGGAGGTCGTGGGGGTGGTTGGCGGGCATGGCGGGCTCTGCGGCCTGCCCGTCCGCCTGCTTAAACCCGCGCGGGCGGGCGGAGTCGCGGGCGCTGGGGGCACTGCGGGTGGAGGATGGCGCGAAGCGAGCGAACGGGGCAGCAGATGCGAGCGACCCGAGTCCGGGGCTGGGAAGGTCCCCGAAGCTCGTTGGGCCGCTCGCACTGCCGTACGGTCGGCGCCGTCCGCCAGGGAAAACGATCGGGCGCCGTTGACGTCGTCGGAGAGATAGCGCGACGGACGCCGGTTGCACAGGGTCACCGACGGCCAACTCCCGGGTGGGACAACCCGGAAAGCGTTTGGAGCCGGCGGCGATCTGCATGGCCCCTCGAGCGCGAGAGATAACGTCGAGGGGCCGTAGGCCTCGCGCGCCAGGGAGGACGGCGAGAGCCATCTGGGGGAGCCCTGCTGCCTCGGGGGCGCGGGCTCGAAGGATTGCTGTGGGGGCGGGCGCGGGCTCGTAGGGGGTGACAGGGAGCCGCGGCGGGGAGCTGGGAGCGACGGCGGATGCCGTGGATACCCCCATCTTTGCTACTGCCCCCCTGCGACGTGGGGGGTTGGTTGGGCAGAGGGGTGGGTTGTACAATCCCGCTGTGGCTGCTCCTGTCTTGAACCTTCCCAATCTCGCTGAGCCGGTGACCTTCACCGGCTCCGACGCCGAGCGCTTCCTTGCGGAGTTGCCGACAGAGCTTTCTCCCGCCGAGGAAGCCCGATTGGGTGAGAGCGTGCGCGCGGCGGAAGCGTCGATGACAGACGATCCGGCAAACGCCGTCTTCGCCAAGTAGGCGGCTACTGAATGCGCGAAGTGGCTCGCTTCGAGCCGCCAGCGAGCGAGGCGCTGAGTGAGGCGGTGGCTCGATTCGATTGCGTGCAGCAACTGCGTCCGGACGGGAGTCCCGACCCAGGCGAGGGGATGGTTCGCAACTTTCTGCGAGGCGGCGGTTATGAGATCGCCGCCGAGGCGGGAACCGGCACCACCTACATGCTGGGCGATACACAAGCCATGCCGGGGCGACTGCTCGGCTACGTCACGCTGGCGCTCAGCCAGATCAAGCTCACCACCGGCGAGCGGAGGGGGGGTGAGGGCCTGGGGGAGGTTCGCCAGGGCGACTTCGGGGCGATTCGCGTTGCGATGATCGGCGTCGACAAGGACTTCCGCGGCAGAGGCCACGGCAAAGCGCTGTTGGATGCCGCCATCCTGCACACGGCGCGGATCAACCGCGAGGTCTCGGTGCGCTTCATCATCGCCGACGCCGTCAAGACCCAAACCGATTGGTACAAGCGTCAGGGCTTTGTCGAGAACCGCGCCAAAGCCGAGGTCGAGCGGCTGGGACGAGTCGCTGAGCGAACAGGGATAGCCGCCGTCAGCATGAGGCTCGACCTTGGCCCAGACCCTCGCCGTCTCCTCGGCGGGGGCGGATAGCGGAGCTGAGTCTAGGGTCGGAGCGTGGTCGCTCGTCCGTAGGGCGGTGTCGGGGTACGAAGCGTTTACTGAGGCACCTAAGGGGGCGGTGGTCCCTGCGAGGGACATTGCTGGCGGCCGCTTACGCGGTGAAGAGGTTTGGGTGGGATGGGGGGTCATGGTCGGTGAGGCAAGGGGTCGGTTAGGCAAGTGGTGTTGGTTGGGCGGGGGTGGGTTGGTGCGGGGGGCGGGTTGGTTCTTTAGTGGGGGTGGGTGGATTTGTTAGTTAGAGGGCGGTTGGAGTGGGGACATAGACGTTGGGAAAACTGCGGTTATTTCCGAAACGATCTGCTAGGCTGCCAGCATGTCCCCGACCACCGGTCCCACACAGCTGCGACGCCGTGCCGCGCTGGCGCGGCTGGAGGCCGAAGAGCTGGTCGACGCGGTGTCCGAGCTGCGTGCCGCTTCGCGCTCGGAGGGCGAGCTGAAGCGAGCCGTGAAACGCGTGGAGATATTGAGCGCTCGGGTTCAGGCGGCACTCGACCTGCCGGGGGGCCTCGCGGTCAGCCAGGCGGCTGAGCGACTGGAAGTGAGCGAACCGACGATTCGCAAATGGCTCGACGAAGGACTCCTGAACCGGGTTGAGGGGCGCAAGCCGGTGGAGATCTCTCAGCGCAGCGTGATCGAGGTCGAGCGGGCGCTGGAGTCGGTGCGAGAGAGCTACCCGGCGCGGCGCTGGAGCGAGGCGCTTGCTGCCTTCCTTCACGATCGCGATCTGCTGGGCCAAGAGTGGGCCCGCGAGGGGATCGAGCAGTTGAAGCGCGGCGATCTGGTCGAGCGCTGAGCGGGAGCGATGGCCGGCGAGGGCTTCGCGGTTCGGGCGACGCCAGCGGCCGCGGAGGCGATCGCCGCGCTGCGGGGCACGGCGCGCAAACGGTATGAGGCCTTCGAGGGAGAATTGGGAAAGCAGGGCTGCAAGGTCGCCGGCTACCGTCTGCTGGCGACGGAGGGGGGCGGTTACTCGGAGTACTGCTGCAAGCGGCTGGTCGGAGACTGGCGGGTGATCACGACCTTCGAGCCGGGTGTGGCCATCGTCGTGGCGGTCGGCCAACATGACGAGCGGGGCTTCTACGCCGAGCTGGCGAAGACGCTTGCGATCGGCGCGATCGGCCAGGGGCGCGAGGAGAAACCGGACTGCTGCGGAGAGGGCGGCTGGCCGACAGTGGGGTCGACGCGGGAGGAGCGAGGGGGCGGGACGAAGGTGGTCGGTGGTGCCTGAGGCGGTGGCTGGGTACGACGCGGTTACTGCAACTGCTGCACCTAAGGGGGCGAGGGTGCGGGCGGATCGGCTGGCGTTGGGGGTCATGCGGAGACCCCCAGTGGGCGTGAGTGGGCGGCGGGGGTTGGTTGGGCGAGGGGGGTCGATTCGGAGGCCGCGTACGTCTTGCAGTTGGGATGGCGCTCAACCGGCCCAACCGCGGGACCGTTGGAGGTGATCGGTACCCTGTGGCTATGGCTCTCACGACCAAAGATGCCGAGCTCGAGAAACGCCTTGCCGTAATCGAACGGACGCTTGGGATGTATGCCCACGTAGCACCCGGGGTTAGCCTGGTTGACGAGCTGATCGCCGACCGACGCGCCGAAGCGCGGGCTGAGGACCTGGCCGAAGAGGCCGAGCGGCGTGGTGGCCAAAGCTAAAGCGCCAACCGTAGTTCTCGACGCCTCGGCGCTGATGGCGCATTTGAAGTCGGAGCCCGGGGCCGATGTCGTCGACGAAGCAATGAAGCACCGGGCGGCGATCAGCATCGTGATCTGGGGCGAGGTGCTGAGCAAGCTGGCAGAGCGGGGCGAGGACCCAGAGGAAGTCGCGAAGGAGCTAAAGGCCGAGGGACTGATCGGCGGAGTGATCGCGATCGAGCCGGTCAGCGAGGAGGACTGCATCGCCATCGCGCGGCTGAGGGTGAAGACTCGCAAACGGGGGATCTCGCAGTCGGACCGGACCTGCATGGCGCTAGCCGCGCGACTCAAAGTGCCGGCGCTGACTAGCGACCACAAATGGACGGAAGTCGACATCGACGCAGAGGTGCAGTTGTTTCGGTGAGGGGCGGCGGGGGTGGTGCTGGCCGCGGAGGAGGGACGAAGGTGGTCGGGGGTCCGTGGGGCGGGGGCGGGGTACGACGCGGTTACTGATGCACCTAGGGGGGCGGGGCGGCGTGAATCGGCGTCACCGATACTCGGTGCGGCAACCCCTGACCCTCGAACAACTACTGACACTACGACTCTCCGTTCTGCTGAGTTCTACCCAAGAACTCAGCCCCTGACTATTGGACTGCGCTGCACCCAGCAGCGCTACTCGCCGGTTAAAACCCCTGCTCTGTCGGGAGTTGCGGCCTGCGAGAGAATGGACGTTATCGCATGACCCCAGCGGCCGTCAAGAGTTGGCTGGAGATTACCTAGAAAAGGCCACATTTCTGACGGATGGTTTTGTTCGTCGTTTGCGGGGGGTTTGCGGTGCAGAGCGAGCTCAAAAGAAGCGACTAGGCGAAGGTCTAGGACAGCTTCTGAAGGGGTGCAAGGGACGGAAACACGGACGTGCCTCAGCCCTCGCGGTTGCGGTTTTGGGGGGCGGGGGTACCATTTCGGTCGTGACCGCTCGCGAGATCGCTGCGCAGGTTTTGAAGGAGCTGCCCGAGGAGAAGGTGTCTGCTGCGCTGGAAGCACTGCGAGCAGTCGAGAGCGATGACGATCCGGTAATCCACCGGCTTGAGGATGTCCCCCTGGAGGATGAGGAGATCTCCGCCGAGGAGGAGGCGGCGGTCCAGGAGGTCCGCGACGAATTGGCGGCGGGCGTGCCGACGATCTCCCACGAAGAGATCAAGCGCGAGTTCGGCTTAGATAAGTGAGCGACGCTCACCGGCGAGTCCGCTACGTGCCGCAGGCGCGGCGCGATCTGCGTCGTCTCGACCCCCAAGTCAGGACGCGCGTGATCCTGGCCATAGAGCGTATGGCCGATGACGATCCCCGTGCCGACGTGCGTAGGCTCACCGGAAGCGACGAGTTGCGACTGCGGGTCGGCGAGTGGCGGGTGCGCTTCAAGCGCGACGCCGAGAAGCACGAGATCGTCGTCTTGCGCGTTCTGCCGCGGGGGAAGGCTTACAAGCGCTGAGGTGCAGTGCTTCGATGAGGGGCGGGGGTGGTTGCGGAGAGGCGCATCAGCTTGCTCCTCCCCCACGCTCGGGCGGTAGCGGTACTCGAAGGCCGTCGGAGGGATCAGGCGGAGTGGACAACGCCGAAACGCTCGTCGAAGGCGTCGCAATCCTCGACCGCGATCGCTTGGACGAAGCGGCTTGCGGTAACAGTGAAGCGGTCGAGGAAGCCGACGCTGCCGAGCAGGACAAAGCTGTAGCTGTGCCAGCCCTCGATGAAGCCGACCTGGGCCTGCCACTCGCGATACTCACTGACCTCAGCGTCGCCGGCATGCAGTCTCAGCGAAATCGTCTTGTACTGGGCCTTGTGGTACTTGCCGCCGACCCCGTGACTGGTTTCGCCCTCGTTGTCATCGAGGTCAATACCGAGTTCTTCGGCGAGCAGATCGCTGGCGAGGACCGCATCGGCACCGGTGTCCACCAATCCATCCAGCACCGTCGTCGTTCTCTCCGGCGTGAGCCAGGGAAACCTCAACGAAAGGGCGGAATATCGGCTGGTCCAGCCGGGTGGAATATGGATCCTCCCGGTACGGATACAACCACGGAAGCGGCTTGAGCTCAGCCAAGACCGACCGGGATCGGCTCGTCGGGATACGGGACGCGACCACGTACCACGACATGGTTGCGGCCCTTGGCTTCCCGGAGGACGACCTTCGGATCCTCGTCGGCGATCACGATCTTGCCAGTACGTGCATCCATCGCCACGTACTTGCCCTCGTAGCCGGTGAAGTCGGTGCGAATCGGTTCCATGCTGACTCCAAATGATACTCGTAGGTCAGGAGGGATTGGGCGGGGCGAAGGTGGTCGGTGGTCCGTGGGGCGGGGGCGGTGGTTCGGGCGGTTACTGCAACTGCTGCACCTTGGGGGCGGTGGGTATCGAATCGAAGGCGCTGTACGTCTTTGGAGCGAACGTGAATCCAAGGCACTCATCAGCGGCAGCGCTCGGCGCTAAAATCGGGTCGGTGGCGACACGTGAACAGCTGCACCGTGATGTGGCCGCGCTGAGCGAGCCCCAGGTTCCGAAGGCGCGGATCGTGGTGGTCGAGGAGTCCGACGCCGAGATTGTCGGTGTTCCGGAGTCCTGGAGGACCTTCGAGGACGGCACGCCGCAACCGGACTGGACGGCGCTGATCCGCGAGGACCGCGACCGCGGGCACTGAGCTTGCTGGTCGTCGATGCGAGCGTGGTCGTCCGCGCTTGCGCCAGCAACGGGCTGGAGCTGCTCGGCGACAGTGACCTGCACGCGCCGGCGCTGATGTGGTCGGAGGGGCGCTCCGCGGTCCGCCGGGCCCACTGGCTCGGCGAAATCGATCGCAAGCGGGCCGACAACGTCCACATGGCGGTCGAACGGTGCGCGGTGGAGCTGCATCCTGGCAACGAGATCGGGGAGGAGGCGTGGCGGGTGGCCGCTGAGTTCGGCTGGGGTGGGACCCGTCTTGAGACCCCCCGCGCACCCCTGGCGGCGGCGGACACACTTCGCATCGCGTTGTCCTCGGTCTTGCCTTTGGCACCACCAAAGACTTCGACCTGCGTCCTAGCGACGCTCGGTCCGGCGTCCGCCAGCCGCACACGCGGAGTCTCAAGACAGGTCCCGAGACCTACGACGCCGAGTACGTCGCGCTGGCGCGGATGCTCGGCTGCCGGCTGGTTACCCTCGACGGAGGGTTGCGCCGGGGCACCGATCGACTTGGGTTCGCGGTGACGCCGGCGGAGTTGGTGGGGCTGGACTGAAAGGACGGGGCGAAGGTGGTCGGTGGTCCGTGGGGCGGGGGCGGGGTACGAAGCGTTTACCGCGGCACTTAGGGGGTGGCGAGGGTGCGGGCGGATCGGTGGGCGCGAAGGGCTCGGGTGGTGTCGAATCGGGACCGCGTACGTTCTCGGGGGTGCAGGCGCTTGGTGCCGGTAGCGTCGCGAGCGGACAGGAGACAACGCCGCGGCTTGGCGCTTGCCGACCCTCCGCGGGCCGGGTACTGCTGAAGGTCCCCCTGCGATCCCGTCCGCTCGACCCTTCGAGCGGGGGGCAACTTTACCGCGGGGGGCGGGGTTGGTCAATGAAGGTTTCGGGCGCTGGTGGCGGGGACGGGGTCGGCGGCGGATGGGTGCGGATTTCGGCGGGAGGTGGTGAGCCAGTGAATCGACTGGTGCGGATATCGGCGGGAGGTTGTCTGCTCAGAGAGGGCTTTCTGGCTCACACCCACCCGCCAGCGCTACGCCTAGCAACGAGAAACCACGCAACGCCGCACGCGAGTAGGCGCTACCGCCACACCTGCGGCGCCAGGCGCTCCAGCAGTCGAAACGTATTGTCTGCGGATCTGCAATCATCACAGGCATGGGCAAGCTGCGGGCTACGGAGGCAAGCGCACGGGCTCAGGGCAGACCGGCGTGCGGGGAATCAACGACGGTCGTAAGCAGCACCGCCTCGCTTGCGCTTGCGCGATTTGCCTCCAGAAAATCCGGCGCTGCGCAAAGCAGCAACGTCCGCCCGTCCTCACCACCGAGCATGCAGGCGAAGATCCCGAGGCCCTCGGGAGCCGGTATCTCATCGACGATCTCACCGCCTTCGGCGATGCGCACGCAGCGGGCGCCAATCGCATCCGCGGCCCAGATGCAGCCGTCGGCGTCAAGTGCGCAGCCATCAGGAGCGAATTTCAACTGTGGGAACGACTCCGCCATGGGGGCCAACTCGGGCGTGGGCGCCACCTGCGCCCAGACCCTCCGCTCGCTCACTGAACCGTCGCCGCTAAGGCTGAAGGCCGTATAGCGCGCGCCGGCCGTCTCGCCCACGATAAGCGTGTCGCCACCGGGGGTGATCACCGAACCATTCGGAAACCTCATGTCATCGTCCAAAACTACGGCCGTGCCATCGGGATCGACCCGCATCAGCTTCCCGGGCGCGGGGTCGGCAAAGCTCATCAGATCAAAGCCGAACTCTCCGACGTAGGCGCGGCCCTCTCGGTCCACCACCATGTCGTTTAAGTGGCCCGCGCAGTGAGCGGAGAGATCCGCGTGAACGGAGACCTCACCGGCTGGGTCACGGCGCAGGATGCGGTGATCCCTCATCGAGACAACAAGCAGCGAGCCGTCGGGCATCCACCCCAGTCCCGATGGCTGCTGGGGGACCGACAGCACGGGAGCGGTTGAGCCGTCGGGGGCTACCGTCGTAACGGTGTGCTTGTAAAAGTCCGAGACCCACCACCGATCCTCGTGCCAGCGAGGCCCCTCGAAGAAGGCCCCGCCTTCGAGCAGGGTGGTAAACGCTCGGGCTGCCACAGGCGGCACACTAGCGGTATTGGCCGTGCCATCCGAGGGGATGAGTGAGGCGCGAACGGATCGGTGGGACCCGAAGGGCGCGGAGGCATTGAGCGCTGACTGCAAAAGAGGCGTTTTAGGACTGAGCTGTCGAAACGTATTGTCTGCGGATCTGCGATCATTGCAGGCATGGAGAGACTGCCCCGCGTGACGCTGAGCGGTGAGTTGGAGGGCGACTACGTCGTCCTGCTGGAGCACGGCCGCGGGGCGATACGGATCGCGCCAGAGCAGCGCGATCCGTTGCCGACCGTCGTCGCCATGAAGCAAACGAGCAGCGTCGCGCCGGCACAGTGGGAGGGAGAGCTGAGCGACGGGCGGGTGCTCTACGCCCACTACCGGCGCGGAGAACTAAACGTCGGAATCGGCAAAGACAAAGACGAGGCGATCGCCAACAGCTTCCCGGGGAAAACGCTGCTCAGCAAGTACCTGGGCGGCGAGCTCGACGGGGCGATGGACTTCGAGGACCTACGGGCACAGCTCTACGGGCTGCTGGACTTTCCCGAGGGGCTGGTGGTAGAGGGGAAACGCAAGTCGGGGTGGGCGGTGAAGGAAGCGCTGCGGAAGCACCCTCCCGACGCCGAGTGGGCCGGCGAGTTGCGGGAGCTGCGGGAATACGTCGGCCGCGGCGATCGCCCTCACAACGACAACCCATGACCAAACGCCCCGAAACACCAAAGCTCAGCATCCGCACGCCCGGCGGGCAAGGCCAGAAGGCGTCGGTCCCGCCCTCTCCACGCCGCTCGACCGGCGATGCCGCCGCCATCCTGCACGACAGCGACCTGCTTGGGCAGGATTGGGCACGCGTGGGCTTCGAGCAGCTACGGCGCGGCGAAACGATCCCGCTCGACAAACTCTAAGAAGAGCCCCAGCCGCGTCATCCCGGTATCCCAAGGGAGAGAGGCGAGCTGGGGCGTTCGGGGTGAGGGTAGCGGAATGTATTGTCTGCGAGTCCGCAATCATTGAGCGTGGACGGACTGCTCCGGATAGCCCTTGCGGCATCGCCGCATTACTGCTAAACTGCAATGCATGGCTGAGCACGTTTACGTCGCCGTCCAGAAGCGGGGGGTGATCAGCCTTCCCTCCGAGCTGCGTCGGCGCCATCGTCCCGATCAGCCGGGGGCTCAGGTCGAGGTCTCCGAGCGCCCCGATGGGGTAATCGAGCTGCGCCCTCATATCGCAATTCCTGCCGACCAGGCGTGGTTCTGGACGGAGGAGTGGCAGCAGGGCGAACGCGAAGTCGAGGAGGACATCGCTGCCGGTCGTGTGAAGCGCTTCGATAGCGCCGAGGAGCTTTTCGAAGACCTCGACGACGAGTGAAGTACGAGCGCGCAGATACCTTCAAGCGTGACTACAAGCGCTTGCCCAAGCAACATCGCGAGAAGTTTCGCGAGAAGGCCACCACACAGTTTCACGACGCGGCCGAGAAGGCCGCGAAGGGTGAGGACAATCCCTGGCCCCCCGGCATGCGCGTCAAAGCCGTCCAGAGAACCAAGGACATCTGGGAGATGACCTGGAGCTTCACCGACCCCGACGGGCGCGCCACCTGGGAGTGGGTCGAGATCGAAGGCGAAACCGGCATACGGTGGCGCCGCGTCGGCTCCCACACCATCTTCGCCGTCCCATGAGAACCGTCTCAAGGCAGAATCCGAGCTGGCGAAACTTATTGTCTGTGGGTTTGCAATCATCGGGACATAGTCATGCAGGAGAGCGCCATGGAGCGGCTGAGGCTGATCATCGTCTACGAGCCCGACGAGGAGTGGGTGATGGCGTCGATCCCCGCTGTGCCTGGAGTGCTCAGCCAGGGACGCACGCGCGAGGAGGCGCGGATCAACGTCCTCGACGCTCTGGCCGAGATGATCGACCTGCGCGAGGACGAATATGAGCCGAGCACAGCGGCAATCGACCGCGAAACGCTGCTGATCGGGCTCGACGTGAGGACGAGCGAGGGCGGGGACCAAGGTGTGGGACGCGATCCGTGGACGGACCCCGATCCTGGAGAGGCTGTCTTGTGGCCCCCCGCGCACGCCTGACGGCGGCGGACACACTTCGCCTCGCGGCGTCCTCGGCCTTGCACTTGGCACCACCAAGCACTGCGGCCTGCGTCCTTGCGAGGCTCGGTCCGGCGCTCCTCAGTCGCACACGCTGGGCCACAAGGCAGCCTCTAACCTGGCGACTTCGACGATTACCTGGCGACCATCGACCCGCGCGACATCCAGTTCCACGAAGGGAACCCCGATGCCGAGGTGATCGTCCTGCCCGGGATGGACACCGACGACGTGAGGCGGTTGGCGGAGTTGGCCGTGGAGCGGGGCAAAAGCATCCGTGAGGTTTTCGCGGAACTGGACCTCATGGACCTGAAGAAACTGCGAGAGGGGCGCGGGGAGGGGTAGGCGCTTCGGGGCCATGTACCGTTTGAGCGTGACTTCGGCCAAACGAATCGGCAACTGGACGCCCGACGGGAAAGTGGAGCGGGCAATTGCGCGGCGGGAATACCGCGAGCTGACGCCGGCACAACGAATGGAACAAGTCTTCCAGCTGTCTCGATTCATGTCCCAAGTCGCCGACGCAGGCCGGCGACAGCGCGAGCGCAGTGGCTGAGCTCGACATTCCAGGAATCCTCGCCGAGCTGATCGCGGGTGACGTCGAGTTCCTTTTGATTGGCGGGGTTGCAGTCGGCTATCACGGCCATATCCGGGCAACCAAGGACGTAGACGTCGTTCCCGCCCCCGATCATGCCAACCTGAAGAAGCTGGCCCAAGTGCTTGAGCGGCTGGACGCTGAAGTCGAAGGCACTGGCGATTTCGACAGGGGTGAGCTACCCAACCCGCTTGATCCGACAGTGCTCGAGCTGGGCGGCAACTGGATTCTGCTGACCCGGTTGGGCAGACTCGACATCATGCAATGGATCGGGGACGACGCGCTCTGGGAGAAGCTGTCGCCGGCATCGATAAAAGACGAGGTCGTCGGGCTTCCGATCAGAGTCGTCGGCTACGACGACCTCGTCGAACTCAAGGAACTCGCAAGTCGGGGGCAAGACCTCGAAGACCTAAAGAAACTGCGAGAGAGGCGCGGCGAGGAGTAGGGGAGATTACGTCTCGATGGCGGAGCTGGACACCCTTCTCCGCCATGGAGTGTCGAGGGCAGCGGAAGGGTCGAGTTATGCGCGAATGTGTCGCATTGATCGCTGTTCTTTGAGTTTTCGGTATTGCTTCCTGCCCAGTCCGGCATAGCCTGGCGCCTCCAGTCCACTGACCCGGGAGGAAGCCAGTGATCAAGAAGCGAGTCGCGTGCGTGGTTGCCGCTGTTGCGATCGGCGCAGTCGGCCTGGTTGGAGGGGCTCGGCGAAGCAACCCATCGCTCAGGCCTCGAAGTACTGCTCGGCTTATGCCGAAGAACACTACGGCGATCGCAACGCGCAGACGCCAGAAGGCGTCAAATGCCTTGGATCGGGCGAGTGGTGCTCGCACCGGCCGGGGTATGCGCGCGCGTACAAGCACGCTGGGTTTCGGTGCGATGGGGATGGAAGGTTGGTTCGGCGTTGAGCTCGTTCACAAGCGCTCTGTTACATCCTGATTTTGGCAGTGGGCTAGTCGGCCAGCAGGACACAGCGCGCGAGATTCGACCAGCTCAGGATCACGGAGGTCTGACAAGCCGCCGTAGGGGCGACTAAAGTGCCTGCGTACAATCCTCAGCAGAGGTGATCGACCGGTTGCTACGAAGCTCGCCGCCTTTGGATTCCAGCCCCCCAACCGCCCCCCTAAGCGACCCAGTCACGTTCGACTCACCGCCCGTGAACGAGGTCGTTTTGGCCGTTCAGTTCGATGGCGATGTGATCGACGAGGTGGGGATCCTCAACCGATATCTCCCCACGATTCAAGACGAGTTCCCAAAACTCGAAAAGCAACCGCCGCTTCCGCCTATGCAGGAGGACCTCGCACACCCCCCAGGTCCGGGGGGAGCACAAATTCAGTTCTTTCAGGGTCCACCTGCAACTCGGTACTGGTTCATTTCAGCCGATGGAACGCTCTTGATCCAGGTGCAGGCCGATCGCTTCACTCTCAACTGGCGACAAACCGGGATCAAGGCTGAGTACCCACGATACAGGAACCTCCGGCCAGCTTTCGAACGTCTGTTCAGCAACTTCCTTACCCACATCTCTCCCGGTGTTCAGGCTCTCACGCCCAATTTCTGCGAGGTCACCTACATCAACCACGTCGAGGCGGCGGGCGCGGTACCGCCTGGGACCCACGGGCCACTGTCGCACGTTCTAATGGCGCTCAACCCGAAGCCCGTATCTGCGGCGCTTCCGCCCGTGGAGGACACCCAACTTCAACAACGATTTTTGATCACGAATGAGGCCGGAAACCCATGCGGGCGACTGTACCTCTCTGCAGTACCGGCCTTTCGTGCCGAAGACTCTACCCCTATCTATGTGGTGTCCTTGGTGGCGAGAGGAAATCCAATCCCACAGACGCCCGCCGGTGTCGTACCATTCTTCGACATGGGGCGGGAGCTGATCGTGCGTGGGTTCAAAGAGTCGACTACGCCGGAGATGCACAAGCGATGGGGGCTGCGCGTCAATGACTGAACTGTTGGCACCCGAGAGTGCAGCGAACACCACGACGGTTATGGCCGCAGCGTCCGGGGCCACCATAGGCACCGCGTCGTACTTGAGTCACTACGCCGCAGTCGGCCGCCTTGGTTTCCCGGGAGAAATTGCGTCGAACCCGATCCGCGAGGCGGACGACTCATCCCCGTGGTGGCAGAGCCGGATGGTCTGCAAAGTGTCCATGCACTTCGATGAGGTTCCCAAGCTCACCCAGCCCGAGCCGAAAGGCTTACTGGGGCAGATCGTTTCATACCTACGCGGAAAGCGAGCGCTTGAGGCTCCAGCACGCGACGCCTCCTTTGAACCGATCGTATATGTGGACCTAGGCTCAGGCGCGGTCACCGCGCTGCCGATAGGCACTCTGATGCCCGTACAACAAGGATGGAGCTGGAAACCTGAGGTCGATCATCTACCGGCTGAGGAGACTGGGTTTCTGTCCGCCGAGAGAGCGACAACCGAGGTTGCGAGCCTGCCCGGCGGAGAGCCGGAATGGAACGAAGCAGATGATGAGCTTCCGACCTGGATCAAACTCGACAGCATCGAGTACCGAAGCGGCGCCCTGATGAGTCGCCGCCGTGCCCCGGACAGCAGTGACTGATTTTTACGCCGAGGTGGCGGAAGATGTCTCCTTCGGCGATATCTTCGACGCCGATTTCCTGCACGACGTCTTTCTGAAGGCGGACGCAGTGCAGTTGGGATCGCGCGACGTTCAAGAGAAGCACGGCGGCGGGCTCAGCTACGCCGCCAACTACGAGCGGAACAGGAAGTATGTTCTGGGCCGCGGGGGGCCCTATCGTGCGCTGCTGATCGCCGACAACTGCCTGGTCGACAGGGTCCTTGCCCAAGGTCAGATTGAACGGCGACCACAGGGACGCTTGCTCTTCGCGCCGATCATCGAGACTTCGAGCAGTGAGGAGTTAAAGGACTTCGGTCGCTTCGCGCTTCCGGAGTGGCCGGGGCGGCTGCCTGCATCGGTGGCAGAACTACGTCGGTGCTTCATGGTCGATGCTCCAGACATCGTCAGTCATCGCGAGCACCGCGTGGGACGTCTAACCACTGGCGCTGCTGCCGAGCTCGAGGTGCAGTGGAATGCCTACGCCGCACGGCGAGGACCACTCGCCAACGCCCGCAATGCGGAGAAGGTGGCTGAACTTGCGACAAGGGGAGCGGGAGCAGGCGGCGAGCCGGACCAGGAGTTGGCATATCTGGTTGCCGGAGCTCTGGCAGCAGGCTGGCAAGTCGAGGGGGATTCACTCGAAGCTGTGGCGGACGCCTACAGCGAGGGCCGCAGTGGCGATTCTGAGTTGCAAGACCTGGAGGCCGCACTGCGGGAGCTGGGCGAGAAGTCAATTCAAGCCGCAGACAGTCTTGCGGCCAAGAAAACGCCACCGACTACCGACAGCTAAACGAGGCCTCGACCTTTCACTTCGGGCCGCAAGACGGCGGAGGCTGGTGATCGGCGGGCGCGACAAGACG
Source organism: uncultured Solirubrobacterales bacterium (assembly GCA_963803755.1). Taxonomy (GTDB): domain Bacteria; phylum Actinomycetota; class Thermoleophilia; order Solirubrobacterales; family 70-9; genus CAVUPF01. Next base: position 185,611 of record CAWDNP010000011.1, read on the forward strand.
AAGCTGGTCGACGGGTTGGCGCGGCAGGCGGAGGCCGTGCAGTCGTCGATCGACTCGACCGGGCTGCAGGTACCGGCACACGCCTGCTTCTGCTTCATCAATCCAGAGGGCCAGTCGGGTGGAACAAAGCTCCCGCTCCTGCGCACGCTGCGCATCAGGGGATACCCGCTCCTTTATCCGCGGAAGCTGGCGAAGCGGAAACTTGGCCTCTCTCCCATTCTTGCGCGATACGTTCACGCTCACCATCGGTGTCAGCTGCGTGCATAACGACAATGCGCTGCGCTTTGGGGAGTAAATGCCGGAGCAACTGGTCAACGATCTGCATTTGGTCAGCCTGACACGGCTGTCCCAGGACGATGTTCAGGCCAAGCCTGTGCAGCACAGCATAAACCCGATTCACCGGCGTCCACTCAGCTACATTAACCCCCGCCGCGAAGGGCGCGCGGAACTCGCTCCAGGTAGATAGCGGTGCTTTGAGGTCCAAACGGTCGGGCCACCGATGGCGTTCCACTACAACTTCGAGCATCGTCATAGTCAGATACAAATCCTCGAGGATCACCCGTGCCGCGACCTTGCGACTCAGCAGTCGTTGCTGCCTTGAACTCCATGCTTGAACGCCGCCTGTGCCAGCTGCGCCAAGAATTGCGCCGAGAATGACCAATCCGATCGCCGTCACGGACTCATTGTCGAATCGCGATCGGACGAACACTTCGGATTTCAGGAGGATCGCCGCGGGATTCCTCTAGAAAGGTCCCGCCCGGTTTCTGGGAGCCGGGGAAACGACTCGAGCACCTGCACGCCGAAGCCTTCCGTCTACTAGACCGCACGCCGCAATATTCCGAAGGCATTTGATCGCATACGGCAGTCAGAGAGGTCAGCTCTGCCGCTACTGAGCGTTCGGCAAGCGCTTGGCCTCCTTAGGCATGGCCCTCATGGCCTCAATGCCCCGACCCCGCTTCAAGCAGCCTAGTCACCTGCCGATAGTCCTGGGATGGCTGAGGAGCCTGACCTCGACCTTGGATCGGCCGGCGCTTGTCGTCGCCGGCCCAATAATCACCCACCTGGGCCGGTCGAAATCTCACCCACTCTGAGCGTGTAGGTCTCGTCCGGCAACGCTTCGACCCTCACTCGGTCAAGAAGACCGAGGCGAGGAGAAGGGAATGCTGGACGTGGAGCAGTGGGCCGAGATCAGGCGGATGCACGAGGTCGAGGGGCTCTCGATCCGCGAGATCGCTCGCCGCAGCGGCCGGGACCGAAACACAGTCCGCGCCGCCCTTCGCTCTGAGAAGCCACCGCGCTATCGCCGTGCTCCACAGCCATCGAAGCTCGACCCCTTCAAGGATGAGATCCAGCGGCTGCTGGAAGACGACGCGACACTGCCCGGCAAGCGGATCCGCGAGGAAATCGAAGCAGACGGCTATCGGGGCGGAAAGTCGATCCTCGACGACTACCTGCGCGGGGTGCGCCTCCGCTTTAAGGCCCCCCGCACCTACCAGCGCACCAGCTACCGCCCCGGGGAAATCTGCCAGTTCGACGTCTGGCGCCCAGCGCGCGAGATCCCCGTCGGCCACGGTCAGACCCGCCCCGGCTACGTCGTCACCTGTGCCCTTGGATGGTCGCGAGCGGCCGCCTCTTCACTGGTCTTCTCCAAGCAGGGCCACGACCTGCGCTTCGGCATCTCGCGCTGCCTCACTTTCCTCGGTGCGATGCCAAAGACGATCGTCTGGGACCGCGAGGGCGCCCTTCACGCCGGCGGCGGGCGACCGACTGAGGAGTTCGCCGCCTTCTGCGGAGCGCTGCCGGTCGGCTGGCACTTCTGCGAGGCTCGCGACCCCCAGGCCAAGGGAATCATCGAGCGCCACCAGGGCTTCATTGAGACCAACTTCGAGCCCGGCCGGCACTTCGCCTCGCCCGAGCATTTCCAGGCAGAGCTCGACGCCTGGGAGGAGCGGGTCGGGGGGCGCCTCTTGAAGACGATCCGCGCGAGGCCAGCCGAGCGCCTCGCGAAAGAGCGCGAGCGGATGCGCCCCTTACCCGATCAAATGCCCGACACCGAGTGCCGTTTCGTGATCAGGGTTCCCTCCCAGCCCTACCTGCGCTTCGACACCAACGACTACTCGCTGGACCCACGCCTTGCCGGGCGGCGAGTCGAGGCGAGGATCGGCCAGCGCCACCTCGCCGCCGTCGCGCTTGACAGCGGCGAGGTCGTTGCCAGCCACCGGCGCTCCTTCGCCAAGGGCCTCACCTTCACCGACCCCGCCCACCAGGTCGCCCTCGATCAGCTGCGCGGCGATCGCCGTCGCGGCCCCGAGGTAGAGGTCGAGCTGCGCCCCCTTAAGCGCTATGACGCCCTGATCCCGGCATGAGCAAGACCTCGGAGCTCACCTACCTCTTCCGCGCCTTAAAGGCGCCGGCTGCAGCCATGGCGCTGCCCAAGCTCAGCGAGCGGGCCCGCGAGGAGGAGTGGTCCCACGAGCGCTTCCTTGAGGCCGTGCTCTCCACCGAGGTCGCCTCGCGCGAGAGCCACGGCGGCGAGAGCCGGATCAAGGCGGCTCGCTTCGGAGCCCGAAAGACCCTTGAGGAGTTTGACTTCACCTTCCAGCACTCGGTTAAGAAGCAGGTGATCGAGCACCTTGGCCAGCTCGATTTCTGCCACGGCAAAGAGAACGTGGTCCTCCTGGGCCCGCCGGGGACGGGCAAGACCCACCTGGCGATCGCCCTCGGCATCCGCGCCTGCCTCGCCGGCCAACGCGTGCAGTTCGCCACCGCGACCGAGTGGGTGGCACGGCTGGGCGAGGCAAAGCGAGCGGGCAAGCTCGAGGCCGAGCTGCGCCGTTTGGGCTTCGTGCCCCTGATCGTCGTCGATGAGGTCGGCTACATCCCCTTTGACCCCGAGGCCGCCAACCTGATGTTCAGCTTGGTCTCGGCGCGCTATGAGCGCGCCTCATTGATCGTCACCTCGAACAAGCCCTTCTCGGCCTGGGGGGAGATCTTCGGCGACGAAGTAGTCGCCGCGGCGATGATCGACCGGCTGGTGCACCACGCCGAGATCCTCTCCCTCAAAGGCGACAGCTTCAGGCTGCGCGACAAGGACCTGGGCTCGCCGCCGCCCAGGGACTGAGCGCGCGCCCCGCCTGCTCTGCTCCGCCCTACGGGCTCCGCTGCGCAGGCGGGGCCTCTCCTTCAACCGCTCGAAGGGACGGAGGTGGGTGAATATTCAACCGGCGCAGGTGGGTGAGTTTTCAACCGGCCTTGACAGCGCTAGCGCTCGGCGTGAGTATGAGCGACGGCAGGCGGCTCGGGAAGCCAGGACACGGGAGCACCATCCGCACATTGGAAATCTGCTGCTGAAGCTGCAGACGGTTCCCGAGCACGAGAAAGCCTGGGCGACCGGCGCTGCCGGCGAGGAAGCGCTCGCCGCCTTCTTGGCCCGCCGCTGTCCCAAGGCGATCGTCTTGAACGACCGGCGGATGCCCGGGAGCCGCGCCAACATCGACCATCTGGCGGTCGCGCCTTCGGGTGTCTACGTGATCGACGCGAAGCGCTACAAGGGCAGGATCGAGGTCCGCAAGCCGTGGTTCGGCGATGCGAAGCTGGTGATCGGCGGGCGCGACAAAACTAAGCTGGTCGACGGGTTGGCGCGGCAAGCGGAGGCCGTGCAGACGACGATCGAGCTGATCGCGCCGCAGGTGCCGCTGCACGCCTGCTTCTGCTTCATCGACGGAAACGGGATCCCGCTTCTGCGCACGCTGCGCATCAGGGGATACCCGCTCTTTCATCCGCGGAAGCTGGCGAAGCGGCTGAAGCAGCCGGGGAAGTTGGATTCCGAGCAGATGCGCCTTGTCGCGGAGGCGTTGGCGCAGAAGTTTCCGGCGGCTTGACCGACCTGCTGTTCGGAATGTTGACGCGGCGGCTAACTCTCAGTCCGGCTGCGATCAGTGCTCTCAGTTTCATGATTCCTCCCTTCGCTCAAATCTTGCTGTGCAATCTAACTGCTTCGAGACATCGGTAACGCTCGCGGGCCTGGGGCGATCGGCTTCGAGTGTCCTCCCCCACTCGGCGCCGGCCGTGCCCGGGGGCCCCGCACTTGGTCCCGCGAGCAGGCGGGGGCAGGGAGCGGCGGCGCGGCTCAGTGCTGAGTCGCCGCTTGCCGGCCCCTCCGCGGGCCAGGTGCTGCTGAAGGTCCCCTTGCGATCCCGTCCGCTCGACCCCTCGAGCGGGGGCAACTCTACCGCGCAACGGGTCTGCAGACCCGGATTGCGGAGGTGAAACCCGCCAACCTCGCCTTCAACGGCAAGAGCGCGTCCCGCGGCGCTCCTGGGCCTCGAGTCGGCTACGGCCCTCAGCCGGAGCGAATCGGTGGGGCGGCGGTATGGGTGCTGCCGTCGCCCGCTCGCGCCGCGTCAAGGCGCGAGGACGCTGACTTGATCCTGTACATCACCACAAGAACAAAGCACCTACCCGGAGGTCGGCGTTCAACGGAACGGCGGAAGCCCAGTCCTCTGCGGCGCTAAGAGCGTTGTCTTGTCCACCCGCTTTGCCGTTCGTAGGGCTTTAGGTCGTCCGGGATGAATGGGCCGACCATGGGCATGTCGACTAACTTTCCAACGATGACCGATGGACTCCCAGGAAACTTCAAAGCAGACGGCCTGGAGTGGGCAGAGACTCTCGGATATCTAGAGGCAATTCGCGGAGTTGGCCTACCCGTTCTCATATCGGCCGCTGACGCTCGGGTGCCAGGCAGGTCCATGCTGCAGACCCGTGGCCACCTGAGAGAGGGGGGTCAGCCAGAGAAATACGACGGCGTCTGGTACTGGATTGACTGGCCCCTCGCCAACGAAAACGGAATACTGGCGCTTCCCCGAGACCAATTCGAGAGCGGCTCGCTAGAAACGCTAGATGGCGACTGTTACTTTAATTTGAGATTTTCCTTCGGCAGTTGGTCAATCTCGATCGGCGATGACAACTTAGTTTCTTGGCCGTGGGTTGACCCAGCGGTGATGCTGCGCGAGAGCCGGCCAAAACCGCTAGAGGACCTTCCAACCGCCGAGGAGATCAGGGCCGAATTCCAAGCCACAAAAGACAGTCCGGTCACGCAGGAGAACTTCAAGGGGGCGATCGACCGCCGCGATCGACTCGTAGAGGCAGGAGTTGAGAACGCCGGCGAGATGAGCGGCTTCGAAATTCTCGCAGCCTGCTTGCGGGCCCTCTGGCACCTCCGAGAACGAGGGCATCGTTACCCGAATCGGCAAAGGAGGGGACGACTATGAGGAGCTGTTGATTGCGAGGCTGGCCGAAGATTTGGGACCACCGACCGGCGAGACCTCAGACAACGACGACAGCGATGCACCTTCGGGCTGAATCGACGTCGAGACCCCTTCCCGGTGCTCTCAGGTGCAAGAGATCGGGAATGTCAGCCATTCAGGCCCCTGGAAAACCCGAGTTTGCTCCGGCCGCTCGCTGGGTTACTACCGGCAAGGGCTCCGGCGGCGGCTGATCGGCGCGCCCCGCCGCGCCGATCCCCTCCCCCCTCACCCGATCGTGTCGAAACGCAACTGCACGGTGCCCGCCGCCTGTTTGACCGCTTTTTCGGTGTCGGCGCAGACGCTGACGTTGATCTGGTTGGGGTTGGTGATCGAGGGGCCGCCCTCGATCGCGTGTTGGAGGGAGGCGAGGTCAGATCCCTGCAAGCATCACCGCTTCGCCAGACGCAACACCCGAGGCCGCAAACGCGTAGCGCCCGCATTCGCCTTTGGCCAGTTCGATCGCGGCGTTGTTGGTCGCCGTGCCGGAGGCGCCGAGCAGGTTGGCGAGGCCGAAGTGGGGAAGGTTCTCGGGGCTAAGCGAACCGGGCTGAAAGCTGTCGCCGGTCAGCGACAGAGGCTTGATGTCTGCCTCGGTCAGCGAGTGGGCCTTGACCTTGGTCGCGGTCACGGCGCCGTGCTTCAGCTGCCGGGTGCCCACCGAGTTGGCGGGGACCCGAAGCGCCGCCAGCGCCCCGCCCCCCAGCGCGATGAAGACGGCGAGCGTCGCCATCACGTTTGCGTAGCTGAGGTGCTTTTTGATCGCGGTCATCGGTCTGCCTCCAGGTTCTCTAGCGGGGGAGGATCATGGGCGGGCGTGGCGCCTGATGGAAGTCGAAGTCCGTGACCAGGTTGCCGAGCTCGGGCTCCGTTTCCCGCACATCGGGCCTGGGGTCGGGCCGGCCGTCGGTGGCCGGGTTGAGGCGTTGGCTGGCGAGGAAGTCGTCCTCGATGAACTTGTTGTAGGCATCGTGGCTCAGCATCTGGTGGTCGATAAAGCCGTGTTTGGCGTAGGGGCTGATCACCAGCCCCGGCACCCGAAACCCGTAGCCGTTTTGATCGACCACCGGCGGCACGACCTGGTCATAGAAGCCCCCCCAGTCATCCCAGCTTAGGAAGATCGCGGTGCTCGGCCAGTCGGGCCCTTCCATCACCTTGTTGATGAGGTTCGTGACGTATTCCTCCCCGGCGCTGACCGAGGCCGGTGGGTGCTCGCTGACCGGCTGGGAGGGGATCACCCAGGAGACCGCGGGCAGCAGGCCCCTCTGGGCCGCGTTGAGGAAGGCCGAGGTGTCCTGGATGTTGCCGACTTCGCGGTTTTCGATGACCGTGCTGAAGTCCGGCAGGGGGTTCCAGATCCCCGGCGTCGCCGGCCCCTGGCGCGGCGCGTTGGGGCAGCGCTCTTCATCGTCGGCGCAGTCTGGCTCTATTCCCTTTTTGACGAAGTAGCCCCAGCTGATGCCGGCGTCGTGCAGCAGGTAGGTGACCGGCGTCCAGGCGTAATCTGCATCATCGCCGAGCGGGTCGTTGGGGTTGGAGTCTGCATCGCCGGGGCTCTGGAGCGCGTTGGTGCAGCTGTAGGGGTCACTCGGCGAGGTACAAAGCGCCGACCACTCAGAGACCAAGAAGAGGTGGGAGGGCAGGCTCCAGCTTCTGTTCGGCTCGAAGAGGTGGTCTTGGAGGACGAAGTTTCGCGCGTAGGTCCAGTAGTTGGGGATGTCGCTTTCGTCCTTATAGCCCATCACGTCGGTTTCGCACTGCGGCGTGCCGGCGGTTTCGCAGCCCTGGGCCTGCTCGGCCTGGGCGACGAAGCCGTTCATCGCGCCACCGTTTAGGTCCGCTTCGAAGTTGCTTTCGCCGTGCGGGCCGCCCTTGTTGACCGGGTTGGGGTTGTGGTAGGGCGCAATGCAGCCTCCGGTCGCAGGGTCGGGGACGCAGGTTCCAGGCGGGAAGCCATCGGCGCCGGGATAGGTGCCGAAGTACTCATCGAAGCTGCGGTTCTCCTGCATGATGATCACGACGTGCTTGATCTTGTGGATGCCGACCGGCACCGGCAAGACGCTCAGCCGCCGCGGCGGCGAGTTCGCCGGGCGGGTGAGCGGGTCGCCGGTGTAGCGGACCCGCAGCCTCTGTTGGCCGGCGCTTTGCAGAGAGGCCCCGATATTGAATTGCGAGCCGCGCCCGAGCCGCGCTCGGGCAATCGTGCGCCAGGGGTGCTGGGAGAGCTGGAGGAGGACCGTCTCCCCCCTTCGGTTTGGCCGCACCCGCCCGCTGAAGAGGAGCTTCTGACCGAGGTCGGCCTGGGTCGCTGAGACCCTCAAGCTGACGGCCGGGCGCGCGCGGGCCTCGGCCCCAGGCGCGACGATCGCCGCCGCTGCCAAGAGAAGGAGCACGGTGGTGCTGAGCCGGACGACCACGTGGAGCCTTTTTATCCCCTGTCGCTGGTTTTTTGCCTTGACACGCCCGGGCGGCAAAAGTTGCGGCGCCCGGGGACCGCGGGAAGCGATCTGTGCCACCACCGTGAACCGGCCCTCCCTCTCGGTAGCCAGAGTACCTTCAGCAACGACACGGTCAGCGTAGAAGAAGTCGCGAGCGCCGATCTCGACGCTTCTTGGCGCGCACGGCCAGGCCTCAAGCACCGCGGCTAAGGACCTATCCCGCTAGGAGATCGCACCCCTGGTGAGTGCCCTGTCTCCCAACGCCCCCCTGCGTCCTCGTCTGACGACGCCTGGACCTCGTCATTTCCTGGCAGGCGTTGGGAGACAGGGCACTACGGCCCAGGACACGGCGCGGATTCGGCCCCGTCGCGAATCCCACATGGCCCCACCATGCGGAATTCACCCCGGAGCCGCCCCGCTTGGTCCTGAACCGTTCCAAGGGCACGTCCCCTAACGGGATAGGCCCTTAATGCCGGAGCGGATTGGCCGCGCGAACGTCTGGGTGCCGTCTACATCAGGCGCGGCGCGGCGGTATTGGAACGTTGGGCCTTGGCGGGAGCGGGAGATGGCACGCGCGCCTGCGCCTATGGTTGAGCGGATGGCCGGAGCCGAGCAAATCGTGAGTGCTGCGTATGCCGCTTTCAATGCCCGCGATCTCGATGCTGCGATCGAGCTGATGCACCCCGAGGTCGACTGGCCCAATGCCTGGGAGGGCGGCAGGATCGTCGGCCGGGAAGCAGTCCTTGACTACTGGCGCCGCCAGTTCGAGGCGATCTACAGCCGGGTAGAGCCGGAGGGGTTCTCCGAGGAGCCTGACGGGAGCGTGACGGTTGATGTGCACCAGGTCGTCCACGATGCCCAGAGTGGTGAGCTGCTAAGCGATTCGCGGGTGCGGCACCGCTACTGGCTGGAGGACGGGTTGATCCTGCGGATGGAGGTGGTGGGCGAGGGGTGAGATCCCCGTGGCCTCGTCGCCGGTGCAGCCGTCAACATGCAGAACTTGAAGAAGCCGCTTAGAACCCTTTCAAAATGAGGCACGGCCCGGATGAGGTCGAGTGACACTGCGCGAGACAGCCCCGTCCCGGTATCCCACGTAGCGCTGCTACGCGGGAGCCGTGCCGTGACCGTCTCCCTTGGTCATCGACCTCCCCGGACTCGCGCTCATTTTGAAAGGGGTTCTTAATCGAGCGCGCGACTAACCCTTGGGCTACGGGCTCTTGCGAAGAAGCAGGATCGACTTGGCGAGACTGGCGGCAGAGCCGCCGCTGGGTGTGAAGGTGAAATCGAGTTTCACCTTGGCCTTGCCGTGCTTCTTCAGCTTCTTTGCCACCTTGCCTTTCGGCACGATCGGAAGCATCACCTTGCCAGCGGCAGGGGCGGTCTTGCTTCGGAGCTTGACCTCACTGCCACTTAGAACAACGCTCCCCGCTCCTCCGACATTGACGGCGAGGAGACCGGTTCCCTTCTTCTTATTCAGCTTCGCCTTCTTGGCGAGACTGAACGGCTCGAAGTTGGCGCTAACGCTCTTGGCGGCATCCATCGTCAAGCTGCAAGAGGTTCCAGTGCAGGCTCCGGAGAAACCGGCAAAGGCGAAGCCCGGGTTGGCGGCGGCAGCGAGAGAGACCGGTGCCTGGTAGGTGATGGCTGCGCTGCAGGTAGAACCGCAGTTGATCCCCCCCGCGCTGCTGGTCACCGTCCCTCCAGCGGGGTTGGAATTGGCAACGGTCAGCGTGCGGCGTCCGAGCCAGCGGACCGCATTGACCGTCAAGCGGGCGAAATCACCGCTCCAGGTTGACTCCCCGGCGACGTTGGCGCTGATTGAGACGACTCTGCCCTTGTAGGCGACTAGTTCCTTCCCGTTGGACCACTTCGCGACCGACGTCGCGCCGGGTGCCAGTGTCGGCTCGGTGTTGCCGTCGGACTGCAGAGCGGAAACTCCTTCCATCAGGGGACTTGCGCTGTCGAAGCTGCCGAGTGTCAGGGTCGGGTTATTGGGATTGCTTCCGGGGACAAACGGTGGATAGCCGCCGCTTTCAAAGCGCCCTGCGGGTCCGTTTTGTCCCGAGCCGCTACCTTCCCAATTGTCGTAGGCGTACTGGACGACGACACCGCCGGAGTCGACATAGTCGGCGAGCGCATTGCCGTAGGCCGTCGGAGCCAGGTAGCGGTCATCGCTCATGCTGATCACAAGGTCATAACCCTCGAGCTTCGCGGCGGTAGGGGTTTCCGTGCCACCTTCTTCGCCGGCATCGAGGATTTCCACCGAGGCGACATCGGGGAAGGCAGCGAGCTGTTTCTGCAATTCGAGGGGGGGTTTTTCGTCTGCTTCGACGATCAGCACCCGGTAGGCGCCCGGAGATGCGCTCGCTTGGCCAGCGGCAACTCCAAGCAAAGCGAGGGCGGCGAAGAGCGAGACGAGGATGCGAAACCGGATCGACGACACGGCGCGAGAGGATACGGCAATGTCGTATCCAACGCCACTGCTTGTCGTTACAGGACTCATGAGGCATACGCGGCAAGCCGATTCGATTAGGTGATCGATGGAGATCGAATCGCTGAACACCCAGCCGCGAAGGGCGGGTCAGCATGCCCGTTCACACGCTCGGGGACTGGCAACGCGCATGTTGGTGGTGCTTGGGCTATTGCTGTTGATCCTGCTGGCCGCTGGTCCGCTGCTTGGGCTGCAAGGTGAGGCCCTGATCGGGGTCGAGTTGGCGGCGGTCGGGGCGATGGTCGTCGCAAATCGTGTGTCTGAGCCCAAATTTGATCGCTGGCTGCTTGGAGCGCAGGGCGAGGAAAGCGTCGAAGAGTGCTCTCCACCCCGGGGCTTGTAGAGAGGCCGATGACTGATTAGGATCGGCGAGCTGTGGAGGCGCCGGAGAAGCTCGCTTCGTACCAGCGCTGCCGTGAGCAGATTGGCGAAGCCTGGGAGGAATTCCAGGGCCGCAGGCGGGAACGACTGCAACAGCGAGAGCGTTACGGCCACGCGGCGGAGCGGGTGACTGAGAACATCCTCGAGGATCTGTTCACGAAGGTGCTGGACTGGCCGCTCGCCGACGTCAACATGCAGGTCGGCTACGCCGACATGCTGCTGACCCGACTCGGCATCAAGCAAATGATTGTTGAGGCCAAGCGGCCGGGGGCGCTGGCAGGCAACCCGCGTGCCGCTGAGCAGGCCCTGCAGCAAGCCTGCGGGTACGCCAAGCAGCAGAAGGTTCACAACGTGGCGGTTAGCGACGGGCAGGTGATCTACGCGGCGGAGGTAATCGACGGCGAGGAAAGCGGCAGCGAGGGCCTTCACCCTCGCTGCTTCGCGACTCTAGAGGGTGAGGCTTTGGAGTCAGCGGATGAGCTCTTCTGGATCAGCAGACACGGGATCTACCGGCCGGCGCGCGAGCGAGCGCAGGCGGCGGCGTTGCCCAACGCCTGGCAAGACGCCTTCGGCGCCGACGGCATCCTCGCGGTAAGCGAGGAGGGGCTTCACCCCAAGTACCGGCTCCCGGCTCGCTGTTTCGCCTTCGTCGGCGACCCCAAGGAACCGAAAAGCTGGCACCTGCCCTACCTGCACGCCGACGGGAAGGTCGACACGCGACGGCTGCCCAAGGCGGTGCAGTCGATCCTCAGTAACTACCGAGGCGCGACGTTGACGAGCGTGCCGGAGGCTTCAATCCCGGACGTGCTGGTGCGGTTGGGCTGCGCGGCGAGGGCTGAGGGCAAGATGCCGAGTCAGTGCGGGAACGCAGCGGGAGCCTACGTTCAGCTGGCGGAAGCATTGGAGCAAATGGGGCGATTGGAGGAGGTCGAGCCGCTCGACAAGACGCTCGGCCGCTAACGAGGCCGAAGTCTTCAGGATCCCAAGTAGAGCAGTCCAGCTCGCCAGCTAGCCTGCGCAGCGTGACTGACGGCAACGGAGCGCATATCCCGCCGTACACCGAGCTTCTTTGGCCAACTCTTTGCGCTGTGCGCGAGTTGGGGCACTCGGCAAGGCTCGACGAGATCGATGAAAAGGTGATCGAGCGCGAGCAGTTCTCCGAAGCCCAGCTGGCGGTGCTTCACAACGACGGCCCGAGGAGCCAGCTGGAGTATCGACTGGGATGGGCCCGAACATACCTCAAGGGCATGGGGGCGCTTGCCAACACGGGGCGGGGCGTCTGGGAGACAACGCCGTTGGGTCGCGAGCTATCGGAGGCAGAGATCGAGCCCTTGTTGCGTAAGTACAAGGCAACGCGGCAGACCAAGCGCCGAGACAAGCGCGAAGCCTCCAAGGCTGCCGGAGCAGAGCTTCACCCCGATGACGAAGACTCTGAGACCGCAGGTTGGCGAGAGCATCTGCTCGAGCTGATGCTCGCCATGTCCCCATCAGGCTTCGAGCAGCTTGCGCAGCGCCTGCTGCGAGGGGCTGGCTTCATCAATACTGCTGTAACCGGGCGAAGCGGCGACGGAGGGATCGACGGCGTCGGCGTGTATCGCTTGTCCCTGGTCAGCTTTCCGGTCTTCTTCCAGTGCAAGCGCTACCAAGGCACGGTTGGCCCGGAGAAGGTCCGCGACTTCCGTGGGGCAATGGCGGGACGGGGGACAAGGGACTCCTGATCACGACCGGAACCTTCACGACGGAAGCGAAGAGGGAGGCGACGCGCGATGGGGCGCCGCCGATCGACCTGATCGACGGGGAGCGGCTATGCGAGCTTCTGAAGGAACATGGGCTCGGTGTGAAAACGACGACCCAGACCGTCGAAGAGGTTGAGGTTCTGCCGGAGTTTTTTGTCGATCCGAGAAACGTGTGAGTAGATCGCATCGATGCCAACGCTTCCCAATGGCGCTCGCAAGCTCACAATCAGTGACTTTGACTCGGCGCTCTCGCTAGAGGCCGCGGCATGCGACTTATCGCCTCTTAAATTCATCGACGCCTACGGACTGGTTGGTACGGCATGTGCGCTTCGGATCGCGCTTGCAGATGATCCGGACCTTCCCGTTCGAGTGCCGACAAACAAGAACATGAAGGCCCATCTGACCGCGATGGGCTTTCAAAACTTCCTCTCGGAGGAGGGCCACGCCTCGCTGCTTCGCCCGGATCCCGCGTTCGACGCATCCGACGTCGTGGTGCCCCTGCGAAGCGCTGTGGACTCCGGCGGGGAGCAAGCACTGTCCCATCTGCTGTGGGAACAGCTGCGAGACCACGTCCATCCCCAAGTGCTGGCGGCGATCACGGAGGGAGTGTGGGAGATGGTCGGCAACGCACTTGAGCATTCCGGATCGGACGCGATGGTGATGGGCCAGGTCTACCTGTCCAAGCGCGGGGGGAAGGCCCCGGACCACAACGACCGAGTCCAGGTCGTGATCGGAGACGTGGGACGGGGAATTCGCGCTTCGTTCCTGGCAACCGGGGCAAGGAAACCGGCGGATGACATGGAGGCAATCGACCTCGCACTGCAATACCTCGTAAGCTCCGTTGCGGATGACCCTGGGCGCGGCCAAGGTCTCTCCACCACGATGGAGCAAGTGGTCGGAATGCAGGGGCGCATGGTCATCCGCAGTGGGTCGGCAAAGGTTTCGATCGAAGAACACCGAAGGCATCAAGAGACTGTGCCGGCGTTGCGGGGAGTGATCGTGGCGCTGAGCCTGCCCCTGTACCCTGGGTAGAGGACGATGCTGCGAATCGAGACACCTGAGCACGCCGGCTCCCGTGAGCAGGCTCGTAGTTTGATTCAGCCTGTCGGGAGCGAGCTCTCTGGGAAAACGGTCAGCTTGGATTGCTCGAAGATGATCATTGGAACCCCATCGTTCCTCGACGAGCTCGTCAAACAAATCCTGGAACTGGGAGAAGCTGACTGGCTTGAGGTCAATGACGCGCCGGAGCGCGCCAGGGAACTGCTCGAGCGGGCGGCCGAGAATCGCGGCGTAGGCGAGCGCCTACGCGTCGTCGCTCGAACAGCCTGAGACCTCAATCAGCGGACGGGCAGTGGCCGGTCTCCTCGTGCCGCGGTTCGGTGATGTCGGTGGAGGAGGCGCGGGAGGTGGCGGAGCGGTTAGCCAACCGCTGTCGCGCGATGGCACCGGTAAGAACCCCTTTCAAAATGAGGCACGGCCGGATGAGGCCGAGCGACGCTGCGCGATACGGCCCCTCCCCGGTTCCCACGTAGCGCTGCTACGCGGGAACCCGTTGCGTGACCGTCTCCGCTTGGTCATCTACCTCCCCGGACTCGCGCTCATTTTGAAAGGGTTCTTAGGGGCGGTTGGCGGGGGCGGTGGGGTAGCGGAGCCAGCAGTCTTCCGAGTCCTGGCCACCACCGAGCTAGAGGCTCGATGCGGGTTACCCACGCACACGGATGACGTCGCATACCGTCGCTGGACTCCACCCCCGGGCTTGCAGGTAGCACCCGGCTACCCGCTGCGCCCGGGTGCGGCGCCCAGCTCGGTCTGCGACGCCCCCGCGCACGCACCTAACCCACATCAAGCCTCTAGGTCGCGCTGTTCGGACTCGTCGGGCTTGGTCATCTGATGACAGCGTAGTAGGTGGCCGCGATCACAACGGCCGCCTGGCGCGTTCTGTGCGCCTACGGCACCGAGAGAGCACCGGCTGACCATGGCGTAGCCATCGGCCCCCGAGCCGGTGAAGAGCCGCCTGGGCCTCAATTCGAGCCTCCCGTTCCCCGTACGGGTCAGCGGATCTTACCGGAGATGACCTGCTTGACCAGCTCGATCACATGGGAGAGGTGCACGTCGCCTTGTTGGGCGTCGGCTGCGGCCGTGACCATCAGCTTTGAGTTATACGCAGTGACGTTGTTCGTTATCCAGGCAGGGTCTGCGCTGCATTGGGGAGGACCGAACTTCGGAAGCTTGTGTTTTGGCGGGCAGGCTTCCAACCCGGCGGCTGAGACGACTCCGGAGACAAAGAAGGCGGCCTTCCAGGGTTCGTGCCGCGAGCTCAGCCTGCCGAAGCTTTTGCCTTCCTTCGTGGCGGTCTTAATGCCGGCCGATTCGGCCTTTGCATACACAGACTTGATCCCCGGGTAGACGCCGATCCCAACGGTCTCGCGGTAATGCCCGGTCTTCTTTGCTTCCCACAGGCAAAGATTGGAGTGCGGGATCCGGTCTTTGAACTTGAGCGGGTCGCTGTCAAGCGCCTTAGCCAGCGCTGCGCGCGAGAAACGCGTGCAGCTCGGGATGTTGGGTCGCTTCTCCTTCTTCTTCTTGGGTGAGGTGGCCGCGAGCGCGGGGATCGCGATCACAAGCGCCGCTAGGGCGAACAGGCCGCACAGCAACACTCGAATGCGCGCTGTAGGCGACGATGCTCTGGGTCGTCGCATGGGTGGCCGAGGATAGCACCGCGGCACACACCTTCGGCGGCGATCCAGCCACTCTCGGACCGGGTCTTGATACCTCCCATCCCTTCGCCGCTCAGAAGGCGTAGGAGCCGATGCCGATCGCGGCGGCATGAGCCCGAGCAGGTAAGAGCGTCTGCGCGGCGCCCTGAGAGGTCGGCTCCACAGATCGGACAGCGGCGGTCAGTCATGCGCCCTCCCTGGGGTCAGGGCTTTGCAGGAGTCCGGGCCGGCCCGCTGAAAACCGTCCGATGATGAAAACGCTGCGAAGCAAGCTCACTTACGCGAACGCGGTCTCCACGCTCGCGCTTTTCCTGGTCATCAGCGGAGGCGCGGCTTATGCGGCCTCCTTGGGCAAGAACAGCGTCGGGACCAAACAGATCAAGAACGGCGCGGTGACCGGCATCAAGATCAAGAAGCGGACGATCACCGGCAAGCAGGTCAACCTGGCCAAGCTGGGGAGGGTGCCATCGGCCAACAATGCGAACACCGCGACAACCGCCGGGACTGCCGACGCCCTATCGCCGCCCGAAGCGATCCACCTGGTAGGGATGGCGGGTCAGCCGGGGTTTGAAGGTGGGAGCGTGGGCTACGGGGAACCCGGCGTAACCTTCCAGCCGGTCGGCTTCTACAAGGACAAGGAAGGGATCGTTCACCTCGAAGGCGTAGTGAAGGTCGGCAAGGAAAAAGGCTCGACGTCTTTGGTCCCGATCTTCACCCTTCCGGCGGGGTTTCGACCTACGGAGAGCGTCGTGCAGATCTTCTCCCCGGAATCTTCGGGCGGGGTGGTGATTGCTGGATCGAATGCAAGCTACGAAGGCCACGGCCTCAGCGGCAACGTACTCGGGGAGGAAGGAGAAACCCTGGTGCTTAGTGGGATCACGTTCCGGGCGGGGAGCTGAGATCCCGGCGCCCTGGCCCTAACCCAGGCTCGTGCTCCACGGTTCACCTTCCTCGCCGGATGGAAGCTGTGGTCAGCGCCTGCGGCGGGCGCAAGGCTTTGAAGCGGCGGAGGCGGTTGATTACGAACAGGAGCGGAGCATACGAAGGGCGGCCTACAACGGGGACCGCGAATGCTGACGTAGAACGTTCCAGCGGCAGAGAGGCCCAGGGCTCCCCAAACGATCCAAGGGGCCACCCCTTCGATGTGGCGTTCACCGCAAGGACGATGAGGAAGAGGAGAGTTAGTCCCTCCTTCCAGGCTGGATCGCGCCTACGGATTTCTGGACCGTGTATCGACTACCGGGCCGATGCATATGAGCCCGATCACAGCTCAAGTTACATGTGAGCTATGCCGAAACGTGGGATATGTCTGCGCTCAGGAATGCACCGTGGACCCTGCGCGTTTACGCGGTAATCGTCACCGCGACTGCAATCCTCAACACAGTGCTCAGTCACGGCCGCGGGGCGTTGGGGGTCCTCATTGCGCCCGCTCTGGCCGTGGGCGTCTGTCAAGGCAGTCGGCTGGTCTGGTGGTTC
The DNA here is from genome assembly GCA_963803755.1 of uncultured Solirubrobacterales bacterium. Classification (GTDB taxonomy): domain Bacteria; phylum Actinomycetota; class Thermoleophilia; order Solirubrobacterales; family 70-9; genus CAVUPF01. The sequence continues at coordinate 202,153 of CAWDNP010000011.1, forward strand.
CTCGTCGTCCTGAATGCGCTCTTTGTGGCCGTCTCGCCCTTGCTCTTTCCTACCACGTGGATCGCCTCGGCGGCGAGTGGCGTGGTCGTGCTGGGACTTCTGCTCGCGCCCCAATCGCGGCAGCACGTCTTTCCCCCGACTGAGCCAGAGCCGCTTGCCAGCCAACAGGAATAAATGAAGTTGGCCGAGGATGAAGCGGCAAAAAGAATTGGCCTGGCTCGTGCTGTTAATCCTGGGGATCGGCGCACTGGCCTTCGGGGTCGCGGTCGGGCTGGCCTACACGACCGGCTCTCGCGCCCTCGGTTGGGCGGCTTTTGACAGCATCCCGCTTGCGTCCCTGGTCGTGGTGGTATTCGTGATGCAGCGAAGGAGGCCCAAAGATCAGATGCCCCGTTTTTCACCCGATGCTTTGGACGGGGGTGGGTGATCATGTCCGCGAGTGCCTTCGCGGGCTAGCTGGGCGCCAGACATTGGAACCTAGAGGCTTGATGTGGTTACCCACGCACACGGATGACGCCGCATACCGTCGCTGGACGCCGCCCCCGGGCTTGCAGGTAGCACCCGGCTACCCGCTTGCGCCCGGGTGCGGCGTCCAGCTCGGTCTGCAACGCCCCCGCGCACGCACCTAACCCACATCAAGCCTCTAGCCGTCCTCACGCTAGGAGTTCTGCTGTGCATCGCTGGTTTTCGTCGCTCATACATCCCGCGGCGTACTCGCCTCGGCGATCCCGATTGAGCGCTTCAAAATGCGTGCGATACAGGGACCGATAGGTCGCCAGTGCGAGGTTCATCGACGAGCGCGACCTCAAGCCCGGTCACGAGGAAGCGGTGTTTGAGGCAAACGCTCAAACTGACCGGATAGGCGCCCTCTCCGGTTGTCCGTCAACGAAGTCCGAGGGCGGTTCGCGTTGCGCACCCCAGCGCGGAAACGGCGTGGGGGGGCTTGGAGGCTCAGGGCAGGCGCAGAGCTTTTCTACGTGCGCCGGGCTGATGAGGACTTGGGAGCCGTCGGCCGCGTCGGTTAACGACATGAGCCCGGAGGATCTCCGTTCGACGTGCGCCTGCACCACCTTGATGTCCTCCTTGACCGTAATGTCACCGGAAACCAGAGTAAGGACCGTTGCCATAATGAGGGGCAAGTTTAGTCGCTTCGCTCGCGATCCCAAGACATACGCTCAACAAATGTATGAGCTGCGATCGGGGGGGTCGGGGGCCTCGCTCAAAGCCGCTCAGAGATTTGGCCGAGCGGCCCAGAAAGCCTCGCGAGGGCGCCGCTATGCCTGCGCGATGACTTCGCCAACCTCGACGCTGTCGATCGTCACAGCCATGGCGGAGCCAGCGGCCATCTGGTCAACGAGGGCCTGGGCCGCAGTCTCTGAGTCAAACACGGCGATCGAAGTACCGTGGTCTTGGGAGAGTGCGACCCAGTAGCCAGCAACGAATCCGGGTGCCGCGGAGACTCGCGGCACGAGCTCTTTCAGCTCAGCTTGGGCGGCAGGTAGATCGTTGATGGTGACCTTGATGACTACTGCATGCATGGAAACACCTTTCTTGCGTTGGGTGCGGGCAAGCGTATGTCGTCGCAGAGTGCTGGTCAATCTCGGCCCCGCGCGCAGGGCGGCTCCACCAGAAGGGCGGTTTAGATCAGGCCGGATCGGAGTCTCACGACCTACCTCTATGACGAGTCATCACCTTGTTCGGCGTTGGCACGTACCGGCGTGGGCTACCGTTCCCAGTGCAGCGCGGCCGCCACCGCCTTGAGGCACGGGGCCTCGGATTCGCCGGGACCCGGAGTGACCTTGACGGCTGCCGCATTATTGGGCGAGTAAACGGAATCCGGTTCGCCTTCGTAGGCTTTCGCCTCCTCGCTTACGTGAACGCCCTCGATGTCGCACGTGCCGCCACCGCGGACGACGAAGGTGCGCGCGTCGCCGTAGCGGTTTTCCCTGTAGAGGTGCAGAGCGGCCACGAGCTCCCGTTCGATGGTCGCTTGGAATTTGCTGGACGCTTCAGCAGCTCTGATCTTCGATGCATTGCTCGGGTTGCTGGAGCTGGAGCCTCCGCTCCCGCAGCCGGCACTCACCAGAGCTGCCAGGAGCGAGACGAGGGCGATCCACTTCACGGCGCGAGCATATCCGCCCGGAAGCCGAAAATGGGAAGGGCGGACTCACTCCGTCTCCCTGCGGGGCCGCGGCGAGGCAAGCGCTATGGGGCCACAGCGCCATCAAGGAATCAGCGCATCGACCCGAAGGAGTTGCCGCCCCCGCATCACCTCGAACCAGACAGGCCAGCGTTGCGAGCGACTCTCTCGCTGGCTAACCGAAGCAGCGCCCGGTAATCGATAGTACCCAAAACAGAAACAGGAAAAACGCTCCCAATGGGACAACGTTTCCTGCCATCGAGACCAACGCGCCTTTCATCCAACCAATGGCGGGAAAGAACAGGTCGGTCATAGCTCCCACTATTCCCGCGATCCCCACCACAATGAGGAAACGGACGAGTTCGCCATGCTGCTGCTCAGCAGGAATGAAATTAAAGATGCTGATCCCCAGCCCCACGAAGAACAATGCTATCAACCGTGCGCGACGGTCCGCCTCGGTACGTTGCCACATGACTACAAGTAAAAATGCCCACGCCACCACAATTATTGGAGGCCCGATACTGCCTGCAAGACTAGGCGATCCAGGCTCACATTCTGCGATCAAAAGAAACATCAGATTTTTAGTATTTCAGAAGGACGCTGCTGGTGTTCGCACTATTCCAGCGAGCATTGCCCAGCAATGGCCAGTGTCCAAACCAACAGCACCAGCGTTATCCCAACCGGGACCACGTTACCGGCTACCGCGAACCAGCCCCCCCTTAAAGGTCCGACAGCCCGGGAACACAAACCAATTACAATGCCTACCAAAGCAGCCATTCCCAGTACGAGCAGAAAGCGATGCAAATGGTTGTGGCCGCCCCCCGGGACGGCGGGAACGAAGTCAAAAACGCTGCAAGCTAGCCCCACCAGGAAGATAGCCAATAGCCACGGCCTTCCTGCCGCCTCCGTTCGCCTCCAGGCTATGACTAGCAGTAGGCCCCAGAGAGCTACAAGCAATGGCGGGGCGATAATCCAGACAACGCGCAGAGATCTCTGACTGGCGCAAGCGGCCATGCTCAGTAAACTTAAAGAAATAGCCATTGCCTTGAGTATCTCAGTCGGCAAAGACGAAACAATCTTGGCTGGACAAATTGTCAGCGTTCGTCTTCTTTGCGACTTCGCGGTTCCTTAGAACCCCTTTCAAAATGAGCACGGCCCGGATGAGGCCGAGTGACGCTGCGCGATACGGCCCCTCCCCGGTTCCCACGTAGCGCTGCTACGCGGGAACCGTTCCGTGACCGTCTCGCTTGGTCATCTACCTCCCCGGACTCGCGCTCATTTTGAAAGGGGTTCTTACGCATCCGTGATCTACGGCCCGCTGTCCGCAAAGACTTGGTTTTTGCTTCGATAGCGCTGCTGCAGAGCTGCGCCCCTCATGAACAGTCGCCTGAGAAGGCAGCCGAGGTATCTCTAGGAGTAATTGGACGCCGCCCTAGATGTGATTGTCTAGCAGCAGCCATGGATTCCATTTGGCGCTATTCCAGCTGCTTTGGAACGCATTCCTCTGTCCATTGCCTGAGCACCGCTGGCTCGGGTCGGCCTTCCTGCATTTCCTTAGCGCCCACCTCAAGCTGTTCCTGCGTAATGTGGGCTTCGGCTTTTTTCAGTATGCACCCGCATGTCGCTTCCGGAGCCCCGCTGGCATGGCACCCGGCGAGGAAGCTGGTCCGGTATACCGCCGAATATCCCGTTGCGGTCGTTCTCGAGGCGCCGCAACCCCCAACCGCGAGCGCGGACCGCGACAGCCATGACTACGGCCGCAGTCTTCACATGCAGGTAATCGGCATCTCTGTCGACGGGTATTAGAGATAGCCGCCGTACTTGATGCGCGGAATGGAGGTCCGCCGCAGAATGAGTGTCCATAGATCGCGGATCTAAGGCGATTCGGTCGGACTGCCGATGCTTGAACCCATGAACAAGCGGCTGCTTCGACCGGCTGCTGCCTGCCTCGTCCTCGCCGCGGCAAGCGCCGGTGTGGCCGGATGCGGGAGCAACGGCACTTCCGGCGCGCACAACGCGACCGTCAGCGCAAGGGCACCGATTACAAAGGCACAAGCTACGGCGTATGCGCGAGCAGTCAACTTGCGAGCCCGTGACCTTCCCGACTTGAGCATCATCTCTCCGGAAGGCGAAGGCGGAGGACCAAGGCCTGCTGCCCGTGCACTCAACCGATGCGTCGGTGGCGTGAACCCCGACCGCAGCATCGTCCGCATTCACTCGGCCAAATTCGGTTGGAACCTCGCAGGTCAGTTCGAGCGGCTCAACTCCGCAGTCGAAGTGATGCCGACCGCAGCCCTCACAAACCTCAGTAACGCCGCAAGCCGCAGTCGGCGCGGTCTCATGTGCGCCAAGCGCTACATCCCGTCCCTGATCGCCAAACAGGGCACCGCACGGGTTGAATATGGACCGGTCACCGTCTCCCGACTGCCTGACCCGTTGCCGGGCGTCGCTGGAAGTTTCGGGTACCGCATTGCGTTTACCGTCACCGTAAGGGGTGCCGGTACTGAAGAGATGGCCGACTACATGGCACAGCGAGTCAGGCGAATTCGGTTCTACATGGATGCGTTTGGATTCACCTCAGGACCAGCCGAAATCAACATGATCACACTCGGTTCTCCGCGGCCGGTATCGCGAAGCGTGGAGGATCAGCTATTGGTACTGCTCTACAGCCGCACTAAGGCACACAGGCTTTAGATCAATTGATCCTTCCCGACGCCAGGTGCGGTCTTCGACCCTGATTGCTCTCGTGCCTCCATGCAATACGCGGCTCACGCAACAGGGACGCAGAATGCCTTTGCTCCCAACGCCCCAGCCAACGGCTGAGGGCGAGACTGACGAAGGCGAGGGCTAGACAGGCACCGCTCGCAGCTTCTGGAACCTGGAAGATTGCTGCAAATGCTGTCATGTAGACCAGAAGCGCTAGTGCGGTCAGGAAGACACGACGCCTTGTAACTCCAAGTACCTCCCGCTGTGGCGTCGGCGCAGTTGAGGCATTATCTGCCGCCTGGCGCACGAAATGCTGGAAAAACAGGGACAGCACCACCCCACAGAAAGCAGCACGACGCGCCATACGCGATCAGCGCATAGCGCACCGTCCATTGACCCGATGTGCGATTGTCGGTGGTCGGCAACCAGTGAGGACTGGGCCACCACGGCCCATTAGATTCCGCGATCTCTATCTCGAACCCTATGTCACAGCGTTCGGCCAACCTGCGTCATCAAGTTTGGTACACGAGTTTCGTACTCAAGGCAATTAAGGAATGGGTTGCATTTTCCAGCACTGGGGCCAGCCCAGCACCGCTCATCTTACTCGCCCTGCGTCACGGTCCTCATCTTTGGATGCGCTGTTTACCTTTTTGTACCTGCGCTGCGTTCTAATGTTCGCAAAAATGAAGAGCGCCGCGACAAGAACATATATGCCCGCACTCCACCGATGGTGCCCAATGAGACCAAGCATCGTTGCAATCGCGGCCAATATAAATGCAGCGGCTAGGCCAGTACTGACTATAAGCGCATTTTCAAACTGCGGATCTCCAACGGCTCCCTCCTTCCGAGACACGAATCTTCGTATTGGTCCAGCCATAGCAAGCCCCGCAAAAAACAGTACCCATATTGCGTCTGCAATCTGCCCGGCGGCGGCGAACACGATCGCGAGCCCGATTGCTCCCATTAAAAGGGCCCATCGCAAAATGCGGTACGTTACGTGGTGCTTCGTCGCAGTCAACTCCTAACCAATTCCACTTGAAGGTGGTAGTGAGTCAGGCACTGGATAGCCTTCTAGGGCGGACTAACCCCAAGTACCCCGGACACCTCCGGGCTCCGTAGGGACGCCTTCATTCGGACGCCCCGGCCATGGCCGGGGCGTCCGCGCGCTCACCCACGCTTCCTGACGCCAATCAATGAAGCACCAAAAGGGAGCGCGCAATGACAGAGGATGACGTGCTGTTCGGATTCCGCCTGCGGCTGTTCACCCTGGCCGAGGAGCTGGGCAACGTTCCAGAGGCCTGCCGGGCGATGGGGGTGGCCAGGTCTACCTACTACGCCTGGAAGCCGAAGCTGGAGCGCTACGGCCTTAACGGACTGCGAGTCAGGGAGCGCCGTCGCCCGCGGATGCCCAACCAGGTCGGCCCTCACCTCGAGCACCGCATCCTCGCCTTTGCCCTCGGCCACCCCGGCTTCGGACCCAGGCGTATCTCAGCCGAGCTGGCGAGGGAGAAGTGGGGCGGGATCGCGATCTCTGAGAACGGCGTCTGGTGCGTGCTCAAGCGCTTTAACCTCAACACCCGCTCCAAGCGCCTGGCGCTGATCGCCCGCCACGCCGATCCCTACGAGCGCAAGCCCGAGCACCCGCCGAAGGAGCTGCACATCGACGCCTCTTGCCCCGGCGAGAAGGTGCAGATGGACTGCTTTTACGTCGGGCGCCTCTCGGGCAGCAAAGGGGTGATCTGGCAATACACCGCAATCGACGTCGCCTCCGCCTACACCTGGGCCTTCCTTCGCTCCACCGAGCACAACCCCACCGCCCGGTACACCGCCGAGCTGGTCCATCTGGTTGCCAAAGACCTCAAGCAGGCGGGCTGGAAGCTCGGCGAGGTCACCACCGATAACGGCTCGGAGTTCCGCGCCGAGGGCTTCGGCAAGGCACTCGCCAACCACAAAGCCACCCAGCGCAAGATCAAGGCCGGGCGGCCGAACTCAAACGGCTGCGTGGAGCGAGTGCAGCTGACGATCTTGGAGGAGTGCTGGCGGCCGGCCTTCTCGCGCTCGCTGGCGCCGAGGATCACGGCGCTGCGGCGCGACCTCGATGAGTACCTGCGTTACTACAACACCGACCGTGCCCACACGGGCAGGCTGACGAAGGGGCGGGTGCCGGCGGATATCGTCTTCGGCGCCCGCAAGATGGCGAGCGTGAGATGAACCCGACCTGTCTTCACATCTCGGGGTTAGGACGTTCTAGGGCCATTGCACCGCCCCCGATACATGAGCCTACAGCTGCGGCGGCCCCGGTCCAAGGATCTAGAAACAACTCGGGAGCTGAGGCTCCAGCGTAGCCAAGTCCGGCAATGCAGCCGCCGGCTCCGACTCCTACCGGCGAGCTGTATATTGCCGCGATAGCCTTTCTGAGTTCTCGCAGTATGCATTCACCGCCATGGCCAATTCCCTTTAATATTGCGCTATCAGCCCTCCACTGTTGCGCGTCCGCTTCGCTTACGGCATTCCACAGTTCTTCAGTGAGTTCCACAAGTTCACTTGATGAACCCCGTGTCGGTTGAGGTCCAACTTTATCCGGTAGCATCCCAGTGGGATCAAAGTATTTCAGCGGATCTTGGTCGGCATATCCGTACGGGGATTGTGTGAGAGCAGTCAACGGATCACGCGTCAACAATTGCCCCGTTCCCGGATCGTAGAATCGTGTTCGCAGGTCTTGCAGCCCGCTACCGGCTTCGGTGTACTGGCCAGCGAATCCCAACGGCGTCGTCTGAGTTCCCGTGCTACCTTCCAAGGAGCCATATGCACCATAGGTGAACGTGCTGGTGGATTCGCCACTAGCGTTGGTCAGCATCCGAGTGCTGCCGAGTTGATCGTGATGACAATAGGTCGGGGTTTCTGCCGATGAGATTTGCTCAATTGGAAGGCCGTTAGGACCATAGATGTAGCTGCTCTGACCGTCACTGAGAGTCAACGGCAGTGCGCCAGTCGAATTCCATGTCATGTAAGTAGTGGTGCCGGATATCGTCCGAGAGGCCAAAAGCTGGAGCCCATTGTACGCGTAGCTGTCGTTGATTTCCGCCGTTTCGCCTTCTTTTGGACGTTTGACTGAGGTCAGACTGCCAGCCTGGTTATAACCATAGGACGTGGCAGGGCCGACGGAGGGCATCGTTTTGGTCCGCTCGCCAATTTCGTTGTATGTGTAGGTGACGTTCGTGCCTGATTCCAGCTCATCATCTTTATCGTAGGCGTTCGTCGTGCCGGGTGCTTTTGTCATATTGTTCGCTGCGTCGTATTCGTAGCTCGCCGTGCCAGCTTTGGTCAAACGATTATTTTCATCGTATGTGTAGCTGGTTTTTTCTGCACCCGGAAGTCCTTTGCTTGTCGTGCTTTCCACCAAACCGTCTTTATTGCGGGCATAGACAAGCGACGCGAGGGTTGTTTCCCCTTTGCCATCTTTGCTTCGCTCATCAGATCGGCATGGCTGTATGTGTAGGTATCTACGTTGCCTGTTGTCGTCGGGAAGGTGATCTTGTTGAGCTGGGAGTCGCGGTTGTAGGCGAATTTCGTGGTGTGTTCGAGCCAGTCCTTGATGCTCTTGAGGCGGCCGGCGTTGTCGAATTCCTGGGTGGCTTGTCCGCGGGCGACTTTGTCGAGGATCTCGTCGGCGGTACTCTTGCGAAATGCGACCCCTTCGGTACTCCATCAACGTCACATTGGACGGGTGCTGCGATCATCGTGCAATCCCCGCGGACGAAGACTTGCATCGTCACGCGGTCGGGAACCTCAACCAGGCCGATGCCCTTCTCTTTGGCCGGGTGACTTACGAAATGATGGAATCAGCGTGGCGGCCGCCGCGGCCGAGGGGAGCGAGACCCGATTGGATGGAACCCTTCGCCGAGACGATCAGCGCGGCAAAGAAGTACGTCGTTTCGAGCACCCTGGAGCAGGTCGATTGGAACGCGGAGCTCGTGCGCGGGGATCTGGGCAAAGCCGTTCAGCAACTCAAGCGGGAGTCGGGCAAGGGGCTGTTCGTGGGCGGTGTGAAGCTCCCACTGGCGTTGACGGAGCTGGGATTGATCGATGAGTACGAGTTCGTGGTGCATCCCAGGCTCGCGGGCCACGGGCCGACGTTGTTCGCGGGGCTATCGAAGCATGTCGACTTAAAGCTCGTGAGCCGGCTGGAGCTCGGCTCGGGGGCGTTGGCGATGCGGTATGAGCCGAGAACGGTAGCCCACCGTGGGCGTCGGGCGCACTTTCATCACGACCGGTCAAAAATAGCGATTTCGCGTGAAAGGGAAGACCGAGAGCAAAGAGAGTCGACAAGAGGCGGCGCTGTTTGGCAAGTAAATCGGCCCCAAGAACCCCTTTCAAAATGAGCACGGCCCGGATGAGGTCGAGTGACGCTGCGCGGTACGGCCCCGTCCCGGTATCCCACGTAACGCTGCTACGCGGGAACCGTGCCGTGACCGTTCCACTTGGTCATCGACCTCCCCGGACTCGCGCTCATTTTGAAAGGGGTTCTTGGTCTTCCATGCCTTGTCGTAGGAGCGAAAGAACGCGCGCTTTCCGTCGAAGGCGAGGCTGACCGGCGTTCCGATCGGCGTGCCGTCGTGCTTGTAAGTGGTGAGGAGGATCGTCTTGGTATGTCTGAGCGAATCGAGGGTGCTGGCCATCGCGCTCTCCTTTTGATCTGTGTTCAGACAACGCGACAGTAGCCCGGCGGCCACCGACGCGGAGTCTCAGAACGCGCGGTAGGAGCTCTTCGTGATCGTGAAGCCGTGATGGGAGCGGTTCGCGCAGCTGACCGCTCGCGATCCGATCGTGCAGGTCACGCTGATCGGGCCGATGCCCCACTGACGCCCTTGGCTGAGCGCCACCGGCTTAGTGCCGACGAAGGAGTCCTGGCTGAGCCGCGCAAGCAAGGAATGCCCAGTCGATCCGAGGAAGACGAAGCCGGGATCACCGACGCCGTTGGTTTTCGGAGCCGGCACCGGCTTGGCGCTACAGAGCAGCTGCATCGGCGGCGAGTTGACCGGGTGGATCGCAACGCCACAGGTGACCTTCCCGCCCAGCGCCGTCCACAGCTGCGCGCTCGAGGTCGAGGCGAGGCCGGAGCAGATGGTGGATGCACCGCTCCACAGCGTCCACGGCCCGAGCTTGCCGCCGGGACGTGAGGGCACGCGGACGGAGAGGCGGCGATAGGCGAGCGGGCCGCCGGCCGCGCAGTGACCGAGGTCCGATGCGTGCAACTCGATAGTGACGAGGCCCGGGTAGAAGCCGCCATGTGGCTTGAAGATCGAATTCAGTCCCCGGCCTGTCGCGACCGAGTCACCCCAACCCGTCCAGTGGATGTGCGTGACCAGACCGCTGGGATCGCCTCCGTTGAAAATCCTCGAGGGGTGCACCTTGCCCCAGCCGGCGCCGTTCGGCTCAAAGCTCCGAGACCCGAGCACAGGCGCTCCCGCCGTTCGCGCCGCCAGAGCGTCGGCTGTTGGTCCGTGCGCCACTGCCGAGGCAACCGCTACGAGGGCCAGAAGCCCGCCCGAAGCAACGCAAGTCAAACGCCGCCTGCGTGCAGTCATGGGGCGACGTTACCAGGCTGCGAGGGAGCAAGCAGACATCGACAGACGAGCGCCGTCCTCAGGACATTAGGCCTTCGGTCCTGCGAGCGGACGGGGACAACGAGCAAAGCCGCGGCTACTTACTTCGCCGCGGCTTTGACGGCCCTCCGTGGGCCGGTGCTATTGGAGATTTACCCCCTGCTACACCGTCCGCTCGACCCTTCGAGCGGGGGACAACTTTACCGCGGAGGGCGGGGTTGGTCAAAGAGAAATTTGGCTCCGGAGCCGCGTAGGCAATTTGGCCACTTGCGACCCCGATCGCACGTCACCGCGAGCTAGGCTGGGGGCCGGCTCTTATCTGCTCGTCACGACAGGAGGGAACGATGCTGAAGGAAATCCGTCGACCGTCACCGGCCCTGGTTATCTCGCTGATCGCCCTGTTCGTCGCGCTGGGCGGGACCGTCTACGCCGCCAGCAAGATCAATGGCAAGACGATCAAGGTCAAGTCGATTCCGGGCAACCGCTTGAAGCCCAACACCGTGACCGGGACCCAGGTCAAGGAGTCGAGCCTGGGGCTGGTGCCCAAGGCGGGTGAAGCGAAGACGGCGGGAAGCGCCGTCACAGCGCTCGATGCCGTCAACGCGGAAAAAATCATCGGCCGCACAATTGGCTGCCCGACGGGGACGCAGCTGTTCGCGGGCGAGTGCTGGGAAACGGCGGCGCGCGGCGCGGCAACCATGCCGGTCGCAGCTCAGACTTGCAGCGAAGCCGGAGGCCAACTTCCAGACGCGCTCAGCCTGCGTGCCTTCGCGCTTAAGTCGGGGGTCACCCTGGCCGCGGGCGATGAGTGGTCAAACAGCATCGACAACGTGACAACCGAAAACGAATACACCGGCGTCACAGTCTCGCCCACCGGGGCCGTCAACCTTGACAATCAGATCGACCCCAAGGAGTTCCGCTGCGAGCTGGCGCTGCTTCGCTGAAGGCCGGCTACCCCAGCTTGACGCTGACCTTGCTGCCCGGCGGCAGGACTTTGCCGGGCTTGGGGCTTTGCTGCTTGACCTTGGCGCTCTTGCCCTTGTGGCCCTTGACCTTGCCGAGCTTGCAGTCGGCTTTGGTCAGGGCTTTCTTGGCCGGCTTCAGCTTCTTGCCAGCCAGCCTGGGGACGGTGCAGGCGGTGTAGGTGAACTGGTCGGCAGCTGTCGCTTCGCTCGTGCCGGCCGGCGTCGTGACGCTGACATCGACCGCGCCCAAACTCGCCCCGGGCGGCGCAAGCGCGGTGATCTTTTCGGGATCTCCAGATAAGACCGTGAAGCTGGGGGCAGGCGTTGAGCCGAACGTCACCGCGCTCACCCCTGTGAATTCGGTGCCCCCGATCACCACCGACGTGCCCCCCTTGACCGAGCCACTGGGCGGCTCGACCGAGGCGATCGTGGGCGGCGGCTGGACATCGGCGTTGAAGGCGACCTCGCGTTCGGCTTCGACATGCGTGGCCGCGCGGGTCGCGTTATAGGCCAGCGGCGGTTCCCAGCTGTATATGCCCGCTCCAAATAGCGTGGAGATCGTCCCGATCTTGTCGCCTTTGGCGCTGTTTTCGATGCCGATCGTGTCTCCGGCCTGGATCGGCAGGCTGGCGGGAAAGGTTTGGGTCGTCAGGGCAGCCGGGGCCTCGGGGGCGCTGGTGCCGACGGCGGTGTAGGTGGTGCCGCCGAGCGGATGCAGCACGCGGAGCACGAACGGGCCTCCTGAAGCGTCGAGGACTCGCCAGCGCACAATCGTGCCGCTGATCGGGGAGGTGGCGTGTGCATCGCCCTCGGTCAGCGATGAGTTGATGAGGGTCCCGACAGTGTGGAATTCGGTAGGCGCAAAGGGCTGCGTGAGGGGGCTACCGACCGTCACGGTCATCGCCTGAGCGCCGGAGGCGAGCAGCGCCCAGGCGCCCGCCCCTGATAACGCGACGCGACCGAGGCGGGCGGCGGTGATCTTGCTCCTGGACGAGATTTTCATCGCTGTGAGGCTAGCGCCGATTGCAGCTGGATCGACGGCACGAAAGTGCCCCTACGACAGACCGGCCCGCCTGGGCCGGTCTGCATTCGCAATCTCGCTTTGCTCAGATACCGCGCGGGTGTGGCATGTGGTCGCTGAGGTGCATGTTCTCCAGCACCTTGGGGACATAAAGCAGACCGCAGACCCCGACGACCGTGTAGAGGACGTCGGTCAGCGTGCCGCTGCCGAACACGTCTGAGAGCACGTTCGTGTTGAACAATCCGACCATGCCCCAGTTGAGGGCGCCAAGCACGACGATGAGGAGCGCGATCGGCTCGAACCGCTTGAGTATCTCCATTTCTTCCTCCTTGGAGATAGTGCGGATAGTTACGATTAATAAACACCTGAGCGCGGCGTTGGTTACCGCCGGGGTTGCGCGCCTCGACCCTCGTCGGCCCCCTCGCACATCTGCGAGCCAGACCGAGATCGTCCACCCCACCCCGGCTTGCCAGCTCTGTCCGTTCGACGCTTCAGCGGCCGACCCCGAACCGATCAGCGAACGGAGGCGCTCTCAGCTGGAATCTGCATCCGAGTCTTCGGCCTTCTCCTCGAAGCCTGGCCACTCGGGATCGATGCCCTCGCTGGCCAGCAGCTCGGCGTCGATGCGGAGGACGTCCTTCATCGTCATGTCATCGGGCAGTAGATAGCCCGGCGGGATGGTCATTTGCCTCATCTCCTACTCGTTCTCCAGCTCGTCGAGCAAAAGCGCAACTTGCGCGCGGGAGCCGGGAAGCTCGGAGGCGACGGCGTCCCAGACGAGGTGGAGGTCGACGCCGAAGTAGTCGTGGATCAGCTTGTCGTGCATCCCTGTCGTCCCGAAATACTGACGCTGGTGGGCTTTCTACTCGGGTCGGTTGCGATCAGCGCAGGTCGACCAACTCGACCTCGGTGTCAAGGCCGAGGATCTCGGGGTCACCGGTCCACAGCGGGGCGTCCAGGCGCTCGGCCGTCGCGATGCAGAAGGCGTCCGCGTAGGAGAGGCCGCCGCGCGCCTTGATGTGCGCGGCGGCACGAACCAGCGGCCAGTCCACCTCGACGAGTGTGCTGCGCTTCCGAATCGTCGCGATCTCCGCCACCGCCGCGTCCTCACCGCGCTCGCGGATGCGAATGTACAGCGCCTCGCCGAGGCTGATCGAAGAGATCGCCACCGCTCGCGAGAGCCACTCCTCTTCGATGCGTCCGGCCGCCGGCTCGTCCTTCAGGTAGGCCAACAGCGCCCAGCTATCGAGGACGACCAACGCCCCACCTCTGGGCCTTGCGCTCCTCCAACTCGCGCTCCATGCGCCGCTCCTCTTCCAGAGCAGCCGTGCCGCCCCCTGGTATATCCGCCCAGATGCCGCGTAGGGCCTGGATGTCCCTGGCGCGCTGCGCCGAGTCCTCCTCGGCGCGGCGTACCCTCACCTCGGCGCCGTCGGGCTCAAAGACGACCTCATCGCCAGGTTTAATCCCGATCTGCTCTCGGATCGCCTTTGGTATGACCACCTGGCCTTTGGTTCCAACCTTGTAATTCATACTGAGCAGTATAACTGGTTGGAGCCCCGCTCGTCCTTCAAAGCGGGACCGCCTCGGCGAGGATTCGCTCGCGAAGGAAGGGAGAGAGGCCGCCCTCGCTGACCACGTCCACCGTGACGCCAAGCGTGTCTTCGAGCTCTTGGGAGAGGGCGATCAGATCGAACAGATTGCGGTCTGTCGCCATCTCGACCAGGAGGTCGAGGTCGTGGGCCTCCTCCTCCTCGCGGCCGGCCGAGCCGAAGACGCGAACGTTGCCGGCGCCGTGAGCGGAGGCGATGCGCGCGATCTGATCGCGTGACTCACGGCGGGCAACGGCGGCGCTGCTGGCTCGCTGAGTCATATGGGCTCAATGGTAGGAGGTCCGGTCGGCAGCATCGAGCGAAGGGCCTTGGCAAGGATGGTGGTGGCCTGCAGCTTTAAGTCGTCGATCTTCTGGCAGAGGAGCTCGGCCATGGGGGTGGAGCGCAGGAGGCGGGTCGGCTGACCTGTGGCAGATGCTCGGGGCTCGGTCGGTGCTGGGAAGCGATTGCCTCCCCCGACACGGCTGCACGATCCTCGCGCCGACTGCGGGGGGCGGGCGGGGATATCGGCAGCGGGCCGGGACCAGCCCGACCCGCTCTGCGGTAGCACGGTTCGCCTGGTTCGGGCGAAACGACACTGCTCCCGCCCTGACGCGGCGGAGGTGCGGTTCGCCTGGTTCGGGCGAAACGGACGTTGCTGGCGCTGGCGGTTCGCCCGGGACGGGCGATACGACACTGCGGCCCCCTTGGCGGGTTCGCCTACGGTTTGGTGACGCAGCTGACGTAGAAGAGCCCGAACAGGAAGCGCTTGGTATGGGCCTTGCCGTAGGCGGCGAGGTCACTCCAGGGATCAGAGTAGGGATCGCCCGGGGTGAACTTGAGAAGAAGGCGGGCGATCGGATCGAGCAGGCGGGCGAAACTGCCCTCAGTCAGTCCCAGGTCCATGACGACGACGCGGCCGCCAGCACGCAGGCGCTGCCAGGCCAGTGCCAGAGCGGGGCGTGGTTCGGGCAGGGCCGAGTAGCTGAGGCTGAAGAGGACACCGTCGACATCACGGTCGAGCTCCAGCTCGGCGGCGTCCTGGCGGAGCAACTGCACGTTGGACCAGCCTTCTCGCTCAACGAGCTTGCTTGCCTCGGCCAGCATCCCGACGGAGGCGTCGACGGCGATCACGCTTCCGGCGGAACCGACCGCCTCCACGAGATAGGGGAAGTTGCGGCCGGTGCCGGCGCCGATCTCGAGGACGACGTCGCCCGGCTTCAGTCCGAGCGCAGCGACAGCCCTGCGGCGGGCGGGCGGGAAGATCAGGTACAGGGGCTCGAAGCTGCGGTAGAAGCGGGCGACGCGGTCGTACTTCCTGCTGTTGACAGCCTGGGAGCGGCGGGTCGGGTGATCGGCGGTAGCGCTCATTGGGAGAAGCGTAGGGCTACTCGGCGAAACCGCGGGCAAACAGCGGCGGCCGGACGTTTCATGTTCCCGGTTCAGCACGGTTCGACTGGTTCGGGCGATGGGAACGTTGCTGCCCACTTGGGCAGCTGAGCTATCGACGCTTCAGTCGCCGACCTCGACTGATCAGCGAAGGGAGGCGCGCTCAGCTGGAATCTGCATCCGAGTCCTCAGCCTTCTCCTCGAAGCCCGGCCACTCGGGATCGATGCCCTCTCTGGCCAGCAGCTCGGCGTCCATGCGGAGGACATCCTTCATCGTCATGCCCTCGGGCAGCAGATAGCCCGGCGGAAGCTTCACTGGACCTCCTCGGAGGGATCGAGTTCGGCCTCAGCCCAGCGGCCGACCTCGTCGACCAGGGCGACGGTGGCCCCACGGTCGAGCGGCTCGGCGTCGAGCAGTTCGTCGTAGCGGAGTGGGACGGCGTACTCGGTCAGCGCGATCACCGCTGCGACCTCAAATGGAAAGTCGCCGACTGCGGCTTTCGCCAGCTCGATCAAGTGGCGAAGGTCATGCGTGTACTCGAACTTGGTGCCCCGGCTTCCGATCACGGCCTTCAGCCACTTCTCGACCGCCTGCTCTGCGTGAAAGCCGATGATCTCGTCGGCTATCTCCGGATCGTCGGCGAGCTTGCGCATCGCGGCGGCGTCTCCTTGCGCCTTGCGCGCGAGGAACGCCGCTTCCTCTTTCGGCTCACGCTCCGGCAAGGACCCGACCCTCGCGCAGCGCCTCGTTGACCATCGTGCCCTTCACTCCGCCCCATTCCTCGACGTGCTCGGCGCTGACCACGATCAGATCGACAGGGACTCCGATTGCGCCGAGCGCTTCTCGCAGGCGCACGAACTCGGCGCGGCGGCCGCTCAGCTGCGGCTCGATGACAAGCAGGTCCAGGTCGCTATCCGGCTTTGCCTCGCCGCGGGCGTGGGAGCCGAAGAGGATCACCCGCGCATCAGGAGCGGCGCCGGCGAGGCGGCGTCCTGCCTCTGCGATCAGGGTCTCGTCGGTCATGGTCCCAAGGTAGCCAATAGGACCGACGCAAGCCACGCAGACCGGTTCCGGCGAGGGTTCCGCTCGGCGAGCATGTTGGTCATCGCCCAGCCGGTGACCAACACGCGCAGGCAGGCGGAGGGTCCCCTCGCACATCTGCGAGCCAGACCGAGATCGTCCACCCCACCCCGGCTTGCCAGCTCTGTCCGTTCGACGCTTCAGCCGTCGACCCCGACCGATCAGCGAATGGAGAAGCCGTGCGAAGAGGTGAGATGACAAGCGGTGAGGGGGCGGGGCCTCCGGCAGCGCGGTAGAACGGCTCGCCCGGGAGGGGGCGATACGACATCGCTGCCGCTTGGGGGCTGAGCCGCAGTTCGCCGGGTCGGATCGGGGGTCAGAGCGCGTCGATCCGCGCCCGGAACGCCGTAGCTGACTCGACAGCAGCGCCGCGGGCTCGGGCGCGGTCGGCAAGGTCGCGATCGGAGGTGACCACGGTCACCTCGCCTTCAGCGAGCCAACCATCGAGGCGGCGGACGATCTCCTTGTCGGCAGAGTTGGGACCGGGCTGTGGCGCCCAGGCGACTGCGGTGATCTCGGGGTCAATCGGGCTTGAGGGTGGCCGCTCAAGGACGATGGTGAGCTGCTCGCCGTTTTCTGCGGCCCAGCGGTCGAGCTGGGCAACCAGGCGCTCGACCGCTGCAGGGCGATCCCGCCACCAGCCGTCGGGGCGGGAGCCAATCACGTTCATCGCGTCGACGACCCGGTGCATGTGCGGGAGTATGGAGGGCCACTCTCCGTGAAGCGGCTCACTACCATCAGCCTGTGAGCGGCCAGAGAGTACCCGGTGGGGTGGTGCATAAACTGCCCGCGGACCTGCGTAAGGCGCTAGTCGCCAACGCCACGGCACTGGATGCCTGGAAGGACATCACGCCCTTGGCCCGCAACGAGTTCATCTGCTGGGTCGAGGATGCCAAGCAGGAGACGACCCGAGAGCGCCGCATTCGGCGGACCCGGGAAGAGCTGGAGGAAGGCCAACGCCGGCCCTGCTGCTGGCCCGGGTGCAAACACCGCGAGCGCACCGGCAGGTAGCGGCCTGCGTACCACGAATTCGCGCTCAGCGAGCATCTCCGAGGTGTCCGGGTCGAAGATGAATTCTTCGCCGCCCCGTCTTCGGCTCGATGGAGCGGATCGCATAGCCCTCGCGTCCGAGGAATCAGTGGCGCCTCCCAAAGGCGCAAGTGACGCGGGAGAATGAGCCGATGTGAAGAGCGAGCACGAAAAGTGAGCAGGGTGATTTCGGCTGGGTGGTCAGCTTCGGCTGCAAAGCGACCCGTGAGCTGCGACGGCTGAGGGTGAATTCAGACCCCGCCTCCGACACGAGCCCGATTGAGGTCCCGTGCTCCTGCGGTGAGGTGCACCGGGTCACCGTTCCGCCCTACCGACGTCGGCGTTCGGCCGATGAGCCCTTCGACCTCGAGGTCGATTCGCTCGAGGAGCTCCGGGGCTAGGCCTGGCCATGTGCGATGAGCTCGGTAGGGCAAGTGACCGCCCTGCCGAGCAGCCACGGCCTCGGTCGCCGACGGAGTTGGCGGACGGCGAGTTCAGCTTTGCGCGGTGGGTGTCGCACAAAGGCTCGAGCCCGGCTGCGACGTGTAGGATCGCGTGCCCGACCGGGAGGTGACCATGGAGTCAAAGACAGTTGATGCCGTCGAGTTTCGAGACGGCCAGCGAGATCAGTGGAACAGCGCTGCGACCGGCTGGCGCAAATGGTCGGAGCTGATCGACGGGGCGGCAAGTGGAATCAGCGAGCGCCTGGTCGAGCTGGCCGGCGTCGAGCCCGGCAGCCGAGTGTTGGACGTGGCCGCCGGCTACGGGGAACCGTCGCTGAGCGCGGCCAGAAGGGCCGGGCCCGAGGGTGCCGTGCTGGCTACCGACATCTCCGCCGAGATGATCGCCTTCGGCCGCGAGCGCGCCACTGCGGCCGGGCTCGAAAACATCGAATTCGTTCAGTCCGATGCGGCATCTCTGGACTTCCCGGCAGCCAGCTTCGACGCCGCGCTCTCACGCTGGGGGATCATCTTCGAGCCTGACGCAGAGGCCGCCGCGGCGCGCATCCGCAGCTTCCTCAAGCCCGGCGGGCGGGTGGCGATCAGCTCGTGGGGATCGCCCGACCGTGTCCCGTTCCTCGCGATTCCCATGCGGACCGCGATGGGGCACCTCCAAGTTGCGCCCCCGCCGCCGGGCACACCCGGTCCGCTCTCGCGCCCGACTCCGGAGGCGCTCGGTGGCCTGCTGGAAGCGGCGGGCTTCTCCAATGTGGAGGTCGAGGAGGCCGAGGTCAGCTTCGAGTGGGAGTCCCCCGAGGAGTTCACGACCTTCATCAAAGAGATCGCTCCGCCGATCAGCGCAATGATCGCTCCGCACCCACAGGAGGTGCAGGAGGAGACCTGGGCCGCCATAACCGAGGCCATCCGGGAGGCGAGCGGAGATGGCGGAGCGGTGAGACTTTCGAACCTGGTCCTGCTCGCCGCCGGACGAGCGTAACCGAGGACACCGTCACGACATAGTGCGTCTCAGGCGGCTATCGAGTGCCTCCTCCGCGCGGTGATGGCGATCGGTTCAACTCTGCGCCCTCAGGCGCCAGCGGGCCTTCAGCCGCCGAAGGCGAGTCCAGCTTCGCGCCACAGTGGCGGCGCGACGGAGGCTTCGGCCGCCGACCTCGACCGATCAGCGTGCGGGGACGAGGCCTCTACTTTGCAAACACCCGATTGAATACCGTCGCGTCGCCGAGCGTGTCGAACTCGACCAGCTTGCCATTCTCGTTGTAGGTGAGGATGTTGGCACTCTCGACTTCCTCGCCCTCAATGTGGGCGGTGGTCAATACGACAACCTTGTCGCCGTCGGCGACGAAGCCGTGCGGCTCATTGCGGAAGCTCTTGGCCGCGAGCTTCCCCCAAAGCTCACCGACCTCCTGCTTGCCGTTGTAGGTCCCGGTCAGCGCATTGTCTCCGCGCGCCCTCCAGACAATCGAGTCATCCATATTTTGCATCGCACCGGCGGCGTCGCCGCTAGCAAATGCCGTGTAGGCGTCCTTCGCCGTCTGCTTGTTCTCCTGAGCACCCATGACTGGTCCTTTCCGTGGTTTTGGATGAGGGTCGAGCATAGCCCTGCCCGCGTCAGCGGCGTTCTCTTTTTCGTAATCGCTGTGTCTTCTCCATTGGGCGCCCGGGTTCTACGCCCGTGAAGCGGGTAGAAGCGGAGAGCCTGCGCCCGAGCATTGGTAGGGCAGGAGGGTCGAATTGCCCGGGTCTCCTTGACAGGCTTCCGGTTCGGGTCGAGGATGAACTGCGTCTCGACTACGCGGCCCCGGCATCTGGCCGCCACCAATCGAAAGGATTGCTCCTTGCCATTCGCAAGCGTCAGCTTCGGAGACTCTGTCCTCTTGGTCGTGGAGATCTTTTTCTTCGTGATTTGGATCTGGATCCTGTTCACGATCATCGGCGACCTCTTTCGCGATCACGAGATGTCGGGCTGGGCGAAGGCGCTGTGGATCCTCCTACTGGTCTTCATCCCGTTCCTTGGGACGCTGATCTATCTGATCGCACGCGGCGGCGGCATGCGCGAACGAGCGTTGAAGGCCCAGGCCGAGGCCAAACACCACATGGACGCTTATATCCGACAGCAGGCCCACAGCTCACCTGCAGATGAACTGCAAAAGCTCAACGACCTGAAGGAGAAGGGCGCGATCTCCGCTGAGGAGTTTGAGACGGCGAAGGCGAAACTGCTGGCCTAGGCCAGAGCAAAGTCGACTCATAGTCGCCCGGAGCTAGCGCGTTGGCCAAGTGGGGCGTCCTCGCCGTCCTCGGGGCCGCGCAGTTCCTGATGGTCCTCGACCAGGCGGTGATGAACGTTGCGATCTCGCAGCTGGTCGCCGACTTCAATACCACCGTCACCACGATCCAGGCGGTGATTGCGCTCTATGCGCTGGTGATGGCCGGGCTGATGCTTACCGGCGGCAAGCTCGGCGACTTGCTGGGGCGCCGTCGGGCTTTCGCGATCGGCCTCTGTATCTACGCGGCGGGCTCAGCGCTTACCGCTGTCTCCTGGAACGTCACCATCCTCACCCTCGGCTGGTCGGTGCTGGAGGGGATCGGCGCCGCCCTGGTGCTGCCGGCGATGGTCGCGCTCGTCGCCGCCAACTTCCGCGGCCAGGACCGTGCCCTCGCCTACGGAGTCCTCGGCGGGGTCGCTGGCGCGGGGATCGCCGTCGGCCCGATCCTCGGCGGCTGGGCGACGACCGAGCTCAGCTGGCGGGTCGTCTTCGCTGGCGAGGTCGTAGTCGCGGCCGGCATCTTCGCGGGCCTGCGGCTGCTCGACGACGCAAAGGTCGAGCGCGCGCGAGAAGGGCTCGACTGGGTCGGAAGCATTCTCTCGGCGCTTGGGCTCGGGCTGGTCGTCCTCGGCGTGCTCGAGGCGAGCAACTGGGGCTGGCTGCAGCCGCGCAGCTCCCCGGTCGAGCCGTTCGGCTTTGCACTGACCCCGTTCGTTATCGCCGCCGGCGCAGTCGTGCTCTTCGCGTTCCGCTGGTGGGAGCTGCGCCGCGAGGCAAACGGCCAGGAACCACTTGTGCACCTGCGCTTGCTCGCGCTCCCGCGTTTGCGGGCCGGGCTGGTGATGCTGGTCTCCCAGAACCTGATCCTGATGGGGATCTTCTTCACCGTGCCGCTGTTCCTGCAGGTAGTCCAGGGCCTCGACGCGCTGGAAACGGGGGTGCGGATGCTGCCCGCCTCGGCGGGACTCTTCATCAGCGCGCTCGGCGGATCCGCGTTGGCGAAACGCCTACCGGCGCGGACGATCGTCCGCGCCGGCCTCGTGATCGTGTTGGTTGCGACGCTGCTGCTGCTCGACACGATCGAGCCGCAGCTCGACAACACCTCCTTCCTGATCGCGATGGGAGTGCTGGGCGTCGGGATGGGACTGATCGTCTCCCAGCTAGGCAACGTCGTGCAATCGTCGGTAGGGGAGGAGGATCGCAGCGAGGCAGGCGGGCTGCAGAACACGGCTCAGCAGCTCGGCTCCTCGCTTGGCACCGCGTTCCTCGGCGCGGTGGTGATTACCGGCCTGATTTCGGCGTTTTCGGCGAACGTCGTAGCGAATCCGAAGGTGGAGACCGCGGTCAAGGAACAGGTACAGGTGAGGCTGGGCTCCGGCGTCAGCTATGTCGCGGCGAGTGAAGTACAGGCCTCGGCACAGAGAGCAGGGGTGAAGCCGGCTACCGTCCGAGAGCTGGTTGGCGATTACGAAGACGCTCAGCTCAGCGCGCTAAAGACCGCCTTTCTCTTCGCGGCGGGGCTGGTCCTAGCAGCCCTCCTCGCGACGCGAAACCTGCCGACCCGACGCTTCGATCAACTCGAGCCTGGAGCTGACCAAGCCATGGCAGCGACCTGAGTCTGAGCCGCTGTCTCGCCGAAAAGCCCCTTGCCTTTGCGCATGTGCGGTGAGACACTAGCGTGAGATAGCCGCCCAGTCTCGGCATCGATCTGACGGGCGCGAAATCGAGGCCGTTGCGCCTCATTGGGGAGGTTTCATATGAGCACTGTTGACCCAGCTTCGGCTCCGCCGGCTCGGCTGCGAGAAGAGTGGCAGCCCACCGGTTGGACTGCCTTCGCCGCGGTTGTCCTGTTGATCATCGGGTCACTTGACGCCCTCTATGGGCTGGCGGCGATCCTCAACAACGAAATAGTCATCGTCGGCGGGCACGGAGTGATCGTCGCCGACGTGACGACCTGGGGTTGGGTGCAGTTGATCCTCGGCGTCATCCTCGTGCTCACCGGGATCGGGCTCCTGTTCAGGGAGGTCCTCGGCGCGGTGGGCGGCGGTCTTCTTCGTCGCCGTCAACGCGATCGCCCAGATCGCCTGGTTCCCGGCGGCGCCGTTGTGGGCGTTCCTGATGATCATCCTCGACGTCGTGGTCATCTATCAGCTGACCGCGCGGTGGGCCGAATAGCGGGACCTGAGCAAGTCCCGCCGCACGCTCAGCGGTCCAGCAGACTGCTGGTCAGCTCCGCCGCGCTGACCCCGATGAACGCACCCACGAGCACGTCCGCGGGATAGTGGACACCGGTATGGACTCGGGAGTACCCGACCAGCATCGCCAGGCCCAGCAGCGGCGCCGAGAGGATCGGGTGCGAGTCGGCGGCGCCGGTGGCAAAGGCGAAGGCGGAGGCGGTGTGGCCGGAGGGGAAGGAGGTCGAGCGCGGCATTTGGACGTGGCGGCCCGCGAGCTCCTCGGCCTCCTTCCGCGCGGGGCGCCGCCGGGCGCTCAGTGGCTTGGCGACGAGGTTGGCGAAGCCGGAGGCGATGCCGAGCGAGACGAGGCCCTTCCGAGCCGCCAGCCGGCCGCTGGGCCCGCCAAGGAGGGCAAACGCGGCCGCGGTAGCGAACCAGAGCTTGCTTTGGTCGGCGGCGCGGGATAGACGGCGCATTGCGATGTCCAGCGAGGGGGTCTCGCTGGCAGCGATCGCTCCATAGATGGCGGTATCGATTGCCTTCGCCTCGTTGAGCCACTTGGCCACCTAGCGATGATATGAGCCGTCGCCGTGGCTGTAATGGCAGGCAATCACGACGTTCTCACCCTGGCGCCGGCGGGGTGGCCTTTGCAGCCGCTCAGTCGCCGGGTGTGCCGCTCACCACTTCAACTCGATCTCGAGCTCTCGCTCATCGGTCTCGACCTCCAGCTCGACCTTGAGCTGGACCTCGTCGGGAACGTGCACGGTGATCTTCATCCCGGCCCGCTCGAACTCGATGTCGTTTTGGCGCGCGAGCATGTCGGCGAGGGCGTGAAGACGTTTAGCGACCTCCTCCCGCCTGAGGGTTTCCGTCTGCTCGACCTCGAAGATATCCATCAGTTCTCCCTTCGCTGAGGTTGTGGTTTCGGTGTCCTCCCCTTAGCGATCCGCGCCAGCGCGAGAACAGTCTCCCAGGCGCCCTCGGGCATCGCCGCAGACGGAGAGGCTCCGGGGTGGGCGGCGGCGATCCGCACCGCCAACGCCGCCGGCAAGATTCTGAAGCGCAGCGGCGTGTCCAGAGTTACGGCCTCGCCGTCGATACCCGCGGCGATCGGGCCGTCTGCGTCAACCTCGAAGGCGGGCGTGGACCACTCACGCCAGGGACGCCGAATCAACCGCAGTCCACCGGCCGACAAGGAAGCAACGGTGATCCCCAGCAGTTTGTCATCGATCCTCGGCCGGGTGCCCGAGCCGACCGCACGCCCGAGGCGGTAGCGATTGTTGGAGACGAGGATCGCCGTTCCGGAAGAATGCTCATGCCCTCCGGGTCCAGTCCAGCGCAGGTCCAGCCCCTTGCCCTCGGGCCCCAGTACCTCGGGCAGCGTGTCGAGGATTGTCCGCAGCTTCGCCTCCCGATAGCCCTCGCGCTGGACGGCCTCGGCGTAGAGGCCGATCGAGACGTTGTTGACGAATACGCGGCCGTTGACCTCGGCAAGATCGACCCTCCTTTCGCGACCGTCGACGAAGGCGTCGAGCGCGCCGATGACATCGTCGCGGTCGACACCGAGGTCGAGAGCGAAGTGGTTGCGGGTCCCGGCCGGAATACAGGCATAGGGCAGACCCTGCTCGGCGGCAACCATGGCAACGACGGCCTGGGAGCCGTCGCCGCCGGCCATTGCCAGCGCGTCGGCTCCATCGGCTATCGCGCCGCGCACGAGTTTCTCGAGGTCGGTGCCGAGCTTCAACTCGATCGGCTCGATGCCACGGGCCCGCGCCTCATCCGCAAGGTGGAACTTCTCGGCCTTTCCCCCACCTGACTTGGGGTTGTAGAAGAGCACCGGGTGGCAGGGGTCCGGCACCCGTTGGAGAGGGACGTGGATCTTGAAGGCCGATCGCGTCGCAAGGAGCATGAGCCCCAGGCCCACCACGATCACGAGAGCCTGCGCGAGGTGATCGCCGCCAGCGATCAATATGGCCACGGTTCCCGCCACTGCCAGGACTGCGATTCCTGATCCCAGAAGCCTCGCGCCCCCGGTGCGGGTCAGGCCGTACCAGGCCGCCGCGAACGCGATCGCGAGGCCGGCGAGGACGATCAGTCCCCGTGGGAACTGCGAAAGGACGATGTCGACGCTGAGGATTGCGAGGACTGCCGCACCCGTGAGAGCCGCGAACGCGGCAAGCCGGTGCGGGTCGCCCTGCTCAGCCGACATTGAAGTGCTCCTCATCCTCGTGCGATGAATCGCCGTTGACAAACCAGACAACGACCCTTTGGCGACGCTCAGTCCCAGCCTATCCGTGGTGACCCAGAGCCACAAGGAGGTGATTGAGTCCAAGTGTGGACGTCCTCCTATTGGCCTTCTCGGCCGCATTGAATCCAACGCTGCTTGCCGCAACCACCGTGATGCTGCTGCTGTCGAAGCCGCGGAACCTGATGCTCGGTTACCTGCTCGGGGCAATGATGACCAGCGTTTCCCTGGGGCTGGTGATCGTCTTTTCATTGGAGAATTCAGGCGCAGTCGAAGTCGCCAAGGACACACTTGGCCCTGCGGCCGACATCGCCCTGGGAGCTATCTTTCTCATCGTCGCGCGGGCCCTCAGCGCCGAACGCGATGTGATCCTCAAGGAACGTCGGGAACGACGCAAGGCCGCCAAGGGCAAGGCGAAGAGAGAGAAGGGACCGCCACGCTGGCAGCAGGTCCTGAGCCGGGGCACCCCGCGTACCACCTTCGCCGTTGGAGCGCTCCTGACCCTTCCGGGCGCCTCCTACCTCGTTGCCCTCACCCGCTTGGCCAAGGATGATCTCGGCGCACCGGAGACCGTGCTCGCGGTCGTCGGCTTCAACCTGATCATGCTGGCCCTGCTCGAGCTGCCGCTCCTCTCCTACTGGCTGCAGCCGGACGCAACGCCAGGGCGGGTGGAACGCTTCAAGGCCTGGCTGCGCCGGGACGGTCGGCGGATGGCGATCCGGGTAGTGACCGTCGCAGGGGCGCTGTTGGTCATCCGTGGGGTGATAACGCTCTTCGCCTGAGTCGGCCATGGGTAGATTTGCCGCACGACCCGAGAATCCAACCCCAAGGATGGAGATCCTGACGCTGAAACGAATCGACGGCATGCCGCCTGACACGATCGGATTTGAAGCGGGCGGCGAGGTGGAGGACGACGACTGGGAGGACGTGGCCGAACCCGTGCTTCGGGAGGCGTTGGCGAAGGGGGCGAAACTACGGGTCCTCTATCTGCTCGGGCCCGGCGTTCAGGAGGTCGAGGGGGATGCGGTCGGCGCGGGAGCCAAGTTTCAAGCTCGCCACGCCACCTCGTTTGAGCGCGTCGCGATAGTCAGCAACGAGGATTGGCTGCGCCCGGCGCTCGCGACTCTCTCCTTTCTTCTGCCCGGGAGGGCGAAAGGGTTTCGCGTCGCCGAGCTGGCCGAGGCAAAAGTCTGGCTGGCCGAGAACTAGAACACAAACGCTCTCACCAACCCTCAACCAGCCGATGACCGCCGCATACGGGGCCGCGGTGCAGTGGCAGCCGCAGAAGCCACGGCTTCGGCCTCTACAGCTGGCTCTCTCCTGGGCGCTCTCTGCAGCGTCGCTGTACGTCGCGGCCGCGCTGGTGCCGGGAGTGAGCATCCGCGCGTTCGGCGGCGCCCTCTTGGTCGCCGCGCTGATCGCGGTGCTAAACGCCGTCCTGCCTCCAGTAGTAGCCGCGCTGAGGCTGCCGCTGACCCTGGCACTCGGCTTCGTGCTGGTGCTGCTCATCGACGCACTGCTGCTGGAGCTCGCGAGTGACGCTCTTCCCAACTACATCGGGGTCGATTCGTTTGGCGATGCGCTGCTGGCCGCAGTGGTGATGGCGGTCGTCTCGCTGGTGCTCCAGGTGATGACCGGAGCCAACGACGAGGACGCCTATTCCCTGCGCGTCGTGCAGCGGGTCGCGCGCCGTCAGGGCACGCTTGCCCACACCGACGAACCGGGGGTCCTCTTTCTCGAGATCGACGGACTGGCGCTTCCAGTGCTGCGCGATGCCGTGCGCGACGGGAGCGCACCGACGATGGCACGGTGGCTCGCGGAGGGTGGCTATCGCCTGACCGAGTGGGAGCCTGACCTCTCATCGCAGACCGGCGCCAGCCAGGCGGGAATCCTGCTTGGTTCCAACGACGACATTCCGGCCTTCCGCTGGGTGGACAAGGAGAGCGGAACCCTGATCTCCTGCTCGGCGCCGAATGACTGCGCGGAGATCGAGCGGCAGCATTCGAGCGGCGTGGGCCTGCTCGCAGACGGCGGGGCGAGTCGCGGCAACCTGCTCTCCGGCGAAGCCGAGGAGGTGATCCTCACGGTCAGCCGCATGGCAGAGGAGAAGAGGGCAAACCCCGGCTACCGGGCTTTCCTCGCCAACGGCTTCAATGTCACGAGGGCCTTGGTCCTGTTCGGCTGGGAGGTGTTGCTGGAGTGGACGGCGGCGATTCGCTCGGCACGGCGTGATATTCGACCCCGCGGTCACCGCGGCGGCATCTATCCGTTCCTTCGCGCGACCATGTGCGTGATCGTCCGCGACCTGATCGTCTACGGGGTGCTGACCGACATGATGCGCGGCCGCTCCGCCGTCTACGCCACCTTCTCGAGCTATGACGAGGTCGCACACCACTCGGGGCTGCAGCGGGCGGACACGATGGAGGCTCTGCGCAAGCTCGACCAGCAGTTCGACCGCATCGCCCGAGCCCGTGGATTCGCTCCGCGGCCCTACGAGATCGTCGTACTCTCCGACCACGGACAGACCCAAGGCGCGACCTTCAAGCAGCGCAACGGCCACAGTCTCGAGCAACTGGTCGAACGCTCCATCGGCGGCGGCGATGTCGCCGGATATGCGGGGGGCGATGAGCAGAGCGCCATGGTCGGGCACGCCGCCAACGAGGCCACCGGCCGAGCCGCCGAGAAGCGCCCGAAGAACGACGTCTCCGATAGAGAGGTCGTCGTCCTCGGCTCAGGCAACCTCGGGCTGGTCTATCTGATGGAAGAGAAGCGCCGCCTCACCCGAGAGGAGATCGACGAGCGCCACCCGAAACTGATCCCCGCCCTGCGCGAGCACCCCCACATCGGCTGGCTCCTCGTCCGCTGCTCCGAGCACGGGGCCGTGGTCCTCGGTGCAAGCGGCGCCCACTATCTGGAGAGTGGTCGGGTCGAGGGCGAGGACCCACTGGCTCACTATTCACCGACCGCGCCCCAGCACGTTCTGCGCACCGACGGCTTTCACAACGTGGCCGACATCATGGTCGGCAGCTTCTATGACTCCGAACTCGACGAGGGCTGCGCCTTCGAGGAGCTGATCTCTTTCCACGGTGGGCTCGGAGGCCCACAGACCCGGCCCTTCATCCTCTCCGCCGAGAGGCTGCCTCTGCCCGCCGAGCCGATCGTCGGCGCCGCCGCCGTCCACCGGCTCCTCTCCGGCTGGAGAAAGGAACTCCACGGAGCCGCCTGATCGCATCACCTACGTCGGGCACGCGACCGTGCTGCTCGAGCTGGACGGCCTGCGCATCCTGACTGACCCGGTGCTGGGATCGAGGGTCGTTCACCTGCGTCGCCAAGGGCCTCGGCCCAGGGCACACGTGGTGGATCAACTCGACGCGCTGCTCATCTCCCACCTGCACCGCGACCACGCCGATCGGCGCTCGTTGCGCTCGATCAGCCCCGAGACGCCCGTGCTCGCTCCGCCTGGAGCGGGTCGGTTTCTCGAGCGCTGCGGCTTGACCGCGGTGTCGGAGCTGGCCCCCGGGCGGTCTACCAAGATCGGGAGGGTCGAGATCACCGCGGTGGAGGCCATACATGGGCACGGGCGCTCGCCGATATCTCGTCGCTCGGAGGCCGTTGGATTCCACCTCTCAGGCTCGAGGCGGGTCTATTTTCCCGGCGATACCGACCTCTTCGAGGGCATGGCAGCGCTCGCCCACAAGCTTGACCTGGCCCTGCTCCCAGTCTGGGGATGGGGCCCGAATCTAGGTCCCGGACATCTTGACCCTGAACGCGCCGCTCGCGCGGCGGCGATGCTTTCACCGCGGATCGCCATTCCGATCCACTGGGGTACTTTCTTCCCGCTGGGCCTCGCCTCGCTCCGTCCCCGACGCCTCAGCGCCCCACCCCATGACTTCGCCAGTTGGTGCGAGAGACTCGCCCCGCAAGTCGTCGTTCGGATCCTCCTCCCGGGCGAGACAAGCTCTCTTTCCGTACAGGGGAATGGCCAGCACGGCGTCCGCTTGCGTGGACCTTGACCCAACCGGCGGTCGCACCACGATAGCGGCGAAGGATGAGCGTCCGCGTCGCTTCGACCGCCTTGCCTCGAGTGACCGGGGATTCCAAAGCGCGGACGGAATCGGCCGCGCGCCGCTTCTCGCAATCGCCAGGCGCAGTCTGCGGTCGGCAAAGGGCGAGCGGTCCACCCGGGCCGCTGGCCGGCGGCCATACGACACTTCAGCCGCCGACCCCGACCGATCACCGAACGTAGAGGTCGAACGAAGAGGTGAGATGACAAGCGGGGAGCGGACGGGGTCACCGGCAGCGGGCCGGAACCAGCCCGACCCACTGCCGCGGTAGTGCGGTTCGCCCGAGAGGGCGAAATGGACATCGCTCGCCCCTGGGCGCGGCTGAGGGACGGTTCGCCTGGTTCGGGCGACACACGGTCGCTCCCCCCTCGCGGCTGCGCCATCGACGCTTCAGCCGCGGTAGCACTGTTCGCCCGGCTCGGGCGATGGGACGTTGCTGCCCGCTTGGCGGCTGCGCTAGCGACCGTCAACCTGCACCGTGGCGGCGGTGAAGCGGCCCCCCACGAGCTGCATGCCATCCGCAAGATTCAGCAGCTGCCCAACGAGCGATCCAGGGCGACCGGGTGGCCGTAGCCGGCCTTTGACGTCGGGAACTTGAACTGAGCCTTCGAGAAAACTGTATGGCCGCAGATCGTCAGGGGATGGGTCAGCCGAACATCCATTGGGACAAGCCCCACCATGTTTTGGGCAGACTTGCCCTTGCCAATCGCGAGCGTGCTGTCCCACTGAAGCCAGTGGAGCTGGCTTCCGGCAACGAGGTCTGCTTCGTCTACCGGCGTGCCGGGCTTGTGGAACAGGCAGGCTCGGGGACGCGTGCGGTAGGCGAACTTCGCCTGCCCTATCGGTCCGTAGGTGGTCGCACAGACCACCTGGGGTAGGAGCGACGATGAGGCCGCCTTTCCAACGACCAACTCATTCGCGGGCGGTCGGCTTGCCGTCGTGATCGATGCCGCCCAGAGACAGGTCGCGGCGACTGCGATGAAAACCGCCGATCGGCGAACCATGGCGGCAGTCTAGACCGTCGAGTCAACTGCGAACAGAGGTCTCTACGACTTCAGCGCTGACCCAAGCTGATCCGCCGTCCTCGAAGTTGCCGCTACGCGGGACGCCGGGGAGGGGCCGTATCAGGCAGCGTCACTCGGCCTCACTCGGCCGTGCTCATTTTTAAGGCGGCGTGGTCTTGCAGAGGGTCGGCACCGCGCCGGTGACTTCCCGCGTAGCCGTGGCGGTGACCTTGTCCTGTTGATATTGAAGCTTCGCAACCGTGGCGCAGCTCTGGCCGGAGATGACCGCACGATGGGCGGTGGCGGTGGAGCCACTCACGTGCAAGCGGACGACGTCACCATCCACAGTGACGGTTGGACGCTCACAGTGGGCCGTAGGAAGAACGTGATGCACGAGGACCTTGACCTGCAGCTGGCCAGCGGTGTCACGCTTTGCGGTGAACGTGATCTTGGGGGTGGAGTCGGGGATATTGAATTCGTCAGAGGAACTCAGGGCGCCCTGACTCACGCGAGCAAAGAGGGAGTCGCCGCACACCTCGCGTTTGCCGGTCATGGTCAGCGCTCCCTCCCCGTGGGAGCCGCTGAATTTCAAGCGCACCGGCTGGCCGTCGACGTTTGCGTTGACCGGCTTGCGCTGACAGCGGGCTGAACTCCCGCGGTCGACCTTCAGCCTGGCGAGGACATCGGAGGAGCTGCGGGCGGCACGCCCGACGACGGAGATACTGCAGCAACCGTCGGCGCCTGAAGACAGCGCCTCACTTGATCCGGCCGCGGGCGCTTGGCAGTGCTCCGGAGCTGGCGTGTAGGTGATCGTCAGTTCACCGGCCCAATTGCCCAGGCCGCCGAAGTTACAGCCACCCGTCTCTCCCTCGCCCTGAACGCTCAGTTCGTGGGCCTGGCCGTCATTCGGCCACGGCACGGTGGTGGCCGAAGTTGATTGGGCCGCTCCAACGAATTCGGTCCCTGCCTTCTCCTTGCCATCGACGAAATACCGCACGGCGACGTTCGAGCAATGCGTGGCTGCCGCCGTATACACGATGGAGAGCGGCGACAGAGAGTCATATGAGCCTGCCGGTGATAAAGGCAGGCACAACTGGCCCGTGCTTTCACACTCCGCCCCCACCGGGACGGTGACGGTCGTTGGTGCGGCGATGGCGGTCGAGGCGCTGAGTGAGAAGGCAGCTGCGCAGACGGTGAGCGCGACCACACAGGTCGCTGCGGCGCCTCGCAGCGCTGGTGGGAGAGCGGCAAACGTCTTGGCCGCACTCCTTTGGCCATCATCAACTCCCATTACCTGAGCCTATCTATAAAAAGGCAAGGCCCGAGCGACCCTTCCTCCGGGCGATCACCGAGACCCCGCGCCACGACGCCGAGGTCATCCTGGGCCCTACCGCGCCTCGTAGCTGATCACCTCGACCAGCGTCCCGTCGGGTTCGCGCAGGCAGACGCTCCGCCCCGGGCCGTGCTGGCCGACCCGTGACACCGGGCCCTCGACCATGACCATGCCGTGGCGTCGCAGCAGATCCACTGCGGCTCCGTCCCCGGGCGGGCGGTCCACACCGGAGCGGCGCATCAGCGGCAGCAGGATGTTGCCGAGCAGGTAGAGGACGGCGACCACGCCGATGGGCTTGGCGCCGACGTCCCGCCCAGGAGAAGAGATTGCGACGATCGTCAAGGCGGCGAGCAGCCCCACAGCGAGGATCGTCCCGGCGCGGACGAGCCGGATCGATTCAACCTCCGTCGGGCGCGCGGTCGCGAGCAGCAGCGAGGCCTGGCTCGTCGCGGCGGCCAGGATCCCGGCGTACACGGCCGCGTGCCACCCATGCTCATGCTGCGGGGACCAGATCGCCACGCTGATCAGCACGAAGGCGATCGCCGAGAGGGCGACCGTCGGCAAGGCGACGGCGCCCAGCCCTGGCCTGCGTTCGAGGAGGAAGAGGCCCGAGACCCCCGTGAGGCCGAAAAACGAGAAGGCGACGGCCGTGCCGATCGAGCGACCGGCCGTCTGATTCAGGCCCGAGCCGTTGAGGATGGTCACGATCAGCAGCAGCGCCGCGACGCACAGCGCGGCGATCAGCGTCTGCACGATTGGCCTGGTCAGGTTGCTCGTACCCGCCATGTCTCACTCTTATCGGCCGGCTCACCGCCGGCCTTAGAACCCCTTTCGAAATGAGCACGGCCCGAATGAGGCCGAATGACGCTGCGCGAACGGCCCCGTCCCGGTATCCCGCGTAGCACCGCTACGCAGGAACCGTTCGTGACCGTCTCCGCTTGGTCATCGACCTCCCCGGACTCGCGCTCATTTTGAAGGGGTTCTTAGCGGCTCAGCCGCAGCCGGTGTTGTTGCCGCACGAGCTGCACGTGTAGCAGGAACCTGTGCGCTGCATCTTCGGATCAAAGGTAACCAATGAAGGCAACAACCTCGAAGGCGACGTGTACAGGAAAAGTTCGCCTGAGTGGGGCACCTTCCGAGCGGAAAGCTGATTCAGGGCGTAGTGCCGTTTAGGTCTTTCAACTGAGACTCGTGTTCCACGATGGTCAGCGCTTGCGGCGGCGCAGGGCTTTGAGGTAGCGGACGCGGTTGATCACGAACAAGGTGGTGAGCCCGACGACCAGGACCCACTCGGCGACTTCGCCGACGGAGATGGCGGCGATGACCGTCATTGGGGGTCGCGATCCCGGCACCGGATCACTTCTTCAGGGTGACCCTGACCGAGGGCACGGTCGTGGCTGAGCCCTTGAGGCTGACGTTCAGCCAAACCTTGGCCTTGCGGTGATGCGATAGGAGTCGCTTGCCGGCACCATTGAGAGGCACTTTGACGGTTCCCTTCTTGCCGGCGGGGATCTTGAACTTGACGCTCGCGTAGGTGATCGGCCGTTGTTTGGCGCTGGCGAAGGCGAGCAGCCTGGTGGGCGTCGTCTCCTGATTTTGGAGTTGCGCCTGGCCGGTGCATTGCGCCGCCTGACGGCAGAGGAGTCCGAGCAGCGCGTCGCCGCCACGAACCGGGACGGTCGGGTTGGCGAGCTGGAGAGGCGCCCCTCCGCCACCGCCGTCATTGCCGCCTCCACCGCCTCCGCCTCCGCCGTTGTTGCCCTCGGCGGGTTCCCAGTCGGCGCTGAAGAGGACCATGACTCCCTGAGTGCCATATAGCCCGGCCCGCTCTTCGCCCACGTTCTGCCAGGCGGGGAACCAGAGGCCGTCGCTGGCGTTGGAATCGAGGTTGCCGGGGATCGGAACGCTGGGATTGAGCACCGAGAGGGAGAGATGCTGATCGACGTAGTAGCCGCTTGCCTCCGGCGCGGTGTCCTGTTTGACGTGGAAGTCGACGGGGACCGTGGTGATCGCGTCGGCGTTGGGCGTGAAGACGACGCTGGCGTCGACCTCCTTGCAGCAGGCGTAGGTCGGGTGACCGGGATCGGCGGGGTTTTCGGCGCGCAGCGCTTCTTCCTCGACGATCTGCATCGGGCCGGTGGTCGGGCCGACCCGCACGCGCACCTGCGTGACGATGCCTTCGCCGGCCGGCGGGAAGTTGGACTCACCAGTGGTCAGGTCGATCGAGGAGGCCGAGCAGGTTTCGGCGACGAAGTAGATCTGAGGAGTCAGGCAGGTGGCTCCGCTGTTCGGTTCCCGGTTGAGGTTCGCGCCGAAGGTGGTCGCGCTCGCCGACGAAGGCGCGCCGGCGAGGATGACCAGGGCAGCTGCCAGGACGAGGTGGCGAGAGCTCAAGGGGTGATTGGAGCAGCCTGCGCTTGCGCCGTCAAGGTCACGGAGCGTTGCCTGCGCCAGGCCTCCAGCAGCACCGGCATCCTGGTGGACTGGCCATTCGCAATGCTCGCCAACATCGCCAGGTCAACGATGAGGGACTTATCCGCCCAGCTTGACGTTGACCTTGGTACCCAGAGGCAGGACGGCGCCGGGCTTGGGGCTCTGCTTGATCACCTTGGCGCTCTTGCTCTTTTTGCCCTTCACCTTGCCGAGCTTGCATTCGGCCTTGGTCAGGGCCTTCTTGGCCGCCTTCAGCTTCTTGCCCGCCAGCTTGGGGACGAGGCAGTGGGCTTCCGCCACTGGCTCTGGGATTGGAGCCGCGGTCGGGGGCGCTGGCGGTGCCGAGGTCCCGGGGGGCGCCGGGGTCGATTCAGATTCGATGTCCGCGTTGTAGCCGAAGGTGTAGGGATATTTGTATTCGTTAAACGGTGCGCGGGTTTCGCCGGATTGCAGGACAGGGAAGAAGGTGGCATAGGTCGATTCACCTTCGAGCGCGGTGAACTGGCCATTCTGCGGGAGATTCAGCTCGATGTATTCTCCGACGTGAATCGGAAGGCTCGTAGCCAGGGTTTCGATTTCGTTGCCGGCGGGGGTCACTGGACCTGTCGATGCCGTCACCGTGTAGGTGCCGTCGCCATTGTCGCGCAGCACGTTGAGGCTGTATCCGGGCGTCGCGGAGGGCCCTTTGACTCGCCAGCGGACAACGGTCCCGTCAATCGGAGAGGCGATCTCTACGGACGGTGCTTCTGTAGTCAGCAGCATCTCGTCGCAGGCTTCAATCGAGCAATACCCGGAGCTACCCGGGCCGGTAAGCGCCGGTCCGAGCGTCAAGGTTTCGGCCTGAGCCGTAGCTGCGAGAGCCAATATCGCGAAGCAAGCTCCAAGTGCCGCCAGAATCGCCCGCCGGCGAAGCCGCTCTTTGCTCCTCTGAAGATCGGGCATGGAGCGTCATCGACAGGCACCGAGCCGACCATGAACAAGGACCTATGCTGGCCGACTCTGTGGACCGCCGTCCCAACCGCGGTTGCAGCCGGCGCCTGCGCGTCGCCTGAGAGGTCAGAGCCGCAGATTGGACATCTATTCACCTCGACGCTCAAGTTGCGCTGCAGAGGTTCGATCACTGCTATGTGCTTTGTCAACGACAACTTGCAGCTCTCTGAATCTGTTGGATCGGGTGTATGGACAGATGAACGGCCACGCTGAACAGCGCTGCATGATCTGCCAGCGCCCGAACCCCGACGTTGACAGTGCCGCCCTACCTATCGAGTGGGGGGTATCGACAGATAAAGAGGGAGAGGTATTCGGCGTGATCTGTCCAAGCTGCATCACGGGCGAGTTGCTCTCGATGACAGCGGAAGACAGTTCCCCGGTAACCAAATAGCAGCAGCAGTCAGCCACGACGGCCGTGCATCTCAACGGCCAACGCTCAAGCACTGCCGCATTCGTTCCGAACGGGTTGGAATGGAATCACCGGTGCTGGTCATAGTCAGCAGCCTTGTAGTTGCAGCCGTGCTGATCGCCCTGGTTGCGCGCCTCCCCGCAGATTGGAACTGAGCACGAATCGGCGGGGCTCAGCCGCCATTCGTGCTCCGCGACTCCCCTGCCTCGCACGATGAAATCTATGGTCAGCACATGCCGCAGCGCAGGGCTTAAAGCGGCGGACGCGGTTGATGGTAAGCAGGGTGGTGGCCCCGATAATCAGGACGAACTCGACGACTTCGCTGACGGTGATGGCAACAAGGACCGTCACGAGGTTGCAATCCTAGTGTCGCCACTCGCGACGAGTGCACCCGAAATTACGACTCAGGACAC
Organism: uncultured Solirubrobacterales bacterium; assembly: GCA_963803755.1. Lineage (GTDB taxonomy): Bacteria > Actinomycetota > Thermoleophilia > Solirubrobacterales > 70-9 > CAVUPF01. The sequence goes on from CAWDNP010000011.1 coordinate 237,475, forward strand.
TAGCCGGGGCAGATGGCAGCCAAAACACAGACCTTGCCGAGGGGCAAACCGATGACGGGAGCGAGCCGAGCGGTCGGCTGGTTCCAATAGGCTATGCCTGCGATGAGCGCTATGGGCCAGTTTCTCCGTCTTCACGAGCGGCTCTACAAGGGAACCGACGGGCGGATCGGACATCGGATGATCGGCGTCCCGACCCTGCTTCTGCGAACGACCGGGCGCCGCTCGGGAAAGACGCGGACAAACGCCCTGGTCTACGCGCGCGACGGATCCGACTACCTCGTGGTCGCCTCCAACGGCGGCGCCGACCGAGATCCGGCCTGGCTTCACAATCTCCGAGCGAACCCGGAGGTCGAGGTTCAGATCGGCCGCGAGCGCCACAAGGCCACCTCCAGGGTCATCGAGCCCTCCGATCCCGACTACGAGCGGCTCTGGAAGATCGTCAACGAAAACAACCACGATCGCTACAGCGCCTACCAGAAGCAGACATCCCGGGCGATTCCGGTCATCGCCGTCACGCCGAGCTGACTAACACGACGTCGGGCTGGAAGCGGACACGCAGTCGCTTGCGATCGCGACCGGCGGCATGCACGAGCACTTCACACAAAAGAGAGGCGCTGCTTGCATGCCAGCGCAGTTGATCACCACGTCGCGCGGCTCTACTTCACAGAGTGCCCCTTGGAATTGATCGCATCCCAGCTGCCACCGAACTGCTTGGTCCCCACGTAGGACGTCTGTCCGGGCCCGGTGGCGGAACTATCGATGTAGAGCGGGTGGCCGGCGTAGGTGAGCTGTCGCAAGCCCTGGACATTAATTGTCGACAGCAGGGAGGCGCGGACCCCGGGACCAGCGGTCGGCTTGCCGGTCTCTTCCTGTGGAATCCAGATCGCCGTGCAGCCGGCGTGCTTCACGCAGGTGTCCTTCTTCGGAGGGTCCTTCGTGAACTCGAACAGCGTGGTACCGGCGGTGTTGACCAAGATCTTGCCGAGCTTCGTCTTGCGCAGATCAACGGAGTGCAAGATAAAAGCGTGTGCCGGCGGCACCCCGCTCTGCGTCGCCGAAGCCGTGAGCACTGCAAACAGGACAACAACCAACAAAACGTAGGGGCGCTTCACGGGATGACCTCCGAAATCGTTAGCAGCCCACGACGGGCCAGCGGTTCTCAGCGAGGGCAATCTTCCCAGATCGCACGCGGACACGGCGTGCCAAAGCGCCACACAGGGCTCACCCTTTGGTTTGAATCAGCATCGGAACTTCTTGTGGAGCTTCGTGAAATTGGGAAAAGATGTCTTGATTTTGAGCGTTGCGAGGCTACTTCCCGATTTCCCGGATAGAAAGCCGTGTTCAACCGACGAGCAGCGCGATTCTTCCCCCTCAACGCACGGCCATTCGATGTGCAAGCGACCAAACGGCCTGCGGTCATCCGCAAGATTCAGCAGTTGCCAAGCGAGCGATCCAGAGCTACCGGACGGCCGTAACCGCCCTTTGACGCCGGGAACTTGAATTGGGCCTTAGAGAAGACCGTGTGGCCGCAGACCGTCAGGGGATGGGTCAGCCGGACATCAATTGGGACAAGCCCCACCATGTTCTGGGCAGACTTGCCCTTGCCGATCGCGACCGTCTTGCCCCAGAGCAGCCAGTGGAGCTGACTCCCGGCAACAAGGTCTGCTTCGTCGACGGGCGTACCAGGCTTATGGAAGAGGCAGGCTCGGGGGCGCGTGCGATAGGCGAACTTGGCCTGGCCTATCGGTCCGTAGGTGGTCGCACAGACGACCTGAGGTAGAAGGGATGCTGAGGCTGTCTGCTCGACGAACTCGTGATCCGCGGGCGGGCGGCTTGCGGTTGTGGTGGTTGCTGCCCAAAGGCAGGCAACGGTCACGGCGAAAGCGACGGCCGATCGGCGAACCATGCCCGGCAGTCTAGACCGTCGAGGCAGCCCGCAATCGATCCTGCCAAAGGCCTATCCGATACGTCTCGGGTATTGGCTCCTCACTTGCGGTAGCACCCGGCTACCCGCTGCGCCCGCGTGCGGCGCCCAGCTCGGTCTGCGCCAGACCTGGAGGAAATCGTCTACGCCGCGGAGCTGCTGCGCGACGTTGACCCTGGCTACGAGCGCGGGTCTTCGAGGCGATCAAGCCGATGCTTTGAGGCTGTATCGCCGACCGCATTTAGGTATCGTCGGCAACCAACAAGTCGGCGACACTCAGAAGGGGTCTCCAATGATTCGAGGCAAGAGGTGGGCGATCGCCGTTTTGGCTCTTGCCTTGGGATGCCTAGTGATGTGGGCGCCCAGCGCGGGTGCGAAGCCCAAGCCGCCCGCAAAACCGGGCAAGGCGCTCCCCTTCCGTGGATGTCAGGGCCTGCTCACATTGAGCGACTTTCCAGATACGGTCACCGAAGAATCCCCCCCTGGAAAATTCTTCGATAACGTTGAGGTCAGCGTCTGCGAATTCCGTATGTTTACACTTGAAGATTCTGGCGCATATGTCTTGGAATGCGCGACTGAACCTGATATGCCGAAGTGTACGCACCGTGGCGGCAACGACGGGTTGGTGGTGGCCGGCGCAGCGCTCTATAGGAAACATCCTCAGGCCGAGCGCCGTCGGGGCTGGCCGACCGGATTCACGAGGCACGTCATCCATGGACTCGGTACCAGCGCAGAATTAGGCTACAACGACGATGTGCCGACCATCAATCCGATGGTGCAAGGGCAACCCGTAGGGTTTGGATGGCTACAGGTCCGTAACGACGTATTCGACGTCGAAGCGGAAGGGGCGATCCTGCCCTTGCTGGAGCGCGTCGCAAATGAGCTGTGCCACAAATGCAAATGACCGGCAGCGCGGCCTCGTCGTCGTAGAGTGCAGATCTCCCAGACGCACTGAGTGCCTCACGTTGCCTTGCTGGCGCGTTCTGTGCGCTTACGGCGACCTTCCAAGCCGTTCCTTCAGCCCCTCCGGTAGCCATCGGCACCTGAGCCGCTGAGGAGGCGTCTAGGGCGGGAAGACGCAAGGCACTAGCCCACTCAGACCAAAGCCATTCGCCCGACCGCGCAGCCCGTTACTCGGGCCACACGGTCGGACGCAGTTTGACTACGGGAGGATGTAGTTGAAGTTGACTTCCTTCGGACCGCCTTCGCCGCTGCTGCTCGTCGGCTTCGAGCTGAAGTTGCCGAGAGCCCCGTTGTATTTGCCGGTTCCGCCAGTGATCGCACCGAAGACACCCTTGCCGGCGATCACCCCTTTCCCGCCAACGTTCAAAGCAAATGTGCCGCCTGGCACAGTTGCCGTGCCGGTGCAGGTGCCACTCAGGATGGCTTCGCCTGAAGTGGGCTGGGTATCAATACAGACTGCGTTGATTTCGCCCACGGTCTTCTTTTCCGTGCTCTGGAGCAGATTCGAGATAGAGATCCCGTTGCCAGGGGTAAAGCTCCTCCCGTTGAATTTCCCGATCGGGGCGTTGGTCTTGCTGTTACCGCCGGGCTGAATCAGCTTGAGAGTCGCTTCTTCGCCGTGGGTCTTAGATGAACCGCACCCAGCCAGCAACGCCAGGGCCGCTATCGCCCCCAGTGCAAGTACCGCAATCCGAATGCTCTTCATACACGTTCTCCCGTCTGTAGAGAACCCCCAACCAGGCGCCATTCATATCCGATCTCGGTGGTTTGGGGCGTCAGGTGGCACGAATCCCGCCCTGTGCACGCCTACGGCGCCGACTCAGCCACTCCCGCACCGATCTCCGGTACCGACCGTCGCCTTCGCCGCTCAGGAGCCGTAAGAGTCGCTGCCGCTCACGCCAGCATGAACCGGGGCAGGTAAGAGCGTCTGCTCAGCGGCCTGAGAGGTCGGAGCCGCAGATGGGGCAGCGGTGAGGCGCGGTCACAAGACGCGCATCCCGCCTCTGTTGACACGAACCACTCCCCAAGGCATACTGGCGCAGCCTTGAAGCGCTCGGCAGCCCTGATAGCGGCGATTGTCGCGATGCTGGTCCTCTCCGCTGTCGCGGCATCGGCGGCCTCGCTCCCGAACCCACGCCTGGGCGCTTGGGCCGCACAGGATGGCGCAGGAGGCTTCACCCTGAAGAAAAAAAAGGGAAAGGTCGTCCTGACGAACTACCACCTCACGACCGAAGAAGGCGGCTGCAGCGAAAAGCCCGAGACGGCGACGGTCCTCGGCAAGTATCCGCTGCGGGTCTTCACTCGGGGCGGAGCAAGCACCTGGGGTGTTGGCAAGAACGTCGGGGGCGAAGCTGAACCTATGGCCGGCAAGATCAAGGCCGGAGGAAAAGTTTACGCCGGGAAGTTCAACATGATCTGGGACTTCGAGGATGTAACCAAAGAGGTGCTGAGCGGCTCGATGTCGTTCGGCGCGTGCACGATCTACATGTCCTACGCTTCGCCCAAATAGGCGCTCAGCGCCTCGACGTTTGCCTTTTGCTCCTATGTCCCGGACTTTGGTCGGATCGCACTCCACCTTTGACATCAGTCGAGGGTCATGCTCAACCGCAGCTGGTTTGTAAGCGAACGGTGGATCCCCGTCGAACCAGCTTGCCCGCCCTCGGCTTCTGAATGATGATGTGCCCGTGAGGCGGGATGCCCGCACACAAATTGCTGAGAGCTGTGTACTTCACCTTGAAGTGATGCTGCTCCAGCAGTCGGTCAGCGACTGGCGGCTTCAGGCCCACGACGTCCGGCACCCGATGCCTGTGCATGGGTTTCGCGGAGACCGCAGGCTGGGTTTTCTGGCTCGGTGGGAGGTCGACGTGCAAGAGCTGTTCGGCGATGAGATCAGAGTATTCCGGGTTGGCGGTGTAGGCGGGCTGGGCAAGGCCGGAGCGCGTAGAAGTCTGGGCCGCAAAGAAGTGCGTCGCATAGAGACAGATTCGATAGTCGTTGACCCCTTCGATATCAAGCTGCAGAGGGCCGCTCTGGACAGATCCATTTCCGGTGGACGCAAGGTTCCAGATCCGGCGTTCGGGATGCCAGCCCGGAGGGGGTGGGGGCATATTCGGAGGGTGTCCCTCAACTTCCAAGAACCATGACCAGACTTCGGGGCATGATGTCAGCTGTGGAGGCGGGGGCGCGAGGGTGGCAGTTGCCGACCACGCGCAATTCGGTTCAGTCGAGGGACATTCGCTGTAAGAGAACGGAGAGGTTCTCGACAGTGGCGTGGGCCAGCGACGGTTCGACGGTGACACCTTCGATCGAGCCGGTGCTCGCTGATGCGGTGGATGCGCCAGCGAACATCGTCAGAGCAGCGAGCGCTAGGACGATCAGCGCCCTAGAGGCCCGCATCGCATCCGTTCTCCTCACTGCCAGCTCCATCCCGCTTTGGAGGTCGATGACCAATCGGAGGCTAGCGGGGGTTGGGGTTGCCGTCAATCGGGGAACCTGGCGAGGCGAAGACTGATGATGCCGGTAGAGGAGGCGAGGGGGGTGTTCTCGGGTACACGCAATCGCGTCCTTGGCGATGCACCGATGAATCGCCGCCAGCCCGCTACCAAGCTAGTCTAAGCGGGTGACAAAGGAAGACCGTGGCGCGCTCGCACGCAAGTACCTCGAACGGGAAAGCGAATACGCCCAACCTGCGAGCCAATCGACGACGCCCATCCAATCGACAAAGCAGGCGCCAGAACGACGCGAAGCTGATGTGCGCTTTCCCGTCGCGGTTCTATGGACCGCCGCAGTCATTGTTGGCATAGCAACCGGCTCGGTCCCGCTTGGCGTCGCGGTAATCGCTGGAGGCGGGCTGCTTTTAGGCATATTCATGCGCGTCAGCCGGATCGGGTCTTGACTTCTCCGGCGGGCTGCGACTGAAATCCCCGGCGAGCCGCCCCTTCACGGCTCAAACTGACCGGATAGGAGCCCTCTCCGGTTGTCCATCAACGAAGTCCGACGACGGTTCGAACTGCACACCCCACCGCGGAAACGGCGTGGGGGGGCTTGGAGGCTCAGGGCAGACGCAGAGCTTTTCGACGTGCGTCGGGCTGATGAGGACTTGGGAGCCGTCGGCCGCGTCGGTTAGCGACATGAGCCCGGGGGATCTCCGCTCAACGTGCGCCTGCACCACCTTGATGTCCTCCTTGACCGTTATGTCGCCGGAAACCAGAGTAAGGACCGTTGCCATAATGAGGGCAAGTTTAGTCGCTTCGCTGGCGATCTCTTGACGTTCGCTCAACATATGTATGAGCTGTGATCGGGGGAAGCCGGGGGCCTCGCTCTTGCCCCCCGCTAGCGGCCTGAGTCAGACACCAGCCGCCGCATTCATGGAAGTGCCAAGTCCACCAAGTCGCTGAGGACTCGCTCCTTCATCCGCGGAAGCTGGCGAAGCGACTGAAGCGGCAAGGGAGTTGGATTCCGAGCAGGCGCAGATCAACGACGCCCGGCAAGGAAGCGGCCAGGCGTTCCTGCGCGGAACAAGCAAGCGACGTACTACTCGACGGGCGTGCTCAGCTCGTAATGCATCGTCTTGTAGCGCATGAGCCGGTGGCCGAGGGGGACGAGGATCGCCTGCAGCACCGGGTGACGCTGCGCCAGAGCCTTGGCGGCCGTTTTGGCTTCATCGTCGTCAAGCAGCCTTGCCCGAGTGAGATCGGCTCACCCGTCGGCTTGCCGCGCATCGTGCAGGGAGCGGCCTCAACGCGCGGGTCGTTGCGCAAGCGCTTCGTCTTCCATGCCTTGTCGTAGGAGCGAAAGAATGCGCGCTTTCCGTCGAAGGCGATGCTCACCGGCGTTCCGATCGGCGTGCCGTCGTGCTTGTAGGTGGTGAGGAGGATCGTCTTGGTCTGTCTGAGCGACTCGAAGGTGCTAGCCATCGCGCTCTCCTTTTGATCTGTGTTCAGACACGCGGCAGTAGCCCGGCCACCGACGCGGAGTCTCAGAACGCGCGGTAGGAGCTCTTCGTGATCGTGAAGCCGTGATGCGAGCGGTTTGCGCAGCTAACCGCTCGCGAGCCGATCGTGCAGGTCACGCTGATCGGACCGATGCCCCACTGACGCCCTTGGCTGAGCGCCACCGGCTTTGTGCCGACGAAGGAGTCTTGGCTGAGCCGCGCGAGCGACGGGTGCCCGGTCGATCCGAGGAAGACGAAGCCGGGGTCACCGACGCCGTTGGCCTTCGGAGGCGGCACCGGCTTGGCGCTACAGAGCAGCTGCATCGGCGGCGAGTTGACCGGGTGGATCGCAACACCACAGGTGACCTTCCCGCCCAGCGCTGTCCACAGCTGCGCGCTCGACGTCGAGGCGAGGCCGGAGCAGATGGTGGATGCACCGCTCCACAGCGTCCACGGCCCAAGCTTGCCGCCGGGACGTGCGGGCACGCGGACGGAGAGGCGGCGGTAGGCGAGCGGACCGCCGGCCGTGCAGTGACCGAGGTCCGATGCGTGCAACTCGATAGTGACGAGATCCGGGTAGTAGCCGCCATGTGGCTTGAAGATTGAATTCAGTCCCCGGCCTGTCGCGACCGAGTCACCCCAACCCGTCCACTGGATGTGCGTCACCAGACCACTGGGATCGCCTCCGTTGAAAATCCTCGAAGGGTCCACCTTGCCCCAGCCGGCGCCTTTCGGCTCAAAGCTCCGAGACCCGAGCACAGGCGCTCCCACCGTACGCGCCGCCAGCGCGTCGGCTGCTGGTCCGTTCGCCACTGCCGAGGCAACCGCGACGAGGGCCAGAAGCCCACAGGAGGCTACGCAAGTCAAACGCCGCTTGCGTGCAGTCATGGGGCGACGTTACCAGGCTATCCCGCTGGGGGATCGCACCCCTGGGACGGCCCCTCACCGGGATAGGTCCTTTAGATTGCTGAACAGCGCTCACCCCGTCAGCTACAAGAGCGACGCGACCCCCGGCCCGCTGCACTGATAGAGCGAGCCGGGGTCGTGCGCCGCTTCTCCCTTAGTCGGCGCCAGCGGGTTCGGTCTTTAGGGCCTATCTCGATAGGCCCTTAGCAGCGCCAGATCAAGCTAGGCAGAGCGGCGCGGCCAGAATGCGGGCTCGGTGAGTCGATCAGTCCCGTTTACTGACGGGGCTTGCGCAACCGAGGCACTGCCCATCCGATCAGGGCTCCCAGGAGGGCCGCAATCAGCAACGCGAAGATCGGGCAGCGGCGATGAGCGGTCACAAGCTAGGGTCGCGCAGACCAGTCAATGCAAGGAGGTTTCGATGCACCGCAGACATATGGGCGTTTTGCCGGTAGCCGCCTTTCTCATCGCCGGCCTGTTCGTTGCGGGTTGTGGGAGCAGCAGCTCGACGACCACGACGACGGCCGCAATCTCCAAGGCCGAATTCGTGGCGAAGGGCAACGCGAGCTGCGTGGCTAACCAAAAGAAGCAACAAGCTGAATTCATGGCCTTCTTCAAAAAACATGGCATCAGCGAAAAGACAGAACCGACCAAGGCCCAGCAGACGGAACTCGTCGACGCCGTTTTCGTTCCCAATGTCCAGACTCAGATCGATTTCGTTAAAGCACTTGGAGCGCCGGCTGGCGAGGAACAACAGGTGACCTCGGCGCTGGAAACCGCCCAAGAAGCGCTGAACAAGGTCAAGGCCAAGCCTGAACTTGCTTTCAGCAAGCCCAGCCCTTTCAAGGCGACCGGAGAAAAGCTCCACGCGCTTGGGCTTACTCAGTGCGCAAAAGAAACCTGAGCAGGTCAAAACCATCCAACGAGCAAAAGGGCGCCTCAGGCGCCCTTTTGCTGTTCCAATCCTCCTATCTGGGGATGGCAGCCAGCGAGGATCGCTTCGCAGATTGAACGGCAGCAAGCTGTCACGACGCCTGTCCCATGCATCTCTGCAGCCAAAGCTCAAACACAGCTGCACTCGTTCCGAACTGGTTGAGATGGAATCGCCCGTGCTCGTCATAATCTGCAGCCTCGTGGTCGCGGCCGTGCTGATCGCCCTGGTTGCGCACCTTCCCGCAGATTGGAACTGAGCGCGGCCGACGGGGCTAAGGACCTATCCCGTTAGAGATCGCACCCTGAGACAGACCTAGGGCGGACTAACCCCAAGTACCCCGGACACCTCCGGGCTCCGTAGGGACGCCTTCATTCGGACGCCCCGGCCATGGCCGGGGCGTCCGCGCGCTCACCCACGCTTCCTGACGCCAATCAATGAAGCACCAAAAGGGAGCGCGCAATGACAGAGGATGACGTGCTGTTCGGATTCCGCCTGCGGCTGTTCACCCTGGCCGAGGAGCTGGGCAACGTTCAGAGGCCTGCCGGGCGATGGGGGTGGCCAGGTCTACCTACTACGCCTGGAAGCCGAAGCTGGAGCGCTACGGCCTTAACGGACTGCGAGTCAGGGAGCGCCGTCGCCCGCGGATGCCCAACCAGGTCGGCCCTCACCTCGAGCACCGCATCCTCGCCTTTGCCCTCGGCCACCCCGGCTTCGGACCCAGGCGTATCTCAGCCGAGCTGGCGAGGGAGAAGTGGGGCGGGATCGCGATCTCTGAGAACGGCGTCTGGTGCGTGCTCAAGCGCTTTAACCTCAACACCCGCTCCAAGCGCCTGGCGCTGATCGCCCGCCACGCCGATCCCTACGAGCGCAAGCCCGAGCACCCGCCGAAGGAGCTGCACATCGACGCCTCTTGCCCCGGCGAGAAGGTGCAGATGGACTGCTTTTACGTCGGGCGCCTCTCGGGCAGCAAAGGGGTGATCTGGCAATACACCGCAATCGACGTCGCCTCCGCCTACACCTGGGCCTTCCTTCGCTCCACCGAGCACAACCCCACCGCCCGGTACACCGCCGAGCTGGTCCATCTGGTTGCCAAAGACCTCAAGCAGGCGGGCTGGAAGCTCGGCGAGGTCACCACCGATAACGGCTCGGAGTTCCGCGCCGAGGGCTTCGGCAAGGCACTCGCCAACCACAAAGCCACCCAGCGCAAGATCAAGGCCGGGCGGCCGAACTCAAACGGCTGCGTGGAGCGAGTGCAGCTGACGATCTTGGAGGAGTGCTGGCGGCCGGCCTTCTCGCGCTCGCTGGCGCCGAGGATCACGGCGCTGCGGCGCGACCTCGATGAGTACCTGCGTTACTACAACACCGACCGTGCCCACACGGGCAGGCTGACGAAGGGGCGGGTGCCGGCGGATATCGTCTTCGGCGCCCGCAAGATGGCGAGCGTGAGATGAACCCGACCTGTCTTCACATCTCGGGGTTAGGACGACCTAGGGGCACGCCCCCTAACGGGATAGGTCCTAAAGACGATCCGAGCAGCTCTCGGGCCGAATGAAGGAAGAAGAGCGCACCAGACGAACTGCTCTAACTGAGCTCAACTCGACAACCTCAGCAACGGAACCAGTGCCTAGCTGTCAAGGCCGGTTGAAAACTCACCCACCTGCGCCGGTTGAATATTCACCCACCTCCGTCCCTTCGAGCGGTTGAAGGAGAGGCCCCGCCTGCGCAGCGGAGCCCGTAGGGCGGAGCAGAGCAGGCGGGGCGCGCGCTCAGTCCCTGGGCGGCGGCGAGCCCAGGTCCTTGTCGCGCAGCCTGAAGCTGTCGCCTTTGAGGGAGAGGATCTCGGCGTGGTGCACCAGCCGGTCGATCATCGCCGCGGCGACTACTTCGTCGCCGAAGATCTCCCCCCAGGCCGAGAAGGGCTTGTTCGAGGTGACGATCAATGAGGCGCGCTCATAGCGCGCCGAGACCAAGCTGAACATCAGGTTGGCGGCCTCGGGGTCAAAGGGGATGTAGCCGACCTCATCGACGACGATCAGGGGCACGAAGCCCAAACGGCGCAGCTCGGCCTCGAGCTTGCCCGCTCGCTTTGCCTCGCCCAGCCGTGCCACCCACTCGGTCGCGGTGGCGAACTGCACGCGTTGGCCGGCGAGGCAGGCGCGGATGCCGAGGGCGATCGCCAGGTGGGTCTTGCCCGTCCCCGGCGGGCCCAGGAGGACCACGTTCTCTTTGCCGTGGCAGAAATCGAGCTGGCCAAGGTGCTCGATCACCTGCTTCTTAACCGAGTGCTGGAAGGTGAAGTCAAACTCCTCAAGGGTCTTTCGGGCTCCGAAGCGAGCCGCCTTGATCCGGCTCTCGCCGCCGTGGCTCTCGCGCGAGGCGACCTCGGTGGAGAGCACGGCCTCAAGGAAGCGCTCGTGGGACCACTCCTCCTCGCGGGCCCGCTCGCTGAGCTTGGGCAGCGCCATGGCTGCAGCCGGCGCCTTTAAGGCGCGGAAGAGGTAGGTGAGCTCCGAGGTCTTGCTCATGCCGGGATCAGGGCGTCATAGCGCTTAAGGGGGCGCAGCTCGACCTCTACCTCGGGGCCGCGACGGCGATCGCCGCGCAGCTGATCGAGGGCGACCTGGTGGGCGGGGTCGGTGAAGGTGAGGCCCTTGGCGAAGGAGCGCCGGTGGCTGGCAACGACCTCGCCGCTGTCAAGCGCGACGGCGGCGAGGTGGCGCTGGCCGATCCTCGCCTCGACTCGCCGCCCGGCAAGGCGTGGGTCCAGCGAGTAGTCGTTGGTGTCGAAGCGCAGGTAGGGCTGGGAGGGAACCCTGATCACGAAACGGCACTCGGTGTCGGGCATTTGATCGGGTAAGGGGCGCATCCGCTCGCGCTCTTTCGCGAGGCGCTCGGCTGGCCTCGCGCGGATCGTCTTCAAGAGGCGCCCCCCGACCCGCTCCTCCCAGGCGTCGAGCTCTGCCTGGAAATGCTCGGGCGAGGCGAAGTGCCGGCCGGGCTCGAAGTTGGTCTCAATGAAGCCCTGGTGGCGCTCGATGATTCCCTTGGCCTGGGGGTCGCGAGCCTCGCAGAAGTGCCAGCCGACCGGCAGCGCTCCGCAGAAGGCGGCGAACTCCTCAGTCGGTCGCCCGCCGCCGGCGTGAAGGGCGCCCTCGCGGTCCCAGACGATCGTCTTTGGCATCGCACCGAGGAAAGTGAGGCAGCGCGAGATGCCGAAGCGCAGGTCGTGGCCCTGCTTGGAGAAGACCAGTGAAGAGGCGGCCGCTCGCGACCATCCAAGGGCACAGGTGACGACGTAGCCGGGGCGGGTCTGACCGTGGCCGACGGGGATCTCGCGCGCTGGGCGCCAGACGTCGAACTGGCAGATTTCCCCGGGGCGGTAGCTGGTGCGCTGGTAGGTGCGGGGGGCCTTAAAGCGGAGGCGCACCCCGCGCAGGTAGTCGTCGAGGATCGACTTTCCGCCCCGATAGCCGTCTGCTTCGATTTCCTCGCGGATCCGCTTGCCGGGCAGTGTCGCGTCGTCTTCCAGCAGCCGCTGGATCTCATCCTTGAAGGGGTCGAGCTTCGATGGCTGTGGAGCACGGCGATAGCGCGGTGGCTTCTCAGAGCGAAGGGCGGCGCGGACTGTGTTTCGGTCCCGGCCGCTGCGGCGAGCGATCTCGCGGATCGAGAGCCCCTCGACCTCGTGCATCCGCCTGATCTCGGCCCACTGCTCCACGTCCAGCATTCCCTTCTCCTCGCCTCGGTCTTCTTGACCGAGTGAGGGTCGAAGCGTTGCCGGACGAGACCTACACGCTCAGAGTGGGTGAGATTTCGACCGGCCCAGGTGGGTGATTATTGGGCCGGCGACGACAGCCTAGCAAAGACGATCCAGCCAGACGCCTTGCGCCCATGAACCTCGTAGCCCGCCCAGTCCGCCTGATCGTCCTGGCGCTTAGTGCGCTCGCTACCTTCGGGATGGCGGGCTGCGGTCAGTCCTCGCAAACCAAGCTATTTACCGTGCATCCAGGGCCCATCGGCTGCACCCACAAGCTCGTGTTTACCCGTAACGGGTCGCCCAATAAACGTCTAGTCGCGCTCAGCTTCGATGATGGTGTCAGCCCCGAAACTCAACACCTGTTCGAAATATTGCGCCAGCACCATGCCACGGCGACCTTCTTCCTGATCGGCCACCTTGTGCCTGGTCACCGCAATCTGCTGCGCGCGATGATCGGCGATGGGATGGAGTTCGGCAACCATTCCTACAGCCATCCAAGCAATCTAGCCGAACTGGGTCCGCTCGCCACCAGGCAGCTGGGGAAAACCTCCAACGTCATTCAACGAGTCAGCGGCTTTCGACCGTGTCTTTTCCGACCGCCTTATGGCGTCGTAAGCCCTGACCTCGTTCAACGGGCCAAGGAACTTGGCATGACAACCGTCAAGTGGAAGATCGATTCCGGCGACTATCTGCACCCGGGAGTCGAAGTCATCACCAAACGAGTGCTCAACCAGGTGCGACCCGGCTACATCGTGGTCATGCACGACAACCCCAATACACATGGGCAAACCGTGCAAGCGCTGCCGACCATTCTCGAAGACCTCTCTGCCCGTGGCTATAAGGTTGTGACGATCACCCAGATCCTAGGCCAAAAGTTCATCTGGCCATCAGGCGCGGCGGCGGTAACGTCCAAACGCTAGTGCTGAAGGCAGACTCTTATCTGTGCGTCACGACAGGAGGGAACGATGCTCAAGGAAATCCGTCGCCCGTCACCGGCTCTGATTATCTCGCTGATCGCGCTCTTCGTCGCCCTCGGAGGCACCGTCTACGCGGCGAGCAAGATCAATGGCAAGACGATCAAGGTCAATTCGATCCCCGGCAACCGGCTGAAGCCGAACACGGTGACCGGCAAGCAGGTCAAGGAGTCGAGCCTGGGGCTGGTGCCCAAGGCGGGTGAAGCGAAGACGGCGGGAAGCGCCGTGACAGCGCTCGATGCCGTCAACGCGGAAAAAATCATCGGTCGCACAATTGGCTGCCCGACGGGGACACAGCTGTTCGCGGGCGAGTGCTGGGAAACGGCGGCGCGCGGCGCGGCAACCATGCCGGTCGCAGCTCAGACTTGCAGCGAAGCCGGGGGCCAACTTCCAGACGCGCTCAGCCTGCGCGCCTTCGCGCTTAAGTCGGGGGTCACCCTGACCGCTGGCGATGAGTGGTCAAACAGCATCGACAACGTGACAGCCGAAAACGAATACACCGGCGTCACCGTTCACCCACCGGGGCCGTCAACCTTGACAACCAGATCGATCCCAAGGAGTTCCGCTGCGAGCTGCCGCTGCTTCGCTGAGGGCCAGCTACCCCAGCTTGACGCTCACCTTGGCGCCGGGCGCCAGAATCTTGCCCGGCTTGGGGCTCTGCTTCTTCACCTTGCCCGTCTTCGTCGTGGCGCCCTTGAGCTTCTTCACCTTGCCGAACTTGCAGTCGCCTGCTTTCAACTTCTTCTTGGCGCTCTTCAACTTCTTGCCTTTGAGCTTGGGAACGGCGCAGGCGGCGATGGCGGGCGCTGCGGTGTAGGTGAACTGATCGGCGGCACTGGTGGCGGTCGTCCCGGTCGCCGTGGTGGCGCTGGTATCGACCGCGCCCGGAGTCGCGCTGGGCGATGCGACCGCGGTGATCTGAGTTTCGGAGTTGACGGTGAAGCTTGAGGCTGCGGCAGAGCCGAACTTGACCGCGCTGACTCCGGCGAAGTCCGTGCCCGTGATCGTCACCGACGTGCCTCCTTTGATTGAGCCGGAGCTAGGGCTGATAGCTGTGATGCCTGGAAGCGGCTGGACATCGGCGTTGAAGCCGTATTCCTTGGGGAAGCCTGAGGTGAATGGGCCGGTTGCGCCTTCGGCGAGCGGTGGTTGCCAGTAGTTCGTGCCCCCACCGGGCGCGAGTCCCTCCGTCGCTCCGGGCGGAACGTCGAGCCCCACCGTTTCGCCGGCCGCGATCGGTAGGTCAGTGGGAAACGTTTCGTTGCCGGTGCCGCTGGGCGAAACCGGGGCGCTGGTTCCGGTCGAGGTATAGCTGGTGCCGCCAGCCGGCCGCATAACTCGAAGTTTGAAGTCGCTCCCCGCGGCGTCGATCAGATGCCACCGTACAATCACACCGCTCACGGGACTAAGGACATGGGCATTTGGATCAGCGAGCGCCGAGTCGATGCCTAGGTAAGGAGTCACTTCGGCACTGCTGGGCGTAAAAGAGCCGGTGAGAGAGCTACCAACGGTAACAGTCGCCGCCTGGGCACTCGCTGCGAGGAGCATCCATGCGCCGACAGCGACAAGAGCCAGGTAGACGAGAACGTGCAGGGACATGGCTGACCTTGGACGAGATTTTCATGGCCGCGAGCCTAGCCGAATCGTCGGCGGCTCCACTTCGGCCCCACAATCAAGCAATCATCTGAGAGCCGCTCTGAGCCCCTTGGGGCTCTGGAACGGCGCCTTGGGGAGCGCGCCCCCGAACGCCCCTGCAAATAGCTCAATGCTTGTGCTTCTTGTGCTTCTTGACCTTCACGCACTTGGCCTTGCCGTGGACCTTCTTCTTCTTGAAGCCCTTCTTGCACTTCACGGCCTTCGGTTGAGGAGCCGGGATGGGCGGCGAGGAGACCAGCAGGATGTTGCTGGTGGCCGTTCGCGAGCCGTAGTCGTTGAGCGCGGTCACCTGACATGAGATCGCCTCACCCACTTCTGTGCTCCCCACCGCGTAGGTGCTGGAGGTCTGACCAGAGACCGGGGTACCGTCACGCAACCATTTGTAGGCGTATGCGATCGGGCTGTTGCTCCAGTTACCGGTCGAGCAGAAGAGCGTGCTGCCGGGCTCCGGCGTGCCGGAGAGCTGCGGCGCTCCGGTGCTAGCGGGCCAAAGCGTGGAGGTTGGAGCCAGCGCAGCATTGATGTCGGAACGCGTCGCAGGAGCGGTTACCACAACTGGATCGGCTTGTGCAATGGTCGGCTCGTCGTTGTAGTACTGGGTCAGATACGCGCTTTCTTCTTCTTCGAATTCCGGGGAGAACTCCACCTTATAGCTCCCACTCAGCAGGCCAGAGATCGAGTATTTACCGCTCGGGTTGGTAAGCGCGCAACGCCCGAATTCGCTGCTCATTTCGAGTGCGCAGACCGTGATATTAGAAAGAGGAGTGCTATTTTCAGCTTTGGTCACCGTGCCGGTGATCTGCCCGCCTTCCTGCATTGCGGCGTTGATGCCCGAGACGGTTTCACCGGCCGTTTTGACCGGGACCGGTTCGGCTTTTTCCCATGAGGGCTTTGCGTTGTAATACTGGGCGATGTAGTTGAGGCTGCCCGGCCAAAATTCGATCTTGTATTCGCCCACCGGCAGGCCCGCGAGGGTATATTCGCCGCCAGCGCCGGTGTAGGTGCAATCGACGAATTCGAATTCTTCCTTTTCCAGCGCGCATACTTCGATTTCTTTGATCGCGCCGAGCGTCGACGCGTTGGTCACCTC
Source organism: uncultured Solirubrobacterales bacterium (assembly GCA_963803755.1). Lineage (GTDB taxonomy): Bacteria > Actinomycetota > Thermoleophilia > Solirubrobacterales > 70-9 > CAVUPF01. Next base: position 253,613 of record CAWDNP010000011.1, read on the forward strand.
GCCCTTGATCTGGCCACCTTCGTGCATTTCGGCGTCGATGCCGGAGGTAGCTTTGGGGGCGCTCACCGTGATCGTTTTGGCCGCCCTGAAGGTTGCCTCGTCCTGGTAGTACTGGGTGATGTAGTTGAGGCCTTTGAAGTCGGCAAAGAAGGCGACCTTGTAGTTGCCGCTCGACAAGCCGGGGATGCTGTATTCCCCGCTGGGTTCGGTGAATTCGCAATGTTCTTCGATTTCTTCGCCTTCGGTGTTGTAGGCACAGACGTAGGCGCCTTCGATTGGAAGATGGGTCAAGGAATCCGTCACTTTTCCTTCGATCGACCCGCCAGCAGCCGCGCTTGCCATCGATGATGCGAGCAGCAAACCGCAGACGGTGAGCGCGAGCACGGCGAGGATGCCGACGCTTGCTCTGCGGGCGCCCACGGACCGGCGTGTGTAGCGAAGGCTCCCCTCCGTCTTCAGATCCAAGATGCCCCCTCCGTTGCCTGGTTCCGCTCGCGCCTATCGCGAACGCGTCTACTCGGCGGGCAGGCTATAGCTCGGAGCCACCCCTCGGCGCATTGTGAAAGCGGCGCTTTCTACTTTTAAGGACAGCGAATGATCAAAATTCGGGTCGGTATTCGGACAACCGGCGGTGCAGCAGACGAGGGCGGGTGACGGCCCGCACACCGCGGCAGATCGCGGCGCTGGAAGCATCGACGCCATCTGCGGGTGAGACCTGGGGGCACAGCTTCGACGAGGGTCAGTCGATACCGTCACCAGATCGTCGCGGTGCCGTGAGCCCTGATCCCCGGGTCGCGGGTGAGAAGCGGCACCGCCTCGACCCCAGCCTGGGCGACGAGAAGACGGTCGAAGGGGTCGCGTTGCAGTTTGCCGTCGAGCTCCACATAGGGCAGCTCTCGATAGACGTGAGCGTGTGCGAGGGAGATCGGCAGCAGGGAAAAGCCCTCCGCCAAGAGCTCCTCCGCCCACCCCTCGGCGACCTCAAGCTTACCGAGAGAAGCTTTGATCGAGACCTCGAAAAGCGATCCGGCGCTTAAAAGCGGCTCTTCGGCGCCGGCAATAGCCTCCCGTGCCGCTCGCGAGAGGCGCGGGTCATCGCTCAACCACCAAAGGGCGGCATGCGTGTCGACTAAGCCTCGATCCACCGATTCACTACACCCTTGATCCGTCACTCCGTCCGCCTCGCCTATGAAAATGACCTCCTGAGCAGGCAAATAGCGGCTGTTTAGGGCAGCCGCGGCCTGACGTCAGGAGGTCACTCACATGGTGAAGGGTTCTGAGGTGTCCCTGCGTCCCGACTCGGTGGGCGTCGAGTTCGACGACGAGCGGTTGATTGCCAACGCCGGGCTGGTGTTGATCGCCACCCTGGGCAGGCGACTTGGCATCGAGTCCCTAGTCGACGGGACGATCCACCTGGGGGAGCGGGCGGGCGCTTCACGCCCCGGGCGCAAGGTGCTCACCCTGATCCACGCGATCGTCGCGGGAGCGGACTCGATCGATGACACAGACGTGCTGCGCGCCGGCGCCACCGAGGCGCTGCTCGGCCACCGGGCGATGGCTCCCTCGACGCTCGGCACCTTCCTGCGCTCCTTCAGTTTCGGCCACGTGCGCCAACTCGACCGGGTGCTGGGCGAGGCGATCAAGCGCGCCTGGGAGCTGGGCGCCGGCCCCGGCCCAAAGCGCTTGGTTATCGACATCGACAGCTTCCTCGGCGAGGCCAAAGGCGCCCTCAAGCAGGGTGCCTCCCGCGGCTACACCGGGGTGCGCGGCTACCACCCGCTGCTCGCCACCCGCGCGGGCACCGGTGAGGTCCTTCACGTTCGAGCCCGCAAGGGGGCGGCCCACTCCGGGCGCGGTGCACTTCGCTTCTGCGAGGAGCTGATCGCCCGGGTGCGCCGCGCCGGGGCCACCGGGGAGATCCTGATCCGTGCCGACTCGGCCTTCTACTCGGGCCAGGTGATCGCTTACCTGGAGGCAAAGGGCTGTCGCTACTCGATCGCGGTAACGATCCACAAGCGCATCGCAGAGCGGATCGCTGAGATCCCGGAGTCTGCCTGGCGAGCGGTCCCCGACTACCCCGAGACAGGAATCTGCGAGCTCGCCGAGACCACCTACGGCGAGCGCAGGCTGATCGTCCGCCGCGTCCACCTGGCGGCCCAGGAGGGACAGGAGGAGCTCTTTGCCTACTGGCGCCACTTCGCCTTCCTCACCAACCGCACCGAGGACATGCACACCGTCGACGCCGAGCACCGCGACCACGCCGAGGTCGAGCTTGCGATCCGCGACCTTAAGGATCAGGCGCTCGCCCACTTCCCCTCCGGCAGCTTCGCCGCCAATGCCGCCTGGACTGTGATCGCCTGCCTCGCCCACAACATGGCGCGCTGGGTCGGGCAGCTGGGCTTGGAGGATGAGACCTGGCGCACCGCCGCGACGATCCGCCGCTGGCTGGTCGCCTTGCCCGGCCGGCTCACCCGCACCGCCCGGCGTTTCACCTTGCACCTGCCGGCCCGCTGGCCCTGGCGGGATGCCTTCGCCGAGGCTCTGGCCAGGATCAGGGCGCTGCCGGTCCCAGCCTGATCTCCCTTTCTGCGGATCGCCTCACCGGCCGAATCGCTCGGCCACCGAGGGCTGCTCCACTTCGGCCGCAGGCCAACCTCAAATCGCTGCCAGCGCTCCTCCTAGGCATGGGGCGCCCCCACGGCCGGCTGATTCGCCGCCCACACGGTCACGGGTAGCTATTTCTCTAACTGTGATGGTGAATCGGTGGATTGAGGCTTAGAACCCCTTTCAAAATGAGCACGACCCGGATGAGACCGAGTGACGCTGCGCGAGACAGCCCCGTCCCGGTGTCCCGCGTAGCGCTGCTACGCGGGAACCGTGCCGTGACTGTCTCGCTTGGTCATCAACCTCCCCGGACTCGCGCTCATTTTGAAAGGGGTTCTTAAAGCACTCGGCGCTCGGAATGCTCACGCCAACCGAATACGAGGATCTACACAACGCAACCCAGGCCGCCTGATTCCAGAATCCCGACTCCATTTTTTCGGGGGTAGATCAATGGGCTGTTCGCCACGATTCACGTTGAAAGCCTCGCACGTGTCCATCGGCCAATGATCGCGGCATGCCTGGACTAATCTGCGCGCTGTGGGAGCGCGACATGCATTCGTCATAGCGAGTTCCGCAATCCTGCTCTTCGCGCCCGCCGCGGCGGGCGCGAAGGGGGCGGTGCCTCAGATCGACGCTCGCGTCGCCGGCACATTCCAGATGCAGGCGCGAGTGACCGAAGCCGTCAACGTACGAGGCGAGCACCGTGGGCAGCGCCTGCGGCGTGAATGGACGATCACGCCAGGAGGCTGTCAGGGCAGCGTCTGCGCCAGGCTTCAGGTGCTCCGGCAGCGCAGCGCCGGTGTGCAGGAAACGCTCACGCTCAAGCGCACCGGAGTTGGCGCCTACGCCGGGAGCTCGTTCTTCTACGCACCGCTGCGCTGTCGCGGCAAGACATTCCAGCATGGCATGCGCGTCCCCTACCGCATCACGCTCGCGATCGTCGGCGCCGAAACGGTGCAGGCGATCATGTTCGCAAGGCAGATCACCGCGACCTACATCAACCTGCGCCGCATCGACACGACCCCCTGTTCGCTTGCCCCCAGCCACGATGCCGCGCTCTACACCGGCGCCGCGCTCAGCCCGCTGCCCACGCCTCCTGCCGTTTCGTTCACGGCCACCGTAGACGACGCCACCGCCACTGCCGCGTTCACGAGCGCCGCCACACCTGTTGTCGGTGGCGCACCGATCGTTCCGCGTCGGTGGAACTTCGGCGACCCGGCCTCGGGCGCGGCGAACAGTTCAACCGAAACCTATCCGACCCATATATTCAGCGCCGCTGGCTCCTACACCGTCACGCTCACCGTCACCGATGCCAACGGCCTCACCGCCACTGCCACGCAGGAGGTGCAGATTTGACTGCGCGCCGCTCACCCTCAACCTCGATGCTGCCGGCGCGTCTGAGCGGTGAGGTCGACTCGCACGGCGGTGGGCTGACGTAAGAGGACACTTCAGGTAGACAGCCGCAGCGTTCCCAGCACCGCGGTGAGCCGTGCCACCAGCCGCTCGGGTCGCTCCCATCCAGGCTTGATCACGGCGTACAGACAGCAGGTGCGGCCCCGCTCGGTGAAGAACCGCTGCCAGCCGAGCTGGCCGGGACGGGTCACCTGCAGCTGCATCGGCTCGAACTCGCGCGGCGTCGGGCCGGGTGGCCGCCCGGGCGCGAACAGGCCGACGCCGGGCTTCACCTTCTCCGGGTCAACGTACTCGACCAGCGCCGCGAACGCGTCGCCTGCGCCCATGCGGCCGGTCGCCGCGCCGCCGAAGTCACCGTCGGAGGAACGCAGTGAAAAGGTGGCGACGTGCAGGACCGGTCCCGATCCCCGTTTGCGGATCCGCGCCTCCCAGCCGGCGGGCACCTCGATCGAGACTCCATGTCCGGCGACCTTCATCTCGCTGATCGTGCCCAGCCGCGCCGGCAACTCACCGCGGCCCCGGCCACTGTCATAGCAGTGCCCCCGCGATGATCGCCACCGCCGCTGCCTCGGCGACCACCACCGCGCGGATGCTGATGGGCTCAAGCCGCAGCAGCCCCCGGTGCAGCCGCACGAGGGAGCTGCGGTCCCGCGCGAACCCGGCGGGCAGCAGCGCCGCCGCCTTGGTCGCGCCGAACACGGCGCCGATCGCGATGCCGGCCGCCGGGCTGCCCGACAGCAGCTCCACCGCGAAGGTCGCGTAGATCGCTGCACACGCCACCAGCGTGATGAAGCCGAGGCCGAGCTGGCCGCCGAAGCCGACGCCATAGACCCAACCGCGGTAGGTGACCATCCAGTCCTCGTTGACCTGGCGACGGGTGAGGGGAAGCCGCGTGCGCAGCGGGGTGCCGTCGATAACGAGCGCCGCCATCAGCACCGCCGCGGCCGCCGGCAGCCTCCAGCCGCCGCCGGGAAGCAGCGATCCGACCGTGCCCCATAAAAAGCCACTGAGCGCACCAGCGCAGACCGCGCCGAGAGAGAAGGCGGTGGCGGTGGCGGTCCAACGGGAGCCGCGGGCCTGCTCCGCGTAAGGGGTCAGGCTCGCGAGCATCGACTGGCCGCACGGGGAGAAGGCGGCGCGCAGGGCGCCAAGGATCGCGACCGTGCAGCCGACGGCGATCCAGGCTAGCTCACTCACGAGGGGATTCCGAGTCCGTGGTAGCCGAGCGATTCGGGGCAGCGAGCGGATCGGGTGTCAGCCGCGACGGGTGCAGGCTCGGATGCCCGGTGGCGATCCCCGCCTCCGCCAGCGCCTGCTCAGCGCGGGCGGCACGCTCCGAGGTGCTGCGAGCGGGGTTGATGCGGTCCTCGTCGGCGTCGCACAGCAGCGAGGCGATCTGCTCCCAACTGGTGGCGCTGCCGCGACCGGCGATCTCGCCGCCGTCGACCAGCACGAAGTGAGGCGTCGCAGGGATCTCGAAGTCCTGCCATGCCTGCGTCGACATCACCACCTCGACGTCGGTCGGCGCCAGTTCCAGTAGCCGCGCCAGGCGCTCCCGCTCCGGGCCCTTGGTGACCACCGTCAACCGCGTGCCCGCCAGGAGAGGGATATCCCTATCCATGCCTTGCCAGAGGGGGACGCAGGCGTTGCAGCCACTGCCCATGAACGCGAGCAGAGTCGGCGGAGAGCCGGCCGCGAGCGACAGCTTGACTGCATCGCCGGCGAGCGTCTGGCCGGCGATGTCAGGCGCCTGACCCCCGCCTCTGCGTTGCGTGTCCGCGAACGCCTTCGGGCCGACCGCGGCGCTGGCATCACGATGCCCGAGGTCGTCGGGACCGGCGTCAAACGCCGCCTCGATTCCGGCCAGCCGCCGCAGGATCTCTGCGTGCGAGCGCAACAGCGCCACCACGAACAGCAACGCCAGCGCCAGCAACACGCCCTCGACAATCACCACGACAGTCACAGCGGCTGCAGGGTTGAGCAAATCACGACCGTCATACCCCCCCGGCTCCGACCAGCTCGACCGCCGCCGGCTCCAGGCAACCCGCCTCGTTGTCGCAGGTGGAGTCGTCCGTCGCCAGCGCGGCGCTGCAGTGAAGCGCCTCGATCGTGCTGGGGTTCTCGCATACGACCATCCGGCAGACGACCGCGGTAACGCCACCGATGTCCGTGTTGCACTGGCCATAGCGGAAGATGTTGCAGTTGATCCTGCGGTGACGACAGCTGTCCTCACCGCAGCGACAGCCGCCCGGGAACCGGTGGCCCGGCAGCGCGTTGCAGTCGACGTAGTAGCGGACGCCCTGTTCGGCGCATAGCTGGTGGCCCGTGTAGTCCGTGCACATCCACCAGCCGCCTGGGAAGGTTCCCTCCGGGCAGGAGTTGACGTGACCTTTGTTGATCTCGCAGCAGAAGCCGGTGTAGCCGTCCGTGCAGAGGCCGCTGTCGCACTGCGAGGGAACGACCGCCGCCAGCGCCGAGCCCGGATACAGCAGGTACCGCAGGGGCGCAACTGCCAGCGCCGAGCCTACGACCGCGACCCTCAGCAGCAGCGAGCGCCGCGAGAGCCCGTCGGCAGGTGACCCGTGGTCGGCGGGGCCCCGCTCCAGCAGCTTCGCCGAGGAGTCGACCAAGCGGTCGCCGGCGGCCCCGACGCCACCGGGCAAGGCGCCCAGCGGCTCAAGGGACCGCGATCCGGCGAACGCGAGCCTCCAGGCGGTCCCGATCGCGAGCGCCGGCGGAAGCACGGCCGCCAGCGCCGACGGCTTTGTCGTCACGAGCTGGCGGACGCTGGGGGCACCGAGGACCGCAGCCCCGCCGGCGAGCGCCGCGGCGGCGCCCGTGAGGAGCGCTGCGCGCAGCGGTGGCGGGCCGGCGCCCTCGCCCAAGCAGTCGCAGTCCGGGCCTGCGCCGTTGTCGATGCCCGCCATCAGACGGCGGGCGTGGACCACGGTGAATACCAAGAACGAGGCCGCCATCAGCCCGCCGGCGACGCGACCTGGAGCAAGCAGCGCCGCTACGGCGACGGTCAGCTCTGCGATGCCCTGGCTGCGCCGCGTCACGGTGGCGCCGGTCAGCTTGGCGACGCCGGCAAGCGCGAGGACCAGCGAAAGCGCGGTAATCACGACCGCTCCAGCGAGCGCCGACACCCCTAGCATCGGTACAGGGTATCTGGGCATCGTGGCGTGCGGCATCACAACCCGCTCGGGTGCAGACAACGGCAACTTCGAGGCTCTGCCCCCGGCGCCGATTTACAGGGAAAGCGGCTGATGGTGTCGGTCCATCGCATAAGCGACACCTGTGTCAGGACATAGGAGTGGATCAGCCGCCCAGCTTGACGGTCACCTTGGCGTCGTTAGTGGTGCTTGCCCTTCTTGTGCTTCACCTTCACGCACTTGTCCTTGCCGTGGACCTTCTTCTTCTTGAAGCCCTTCTTGCACTTCGGCGATTTTTTCTGTGGAGCCGGAACGGCGGTCGGCCCGTTTCCATCCCCAGACTGCTGTGGCCCGGTGTTTCCTTCACCTCCCGGGGCGCTGGCTGCAAAAGTCGCCGTCACCGTCGTGTCGGCGTCGATCGTCAGTTCGCATGGGCCCGTTCCCCCGCAGCCGCCCCCTGACCAGCCTGAGAAGCCAGAGCCCGAAGCAGCGGCTGCACCCAGGGTGACCTTGGTGCCGTCGGGGTAGGTGTGAGAGCAGGTGCTGCCGCATTCGATGCCGGTCGGCGAACTGGTCACCGTGCCGGACCCAGCCCCAGCCTTGTCGACGATCAGGGTGTGCCGCGAGCCGCCCCCTGACGCGAGTCCGAATACGGCGACTGCGCTTTCGCTGAGCGCGGCCACGTAGACGTTCTTGCCGTCGGGGCTCGTCGCGACCCGCTCGGCTCCGGCGAGGCCGGCGAGGCCGGACTGGACGTGGATGGCGCCGCAGTCAACTTCGGCCTCCGTCTGATGGGTGAAGCATTCACCGACGCTGAGGGCGCCGCCGGTGGTGTCGCGTTCGAGGCGGACCAGGGCGTTGTCGTGGCCGAGCGAGGTCACGTAGACGCTCTCGCCGTCGGGGCTGACCGCGAGGCCGAAAGCCCCCTTGAGGCCGGTCACGGAATTCGTGGCGCAGCCGCTCGATTCGCTGGTCAGGCAATCGTCGTAGCTGAGAGCGCCACTCGTCGTATTGCGCGAGAAGCGAGCGACCGCGTTGCTCGTTTCGGCGGCCACGTAGACGCTCTTGCCGTCGGGGCTGACCGCGACCCCGCGGGTGTTGACCATGCCGGGCTCATTTGTGGCGGCGCAGCCGCTGGAGGCGGAGGTCGCGCAGCCTTCGTAGCTCAGCGCTCCGCCCGTGGAGCGTTTGAAGGTCGACAACCAGCCGCCCACCCCGGGGACCCCGCCGGCAAGATAGACGTCGTTGCCGTCGGGGCTGACCGCGACGTCGGTTGCCCCGATGGCGCCGGGGGCGGCTTTGTTGCCGGCTCCGCAGCCGACTTCATTGACGGAGAGGCAGCCTTCGTCGGTGAGAGTGCCGGTCGTTTCGTTGCGAGCGAAGCTGACGATCGCTTCGCGTTCCTCAGCTGCCACGTAGACATCCTTGCCGTCGGGGCTGACCGCGATCCCCCAGGCTCCCGAGAGGCCGGGAACGTTGTCGCCGCTTTCGCAACCGAAGTTGCGCGACGACACGCAATCCTTGTAGGTGAGTTCGCCGCTTGTCGTGTTGCGTTCGAAGTGATCGACGCTTCCCTCGCTGAAGCTGGTGACGTAGACGCTCTTGCCGTCGGGGCTGACGGCCACCCCCTGGGCGTTGACCATGCTCGGAAGGTTGTCCACGGCGCAGCCGCTCGAGTCGGACGTGAAGCAGCCCTCGTAGGTAAGGGCGCCGGTGCTCGTGTCGCGGTCGAAGCGGACGACGCCGTCGTCTGACTGGCTGGCGACGTAGACGCTCTTGCCGTCGGGGCTGAGCGCGATGGCGTCGGCGTTGCCGAGACCGGCGTTGCTGTTGGAGGCGCAACCGCCGCCGTTGCCGTTGAAGCATTCCTGGAAGCTGAGGGGAGTCCCGCCCGCGCCGAGCGCCGGGATCGCCTCGGCCAGCAGGACGAGGACCCCGAGTGCTAACCCCGCAACGGCGAGGCGTGCGATGGAACGGCAACGATTGCGGTCGCCAACCACCCGGCTAACGGCTGACCGGCTCATTGAACGCAACGAAGACTCAAGATGGACGAGCGACACACTTCGCCCTCAGGCTACACCCTCTGAAACGGCATAGGCCTTAGAACCCCTTTCAAAAATGAGCACGGCCCGAATGAGGCTGAGTGACGCTGCGCGATACGGCCCCTCCCCAGACTCGCGCCCATTTTGAAAGGGGTTCTTACTTCCGCAGACGTTTCTTCAGCGTGATCGATTTCGTCGCGCTGGCCGCCGCTCCGCCTCCTCCAGGCGTGAAGACGACCTTTGCCTTCAGCTTCACCTTGCCCTTCTTGGCGAGGAGTTTCTTCGCCTTGCCCTTGGCCGTGACGGCCAGCTTGACGACGCCGGCGCCACGCGAGGTTCCCGTCGCCTTGACGATGCCTTTGCCGGTGACGGTCAAGGCGCCGGGGCCGGAGACCTGAGCAAGAATGGTGGCGGTGCCCTTGCGCTTGTCGAGCTTGACTTTGGTCAACTTCAGCGTCGATACCGGGACGGCAGCGAGAATCGTCCGCGAGGCGCTGGTCTGAGAGGCCGAGCCGGCACCATTGGTTGCGGTGACCTGGCAGGTGTAGGCACCGGGCTGACTCGCGGTAAGGGTGGCGGCATTCGCCCCTGCGAGCGACTGGCCTTCTTTCGACCACTGGTAAGAGACGCTCTGCGGAGCCCTGTAGAGCATGGATTCGATCAGGTCAGGGGCCCAGGTGGCCCCATTGCACGAGAGGGTCGGGCCGGGAGTGGCGTTGCCGGAGATCGAGGGCGCAGCGGAGCCGACCGGTTGCTCGAGGAGCACCGGGAAGATGCCTCCGTCGACAGTCGTGCCGCTGGTGTCCAGGGGAGCGGCGCCGCCGGTGAGTTTCACAACCGTGATTTCCGATCCGGTGTTATTGCCCACGTAGAGCTTCTGGGCGGCGGGGTCGATCGCGACGCCCGTCGGCGAGGCAAGGGTGACGCCGCTCGCGCTCAATTCGCCGCCCCCGCCGCCGCCGAGACTGGCATAGCCGATCGTGTCATTGTCGTAGTTGGCCCAGTAGATGCGGTTCAGCGCTGCGTCGATCGCGAGGCCGTCGGGAGCGTCGATCGGCGCGCCGGTGGTTTCGAGTTCGCCGCCAGCGCCGGACCCGTTCAGGTTCGCGTAGCCGATCGAGTTGCTGTTCGCGTTCGCCCAATAGATGCGGCTGCTCGTTGGGTCGACGGCGACGCCAAAGGGCCTGTCCATCGGCGCCCCGGTCGTGGCCAGGTCGCCGCCTCCGGAATCGTCGAGGTTCGCGTAGGAGATCGTGTTGTGGTCGGCATTTGCCCAGTAGAGCCTGCCGAGCGCGGGGTCCACGACCAGGCCGGTCGGATGGTAGATCGTGGTGCCGCTGGTGTTGAGGACGTGCGATCCGCTGCCGTCGAGGTTGGCGCTGTCGACCGTGCTGGCTTCGTAGTTGACCCAGTAGATCGTCCCGGTCGCGGGATCGAGCGCGGTGCCATAGGGATATTCCGGCGAGGTCGGCGAGGTCGAGAGATCGGCTCCACCGCCGCCGCTGAGGTTCGCGGTGGAGATCTGATTCGTGAAGTAGTTCGACCAGTAGACACGGTTAGCTGCCGAGGCACCGCAGGCAAGCGCCAGCCCGAGTAGAGCAACTGCGGCGAGAGAGATCCCCACCTTGATCGTCCCCAACTGTCTCTTCCCCATCTCTCCTCCTCGTGCTTTGGACGCGATCCGCATCGGCTGCAACAACCCCGGCTTCAGGGCACCGAGGCTAGGCGAACGGCTATCGGGATGTCAAGCGCGAGTAAACCGACGCCAGTCGGCGTCTGCCCTCCTCGCAGCTATCGCCGCGGGACGAGCCCGCCCAGCTTGACGTTGACCTTGGCGCCCGGCGCCAGAATCTTGTCGGGCTTGGGGCTCTGCTTGGTCACCTTGGCCGATTTGCCCTTTTTGCCCTTGACCTTGCCGAGGGTGCAGTCGGCCTTGGTCAGGGCCTTCTTGGCCGCCTTGAGCGTCTTGCCCTTCAGCTTGGGAACGGCGGAGGGGGTGTAGGAAGCGCTTGAGGCTCTCGTGCAGACTCGGTGAGGCGGTCAGCGACGCCAGCACAACGGGCAGGCTTCGACATCACCGGATATCGTCTGCACAGACCGGCGCTATCTGCGCGCCAGACGAATCGAGGGGGAAGGTCATGGATGCTTTGGTCAAATGGCGTGGAGTAGCTGCCGCAGGAAGTGTGGCGGCGCTTTTTGCTGGGGTGGTGGCGCTGGCGCCCGGCGCAGCGAGCGCCGGCTCGCTGCACAGCTGCCCAAACAAGACGGTGCCTATCGAAATATCAAACGGATATGGCGGGACGACGAAGTACAAAGAACACATAAAGTCGATCTCCAGCCAGGGCGTCTCCTGCGCTGCGGCTGACAAGTTCATCGAGAAGGACCTCACCTCAGCCACCGGGAAAGTCGAGGGCTATAAGTGCAAAGTGACGACGACCTTCAAAGTACCCGTCGGTTACGTCCCAACCGTTTGCACGCGCTCGGGGTCGAAGATCCAATTTGCACGTCACGGCGGTTAGGACCTATCCCGTCAGGAGAGGCACACCCCTAGCTACAGCCAAGAACACGGCGGATTCGTTCCCGCCCCGCTTGGATGACGCTAGAGGCTTGATGTGGGTTAGGTGCGTGCGCGGGGGCGTCGCAGACCGAGCTGGGCGCCGCACCCGGGCGCAGCAGGTAGCCGGGCGCTACCTGCAAGCCCGGGGGTGGCGCCCAGCGAAGGTATGCGACGTCATCCGTGTTGCGTGGGTAACCCACATCAAGCCTCTAGGGGCGCTGCGCATAGGCGGTTGATGTGGGGCTTCCCTACGACTCAATGCGCCGGTTAGCCCTCTTTGTCTGCCTGCTGTGCTGTGCGATGTCCGGCTGCGGCGGAACTGGAACCAGTCGTGCGATCTGTGAAAGTAGGGCCGAGCGTCACCTGTACACCGAAGTTACCCGAATCCACAAAGAGGTAATGGCACGCAAATTGACTCGCGCTCAGGGTGCTGTCAATGAAACAAATGCAGCGGAAAGGGAGAGCTCTGCGGCGGAAGAATGCGAATAGCGTCATTTAGAACCCCTATCCGGTTGGCTCTTGTCCGCGTCACTCAGGCGCCGAGGAAGGAGACGATCAGGTGGGCGGCGCGCTGTGGCTCTTGGGCAAAGAAGGCGTGTCCGCAGCCGTCGAAGAGCTCGATGCGGCTGTCGGGCCAGGCTGCCGCGAGCGCGGCAGTGTTGGCGGTCGGGATCACGACATCGGCACTGCCGTGGGCGATCAGGGTCGGCAGGCTCCCCCCGGGCATCTTCGGCAGCGGCTGCTCGGCGGCGTGCCAGGCGATCATCGCCGCCTCCTGAGCCGCCAGCACCTCGAGTGAGAGAGCTGCCCGCGCCGCCGCGACGACGTCGCCGAAGCGAAGATCGATATCCGCCGCCACCTCGGGCGGGAAGAGCACCGAGATCAGCTGCGAAGCCTGGATCCGTGACGGGCTCGAGTGGTCAGTGAGCCGAAACCAGGCCTCGGGCTCAAGGAGAACCGAATCGGGCCCACCAGGATCGGTCGCCAGCAGCGCCATCGCTTCGACACGCTGCGGCGAGCGCGCCGCGAGGCGTTGGGCGATGAAGCCGCCCATCGACCAGCCGACGAGCGGGATGGCTTCGAGGTCCAAGGCGTCGAGCAGGGCCTCGAGGTCGGCCGCCATAGCGTCAATCGTCAGCTCGCCCTCTCCGGGCTCGGAGCCCCCGACGCCGCGGTTGTCGGGGCAGATCACCTCGAAGGATCGTGCCAGCCCCATCAGGAAGCCCGGGTCCCAGTCGGCGCTCGTCGCCGCGTAGCCGTTGACGAGCAAGAGCTTCGGCCCGCGCCCGACCGAGCGCCAGGCAAATCGCCGCCCGTCGATCTCGATCGCTGAAGTCGACTCGGATCCCTCCACTCAGGCGAACCTACAGGCCTCTCCCCCGGTTTGGCCTCACCGGCCCTGACCTCAGCGCCCAGAGGCGGCGCGACGATGCCTGCGGGCGACGCTGAAGTGGAAGGACACCGCGGGCCCCCTGATCCCGGTCTGGCCGATGGCCCCGACCCTGAAGACGTGCTGCCCGACCCCCACCCGGTAGCTCTTGGGCGAACGACAAGGAGTGAGTGGGTGGCGGTCGAGCTTGCACCTGAAGTCGACGGCTTCGGCGCTCGCGCGGAAGCGGAAGCGGACGGCGGCCTTTCTCTGCTGGGCGCCGATCCGGATCTTGTGGCGTCGGTCGCCGAGCAGCCTCGTGTCGGGGGGCTTGGGGGGCGGAGACCGGTGCGGGGGGCGGGCCTTCGCCCGGATCGGTCGAGGTGATCAGCTGGCCGTACTTGCCGGCGCCGACGCAGAGAGATTCCGAAGGGCAGGAGAGGCCAAAGAGCGCGTTGGTGAGGCCGGGGATGAGCCGCACGGTGAACCATGCCGCCGACCCCGCGGTCGGGTTATGGGAGGCCGTGACTTCGCCGTTGTTCGTGGTCGCCGCGCAGAGAGAGGTGGTGGGGCAGGAGGCGGCGAGGACCTGGAACCTCGAGGCGAGCGGGGTAAGCGTCCAGGCCGCGGCGCCGGCGGTCGGAGAGGTAGAGGTGAGGACGTTGCCGGCGTTGCCCGCAGCACAAAGTGCGTCGCTGGGGCAGGAGACGCCGAGGATCGGGTTGAGGCCGCCGGGCTGGGTCGCGACGCTCCAGGCTTCGGGTCCGGCGGCGGGTGCGGTGGAGGTGATCAGGTCCCCCGCGGTGTCGCCGGCGACGCACAGCGAACCGCCGAGACAGGAGATCGCGTGCAGCCCGAGAGCTTCGGAAAGATGGGTGACCTTCCAGGCGCCGGCGCCGCCGGTCGGGTCGGTCGAGGTGAGGATCTCCCCTTCGAAGCCGACCGCGACGCACTGGGAGCTCGAGGCGCAGGAGATCGCGAAGAGCGCCTTCGCCTTGGGGACGCGGGTCGCCTTCCAGGCGCCGCCGCCGGCGGCCGGTTCGGTCGTGGTGAAGACGCCGCCGCTGTGATCGACGGCGACGCAGAGCGAGGCCGACGGGCAGGAGACGCCCCATAGGTTGCCCTTGAGGCGTTCGTTCAGCGCGACGTGGGAGATCGCCCAGGCGCCGGCGCCACCGGTCGGGTCGGTCGAGGTCACGACCGTGCCCTGCAGACCGACTCCGACGCAAAGGGAGCTCGGCCGGCAGGACATCCCGAAAATGGTTTCTTCGCCGCTGAGGCCGAGGTCGGTGACGGTCCAGGTGGAGGCACCCAGGGCGGGCGCCGGGAGGAAGGCCATCGAGGCGAGGCAGGACAGCGCGCCAAGGGCCACGGTCAGGGCCCTTAGCCTCCTCTTGCGCTTCACCGCTCCCCCTCTCCCCCGCGTCGCTGGATGCATACGCTCAAACTACGGTCAGGGCGGGAAAGTTGCGCGCAGCTGGCCTGCCAGTCCAACTTGGCGCTTACCTTGGCGCCTGATGAGCGCATCTCGGCGGGCCTGAGCTCTGCCTGGTCGGGTGAAGGCGCATCTTTTGCATTCCCGGCCCGGCACCGGCCTCGGCGCCAGCTCCACCCTGGCCGGGCAGAGGCTCCGGGGGCGGTCGGGGTCGTCGGCGGGAGCTCCGATCGGCCGTGGCCATGGGGTGGGCATCGGGGCTCGGAGAGCCGGAAGATGGCTTGGCATTTCGGCAACCTGACTGCCGGGGCTCAGGTCCGGGTGCTTGGGATCGGCTGATTCGCGCTACGGGCTCGAAGGTGCAGCGGTTCAAGTGTAGCCCTGGCGCAGCGCGGCTGGGCGTTCGCGGCTCAGCTAGCGGCGACAGGCGCAAAGAGGGGCTGGGGACATAACTCACCCCAGCCCCTCTCTTATCACAGTCTAAGTCCTCAGATCAACCGGCGTTGATCGTCGCGACGAAGGTGCAGTCTGCATGTGAGTTCCCGTTGCTGTCGTGCAGCGCAGGGGAATTATCGACGTCAAAGACACCACTCACGGCGTGCCCGTCACTGCGCTGGAACGTGAATGTTCCCCGCGTCCGTCCTTCTGCAAGTAAATCGCCGGTGGTGAAGATTTCCCCGGTGCCGTCGTCAGAAACGTTCTCGGTAGTACCGCTGGAGCTAGTCGCATCTGAGTTGAACTCCACGCCAACTCCGGATGGGACATCGGCGGTTGCGATGACTGTTGGGTTGCCAGCGACGCAGTTGGCTGTGAGGATGAGGCCCTGGGTGTTCAGGACAGTCTGCGGCCCTGAGCCCGTGTTTGCCGCGTAAGTGATCTTTGAGACTGTCATGCCGCCCACGGTCGTGGCGTTGGCGGCGTTGGCGGCGTTGGTGGCGTTTGTCGCCGCTGGCACCGTGCCCAGGGTCGAGGCGTTGATCTGGGTGCCGGTCAGTGAGCCGTTCTTAACCTTGGCACCAGTCACCGCACCCTTCTTAATCTTCGCTGTGGTCACCGCGTTGTTCTTGATCTGCTTGGTGCCGACGCTGTTCTTGCCGAGCTTGCCGGCCGCGAGGGCGGTAGCGCCTCCGAGGATGAGGAAGACGGCGAGGGACGACATGACGTTGGCATATGTGAGTCGCTTGCGTATCTGATTCACGGAGGTCTCCTTTGATTGGGACGAGAAGGGAGGGGGGATGACCCTATCTGCCTGATCGTGGCGGGTCAACCGGGCGCTGAGCCGATCTCAGCGAACGGCTGAGGTCGGAGCCCCACGCGCCGAGGTTTGGAGGTGGACGGAAGGACGATTGGAGCGCGGCGGGACGAACTGTCCAGCGGCCGCCTCGGTGCCCGCCACGCAACCGTAGACATGGGCGGAATCGATGAGGCTAACGCTTCTTCTTGACCTTGAAGCTGAAAGTCGCCGGGGTGGGATCGGTGCCGACAGAGTTCGCCGCCTCGACCGAAAACGTGTGTCTTCCCGACTTGACCTTGTAGGTCTTCGGCGAAACGCAGGGCACGAAGGCGCCCTTGTCGAGCTTGCACTTGAAGGTCGCCCCGGTCGGATCCGAAGAGAAGCTGAACTTGACCCTGACCTTCTTCTTCGTGGTCTTGGTCGTCTTCTTGGGATGGGAGTCGATGATCGTGTCGGGAACGATCGGCGGCGCGAGGACGGTATAGGTGACGCTCTGGGTGGCTTTGCCGCCGTCGGTGTCTTCGGCTTCAACGGTGAAGGTGTGCTGGCCGAGGGTCGTCGTATCGAACAGCGCACCGTTGGCGACGGTTCCAGCGCAGACTTTCAGGCCTGTGCCTTCTCCCGCGTTGCAGAAATAGACGGCGCTGACCGCCTCGCCTTGGGTATAGGTGGCGCCGTTCGCGGGAAAGGAGACTGCGACCGACGGCGGCGGGTTGTAGCTGATCTGGATCTGGGGTTGGCTCGTCGGCAAGGCGAGCTCCAAGCTGCCGCCGGGCGGCACCAACGAGGAGCCGCCGCCTCCGCCCCCGCCGCCGAATGTGACTCCACCGCTTCCGCCTCCGCCTCCGTAGTAGCCACCGCCGCCTCCGCCTCCGGAGCCACCTTCAGAACTGCCACTATTGCCCCCTCCTTGGCCGCCTAAGCCCAGCTGGCCTTCTTCGCCACTTTCGCCTGCGCCTAATCCGCCCGAGCCTCCCGTGCTCTGCGTACCTTCGTCCCCGCCGTGGTTCCCGCTACTCGGAGCTTCGGCGCCTGCTTTACCCGCCGACCCTCCAGCGCCACCGGCGCCCATTGCGCCGCCGCTCCCGGTGCCGCCGCCGCCAGCAGCGACGATCAATCGGTCCTCGGGCGAGAGGCCTGCCAATCGGGGCGAGGTACGGACATCTGAGGCGCCTCCACCGCCACCGCCTTCGGTGTTGCCGGCCGCCCCGCCGCCATTGAATCCCCCTGCCCCGCCGATGAGGCCGCCGTTCTGGCCGCCACCACCCACCTCGACATAGAGCGTCTGGCCCGGGGTCACCTCCAGGTCGCCGCTCACTTGCGCAGCTGCCCCACCTGCGAGGTCGCTGGCCCCGCCGCTGCCGCCGATGGCGACGATGTGCACGTGGAAGACACCAACCGGCACGGTGAAGGTCTGCTCGGCGCCGGTGAAGGTGAAGGTCTGAGTCGTCGCTTGCGCGGGCGCCACAGCCCAGACCAGCGTCAAGACCACCGCAAGCCCAACAAGGGCTGCCGCCCGACCGGCCTGGTGGCGTTGCGTTTCGTAAAGGGGTTGAAAACGAGGTGCCACGAGTTACTCGCGTCTGAGCGTCCCACAAGCTCCGGAAGGAGTCAATCGCCGATCTGGACGTGATTGGCAGATCATCGCCAGACGGAGGTGAAATACCCGAAGAAGCACACTACAAAAATAGAAGCGCAAATACCTCTCGGCAGGCTGCGTTGGCCGGGCGCCAGGTTTCGGCCGGCCGCGCCTATGGCTGCGCCGCCGGGTCGCCGGTAGAGCGGCCAGACGACGGCTCCGCCCTTGGTGCAGTGCTCTCATGCAAAGCGGGATCCGAAGCCGAATACCTCGGGGGCTTTGCCGGGGTGGTGTTTGGATTCGACGAAGCCGGGTCCGAAGGGTTCGCGTTACGGACGCCGCCAGTTCCATCGGCTCCTGACTGCGCTTGACCGCGCGCTCCGCTTTCGGGGCTCCCGGAGTCGGTCTTCGGCGCGACCGTTGCACTCCGGTGGCCAGGGACGGTGCTCCCTTCCCGACGTTGCTGCCCGGCTGTCGTCGCCGCCGAAGTCCTATCCGAGGAGCCGCAACCCCCGATCGAGGCGGCGAGCGCCAGGCACACCGCAGTCAAGACGGCCAGACCGTGAGCGCTTCTCATCCCAGATCGCCGTCGGGCCCGCCTGGGCGGCTGGCGCTAGCAGCCCGTGACCCTGAACGTCACGTCATCGAGCCCGAAGTTCGGCGACCCCGTGCCCCCCTCGAGTCTCACTTCGCCGGTCGTCAGAACCTCCGCGACTCCAGCTTCGGAGCTTGCGCGCACAGCGGAGAACGTGTTGCCGACTGGACGGAACCCTGTCGGGAGTGTGAAGGCGATGGAGCCCGTCGGCCCAGTAACCGTGCCTTGCAGGTGAACCTGACACTGCCGGTCTCGGTAGAACCCAGCATCAAGCCAGCCGCTGCCATAGTTGACGAAACCGTTTTCGAAGGCCGGTTGACCAGTGGCTCCCACCAGATGAACCGCTTCGGGGGCAGCGAGGTTCGTGGCGTTGGCGGCGTTTGTAGCGTTGGCGGCGTTGGTGGCGGTGGTCGCGTTGGTCGCGTTCACGGCACTCGTCGCATTGGGCACCGTGCCCAGCTTGGCCAGATTGATCTGGGTGCCGGTCAGCGTGTGCTTCTTCAGGCGGTTGCCAGGAATCGAGTTGGGCTTAATCTGCTTGCCGTTGATCTTGGAGGCCGCGTAGGCGGCTCCGCCGAGGACAAGAAAGACCGCGATCGTCGACATCACGTTTGCGTAGGTGAGACGCTTGCGGATCTGCTTCAACTGAATAGCTCCTTAGAGCCCCTTTCAAAATGACTCCCCCGCCTGAAGCTGCTTGAAGCAGATCAGGCAGCAGCCAATCGTCAGGAATGCCTGGTGGATGTCGGCCCGGCGCTCGTAGCGCACCCGCAAACGGCGGTACTGGTGAAGCCAGGAGATGGTGCGCTCGACGACCCAGCGACGACGACCGAGGCCAGAGCCGTGAGGATCGCTGGGCCTGGCGACCCTGACCTTGATCCTGCGGTGGTGCAGTTCGCGCCTGGACTTCCGTGAGTGATAGGCCCGATCGCCGTAGACGCTCTTTGGTCTTCGCCTGGGCCGCCCTCGCCGCCCCCGCACCGGCGCCACGGCGTCCACCAGCGCCACGAAACGGGTGATGTCGTTGACGTTTGCGGCGGTGAGCTCGGTGGCGAGTGGGTTGCCCTGCCCGCAGGTGATCAGATGGTGCTTGGAGCCCAGCTTTCGGCGGTCTACTGGGCTCGGGCCGGTGTGCTCGCCCCCCCGAAGGCACGCACGTGGGAGGAGTCGACCGCAGCCCGCTGCCAATCGATTTCGCCAGCTGCGTTCAGCCGGGCGAGCAGCGCCTCGTGGAGTTGCTGCCACACGCCTTGCTCTTGCCAGTCGCGCAGGCGCCGCCAACACGTGACACCTGAGCCGCAGCCCATCTCCTGGGGAAGATCCTCCCAGGGGATGCCGGTCTTCAAGACGAAGAGGATGCCGGTCAGGGTGTGGCGGTCGGGCACACGCTTGCGACCGGGGTAGCGGTAGCGGCGCTCTACCTTCGGGATCAGCGGCTCCACCACCTCCCAGAGATCGTCGGGGACCAACGGTGAAGCCATTTCGCGCTCCCTTCTCGGGTTTACGCGTTATGGATTCGTCGGCGGCTCCGCGGAACCTCTTTCTGAAAGGGGCTCTTAGGTTGAGGACGAGGCAGGGCTCGGCGAGCCTATCCAGCTGGTCGTGGTGGGTCAACCGCGCGCCGGGCCGATCTCAGCGGACAGTCGAGATCGACGCCTGCGCGGGGTGGACGGAGGTGGACGGGAGGAACAACCTGGGCGTGCCGGGACGAACAACAGCGCCGCCCGCGGGCGGCGCTGTTTGGCGGGTAGGTCGGCTACACGGTTGGCCCCCTCACGCTCACCTCGGATCTCGATCACGACTCCGGGCCCGAGCGCGGCAGCCGGACCGCCGAACGACTACTAGCAGAGCACGATCAGGTGGAAGTTGAAGTCAGTCTGCGCTTCCGTCGTCGCTTTCCACGTCACCACTTTGACCTGCGTCGGCTGTTCGCCTCCACGCACGGTCGCGATGCCTGGGCTCACAATTTCGTTGCCGGGCTGGCCGACGCTCGCCACCCAGGTGCAAGTGGAGACGTCGCGTGGGAACGTGACGATCACGTCGCCTATTGTGTACCGTTCAACGCTCACACCACTCGTGCCGCGCACTAAGGTGGCCGCCGTTCCGTTGTTGGTGACCACCGCACTCAGCAGGTTTGAGCTCCGCTCGAATGCCGTCGGGAGACTCCCACCCAGGGCGTTCGCGTTGGCTGCGGTCGTGGCGTTCGGAACCGTGCCCAGGGTCGAAGCGCTGATCTGGGTGCCGGTCAGTGAGCCGTTTGCGACCTTGGCACCGGTGACTGCGCCCTTTTTGATCTTGGCGGAGGTCACAGCATTGTTCTTGATCTGCTTGGTGCCGACGCTGTTCTTGCCCAGCTTGCCGGCCGCCAGGGCGGTGGCGCCGCCGAGGATGAGGAAGACGGCGATCGACGACATCACGTTCGCATAGGTGAGGCGCTTGCGTATTTGCTTCACGGAGGGTCTCCTTGCGTTGGGGACGAGAAGGGAGGGAGGCGACCCTATCCGGCTGGTTGTGGCGGGTCAAGCCGCGCGAGGCTAATCTCAGCGGACGGTCGAGATCGACGCCCACGCGGAGCGACTGGAGGTGAAATGAAGGATCGACGAGGACCGACTTGGTTCGCGCTAAATGAGCTGTCCACAGTCCTACTGAGCGCCTGAGAGGAATCGATCGTCCCCTCGCAGATCGGGCGGTTGAGGTTCAGCCGCCCGATCTGCTGGTCCATCCGATCCGAGTCCTCGAAGCATGGGCCGCTGCGTGTGACTTATCAGGATTCACCGCCTGCCGCCGAGCGCTTTTCGTAAGACCTAGCGACCAAGAGGGAACCAGGGGCACCTGCTGCATCAGCAGGTGCCGGCGATGCTTAAGGGCACTGCGAATTGCCGTGGACGAAAGGGGAGCGGCGGCCCGAAGGCCGCCGCTCCGATCCTGGCAACTGGGTTCTTGCGGCCTAGTGAAGAATTACCGAAAACGGCTCATTGGTGGCGACTTTGGTGGAGTTGTATGAGGCGATCTCTACCTGACACCCGGCGACGTTGACTTCCGAGAAGATCGTGCTTCCCACTTCGACATCGAAACCAATTGTTGCGACGCTTGTCACTGGGGCCGATGCAAGGCCTTTGATGCAGTAGAAGCCTGCCGCCGCATGGGTAACGTTGCTCTGGGCGATGCCATCGCTTTTCGCCGCGACGACTGTTCCGTTCGCTTCGATCGTAGCGCTGCGCACCACCGTCGATGCAGCAAATGCGGTGTCGGGTTTGCCGCCGAGGGCATTCGCGTTGGCTGCGGTCGTCGCGTTGGTCGCGTTTGTCGCCGCTGGCACCGTGCCCAGGGTCGAAGCGTTGATCTGTGTGCCGGTCAATGAGCCGTTCTTAACCTTGGCACCAGTCACCGCACCCTTCTTGATCTTCGCTGTGGTAACCGCGTTGTTCTTTATCTGCTTAGTGCCGACGCTGTTCTTGCCTAGTCCAGCGGCAAGTGCAGTTGCGCCGCTGAGGACGAGGAAGACAGCGAGGGACGACATGACGTTGGCGTAAGTGAGTCGCTTGTGTATCTGCTTCACGGAGGTCTCCTTGGATTGGGAGGCGAGGACGGGAGGAGACGTCACCCTATCCGGCTGGTCGTGGCGGATCAACCGGCGCGGGGGCAATCTCAGCAGACGGGCGAAATCGGTGCCCACCCGGAGCAATTGGAGGTTGACGGGAAGACATTGGCGCACCGGGACGAGCTGCGCAGCGGCGCTGTTTGGCGGGTGGGTCGATCAGTGAAGTCAACTTTGAAGGGAGTGGAGAGAGAGAGGGGGGGCGAGAGAGGGCGAGGGCGCGGCTCGCGCCGCGCCCTCTCTCACAAAGACTGCTTCCGTCCGAGAGGACGGAGGGTTGACTCAGGCGTTGTTCGTCGCGTGGTCCCAGAAGGCACACTGGGCTCCGTAGTAATAAACAGCGCTGGTCGATTGACCACTCAGCAGCGTTTTGCCGTCTGCGGACGCCGCGCTGAATGCGTTGTAGTAAGAGCCACCGCCGAATGAATCGTTGGACTGCGGGGTTTTCCCTTCAACCCCATAGCCGAGTTCGGCTTCTTCGGTGCCAGGATTGAAATCAGCTTCGTAGTACGATTTCTCGTAGGCGCTCATCGAGGAACCCGCCTGGCTCGTCGTGATGATCGTAGACGCTTCGACTTCGCCGCCACCGAGGTCTTTGCAGCGGCCGACGATTGAGAACGGACCGATGGTGAGCAGGGGCACGTTCTGCCCGGCCGATGCCTTCACCACGCCCGTTGTGGAGTAGCGGCTCCAATTTGTCGCGTTGGTGGCGTTGGTCGCGTTGGTCGCGTTGGGGACCGTGCCGAGCGTTGCGGCATTGACCTGGGTACCGGTCAGCGAGCCGCTCTTGACCTTTGTGCCGGTGACGGCGCCCTTCTTGATCTTGGCGGTCGTCACCGCATTGTTCTTGATCTGCTTGGTGCCGACGCTGTTCTTGCCGAGCTTGCCGGCCGCGAGGGCGGTGGCGCCGCCGAGGATGAGGAAGACGGCGATGGTCGACATCACGTTTGCGTAGGTGAGGCGCTTGCGGATCTGCTTCAACTAAATCGCTCCTTAGGTCGAGGACGAGGCAGGCACCTGCGAAGGCAGGGCTCCCCATTTTGAGGCAGGGTAGACGCTTGCAGGCGATGCAGTCACCGTCGAGGAAGATGGACGGGTGTTATTAGCGGGTAGGTCCGGCTCGGGGGCCGACCTCGCAGTCGGGGTGGCGATGCCGACGCCGCCCCACTCAGCAGAGCGTTGCCGGCCGAGTGCTGCACCCCGGCCCCACTCGCATCGCTGAGTTGCCAGGCCGCAAAGGATCGCACCGGCGGCGATCCCTGCAAGCCCCCTGCAAGCAGGGGGCTCCTTACGGCCCTCCCCTGCGGCTCGGGTTCCGGGATCGCCTGTCCGGCGCATTGCGGCCTTCGTCAACTCAGCGACGGAGGGAGGCGTGCGATGGGCACTGCAGCACCAGCACCCGGCAATGCGCGGCAGAGCGGTGTCGAGGCACTCGCCGAGCAGCTCTACGATGCCCATCGGGCACGTCTTCTCACGATCGCCCGACGCAACTGCGGCGGCGGCGAGGAGGCCGAGGAGGCGTTACAGGACGCCTTCCGGCGCTGCTTCACACTGCCCTCCTTGTTCCTGTCATTGATCAAACAGTCCAGCCTCGGCGCCTGAGACCCGAATCCTGAGCCCTTTGCGGCGGCCCTTGGTCACCTGGATGGCCTCAAGCTCGCCGCGTTGGACCTTATGCAACACGGTCTGCCGGGCGACCCCGAGCCGCTTCGCCGCCGCGTCGAGAGCGAGGAAGCCGTCGGGGACCTCGGGCATGAAGCGGGCGCGGACCTCATCGGTGAGGCGCACTCTCCACGGTGCGTAGGCCGTGGTCTGTTCGCCGGGAAGAAGCCCCTCGCGCAGCCACCTATAGACCGTGGCCCCCGAGACGCCCAGCTCGGAGGCCGCCTGCTCGATGCTGAGCGTCTCGGCGCTTGGGTCGGGCGGCGGCGCGGCGGGTATTCGGTGCTTCTTGCGCACGCTGCGGACACGCTCCTGGGTGAACGGCAGCCCGGCGCCGGTGCGCCGCCCCTGGCGGCTGAGGACCAAGGCGATCTCGCGATCGCCGTGGTGGACGGCGAGCGCCCGCACCAGCTCCACGGTCCCCTCGGGGGTGCGTTTGCTCACCGCGCCGCAGGCCGGCAGCGGCACGGTCAGCTCGGTGCGCGCCCCGCCCTCCCAGGCGACCTCGAGCGCGGCGCGGCGCGGCTCCTGGCGGACGGTGACGACCACCTCCGCGACAAGCGTGCGCAGCAGCTCCTTGCGCTCGCGTGCCGTGGTGCTCGGCGCCTCCCAGAGCCTCGGCAGCTCGCGGGCGAGCCCGGCCAGCGCCGCCTGCTCGGCGGGGCTCAGGGGCTCGGGGCGGCGGCACTCGAGCTCGGCGAGCGAGCGGCGCTCGCGCTCCGCCTCGGTCAGCGCCTCCTCCAGGCGCGCCTCCAGGGTCCGCCCGACGAGCCGGTTCTCGGGCTCGCAGGCGTCGAACTGGCGCTGCGCCCGGTCGGCCTCGAACTGGGCACGCTCGACGGCGAGGCGCTGGCCGGCGAGCCGCTCTGCGTGCTGGTGCTCGAGCTCCTCGATCGCCTGCGCCGAGGCGCCGACGCTGGCCGGGGTGACCGCCTCCAGGAACGCCTCGGAGATCGCCTTCTCCAGCCGGTAGCCGCCGATCGTCTGGCAGTTGCGGAGGGTCGGGTGCACGTGGGGCCCGCGCGTGCACCCATACCACGGGAGCCGGCCGCCCTTGCCCGAGTAGCGGACCTTCATCCGCCGCCCGCAGCGCCCGCAGCGAACGATGCCCTGCAGCAGGGCCACTCCCTCGCGGGGCGCGCCGCCCCCTTCGCCCTTGGGCCTCATGTTGGCGCGCAACCGCTTGCGCGTCGCCAGGTAGGCCTCCCAGGAGACATAGCCGGGATGGTGATCGGGGATGCAGACGGACCACTGCTCCAGCGGCATTTCGGGGCGGCGCTCGCGCACCTGCCCCTGCTCGTCGAGCCTCCTCTCGGTGCGGGTTCGCCCGAAGACGAAGGCCCCGGCGTAGGTGGGGTTGATCAGGAGGTTGCGCACGGTGGGGTAGTCGGCGCGCCCCCAGCGCACCCGTCGTCGCCCGGGGGCGCGCCTGGGCAGCTGCTGGCCCTCGGCAATCAGCTCGGCCACCACTTGGCGGGCGGAGCCGAGCGCTGCCCAGAGCGAGAAGACGCGCCCGATCGCCTGGCGGATCTGCTCGTCGGCGCAGAGCACGATCGCCTCGTCCTCGGCACGATCGAAGCCCACCGGCAGGTGCTGGACCAGCTCGCCGCGCTCTGCCTTGCTGCGCGTGCCGCCCTGCAGGCGGGCCCGGATCAGGTGCAGCTCGGCCTCCGACATCGTCCCCTTCAGGCCGAGCAGCATGCGGTCGTTGAAGTCCTGCGGCGAGTAGATGCCATCGGAGTCGGCGATCAGCGTCGCGGTCAGCGCGCAGAGGTCAAGCAGCTGGTGCCAGTCGGCCGAGGAGCGTGCCAGGCGGGAGACCTCGAGCGCCAGCACGATCCCGACCTTGCCCAGGCCGACCTCGGCGGCCAGCTCGCGGAACCCCACCCTGCCCTCGGTCGAGGCGCCGGAGCGGCCGAGGTCCTCATCGACGACGGTGACCGAGGACGCTGGCCAGCCCAGCTCGATCGCCCGCTCGCGAAGCGCGTACTGGCGGGCGCGGGACTCGTGGTTTCGTTCCACCTGGGTGAGGGTCGACTGGCGCACGTAGACGAACGCGCGGCGGCGGCGCTGGTCGGTGGTGATCTTGGAGCGGTCACTCATCGCGCTCGGCCTCCACGATCTGCGCCAAAAGGCGCGCCAGCCTCAGCGTCACCTCGACCTGAGTCGCCACCGGCAGCGTCTCCCAGACCGCCGCCGGCGCCACCGTCTGCTCGCCCGTCGCGAGCGCCAGCTGTCCCGACATCTTCTCCACCTCCGTTTTTGGTGGAGGCTCGAACGCGCCGCGGACGACGTTCCCTCAGTCGCTCGCCGCGATCGAGCAGCGCCCGCCAGGCCGGCGGCGAGGCGATCGCGCCCAGCGGCGGTTCGGGCTCCTCGCCGCAGGGTAGGTCGGTCCAGTGCGGCGGGATCGCCGACCGGGTGCCGTCGGGCAACTCGCAAACGAGTTCGGTACCGCTCCCGTTGTTCTTCCATCCCCGCACCTTGAGCGTGGCATCGCGCAGGTCGGCGGGCGCGTTGACCAGCCGCACTTGCTCCGGCAGGGGATCGAGATGATGAGTAGTGCGATTGGTACTCGTCATCCTCTTCATCGAGCACTTCGACCCCGCCACCGAGGCGCCGCCGCTCGCCTGGCTCACCCTGACCCTGAAGCGCCGCTGCTGGGCGCTCTACCGGCTCCAACGGCGAGGCTGGCAGCAACGCTCCGAGCGTGACGGCGAGCGCTGCGCGGACGAGGAGATGCTCGGCGGCCCGACCCGCCACCCCGACGACCTCCTCGACCTCGCCGAGGAGGTCGTGGCAACGCGCAGCCACCTGGCCGCGCTGAAGCGCGACGAGCGGCGGGCGCTCTCGCTGCTCGCCCTCGGCTACAGCTACCGCGAGATCTGCGAGCTGACCGGGTGGACCTATACGAAGGTGAACCGCTGCATTGCCGAGGGGCGGACAAAGTTGCGGGAGCTGGCGGGCTGAAAGGAATCGCCATGCACCGAGGGAGTAGTGCCCAGGAGCACGGGCTCTTCGGCGCCAGCCAGAACTCGCTTAGAACCCCTTTCAAAATGAGCACGGCCCGGATGAGGCCGAGTGACGCTGCGCGATACGGCCCCTCCCCGGTTTCCGGAACCGTTCGTGACCGTTTCTGCTTGGTCATCGACCTCCCCGGACTCGCGCTCATTTTGAAAGGAGTTTCTTAAACGTTTTGATGATCGGCGTTTCCCTGGCCAGCGAGCTGGCGCGACGATCGACATAGTCTTACACGCTTGATTGCTCAGGTTTTTGTTATCATTTGCAGGTTGCACTGGGCAACCGGATTGAGAGGCACCCCGGTGAGCATTTCCCGAGACCCACGCAGTCCTGGCATGATCCGCTCCACCTTCGAGCAGTTTGCTCGAGGCAGGGATAGAAAACCAGCGCGGGCAAGATCAATAACGCCGAAGGCGCCGATCCTGTCTCAAAGCTCCGACCCGACGAGGGCCCCCAAAGTCGCGCGGATCCTGGTGACAGACGATCGGCCCGAGATGCTGCACGTAATCGATCGCGCGCTGGGAAAACGCTACGCGTGTGAGTTCGCGAGCAATGTCGAGCAGGCCCGCGAGAAGCTTGCCGCCGGCACCTTCCACCTCGCCCTCTGCGACATCCACGTGGCGGGCGAGTCGGGCCTCCTCTTGGCCGAGGAGATCATCGGGAAGCACCCCGACACGGCCGTGGTCCTGGTTACTGGTGAGGACAACCCAGAGGTGGCGGAGCAGGCGTTCGGCTTCGGTGCTCATGGCTACCTGGTGAAGCCGTTCTGGCCCGGGCAGCTGCTGATCACGACGATGAACGCTCTGCGGCGGCGGGAGTTGGAGATTTCCGGAAGGGCACACAGCCGCAACCTGGAGGAGCGGCTCCAGAAGATCATCGACATGGCGCCGATTCCGATCTACGCCAAGGACGCCTCCCATCGCTACGTCGTGACAAATGCCAAAGCGGATGAGCTCGCGGGGCTGCGGCGCGGCCAGCTGATCGGCCAGACCGACGAGGCGATCATGTCCCCTGGGGGCGCAGAAGCCGCCGGTGGGATCGACCGCCGAATCTTCGATGGGGGCTCGACATATGACGCGGAAGAGACGATGGCAATTGATGGCATCGAGAGGACGTTCAAGACGGTCAAGTTCCCGCTCCTCGACGATCAGCGCCAAATCGCCGCCGTCTGTGGCATCTCAATCGATATCACCGCCCAGAAGGAGGCGGTGCAGTTACGCGACGAGCTCTCAGCCGCCCAGCAACAGGCGATTGACGAGCTGCGGTTATCGCGTCAAGAGACGGTCGAGCGCCTCGCCAAAGCGATTGGGCTTCACGATTCCTCCACCGGCGAGCATGTCGATCGAATGGCGGTAATCGCCTCCTTCCTGGGGAGCCAGCTGCATCTCGACCCCGACCGCGTCGACCTTTTGCGTGTTGCGGCCCCCATGCACGACGTGGGGAAGATCGGCACCTTGGCTGAGATTCTCCGCAAGCCCGGACCGCTGACCGGCGAGGAGCGCAAGGAAATGGAGCGCCACACCGTGATCGGCCACGGAATCCTCGCCAACTCCGAAAGCGAGCTGTTGCGCATGGCCGCGACGATTGCCCTCACCCATCACGAGCGCTACGACGGCAGCGGCTATCCACAAGGACTGGCCGGCGAGGAGATTCCGCTCGAAGGACGGATCGCCGCGGTCGCCGATGTCTTTGACGCTCTGCTCAGCGACCGCTGCTACCGACCCGCACTATCCCTAGCCGAGGCGGTCGCGGTGATCAGAGAAGGACGGGGGACCCAATTCGACCCCCAGATCGCGGATGTCCTTCTCGATCACCTCGAGGAGGCGCTTTCCCTCCGTGGCTGATCCACGCGTGGTAGGGCTGGCGGTCTCGGCTCTAAAGTCAGGAAAGGCAGTCAATGAGTGACGCGTTCGCCGCCGGGGCGCCCTGTCTGTGCTCGCCGGACTGCTACTGCTTGCCGTCGGGCTCTTGGTCGGCTCTTTGATCGCCGGGGGCGACAAGAACTCGCCAGCCGCGAGCACCGTCGCCAACACCCCCGTCGCCAAGGAAGCCGATGGCTCAGGCGTAGTCGATGCCGCGCTTGCCCTGGCCGATGCTCCCACCTCATCGAGCGGTGCTTCTTCGGCGCAAGACACCTCGACTGCCAACGGACTCGGATACCTGCAGTCACTTAACGCGGCGGGACTGGAGCTGCACATCAGCGAGCCGGCAGCTTCAACGTCACGCTGCCCGGCGCCAGCTGCAACGAGAGGCGGCTGGGCTGAGCGCGCTGGCCGCCGAGCTGCAACAGCAACAGGCCATGGCCAAAAGCGCTCGACTCGCACGGCAGCGCAACCAGCATGCACACGTCCTCAGGAAGGCCGCCGGGGCGGTCCAGGTCGCCCAGCGCCGCCGCCAGGTCGCCTTCGCCGCGGCCCAGCTGGACGCAACCGGCCGCCAGATCCAGGCCTCCCTCCTGCGAGTCGTCGCGGCGGCCCGGTTGCGGGCGTCGGTAGGTGCGGCGAGTCGCACCGTGAACCGGGAACTCGGCCGATTGACGGTATATCTGCAGTCCCTGCCCTCAGACTGGCCCCAAACCCCACTCAGCTACGGCGTAGTACCGGGCGATAGTCAGACGCCCGGCGCAGGTCAGTAAGGCAAGGACTCCATTAAACAGCTTACCCTTAGCAGTTTGATCTGGCAAAAGACTTCATTTAGGTAACGGCGCTGCCAATGCCCCCGATCCCCTGGCGGTGGCGTGCCGCCAGACAGAATGCCGATCGAGTCGCCGCTGACGCCGACCAGACAGCCGCCGACGCCGATCAGAGCTTCTCCGACCGCGACCAGGCTGCGGCGGAGGCCGATCAGAAAGCTTCCGATCGCGACCAGGCCGCGGCGGATCGAGAGCTCAAAGCTCATCCAACAGGCGATACGGCGTTGTTGCGCGCGCACGAGGAAACGCGAGCCGATCGGAGAGAGGACACCAACGCCCGCGGCGCGTCAGGCGTATTGCGGGCCCAGATCGCAACCGAGCGCGACGCGCAGGCAAAGCGTCGGGATGACCTTGCCCGCGATCGGGATCGGACGGCAGAGGAACGCGATAGAGCAACTGAGGTAGCCGACCAGGCGGCTGAGCGGCTCGCCAGAGAAGTTGGAGACGCCGATCCTCACATCAAGGCGGCGCTCGAGGCGGCCGCAGAGGTACGGATCAGGGCAGCTGCCGCGCGGGCGCAGGCGGCGGTTGATCGCGAGCAAGCGGCGAAAGACCGCGAAGCAGCAGCCCGCGATCGCGACCTGCTGCATCGCGAGATCGAGCGCTCCCACCTCGATGAGCTGACCGGCGCCTACCGCCGAGGAATGGGAGAGATCCTCCTGCGACACGAGATCGAGCGCGCCCGGCGCTCGCGAAGAAAGCTGGCGCTCGCCTTTATTGACGTCGACGAGCTGAAGCAGACCAACGACCGCTATGGCCACCACGCCGGCGACGCGCTGCTGCGGGCGGTCTTCGCCGCGCTGAAAGCGAGGCTTCGCCCCTACGATCCGATCGTCCGATGGGGAGGCGACGAGTTCGTCTGCTCAATCGCCTGCTCGGTCCTCGAGATCGCCCAGCGCCGCGTTGAGGACGCCCGTCTGGACCTCACCAAGTCCCATCCAGGTGTTTCAATCAGCACAGGCGTGGCGGCGCTCGAAGACGACGACACCCTCGTGAGCCTCATCGAACGCGCCGATGGCGCCATGCTGAAGGCCAAGCGAAACCCCTAGGTGAACCCGGTGCCTGGTCGAGGGACGGGCGCGCTGCGGGAGCTAGCGAGCTGATCGCTACCTGCGCCAAGGCGCATCGCGAGCCTCGATCCGGACCGGCTGTCCTTCCTTGCCTCGGCTGCGCTCCTGTCGTGCAATCCAGAGTCGGATCGTGCGCTCGACCGGCCGCTCGCGCCCACGTATAGACGGTTGGTTCATGGCCGCAATGCTCGCGCGCCGGGGCTGGGTGCGCATTGGACAGCGGTCCCAAATCTGTCCCCACCTCCCTGACAGTCGGACAAGGGCGACGCACCTGACCGGCTTGATGACACCCAGAGGGCGCACGCCCCCTAACGCGATAGGCCCCTTAGCGCGCCGGCGCTTCGGCCTGCAGGGCATGGGAACCCGGCAGCTCGCCCAGGCCGATTGGCTGGCGAGGCGGCTGCTCGGCCAGCCGCGCTCCCGCCAGCCCCTTGCGCCGAGGTCGCCAAACCCGCACGTACTGAGCGCCGACGTAGGAGCCGATCACAAGCGCCATCGCGGCCCCCTGCGCGGCGAAGGTCTGCACGTTGGGAAAGAGCGAGAACCAGGTGCCGGCCCAGCCAGGGATATTGAGGCCGGGGATCGGGGTCGTAGGGATCCACCCGGCAAGCTGCATCTCGTTTACCTCCTCGCCCACCATCACGAACAAGACGACCACGAGCATCGCGCCGGTGATGATCAGAAGGCGCTTGTAGGGGAGGCGCTGGTGCAAGCCGAAGGTGAGCGCCCCGACCGCCGCGGTGAAGAGCGCCCCCAACACCACGCCCTCCAAGACCACCGATGAGCCGAAGCTGACCCGCAGGTTCTGCAGGAAGATGACGATCTCAAAGCCCTCTCGGTAGACCGAGCTGAAGCCGAGCAGCCCGAGGCCGAGGATGGTCGCCCGCAGGCTGACCTCACCGGCCGAGGAGAGGAGCTTGCGCCGGCGCTTGTGGTGGTGGGAGATCCAGCCGGTCCAGTAGACGCGATGAAAGAACCAGTTCATGACCACCAAGAGCACGAGGATCGCGGGGATGCCGGTGGCCGCTTGCACGCTGAGGCCGCTACCGCCGAACATGCCGATGAACCAGATCGCAAGAAACCAGGTCCCGATCGAGGCGAGGATCGCGAGTGCGCCGCCGATCGCGACCGGCTTGCGATAGACCTGGTTTCCGCCGAGGAAGCTGGCGGTGATCGCCGCGAGGACCAGGATCGTCTCCAGGCCCTCGCGGAAGACCAGGATCGCGCTGTTGATCACCGCCTCGGTGGGGCTCATGCGATTGGCCGAGTTGGTCGGGTCCGGCGTCCCGCCATGGGAGTGCCAGGCCAAGATCACGGCCCCCACGGCCACGGCCAGCACGACGACGACCCAAACGTGGAAGCTGCGCCGGGAAGCTAGCCCAGACGTTTGGCCGCGCTTATTTGTGTTGGCCACCGTTTCTGACATTCGTCACCCGTCTGCAGGAATCAACGCGAAGAGCCGGAGTGCGGGGCAGCCTAGCACTTATTAGGCCAGCCTTATTAGGAAAGCCTAACGACTACTTGCAACAGCCGCGGCGATCCGGCCCCGGCGGGTGGCTCGGCACGAAACCGAGCGGTCGACTGCGTGGCCGAAGACCTGGTCGTGGGCGAAGTTGGCCGTCCGAGGTGCCCCAATCGCGGCCGTTTATTTCGAGGAAGACGTGGTCGACGTTGGACCAGATCGTCACGTGGCGCCGCGGCCCGATGGATAGTGGGCCGCCGAAATCGTTGGAGACGAGGCCGCCGGGGTCGGGATAGCCGGAGAGGACCAAGCAGCCAGCGCACGGCGCCGGAGCAGTCGAGGCCCTTTTCGCCGGAGCCGAAGACCGCGGCATCTGCGCCCAGCAGTAGTGCCGGGGAGGGACCGGGCTTCGCCGCGTGGCCGCCACCCCAGCAGTAGTGGATACGGCGCGCTTCGATCCATTTGGCCACATATTCCACCCGAGCCAGGCGCCCGGCGGGCAATTGGCCGAGTTGCGCGAGGCCGAGGCGGTACAGACTTCGGTGGCGCCAAAACCGCGAGCGGTTTCGAGCACCTCCTCCACATACCACTCGGCATGGTTGTAGGCGAAAATCGCCGCGGGCCAATCACCAGGCGCACCGGAGGCGTGCAGGTAGTTGGCGGTCGCGAAGACCGAGTCGGGGATGCTGTAGATGTCGGGGCGACCGTTGCCGGTTGCATCAACCCCATAGGTGGCCCAGGTCGAGAAGAGGAACTGACCGGGGCCGGCGGCGCCGGCCGAGTTGGTTCCCGAGCGCACGCCGGGCAGCGACGAGCGGCCGAAGTCCGACTCCACTTTGTGGATCGCGGCGACGATCGCAAAGCCCTGGGGGCCGAGCCTGTACTTAGTCGCCGCTTTCTCCAGCCAGGGCACGTAGTTAGCGGGGATTTCGTCGCCGGACCTGGCGGCGACGCCGCAGTCCTGCGCCTCCGCCGCTGGCCGGGCTGGGGAGCAGAAGCGACGAAGATGCCGACGAAGAAGAGCAGGCAAAGAAGCGCCAAAGCTGCGGCAGCGGCGAGCTTCAGGCCGAGGCCGCGCGCGCAGACGGAACGGGCGCCGACGCCGCGTACCTAACGCGACGCAGGGCGCTGGGAGGAGCGGGGCCGACTGCTCATTCGCCCGGAGCCGCTCGCCAACCAGGCGCCGTCGCGAGCTTCGAAGAGGAAGGAGAAGGGCTCCGGGGCGCCGCCCGCGGCGGGCGGAGCCGCTGATCAGCGGCCCGCGGCGGGGCGACCGAGACGAAGGCGATCGACAGTCGCCCCAGCACCGCGCGGCGGGCGCCGCTGCGCGGCGGGCGGCGGGTGGAGCGGAGAGCAGCTCGGCGGCGAAGCCGGGGGTCGCGGCGGCGCGCAGCGCACGCCGCACCCCCGGCCCCAGCTCGCCGACCTCGTAGCGAAAGAAGGCAGCAAGGAAGCCGCGCGCGGCGCGATCCACCGCGGAGCGCAGGCCGGGCGCTCCCGCCGGGCGCGGGCGCTTCGGCGGGCGCCACTCCAGACGCGGGCCGGGCGGCGCGGGCGGCTGCGCGCCGCCGGCGAAGCCAAGCGCCGCGGCCATCAGCGCCGCACAGGCGGCGCAGAAGAGAGCAAAGCGCCAGCGCTCCGCCGCCGGGGACATCTAGGCCCCCCGGCTGAGGTTGCGGCGCGAGGGCAGACGCCGCGGCGCGGCGTTCGCGACGCAGGCGACTCAGGTGCTCGGGACGGGTGCTCGATCCCAGGTCCCCCAACTCTTCGAGGCCCTGCCGCATCCGCTCAACCCCCTGACGGCGGCGGCCGATGATCCGGCCCGGTACCTCCGAGGCAACCTCCAAACGCTGGGAATCGCGCTTTCTAGCTTTCTCGATCTCCTGCTCGGCGCGCTCGCGCTCGGGACCGCGCAGCGCTTCGAACTGGGTCCGCTCATAGCCGGCGCGGTGGGCATGGTCGGCGGGATCGCGCGAGCTGCGCAGCAGCTCGTGGTCCTCAGCTTCAAAGCGCTGCAGGTCGCGATCGGACCAGCGCTGGCCGGTCTGGCTCTGGTTGCGATCGACGCGGGCCAACAGCTCCTTTGCCCGCCCGTAGCGCTCGGCGCTCGGCGGAGCCGGCGCCTCTGCCCCGTCCTGCGCCGCCGCCTGCCGCGCGCCCGAGGACTTGGCGACGGCGGCGTCCTTTGGCGCGCGCTTCGCGCCGCCCGCCCCCTTCTGATCGCGCCTGGCCGCGGCCGGCTTCGCCTCGGCGGCGCTCACCGTCGCCCGCGCCTCCTCATAGCGCTGATCGGCGAGGGCGCGGGCGCTGTCTGCAGGGAGCCCTTCGCCGTCTCCCGCGTCGCCTCGCCGCCCTAGGCGGCGCGGGCGCGGGTCAGGCGCCGCCGCGGCGGGCGACGCCGCCGAGGGCGCCGCCGCCGGCACCCGCGCCACCCGGCCGGCGAGCCGATCGCC
The DNA here is from genome assembly GCA_963803755.1 of uncultured Solirubrobacterales bacterium. GTDB lineage: Bacteria > Actinomycetota > Thermoleophilia > Solirubrobacterales > 70-9 > CAVUPF01. Next base: position 287,551 of record CAWDNP010000011.1, read on the forward strand.
GTGATACTGGCCGAAGCCGAAGCCGCGGGCGGCGGCCTGCTCGGCCTCGCCGATGCTGATCCAGCCGATCAGCTCGGCGCGCTTTAGGAGCACCGCCCAGGTGAAGGCGCAGGAGAGCAGAAAGCCGGTGGCGCTGCCCGCCGGGCCGTCTACCTGGCCGAGGATCAAGATCCCGAGCAAGACGATCGAGAGGAAGGCGGCGTAGATCACCTTGGCGGTGAGTGGCGCCGAGCAGGGTCAGGCCCCAGGTCTTAAAGGCACGCCGGCCGGCATCGCCGAGCAGCGGGAAGAAGAGCGCGAACGGCGCGGCAAGAAGCAGAGACGAAGGCGATCGCCGCCTGGGTGAAGAGGCGGATCGCGAGCCAGGCCAACAGCAGAATCGCGCCGAGCAAGCGCCATCGCGAACAGCGCCAGCATCGAGAGCCGGGTCAGCACTCCGCCGCCGCCCTGGGCGGCGACTTTGGCCTTGTAGGCGGAGCTGCCGTTGAAGTAGTCCCAGAGCGCCTGCGGGCAGGGCTGCCCGGCGAGGAGCGCAGGTAGAGGTCGATCACCCGCTGGGGCGCCCGTAGCGCTTGGGGGCAAAGCTCGCGCAGGCTTGCTTGGCCTGGGTGCTGCCGAGGTTGGAGAGCACCGCGAGCAGGGCCAGGGCGCCGTAGTCATCGCAGAACTTTTCGTTTGACTTCTGCACCGCTTCGGGCGGCGGCGGGCCGAGCGCCCACTTCACGTCGGAGAAATCAAGGCCGGCGAAGGGCACCTCGACCAGCCGCGACCAGGTCTCCGACATCGCTTCGGCGTAGCTGCCGACCGGCCGTGAGACCGAGCCCGACTGCGGGGCGCTGATCGTCGCCCAGCGCGACTTCGTCGGAGAGGCTCGGCGAGCCGGCCGACCGATTCGCGCGGCTGGTTGACTACCCAGAGGCCCACGACCAGCATCGCGATCGCCGCCAGCGTCCCCGCCACCCCGGCGGCGAGCTCTCGCTTCAAAAGGCCCTTGTAGGCGAACCAGATCCCGCCGCAGACGACCAGCGTCGAGAGCCAGGGATCGGTGATCGCGGCGTAGAGCCGCCCCACCGCCCCGGAGATCTGGCTCATCGTCTGCCCTTCGCCGAAGGGGTTCAAGCCGAAGGCAAGGCCGAGCAGTTCGAGCACGAGCTTTAAGACGAAGATCAGCCCCAACCAGATTCCGTTCAAGACCGTGGCGAAGCCGTAAATGGTGTCGTTGACCAGGTGGGTCACCCCGGTCGTGATGAAGATGTCGAAGCCGTAATTGGAGGTCGGGTAATCGCTCTCCGGGGCGCCGTCTGCTTCGCAGGAGAGGCGGGTCGCCCGCGCGCGGATCTGGGCGAGCTGGTCGCAGACCGGGTTGCGGATGCCGAGCCCCGTGATCGGGTCGACCTGGCCGCTGGCGCCGAGTTCGCTGGCCAGCGTGCCTTCGCCCACCCGGCTGGGTTCGATCAGCTGGCCGCCCTGGGCGGCGGTGGCGCCGGCCGGAGCCTTGTGCTTGCGGGCGCCGCCTTGCGGGCGCGGCCGAGCCGCCGGCGGCGCCCGGCGGGGCGGCGCGCGCGCGCCGGCGCGCCAGCCCAGCGCCGCAAGCACGAGCAGCGCCGCAGAACCCAGGCCGGCATGAGCGATCCGTCTCAAGGCGGATCAACCTTGTGTGTTAACCTAAGCACATGCGATTGCACATCAGCCTCGACGACGGCTTGATCGCCGAGCTCGACCGGCGCGCCGGGCGCGGGCGCCGCAGCGCCTTCATCGCGCGCACGGTCGAGCACGCGCTGGAGGACGAGCGACGCTGGGAGGAGATCGAGGCGGCGCTGGGCGCAGTCGAGGACAGCGGCCACGAGTGGGACCGCGATCCGGCCGCCTGGGTAAGGGTCGGAGCGACGCGCGGAGCGCGGCGAACGCGGCGAGCGAAGTCACGGTGGCGGAGCTGCTGCTCGACACAACGGTGTTGATCGACGCGCTGCGCGGCCGCGAGGCCGCCAGCGGCTTCGCGCGCTGCGCGGCGAAGGGCCGCCGCCCTACGTGTGCGCGATCAACGTCGAGGAGCTGTGGCGAGGTGCAAGGCCAGACGAGGAAGAGGACCGTGAGCCGACTGCTGGGGGCGCTGCGGGTCGCGCCGCTACGAGACGAGCGGAGGGCGAGCGGGCGGGGCGCTGGCGCTCGCAATTCGCGGCGCGCGGGACGACTCTCAGCCAGGCCGACTGCCTGATCGCCGCAGCGGCCCTCGGCGTCGGCGCTCGGCTGGCAAGCTGGGAACCCGCGCGACTTCCCGATGGCCGAGGTCGAAGTAGAGCACTGGCCGGTGGGCTGAAGGGCTAGGAGTCCATGTGGCACGGCGCATCTCGGCGTCCTCGGTCGCTCGCGTGCAGAGCACGCCACGCTCCCTGCGCCCTTGACCTGCTTGGCCACACGGACTCCTAGCGGAGTGAGATGGCCCAGCGCTCAGCGAAAGCCCGCGCACAGAACCTTGAAGCGACTGCTCAGGGGGCCACCGCATCGGCGGCCTCGGGGAGATCGTCGGGCGGGGCTGCGGAGCGGGAGGCCTGCGCCTCCTCGCGTCGCGGCGTCGTGTCGAGCTCGCCGAGCAGCCAGGGCGGCGGGTCGATCTGGATCGGCGCCACCTGGCCAGAGAAGTCGCGGAAGTAGCAGCGCCCCGCCCGGTAGCCGAGCAGGCGCTGGGTCGCCGCCTCGTCGTCGGGATCGAGGCGCAGCAGCTCAAGCGCCTTTCGCGCCTCGGCCTCGGTCTCAACGCCGAAGGCAAAGAGCGCCCCGACCAGCGGCTCCAGCTCGGCGGCGTCGCCGAGCATCTGGGTGGCGAGGATCGGGGTGATGTTCTGGCTGCGCGCCCATGCGGGCGATCCGCTCCAGCAGGGCCCGCCCCTGGGCATCGGAGGTCAGCGCCCAGGCCTCATCCATCGCCAGCACCGCGTGGCGGGCGGGGTCGGTGGCGCAGAGGCGCAGCGCGTAGGAGGCGAGCAGGCGCAGCACCGCGAGGCTGATCCGCTCCTCCTCCAGGAGCTCGGAGCGAGCCGTGCCGGCCAGCGGCAGGGTGAGGTTTCTGATCCGCAGCGAGACGACCTGGGCATCGCCGACCTCGGCCATGCCGCCATCGCCCGAGCCGAGGCCGAGCTTGGCGAGGCCGCTGGAGGCGTGGGCCTCCACGGCGCGGGCGGCTTCGCCGCCTCGGCGCTCGGCGAGGCGGCCATCCGCGCCAGCACCTCGCCGGTGCTGCTCGCGCCCCCTCCGCCGCGGCCTCGGAGATCGCCAGGCGCAGCTGGGTCTGCCACTCGGGCTTGACCGGCGCCGGCAGGATCGAGACCAAGAAGTTGTAGGTGAGGTCCTCGCGGGTCTGCTCGGCGCCGATCCGCATCGGGTCGAGCAGGCCGCGGTAGCGCTCCTCGGGGCTGAGCTCGATCGTCTCGATCGCCTCGGCGACGCCGGGCAGCGCCTCGAGGCGGTGATCGCCCTTGGGGTCGATGTCGACGATCGGCCCCGAGCCCTGCAGGAAGGCCTGGTAGACCGCCAGCTCCAAGAAGATCGTCTTGCCCGAGCCGAGGCTGCCGGCGAGCAGGCAGGTCGGCGGGCGGTTTCGCTGGCAGGCCTCGGCGAGGTCGAACTGGATCGGCGAGCGCTAGCCGCCCAGGGTGTGGCCGATGTAGGGACCGATCCGCCGAGCCGGCGTGGCTGATCGCGTGCGGGACCATCGCCCCGAGCTGGTCGGGCAGCAGGTGCTCCTTGTACTCGGGCAAGGGGAAACGTGGTCGGCCGGCAGCGAGGCGAGGAAGAGGCGGTGCTGCTCGCCGCCGTGGGCGATGCAGCTGCACCCGCCCGTAGCTCTCGCGCAGGCGCTCGACCCGTTCCTCGAGCTGCTCGGAGCTGCGCCCGGCGACGGCAGAGAGCAGAGCGCGAGCGAAGCAGCGGCGGGCGATCGCCGCCGCCGAGCACCGCCTCCAGCTCGCGCGCCAGGTGGGGCGCTCGGCGGCCTCGACCGAGGGGCCGTGATCGCCCGCGGACTCCTCGCGGGCGATCTGGTCGGCGTCGATTTTGCGCTTCGCGACCTGCTTTCGCGCCTCGGGGTTGGCGAGGAACTCGACCGAGAGGGTGGCGTCGACCGCGAAGCCGAGCTCCAGCGGCGCGAACATCAGCTCCGCGGCCGGGCCGGGGACGAGCGCCTCCTCGGGCATCGCGCCCAAGACCAGCAGCGCCTGATGGGCACGGCCGCGCTCGGAGTCGATCAGCAAGCGAGCGGCGCTCGACGCGTGACGCGACTCTCGTGCAGGCGCAGCAGGTCATAGCCGTAGGGCTGAAAGCGCTCCTCCCCGCCGGCGTCCAGGAAGCTGAGCGCCTGCGGCGCGAAGGCCTGATCGGCGTCGGGCTCGCCGAGACCGCGGGTGTAGGCGCGGCGGATCAGGGCGGCGAGGCGCCGCGGCCCGACCCGGGTAGCATTCCAGGTAGCCGAGCACCCGCTCAAAGGCGCGCCTCCTCCTCGCGCCGAAGGGCGGCGATCTGGCGCGGCGCCGATGCCGCGCGCCTCCTCGAAGCCGAGCCGCTCGGCGATCGCGCGCCAGAGCGCCGCGGCGCCCTCGAGCAGGCCGCCGAGCGGCCCGGCGCCGCCGGGCGGCGCGAGGCGGACGGCGAGGTAGATCTCGGGGCGCAGCGCCTCGCGGCGCTCGAACTCGGAGCGGTGCTCGGCGAGGTGCGCCGCGAAGCGCTGGCGCCGGCCGTGGCGGGGGTCGAGCGTGGTGAGCGCGCGGCGCTCATAGGCCTCGGCGTCAAAGGCGCGGGCGACGCGGAGGATCTGGAAGTCGGCGCGCGATCGGGTAGGCGAGCGCCTCGAGGCGCTCGCCTACCTCGATCTTGCGCGCGTCCGAGAGCCCGGGGTAGCTCTGGCCCTCGAGCTCATAGACCGCCCAGGCCTCGCTCGGGGTACGCAGCACCAGGTTGCCCCAGAAGAAGTAGTGCGGCGACCTCACGCGGACCCGCCCGGCCTCGTCAAGATCACGGTGCGCCCGGCGGGGACCTCGAGCGTCTTGCCGCGGTGCAGGGGCGGACCGCCGGCGGGCGAAGCGCCAGCGGCGGGCTGCTGCCGCCCGCTCGGCCTGACCTGCACCGCGCCGCCGCGGGACGCCCTCCAGAGCGACCCAACCGGGTAGCGAAGCAGCACCCGGCCGGGCCGCGGAGGCTACCGCGCGGGTAGTCGCGGCCGCTAGAGGTCGGCGGCGATCGCGAGCTGGCCGCAGCGGCGCCAACTCAGCGCCCTGGGCGGGGCAGCGGCGCAGGGCGGCGAGGACGCGGGGGCGCAGCGAGCCAGCGGCGAGGCCGGCGAGCGCCCGGTGGGGCGAGCGGCCGTCGAGCTCCCAGCGCGAGAGCGCCCAGGCGCCGGCGACCGGCAGCGCCAGCAGGCGCAGCGAGGCCGGCAGCGCCGCCACCGCGAGGCCGATCAGCGGCAGGCGGCGAGCAGCGGCGAGCGCGCCCAGACAGGCGAGCCAGTAGCCGATGCTGCGCAGCTCCAGCCCGCCGGGCAGCGGGCAGCCGCCAGTTCTGGATCCGGTAGATCCGCCAGCGGCGGCGAAAGACGAGCCGGTAGGAGCGAACGACCTTGCGGGATGGCGGCTCGGGCATCGGCGCCTCAGAGGACGGTGTTGGCGATCTCTTTGGCGAGCGACTCGATCGAGCTCGGCGCCAGCAGGAAGATCAGCCCGAGCAGGGTGATCAGGATGATGCCGACGCGGCGCCGATGTTGCGCGAGGCCAGCGCCCCGACCAGCAGGCAGCCGGCGAGCACGGTCAGCACCGGCACCGCCCAGCCGCTGAGCAGGGTGCTGAGGCGGCTGCCGGCGCCGAGCTCACGTTGCCGCCGCCTTCGGTGGCGGAGAGCGACTTGCTCACCGCCGCCTGCGCGGCGGCGGGCGGCCGAGCGGCGGCGACCCGGCGGCGGCGGCGGGGGCAGCGCCGCCGGCGCCAAGCAACAGCGCGCCGGGCTAAGCCGCGGTGGCGATCTTTCGCTTTCATCTCTTACCTCCCTCTGGTGTGGTCTGCATGGCTCAGCTCCCGGTCGGGATGACCTCGATGAAGTCGACGTAGGGGCGCTCGCGATAGGCGATCCCGAGTTCGTAGGCGAGCGTGTAGGTGGCGCCGCGGCGTCGGCGGCGGTGACGGTGACCAGCACGGCGCCGGAGCCGGGGGCGCCGACCCAGGCGACCGCTCGACGCTCTGCAGCGTCAGGGCGATGGTCGGCAGGGTGACCGTCGCGTCCGCCGTCAGGTCGGCCTTCAGGTTGGCGGCCGAGCGCCGGCAAGGTAGTTGCGGATCACCCGCTTGACGACCTCCAAGACCGCCGGGTCGGAGACGCTGCTCGCGCGACCGGCGCCGAGGCCCGGTGTCGACCTCAGGGCGCACCGACAAGCCGGGGTAGCCGAGGAGCTAGAGCGGCTGGCCGGCTGGGTGGCGCACGCGTCACCGCCAGGTAGACGGGCGCCGCTGGGTGGAGACCTGCGCGGCGACGGTGATCACCCGGCCTCCGGTCAGCGCCGGCTGATCGGAGGCGACCTCGGCCCAGAGCACGCGCTGGGAGCCCGAGGCGGCGGTGAAGCCGGCGCCGGCTTCGAGCGACCCGGCGAAAGGAAGGGGGCCAGCGCCCGGTCGCGGGCGCCCGGCTCGGCGGCGTCATAGGTCAGATAGGCGCGGGCGAACTGCAGGGCGAAGTCCTGGCTGGGGGCGTCGGCGCCGCGGCGCCGGGCCGGGCGGCGCGGCGCGGCGGCGGGAAGAAGGCGACCGCAGGCCGAGCGCGAAGAACAGCGAAAAGCACCGCGGTCGCCAGGTAGCGCGGCGCGCCAGCGCTCGTAGCCGGGCGGGGCGAAGGCTCTGCCTGCCGCTTTGCACTCGCCCCGAGAGCGCCTCCGCTCCGTCTGTAAGGGCGCCGGCCATCAGCGTTCGAAGCCGAAGTGCTCCCGGCCGCCCGAGCCGCCGCCACCCGGGGGTGGCGGTGGGCTCGGGGGCGGGGGAGCCGGGGCCGGGGCCTGACTCACCGCCGGCGGGGGCGGGGCGGGGACTTCCACAGGCGAGCCGACAGGCGCCTGCTCTGAGTGGGTTCGCGCTCTGGCTCGCTGCGGTGGATGTCCCGCGCCCGCCGCCGCCCGCTGCGGTGAACGGGCCTCGGCCTTGGCTTCGGATCGACGGAACGGGCTGGCGCCGATTGGGCGGCGGCGCCGGGGCGCTTGGCGCTGAGCTCTGCGCTCAACGCCGAGCGCGACGACGTCTGGCTCGCGCTGGGGGTAGGCCGCACTGGAGAGCTCCAGCGCGCCGAGCGTGGCGGCGGCCGCGGCCCCGAGGCCGAGGACCGCGAGCCGGCGGGTACCCATCGCGGAGCCGGCTGGTGGGCCGGCAGCGCGCGGGAGGCGGTGGCGGCGAGGAGCCGTCCCCTCCCCGCGCGTCCGTTGCCGCGGCGAGATCTGGGTCCCGCGGAGCGATCGGCTCGGCGATGAGCGACTCATCGCCGAGCACGAAGACGTCGTTTTGCTTTCGTCCCATCGTCCGTTTCCCTTCGGCGATAAGACGAGGGACGAAGGGGGTTCGATACCCCCCTCCCATGGACGGCGGACGGAGCGGCGGTGCCGATAAGCCTCAGCCGTGAAAGCCGAAGGACTCGGTGCCGCCCTTGCGCGGCGAACCGGAGCTCGTGCTAGACGAAGAAGAGCCTGAGCTTGTCGTCGATGCGTGAGAGGGCGGCGCCGATTCGGCGGGCGGCGTCGGACTGTGTTCGATCCCGAACTCGGTCTGGCCCTCCTGCGTCGGGGACTCGCTCGGCGCCGGCGTCGAGCTGGGTTCGGAAGCCTTAGAGGAGCTGGAGAAACTGGATTCGGGCGGCGCCGCGGGCTTCGGTTCGGGGGCAGAAGGTGTGCTTGGTGCCGATGGCGCTTGGGAGATCGGCGCGGAGATCGCCTTCACCTTCGCCGGCGGCGAATGGTGAGCGGAGAGGCGACGGAGCGCTGATCCCGATCCCCGGCCCAACGATGCCCGTCGCCAGGCAGGTCGCGGTGGTCGCGACGCCGGCGGTGCAGATCGCGGCGATCTTCTGACCCGTCCCCGCCAGGGCGCCGGCGCTGCCGGCGTCGGTCGGCTGTAAGGCGCCGGTCGCCTTGAAGGCGGCGAAGCGCAGCTTCGCCGCACCGGCCTGGGCGGTCTGGGCGCCGGCGCCGAAGAAACGCCCCAGGTGCTCGATGATCCCCACCCTGCCGCCGAGCCGGTCCGCCGCAACCCCCGCGACCAAGGCGCCGCCGCCGAACTCGTGCAGGCTGTCGTGGAGACTGGCCAGGAAGGTGCGGCAGGAACCGCAATGCTCGAAATGGGCGCGGAGGATGCGCCCCTCAGCCTCGCTTGCCAAGCCGCTCGCCTCCTTCTCAAACAGCGAGCGGCACGCCAGATCGCGCATCTCGGGGCAGAACTCCTGCCCCTCGATTGCCGCCAGGCGCATTCTCACCTGCGCGGTAGCGCGCAGCAAGAGCTTCTTCGCCGCCGGCAGGCTTAGCGCCAAGTGATCGGCGATCTCGGGTGCGGTGAGGCCAAGGCCGAAGCGCAGGACGATCGCCTCGCGGTAGTTGCCCCGCATCCGCCCAAGCGCCTCCTGCAGGCGCACCGCGTCCTCGCGACTCTCGGCGCCTCGATGGGGGACGAACTAACGCCGGCGCCTCCGCCACCGCCTCCAGCGCCACGGTCGGCTTCGCCGCCCGCGATCGCAGCTGGTCGATCGCGGCGTTTCGCACACTGGTGAAGAAGGCGGCGCGCAGGTTCTGCGGCGCCCGGCCCATCTGCATCTGGCGATGCAGGCGGATCAGCACATCGGCGACGGCGTCCTCGGCGTCGGCCCGGTTCAGCGAGCCGCCGAAGCGGCGCAGCACGTAGGCCTCCCCAAGCGGGCGCAACTGCTCACACTCGCGCTCAAAGACTGCGGCACGGCGCTGCGCCGGCAACGTGCGGATCGCGCCGGCGGCCTCCATCAGGCCGCAGCTCTCCTCGGCAGGGGAACGACGGGGCTCTCTCTCCCACACTGGGCAGTGCGGCTCATCTGCAACAAGACGCAGGGGAGACCGATTTCGATACCCCTCAACAGAAATCTCCTCCTACCCATTCAAGCACCCCAAGCGGTGGACCATAAACCGCGGGAGGCCCCAGCGCCAGGGCGCCGGGCCTCCCGCAGGTTGGGGACCGCCTCAGGCCTCCTGATAGTCCTCCCGATCGCCTCCTCCATTGCCGGAACCGCGACGTTTGCCGCCACCGAGGAAGTCGACCCGATCGGCGGCGATCGAGTATTCGGAGCGCTTGCCGCCCTCATCGGCCTCCCACTCGCGGAAGCGCAGCTGGCCCGTAATCGCCACCTGGCGTCCCTTGGTGAGGTACTGCTCGCAGGTCTCGGCCTGACGACCGAAGGCCGAGACGTTGATGTAGAGCGGCGAGTCTTTGCGGCCGTTGCTCTCCGCGACGCGGATGCTGCAGACCTTCGACTCACCGCCGTTTCTCAGCTCGGGATCTTTGGTCAGGGTCCCGATCAGTGTCACCGTGTTCATCTCACTACCTCTCTTTCCGGGGCCCTGTGGCCCCGATTTCGTGTTCAACGCTCTTCCCGCAAGCGCCGAGCAGCCGCTCCCAGGCGGGCACGACCCGCACCCGCGAGCTGCGCTCGCATCGCCGCGATCCAGCTGGGCCACGTAGGCCTCCCCGGCCCGCAGTCGCTGCAGCTCGAGACGGGTTGACCTCGAAGCGGTAGCCGCGGGTGCGGGTGCCCTCCGAGGTGGGGCGCCCGAAGCGGTCGGTGCGGATCGTCGACTGCCAGGTCGGCATCGCGCCGATCAGCTGCGCCACCCACTCCGCATCGGCCTGCTCGCCGATCCGGTGACAGACGATCGCCGAGATCGTCGCGCCGATCCGCTCGCGGACCGCGGGCCCGGCGGCGCGCAGGTCGGCGAGCGTCTGGGTGCCGACCGCGACGCTGAAACCGGCCGCCCGCCCGCGCGCGTAGAGGCGGTCGACGGCCGGTGCCTCCAGCGCCCCGAACTCGTCGATCGCCGACGAAGGTGCCGACGCCCTCGCCCATCAGAGGCGCTGGCGGCGGCGCCGAGGTCGAGCAGGACCATCTGGGCGATCGCCCGGCCGACGTTGCCGGTGCGATCGGTGTCGAAGCGGAAGTAGACGACCTCGCGCCGGGCGATCGCCTCGCGCAGGTCGAAGGCCGGGGCGCCGCGGAGGGGTCGAGCCAGGCGCGCGCGAGATCCGAGGAGGCGAGGTTCTGCAGGCGCGCCCGCAGGCCCGCGACGGCGCGCTGCTGATCGCCCTGCAACCCGGCGATCGTTGGCGTGACCTCCGCCAGCACCTCCTGGTCTCCGCCGGCGGACGCCAGGTTGATCAGCTCGTCGGGATCGCAGTGCCGAGCGACGCTGGCAAGCGTCACCGGCTCAGAGCCGGCGTCCAAGACGCGCAGAACGAGGCGCAGGAAGGGCGAGGCGGCCTGGCGGTAAAAGCCGGCGTCGGCGGAGCCCCAGCTCTCCACCGCGATCAGGCGCTCGGAGCGCTCATCGACGGAGCCGTGGGCGAGCGGGTCATAGCCGCTCGGCCCATCGGGGGAGAAAAGGTGAAAGGGGACGCCGCGGGCCGCCGCGGCGCCCTGGGCCGCCTCCAGCAGGGCGTGGTCGATCTTGGCCTCCATGACGACCGCGCCGAAGCCCGAGCGGGCCACGTAGTCGACCAAAATGGCCGCCGAGCGAGGTCGTCTTGCCGGCGCCGGTCGCGCCCGGGATCAGCACATGGCGGCCCGAGCGGGCGCTGCCGCGGCCGACCATCGCCAGCTCGCCGCGGTTGGTGCGCCCGATCGCCACGCCCTCGGCCAGAGCGCGCTCCGCGCGCTTGCCGCGCTCAGAGCGCCGGGCGCGGGCGGCGTCGAGCAACCCGCGGCGCTCCGCCGCCGCGATCTCACGATCGCTGCCCGCGCGGCGGTCCTCGAAGTGGGCGTGGACCCCCAGGCCGAGCGTGCCCGCCGCCGCTCCAAGCACGATCGCAAGCGAAATAGCCGCGAAACCGAGGCCGAGGACGCCGACCCAAAGCAGCGCCGACACCAGCCCCAGCGGCAATAGGGCCAAAAGCCCCCAAGTCCAAGCCAATTGGCGGCGGCGCAGATAAAGCGCCGCCAGGGCGCCGAGCCCGGCGGCAGCCGCGAGGCCGGCGCACGTCGCCACCACCAGGTGGGCGAAGGCGTCCAGGTGATGGAGGGCGGGAAGGCGTGAGGCAGGACTGGAGTAGATCGGCGGGTACTTCACATCGACAAGACGTACGCCGCGCGCAAAACGTCCCACCCGCGCTGCTCGAACCTGGATTTCTTACCATTGAGCGCATGACGATCCAACGCATGGAGCACGTGGGCATCGTGGTCGACGACCTCGTGGCCGCGACGGCGTTCTTCGTCGAGCTCGGACTGAAGCCGCAGGGCGAAGCGCAGGTCGAGGGCGGTTGGGTGGACCGCGTGGTGGGGCTCGAGGGCGTCCGGGCGGAGATCGCGATGATGGAGACCCCGGATGGCCACGGACGGCTCGAGCTGGTGAAGTTTCACGCCCCGTCGGGGCCTGGCGGCGACCGGCACGCGCCGGCGAACACCCCAGGCATCCGCCACGTCGCATTCGCAGTCGAGGACATCGACGCCGCCCTCGCCGGCTTGCGAGCCCGCGGCGCAGAGCTGGTTGGCGAGGTGGAGCGCTACGAAGACAGCTATCGGCTCTGCCACGTCCGCGGCCCGGAGGGAATCATCGTCGAGCTGGCGGAGCAGATCGGCTGAGGGCCCCAACGGGCCGCCGGGCGCCGACCCGACAATCGGCCCGCAGGCCTGCGGAGCGCTCAGCGCCAGCGAGCCGAGGAACCGTAGCCAGAGATCTCCGAACCACGCACCGCCGCCGCGTCGCCGCGCGACGCCATGTCGCGGCTGATCTGATCGCGCTCGATGCAGCGCTCGATATAGCTGTCGGGCCGGCGAGCTTTGAGTCGGTCGATCTCCGCCGAAGCCTCGGCGGCGGTGTGTGGATATATGAAGGACTCACCGCGTTGAAGCGCCAAATTACGCAGGTAGCGCAGCTGCTTGGCGCTGGGCAGCTTGTGAGCGGCGCTGGTCATCCCAGGCTCACCTCGCTAAAACGAAGCAACAAGGACGTGAGCGGGGGCGAAGAGCGATCACTCTGAGATCTCCTCGACGGTGATCGCCGATTCGGTACGGGTACGCTCGATCGCCTGCTCGACGAAGGGACGGGTGCGCGGCGCGCAGCGATAGACCACCCGCGTCAGGCGGCCTTCGGCGACCGCCATGCGCCAGGCGCGCAGGAGCTGGTCCAGGCGCGCCGCGCCCTTGGTGGAGAGCTCAACCTCGATCGCCTCGGCGGGCTCGCCGTCGGCTCCGACGCGAAGCAGATCGGCGCGGTGAAAACGCCCGCTGGAAAGCGCCGCCGAGAGCAGGCGCTTTCCCTCGGCCCGCTCGCGGGCTCTGATCTCGCGCTCGGAGAGAACCTGGGCCCCGCCTCGCTCCAGCATCGCAGCGAGCCTCGCGACGAGCGCCTCGTGGCGAATCGTCGCAAGCGATGCCCGGGCGGTGCCCAGTTCAGCGCGACCGCTCGCCCGCAGGCCGGCCCTGGTGCAGAGCAGCAGGCGATCGCTTTGGCCAAAGCCCGGCTGCACCGCGATCAAACCGGCCTCACGAAGGCGGCGCTCGCGGGTGATCGTCACGGTGCGAGCGGTCCCCGCCCATAGGGCGACGGCGCTGCGCGGCGCCACCCCGAGGCGGGCGATGAACTCGAGCACCTCGAGGTCACGCTCGCTGATCCGATCCGTTCGCTTTCCACCCGGCATCGCCCTGACAAGACGAACGAGGAGCCGACGAAGGGACACCGGAGCCAGCGGCGGCCCCAAAAAAGGGGCCCGCCCTCGGGCAGGCCCCTTTTCGCTTCCCTGGCGGACGGTGGGTGAAGCTTAGCTCCCCACCGTCGCCAAGTCGTGGATTCCCAGCTTCGCGAAGCCGTGCTCGCGCTGAGCCCGCTCCACGATCCGCCGGGTGGCCGGCGTGCAGTAGTACTCGACCCCGTCGTAGCGCTCGCTGAGCTCCGCGACGATTTGCGCCACCCTCTCGGGCCACTTGTGGCTCAGCTCGACCTCGATCGCATGGCGAGCGCCCGCCAGCTCGAAGGCCCCATCGGCGAGGTGATGGCGGCAACGCCCATCCTCCCGCGAGAGGGCCCGCTCGCTGACCCACCTTGCCCCCGGATGGCACCTGGCGATCGCCAGGCGAACCTCGTTGACCGCCGCGGTGTGGGCGAGGGCACCCACCCCAGGCACGTGGTAGAAGTAACCAGTGCCCGAGACCCGCAGGCCCCGCTTGGTCAACCAGACCCAGGGGTCTGGCTCATCGACCAAGAACCGGCGCTGGCAAGCGTAACCGTCACGCTCCAGGCGATCGACGATACGGCGCACTTCGGAGGGCCTTTGGCCCAGAAAACGGGCGAGTTGATCGAGTCGAATCGCCCGCTGCTCAGAGACCAAGACCAACAGCTCGTGGTCGCGATCGCTGAGCGGCCGCGCCGGGCGCTGCTTGGCGGCAGCGGTGTTGTCGTGGTTTGACGGACTGTGAGTGGACTGCTTCTGTGTTTGCATGGACGACCCAGCGCACGCTTTGCGTGCGAAATTGGGAGTCCTGCGAACACAGAACGGGCCCCACTCAAAAACAGAGCTCCTTACCGTGAATCCGGCGTCGGAATGTCCCGGATGACCACCCTCTTTGACCAGTGTCGATCGGTGGCGAGGCGTTCCATCAACCGGCGAGGTTCGGGGTTGGCGAAAACGATCACAGCGTCATAGCTCGCCATGAGAGCTTCGATCGGGGAGATCTCGCGCTCCTCGACCTGAACGGTGAGCTTGACCACGATCGCGTGGCGCTCGCGGCCAACCGTAACCACGCCGTTGGGCTTATAGCCAGCGGGGCCCTCCTCGCGGCGCAAAGCGCGATAGCTGATCCAACCACCGTCGGGAACCCGGCCGGCCAAAAACAACCGGACCTCGTTGACCGCCCGCATCCGCGACGTCGCGGCGACCCGCAGCAGATATTTCGAGAACCCCGTCCTTGAGCGCTTGGTACCGGCGGCACTCAGCCAAACCCACGGCGACTCGCCGACCAAGAGGCGCCCGTAATCGGCATAGCCGCAATGCACCAGATACATCGCGATCTGGGCCGCATCGGCCTCTTCGCAGTGAAGGAAGCGCGCCAGCTGGTCGAAGGGGATCGCCTGCTGCTCGGCGATCAGGGCCAGCAGTTCGACCTCCCAGAGCTTGGGCTTTCGCGTACGTCGCTCGGCCACCGGCAACTGCTGGGCCTCGATCCGCTTAAGGACCTCCGCACCCTCCAACCTCAAGCCACCGAGCTGGGATTCCCGCGCCCGCCTCATTCCCCCACCTCCTCGTCGTCGAGGTAGAAGAGCTCGGCGGGAGAATCGCCAGAGTCCTCCTCGGCGGAATCGAGATACGGAAGCTCTTCGGGAGCGTCCTGCGCGTCGGGCTCCTCGACGAAGTCAAAAGACGAAAGCTCCGGCGCAGCCTCCCCGGTCTGATCGACAAGGTCGAGGTAGGAGAGCTCGGTGGGAGCCTCGCCCTCAGGGCGCCCGAGCGGGCGATCGAGCGCTTCACAGCGCGGCAGGGCGAGGGGACCCGACTCCGGCGCGCGCTCGATCGCGACCTTCGCGGCACGGCCGCGGCGGATCACCCAGGCGGTGCCGACCGCCAGCTCGCGAACCCAGTCGGGCTCGACCTTGGCGCGATCGGTCAGCTGCGCATTTGCAACCTCGCTGTAGACGCCGTCCTCGTAGCGATGGGAGAGCTCCAGCACCTTCCTGGTTCCCGCCAGCGCAGCGAGGTCCTGCGGTTCGGGGTGGGCGTGCATCACCACCATCCCCACCGAGCCGACGATCCGCTTTTCCTGAGCGCGATCGTCGAGCCCGGCGAAGGTCTGGGGGATGAAGACCAGGCCCACCCCGAAGCTCCGCGCCTGCTCCAGCACCCGCGCCACGTCGGTGTTGCGGGCGATCGAAGCGAACTCGTCGACAAAGAGCACGCAAAGCCGACTGGAGCGCTTGCGCTGGGTGAAGAAATCGCCGAAGTCCGAGAAGAGCAGGCAGGTCAACCCATCGGCCTGCTCGGCCATCGACACCGAGTCGATCATGAAGTAGGCAGCGTCGGTGTCTTCCCAAGACCACTCGCCATCGACGCAAAGGCCGATCTGATCGAAGAAGGCCTTGTAGCGCAGCCGCACCTCGCGCACCTTTTCCGCCGACAGGGAGCACTCCGTCAGGGCCGAGGGCCCGTGGGCGGCGATCAGGACTTCGGAGTCCAGGCGAGAGAGCAGCTCCTCACTCGATCGCGGCGGGCCGTCGGGGTGATAGCAGGCGAGGTAGAGCACCGCCTTGGCGATATCGCGGTAGTAGGCCGCCGGGCCGATCTTGGCGAACTCGATCGCTTCCAGGAGGCGATTGGAGACGGCGCGCCAATCGCCGCGCCAGGCGTCGAAGCGCTCGTTGGGAAAGACCCGCGTATCGCGGCCCGCCATCTTCATCAGCGCCGCGAAGCGCTCGGCCATCCGCGGATCGCCCTTCGCGTCGAGGTAGAAGACCTGGGCGTCGCAGCTCCGCGCCAACTCATAGGCCATCCGCATCGCCGTCTCGCTCTTGCCCATGCCCGGCGAACCGGTGACCAAAGCGTGCTTGGGAACCTCCTCGCAGGGCCAAATCAAATCGGCGCCGTGCATCGGCAACACCGCCTCGCCGGCGAGGCGGCGGCCCAAGCGCGCACCCTTGGGAGCGCTCGGCACTTCGACGCTGTGACCCTCTTTACGAAACAGCTTCATCGCTTACCTCCGGTAGACGGCGGACAACCAGCTTCGGCCAGGAGCCCTGGGCCTTCACGCGCTTCATGAAGGTGTGGGTTTCGGGACCGCAGAAGTAGACGACCGCGTCGTAGCGGTCGCTGTGCTCAGCGACGATCTGGCGGATCTCCTCAGGCGATTTAGGGGAGAGCTCGGCCTCGATCGCGTGGCGCTCGGCTCCGATCTCAAAGACCGCGTCGGGCAGGTGATCGCGCGGGTCACGCATTCGTTTCACCTGGCGCTCGCAGATCCAGCGCCCCTGCGGCGCCCGGCGGCGCAGGTAAAGGCGAACCTCGTTGACGGCGCGACGGTGGGCGAGGCCCCAAAGAGCAGGCGTCTTCGCGGCGAAGCCCGTCGCGGCGAACTGCAAGCCACGAAAGGAGGGCCAAAACCACGGGTAATCGGCAACCAGGAAGCGGCGGGACTCCAGACAGCCCGCTGCTTCCAGGCCTGCCACGACGGCCATCGTCTGACCGAAATCCACCCCCAAAAAGCGAGCCAGCTGATCGAGCGGGATCGCGCCCTGTTCGGAGAGCAGCCGCAGCACCGTGACCTCCGCCGCGCTCGGCTCCCGGTAGCGACTGCCGCGCCTGCCCTTGCTCTTAGCCTTCGCCTGAGTGTGCATGGGGATCGGGCGCACGCCCCCGGCGTGCGAAAATCGTCCCCTGCACACTCGGGTTAAGAACCCCTTTCAAATGAGGCACGGCCCGGATGAGGCCGAGTGACGCTGCGCGATACGGCCCCTCCCCGGACTCGCGCTCATTTTTGAAAGGGGTTCTAAGGGGGTTGGGGGCGCTCCCCCCTGGGTATGAGAAGAGTGCCCGGGCAACCCCAACGCCCCACAACTGTCTGGAGTACTCCCCAATGCACAACCAATGCATCAGGCCACACTCATTTCGGTCCCGATGCTCCGGAGATCGCCCGCTCTAGTACGGCCCTAAAAATCGCTCACCGTTGAAATGAATCAGATGGGATGGGTTATCCGCACACCACACCTCGGTCTCCCAAGAAATATCACTCAAATATGAGCGCATCACACCACGGTCGGAAAAACAAGACACGAATACCAAGCCTGGCCGCGCACCCGAGAACAGATTTTTGAGCTCACTGTGACGCTTGGCATCGACCGGGCCGTGCGATGATGCAGCCTCTATGAGCACAAGCCAGCTGCGCTCGGAGAGATGGACGATCAGATCAGGAAGCTTACCGTGCTTGTTGAGCCTAACGCCGAGATCGTTGAGCTCTTTCTCCTCGAAAATCGGATCCTGGTGGCTGGCGTCACCGATGTAGAGAACAGCAGCTCCTGGTGTAAAACGGGGACAAAACTCTTCGATGATCTGCGTAATCAGCAGATTCTGGCCGCCGGGACTGAGGGTAATGGCGATGTCATTAGGCAACCTCACCGGAATCTGCTGAAGATTTCGAGCCCGCTCATACTGCGTTCTCAGTCCAGGAAGGTCTTCCAAATAGACAACCAAAAGCTGATCGAACTGAGGCGTCCCGTAAGTCGCCAGTAGCTCCAGCGCCCGAGGTGCGATCTGATAGCAATTGTTAGGTGAATTGACTGCCCGGTCTGGCTTATCTGGGTTATGGAGCACAAGGCCTGCGGCCATAAACTGGTGAAGAGTATGCCGGCGAATCGTCTCGCGGGTGTTCGCTTTATAGTCGCGTTCGTAGAACTCGCGCAGCCAAGCCATCAGCTCCACGGTCCTGATCCGAGAGTTACTGACCTTAGACCACGGATCAGTTGGCCCAAGGCAGAGCAATGCCAACAAAATCAAGGCCGAGCGCTCATTCGTCTGCTCACGATCAAAGTTGAGCTGAGCCAAGACTTGGCGCGCTTCGGCAATGCGAGCTTCCCTGGCGAATTCGGTCAAGCTGGCACTCGAAGGGAAGCAGTCGGGACGCTGAGCACTGAAGCAACCGTGCCGTCTATCTGCTCTTGCGTGGTCGGCCGATCTCTCAACGCCCTGCTGCCGAGAGCAATGAGCTGCTCGGTATTCGGATAACGAAGATGGCGCAGATCGGTCGCATTGACCTGTGTATGCCCATTGAACTGACGGACATAGCGATCGACCAGCGATGAGTTGAGATAGGCGGTCAAGCCTTGGGCCAGATCATCTTCGAGACCTTGATTGCGCCGGTGAAAAACATTGACGTGGTTCTCGAAGGCAATCCATTTCCCGGGCACAGCACTCGGATCTGAGACAGCGGCGCAGACCCGTCGGACCTCCTCCTTAGATGTCAATCGTTTAACGATCACATAGGTCCCATTGGGCAGCAGAAGCTTCTCCGATTCCGGGTCGACCATCAGCGCGTTTGACTTGTATCCATTTTTAGCCGGCCAACAGACGCTGTCACCTTTGAGGTGGTTGGGTCGGACCAGTGGTGCCGATCCTGACTCCGGCGTCACTCTCAAATGCGATCGGACTCGGAACTCAACCACTTTGCCGGTCGAGACCGCGATATCAAGATCCTCGAGCGAAGCCAGCATCGCCATCATCGCCTCGGCATCCTCGGTATCTCGCTGAGCACCGGGAATGCGCAAGAAGCACTGGGGATCCTCTGGCCGAATGATCTCCTCCACAGCAACCTCGCGCACTCTCGATTCATCGTTGATGCCATGACTGATCGAGATCTGAACCGTTCGCGGATGCACGCTGCGTTGGGCTGAGAAGACGACGTTCTCCTGTAAAACATCGGCATCAGCAAAAACGTGAGTGCGGGACTCAAAGAGGTGTAAGCGAGTAATACCGACACGTTCAAAGAAGAAGCGCCGAAACGGCTCGTGATAGAGACCGTTAGCAAACGATCGCGGAGTAATCGCAGCGAGTCTCCCCCCGTCGCGCAAATGCAAAACGGCAAGCGACATGAATGCCGTGTACAGATTTGCGACCCGAACGCCGAACTGCTCTATGGCCACGCGCTCGGACGATCTGCTGCCAAGCTTTCGATAGGGCGGGTTCATGATGACGGCGTCAAAACCTCCAAGATCAAGGTCCCGTTGCAGCCTCTTGCGATCGCCGAGCTCCAAATAGCTCCCCTGACAAATCGCCCACGAAAGCCTCGCACCGTGTGACTTGGCCCAGCTGGCCAGCTCAATAAGGGAAGCTTGCAAATGAGGCAGCAACGAAGGGTCAATCTCACAAGCAATGAGATCGATGTCGCGCACGCCGTCGCTGCGCACCAGCTTTTCGACAGCCGCGGCGGCGAGGCACCCGACACCCGCGCCAGGGTCGAGGAGAACGAACGGGGTCAGAAGCTGCAAACTCCCCCAAGGTGCTCGCGATGAACCGCGCGACCGAGGCTGGCGTGAACACCTGCCCAAACTGCCGCCGGACAGCGGGATCCAAATCCTTGGCGACCCTTAAACGACGGCTCTCGATTCCCGTCAATGAATTTTCTTTACGGCAATCAGTCATGACGTGGAATCTGCCATGTCGAGCGGTCGATATAACCAGTCGCCGGCTGCGTTGCAGGCAAGATCCTTGGCTCCTTCACCCTAGTAGTAGTTGCGTGTTTCGCTGTACTCGGACCGATTTTCTGCGAAAAGACCGAATCGACAGACCGCCCGGGTGGTGCGTAGCGTCGAAGCTGGGCTTCGACGCAACGCCGACAGCAGCACTCGGGGATCGAGAGGCCTGTGTGCTCGCATCGGCGCGGCTCCTTCATCGCCCCCAAGACGGACGGGAGACTCATTTCGATCCCCTCGCCCCTGAGAGGATCGCCTGCAGGCGATCTAGGCGCAGCGCCACCGGCGGGTGCTCATCGAACCTGAAGAGGACGCCTGGCTGGGGCGCGTCAAAGGGCAGGCCCTGGTCGGTCAAAAACCGCGCCAGCTCGCCGCCCTGCCCCAGCGAGGCCGCATAGGCATCGGCGGCGTACTCGCGCGAGCGCCAATGGGCAGCCCAGAGCCAGCCCAAGAGCCGGCGGGCGTCACCGCCGCCGGCCAAACGAAGCGTCCAGCGCATCAGGCCCCAAAGCAGAGCGCCGCGCCGGTCGGAGTCGGCTTCGAAGCGAAGCTCGCTCCCGCGCGGGGGTCGCGGCATGCCAAGCGGGTCGCCCCAAAGCTCCAGGCGCGCCAGCGCCTCGCGCAGGCGGCCGTCAAGCGTGTTGGCGTGACCGAGCTCGTGGGCAAGAACAGCGGGAAGCGAAGGAGACTCCACCAGCCTGCGGGTGAGGACCAAGGCGCGCCCGCGCGCCCCCGCCTGCAACAAGGGGGCATCGAGCACGTAGCTGGCTGCCGGCGCTTTGAGGCCGGGGTCGGCGCCGCGCAGCAGCCCCAACGCCTCGGCGATCAAAGCGTCCTCCTCGGCGGTTGGGCGGCGAGCGCCGAGCCGGCGCCCCCACACCCAGCCCCGGCCGGGCCGCAGAAGCCCGGCCACAGAAAAGGCAATGGGTGCGAGGGCGCCAACCCAGGCGAGCGACTCGGCGCTCAGCCCGAAGGGGACGAATACCCCCACGGTCGCGGCGCCGAGGTATGTGAGGAGCCAGCGGGCGCTGGCCCCGAGCATCACCTCCCCGCAAATCGTCGACAGGTAAAGGAGAAGACCGAACACATCGCCGAGCGAGACTCGGCGGCGCGAACGATCCGAAGCGTTCTGCGTCTGGGTGTGCATGGGCGCTCCACTGCACGCCGCAGGCGTGCTATTTCGGTGGGAGTCCTGCACACCCAGGCGCGGGCGATGGACAACAGAGCGAAACCTTCTTTTAAGGTGCGCATCGTGGGCATCGAGCACTTCGTCTGGACCGAGCACGCCGAGCTACGCCTTGAAGATCGCGGCTTGACGCGTTTCGAGGTCGAGGATGCCGTTCGCGAGGGACATGAGATTTGCGAGGCCAACCAAGGCGACGCGGATTGGCGCGTCCACGGCACTCGCCCGGATGGTCAGCGCTTCACCGTCGTCTATGACCACCCAGTGGGGGACGACGGGAACACCGCCCGCATCGTCAGCGCTTGGCTGCCGCGAGGCACTGGTCGGCGTTAGAGATTTGCGCGAACCGGAGCTATCCTCAACCCCATGAGCGCACGATTTGCCTACTACGACCGAGACGCAGACATCGCCTGGCTTCCCACCGGGGACTCCGACGACGTCGTCAGCGAGGAGGTCGACTGGGGCTTGATCGACCATGACTCTGGCAGCGACGAGGTCGTCGGGGTCGAGGTCTGGTCCGCGAGCAAACGGCTGCCCGCCGAGCTGCTCGCCACGCTGCCGGCACCGAGCGCCGCTCACGGCGCTGCGGCCTGAGCGCGCGAGCAGCGACTGACGAGCAACGGGGCGGCTGGGTTGGCGCTAGTGGGACCCACAAAGCCCCGCTACTGCGGCTGCAGAAGCTGCGCCGCTACCTCGGTGCGCTTTGAGTTAATCCAGGCCTTGAGCGCCGCGCAGGCATCCAGGTCTTGCTCGAGGCCGGCGAGGAACTAGGAGCCGGCACCGGAGCGGACCGAGTCGAGAACCCGTTCTAGCTCACGCTCCTCGCACTCGACGTCCAAAAGCATCGCCTCCAGATCGACGTCGACGCGGCGCAGATCACGCTCACGCTGCTCCGGCGTGATCGGGATTTCGGGCCCGGCGATGCCTGGCCCCTGACCTTGGGACTCCCTCTGTGGGTGCATGGACGACGCAGGGCACGCAAAGCGTGCGATAAATGCGCGTCCGCACCCACCGAGGAAGTCCGCGGGAGCGCCCCCCTCCACATCGGCAGCGCCCTTCGGTCCCGGGAGCGGACGGGGACAACGAGCAAAGCCGCGGCTACTTACTTCGCCGCGGCTTTGACGGCCCTCCGTGGGCCGGTGCTATTGAAGATTTACCCCCTGCTACACCGTCCGCTCGACCCTTCGAGCGGGGGACAACTTTACCGCGGAGGGCGGGATCGGTCAAGAAGGCTTCGACTTCGAGGCGCGGGTTGAGGGGGATGGGGGCTCCCCCCGGGTGCGCGATCGAGTGCCCGGGACCAAACGCGGCCGCGGGCAAAAATCGAGGCTCGCGGGGGCGCGGGGGTGCTCCCCCCGAGTATGCAACCGGTGCCCGGGGTCAACACCCCACGCCCAGTGGCCGGGGCGCCCGCCGGGGGGACCAGGGCGCTGAGCCGAGACCCGGCCCGCGTGGCGGAGCCGAGCGAGAAGCGCCCAAGCGAGCGCTCGGCTCCGCCACGCGGCCGTGAGGCGCGCTGGGCGGCAGGCGGAGGCGGCAGGCGCTTGGTGCCCCAAGCCGGGAGCCGCGAAGCGGCTCCCGGCGGGGCGGGGTGACCGAAGCTGAGCGGGAGCGCCTAAGCGCGACCGCTCAGCTCGGCCACTCGGTCGCTGAGGCGGCGGGCCTGCTCGGCGAGCGCCCACATCGCTGCGTCGGCAAGGACTTCGCCGTGGCAGCGATGCGGCGCACACCAGCAGCCGAGCCGCTTGCCGTGCAGAGCGGCGAGCCGGGCCAGCGGCAAGCGGCCCGAGCTGACCTCCGCCCAGAGATGGCGGCGATAGCACTCGATCGCCTCATCGACCGAGCCGACCACGATCACCCCCGCGACCCGGCTCGGCCGGTGCGAGTAGGGGTTCCCCCACTCGCCCGGCCGGCCGGTCTGCGGGCAGCGGCCACGGCCGATGTAGACGTCGTAGGGATCGCGCTGGCAGTGAACGACGGCCATCACGGCTCCCGAACCGGGATGCAGGCGGCTTCGGCCAGCGCGATCATCTGAGCGGTGCCGGGGCCGCCGAGCGGGTAGGCGTAGACGAAATCCGGCCCGAGGCGCGCCATCGCCTCGTTTCGCCGGAACCCCGCCGGGCGGCCGTAGTAGTCCCACAGCGCCCGCACCGTGGCGACGTGGAGGCCAAGCTCTGTGGCCTCCTCGCGGGCGATGCGATCAGCGCCGCGAGCGCCGCCCTCGATCACGACCGACCCCTCGGGCAGCGATTCCAGATCGCGGCGGATGCGCTCGCGGTCGCTCCACTCCCGCGAGCCGCAGAACAGGGCGATGACTGGGCCGCTACTCACGGCCCAGCCTCCCGTAGAGCTTCACCTCGCGGGCGATAGTGCTGACCTCCGGGTAGGAGACCCGGCCGCGTCGGCGGGTGCGCTGGCGCTGCTCGCCCCGCACGCGGACCAGATCGCCTTCCAGCAGGCGGGCGCAACGGATCGCAAGATCCTGACCGCGAGGGGCGCCGAGCACGCCCTGCACGTAGACCGGCGTTACGACCGGGTTGGTTGCCGGTCCCACATCGGTTGCCACCGTGAACCGGCAGATCGGAACCCCATCCGCCGAATGGGCCAACTGCGGCCCTCGCGTGATGCGACCCACGACCTGCGTTAGAACCTTGGACTCCAATGAACTCATCGCAAACGCTCCTTTCTCGGCCGCTCGGGCCTCGTGCTGATTTGCCTGCGATTTAGACCGGCACGGCGCCCGGTGCACCGCAGGACACGATGGTCGGGCGGGTCGCTGATCTCGACCTTGGAATCCCTGCCTTCTCGATCAGCGACCCGCCCGACCATCTGTTCGGAGGGGAAGGGGCGAAGCCCCTTGCACCGGGTGAGGTGCCGGGCTAGGGTCGTAGGTGAGTCAGCACCCCGCCCCTCGCCCCCCGTCCCGGCCGGCGGTCTCATCCTTTAACCCGAGGAGATGGCCACGACAAAGGCCCGGCGCCAACGGCGCCGGGCCCCGGTCGCGTTCGTCTCGGACCTAGAACGAGATGTCCTCGTCCTCGATGCCCTCACCGAAGCCGTACTCGGCCAGAGCGGTTTCGATCTCGGCGGCAACGGCCGCCTTGTTCGCCATCCGCTCGGGGTTATCGACCCCCAGGTCGCGGGCACGCGAGTCCAGCTGCTCGCGGGTCAGCGTGGCCAGCTCAGAGAGCTGATCGGCCACCGCCTGCGCCTGAGCGTCAACCTCCGCCTGGAGGTCGAGCCGCTCGGTGGCCTCGGGCTCCTCCGCGGAGGCCGAAGCCTCCTCGGAGGGCTTTGAGGCACCGAGGAACTGGACTCCCTCGGCGACGATCTCGACGACCTGGCGCTTGCCGCCGTCCTTGACCTCGTACTCGCGCCAGTCCAGGCGGCCGTTGACCGCCACCGGGCTGCCCTTGACGAGATGCTCGGCGGCGGCCTCGCCGCGGGCACCCCAGACGATGACGTCGAAGTAGTTGGGCTTATCGACCCACTCGCCGCTCTGCCCGTCTTTGCGGCGGCTGTTGACCGCAACCCGCAGCTTGCAGAGCGAGGTTCCGCTCGGCAGAGCCCGCAACTCGGGATCGCGGGTCAGGTTGCCGGTGATAACGACAGCGTTCACATTTGCAATTGACATTGAGTCCTCCTTTAGGGGTGTGATCCGACGTAGCCCGACCAGCACGCACCGCGTGCCAAAATCGGCGCAGTCGCTGGTCACACGCCGCCGAGGCGAAACCCACCCCGGCAGCGCATCGACCCTCGACCTCACGCCCACCGGGCGGAGGAGCCGTAACCGGCGGTCTCGTCCTCGCGGACAGACGCCGCGTCCCTCGGCCCTGAAGCCACCGCATCGCGTACCGCCTTGTCTTCACGACGGCGGTCGCTCCGCAACATCTGCTTCAGGGCCTTGGAACGCTCGATCTCCCGCGACGCCTGCCCCACCGTCTGCGGCCACGCAAACGAGCAACCGCAACGCTCTGCCAACTGACGCAGATACGCCAACTGCCGAGGGGTCGGCCTCGGCCCAAGGGCCGCTGCCTCGTGAACGTCGTGAGAAACCGTCATATCGGACTCCTTTCGCCCGGTCGGGCTTTCGCTTGCGCAGCGATCAGACCCCGTAAGCCGACCCCGGCCCAGCAACCACCTAGCAGCACAACTCCCACCCTCCGGAGCCACCGAGCGCTGGTCGGCGTCGGGGTAAAATCGCTTCGCAAGCGGGAGTCCGGCCGACGCAAAGAGACCCAGACGCCCTTCACCCGTTCCAGCCCTTCCTCTGACCGTCGCGGGGGAACAGGGGCTCGATCACCCGAGCCTCAAACCAGTAGTAGTAGTGACCCCCCTCGCATCGACAAGAACGCGAGCGCAGGAACCCTGCGATCGCGATGCGGTCGCCCTCCTCGAGGGTCTGTGCCACTCCGACCGCATAGCCCACCGAGACCTTGACCGCGAGCTTCAACGGCTCGCGGCCCGAGGTCTCGGCGAACCAGAAGTCGACCCGTTCCTGGCCAGGCAGGCCCCAGGTCACAACCTCCGAGACCAACTCGCCGGTGAAGACGTTGTTGTTCACGACCACCCCGCTCTCACCAGAAGGAACGCCTCGGCTTCGCCCGGCTCCATGGCATCGACGCAAGCGCCGATGCCCTGCTTGCTGGCGGGCGGACAGCCGAGCCGCAGGGCGTGCTCGACGTACTCGCCCACCAAGCCCTCCAGCGGCTCGGACCAGAAGATGCCCCGATCGATTAAGTAGCCCTCACCGGCTCCGGCAGCGGGGCGATCGAAGAGAGCGATGCCCGGTGGGTAGCGATAGCCCACCACCTCGCGGTCTTCGCTGGACAGCGAGTAGCGGGCCAAGACGGTGCCCTTCGGGCTGATCGAAGACATCTCAAAAGAGACAGCGCGCATGGGGAAACCTCCCGTGTCGGTGGATCGAATAAGGCGAGATCCATCCGCAGGGGTTAAGCGGCTCCCGCACCCCGAGCCATAGGCGAGGGGCCGAAGGAGGCCCCCTGTTGGGGGCCTTGCGGAAGACGCTGCCCCTGCCAGGATCAACGAGCCGCGATCCACCGACACGAGAACAAGCACCCCACCGCCAAAGCCAACAGCAACCGCCTCCAAGCGCCGAAACCAACCGCCAACAACCACCGGCGCCGCGACCGAACCGGCGGCCCTAACGCCAGCCGCCGCCTGCCCGCGACTACCGACCTTCACCACCGACACCAACCGGGCCCTAGTCCCGCCCGAACCACCACCCGCTAGCCCGGCACCCCCCACCTACCAAAACCAAAACATCCATCCTCTCTCAAACTCAACCTCCCAGACCCAACCAAAACAACCAAATCTTCACCAACCACCTCCTCTCTTTCACAACCAAAATCAACATCTGCTGACCCCGGGCACTCAACAATCGTAAGGGTGGGTGGTCGGCGTCGGGAAGCGGGCGCAAATGGCTCTGGAGCGCCAAGTGGCTGCGCACCTGGCGCGGCTCCCCATTGATCGCGCCCCTGTTCGCAACCCGATGGGGCGAGCGGATGTCCCCGGCGGGGGGCGGTTTGCGTCTTGGCTGAAAAGGAGAGAAGCTAAGCGCTCAGGGAGTGTCTAGCCAAAGAGCGACGGAGGCAGAAGGTGGACCTGAGGCGGCGGCGGCGAAGCGAGGCCCTCGAGGAGGGCGCGGGGCGGGGCGGTCTGCGACTGAGGCGCGATAGGCCTTGCCGTAGCTGGCTCGGCGCCGCGGCGGCGCTGGCAATCACGGTCCTCGCCCTCTTGCCGGCCGGCGCCGAGGCGTCGCCCTCCCGCTATGTCTTTGAGATGTGCGACTCGGCGCTGCCGGGCGGGGGCGACTCCGGGGTGACCTTCGAGAGCACCGCGACTGCGTTCATGGGTATTGACAGCTGTAGCGAACCCGGTGGCGCGCTGGGGATCTACCAGACCAGCGCCACCTCCTCCGGAACGTATGCCTATTGGAACCTGCCGATCCGCCCTCCCCCAGGCGGCACAATGGAATCGCTCACGGCCGCAGCCGAGGGCTGCGGAAGAGAAGGAACGATGGCCTTCGTGTTCATAAGCTCTTGGCCGCCGACTGGCCCTGGGCCGTCATCGGGCTGCGGAGTCGAAGAAACACGGACCTTCCAGCTCGGCACTCCGTCGAACCTGGACCTCTTCTGGATCTGGCTCGGCTGTGGCGCGAACTCGTCCGGCTGCGAACTAGGGGCATCGGTATACGGCCGCTACTTCGCCACCACCGAGGTCGACCCGGTACCGCCCACGCTCTCGGGCCTGGGGGGCTCACTGCTCTCGGGAAGCGTGCTGCGCGGACACCAGAAGCTCAGCGCCGAAGCCCACGACGAAGGCGGTGGGGTGAGCAACGCTCGGTCTCGGTCAATGGCCTGCCAGCTGGGAAGCCCGACATGCCCAACTGCGATGTCGTCAACGCCGACAACCCGAGCGTGCAAGGGGTCGTGGCGGCGGCGGTCACTCCCTGCCCGACCAAGGTCAGCGCTGAATGGACGCTCGACACCGAAGCCTATCCCTTCCACGACGGCGCCAATACGATCGAAGTCTGCGCCTCTGATTTCTCCACGCTGAGCAATCCGAACACAACCTGCTCACCGCCGCAGACCGTCGACGTCGATAACTCCTGCACCGCCTCCTCAGTGCCCGGCGGTGAAGCTCTGAGTGCCCAGTTCTCGGGGTCGAAGTCCGACACAATCACGGTCGGCTACGGCCAGGGAGCCGAAGTCAGCGGCCATCTCGCCGACAAGGCCGGCGAACCGGTCGCCGGCGCAACGATCTGCGTCAAGGTCACGCTGCTGGGCGTCGAACCGCCGCAGCTTTCCGTCGCCAACGTGACGACCAACGCCGGCGGTAACTTCAGCTACCCGGTGCCCCCAGGTCCGGATCGCGAAATCCTCCTCGGCTACCGCAACGACTCAAGCCAGGTGACGCGCGCGGTGCTCTATTACGCCCACGCCGGTCCGAGCCTGCATGTCAAACCGAGCCACCTCTTCAACCGCCACCGAGTCCATTTCCGAGGCTGGCTGCCTGGACCCAACGGCGCCGGCCGGGTAGTCGTCCTGGAGGCCAACGTGCTGGGATCAAAGGAATGGATCACATTCCGCAGGGCAACCACGACGCCGAGGGGACTTTCAGAGTACCTACAGATTCACAGCGACGACGCGGACGACCACCTACCGCTTCCGGACCGTGTCCCCCGACCAGGCGGGCTACCCCTGGGTCGAAGGCGACAGCCGCCCGGCATGGGTGCGGGTCAGGGGCTGAGCTAAAAGGCTCAGGCGTCCAGCATCTGTTCAACCGCAGCAATGAAGTCGGCGGTGTCCTCGGCAATGGACTTCGCCTCCTCGGGGTCGGGCGTGACGGCTTCGTAGTCGCCCTGCTCGCGGGCCTTGCGATCGCCGAGCGACATGTTCATCCCGGCCTGCCTCGGTCGTCAAAGACGCACAGCGCGCACTTATCGGCGAGGTGTCGGCCTGGAGCTCGGTGTCTCCCACTGCCACGCCGAGCAAGACCAGCAGGGCCGGACCCGCTCCCCCCGACCTCGACCGCAGCCCCGCTGACCCGCTGGACGGGCGGCCTCACGCGCTGTCCCTCCGCCCACCGGGAAGTCGAAGCGCGATCGGTGCGATGGGATCCACGGCGTCAGGTCATCCCGCAGATGTCCGGTAACGTCGTCGGGTGGCCGTTCACAGCGCTGAGCTGCGGTTCTCGACCCGAGGCGATGCCGAGATCCTCGACATCACAGCCGAGGTGCAGCACGTCGTCGAGGAGGCTGGCTTCGAACGAGCGCAGGCGCTCGCCTTCGTACGCGGCTCAACCGCAGCGATCGCGACGATGGAGTTCGAGCCGGGGGGCGTCCACGACCTGCAGGAACGCTCGAGCGCCTGATCCCAGCCCAGGGCGACTACGAGCACAACCGGCTGAACCACGACACCAACTCCCACGCTCACCAGCGCGCAACGCTCCTCGGCCCCTCCGAGGCTGTGCCGGTGATCGACGGTCGACTAGTGCTCGGCACCTGGCAGCAGGTGGTGCTGATTGACTTCGACGACCGGCCACGGGAGCGGCTTGTCGTGGTGGTGGTCCTCGGCTAGGGCGCTTCGCAGGGAGGGTGGACTGGCAATGTGCAGCGTTGCCCGGTGATCCTCGGGCTTGCGATTCAGCTCGACGGTGAGCTGGTCGGAGTGCTCCTGCTCACGCCACTCCCCCGTCGGCAGAAAGGGCGGTCGGGCTGCTCCATCGGAACCGGCTCCGCGGGGAGGGTTCGTCCGAGCGAGGGGAAGCGGGCGGCAAGAGGCAGGCCCAGCAGCGAAACAGCGGCCATCGCGAGGAAGGCGGCGAGCGGATCGTGGATGAGGATCTCCACCACCAGCGCCACCACCAGCCCGCCGAGGTTGCCGGCCATCCAGACGATCGCCCCTGCGGTGCCAGCGGCGGTGCCGGCGAGGCGCTCGGCGACGGTGAGGACGATCGGCAAGGCCGGCAAAAGGACAAAGCCCATCAGCGCGATCACGGCGACGCGGGCGCCGAGCAGGGGAATCGCGCCAAGGGCGACACAACCCACCGCGCCTATCAGCACCGCGAGGCGCATGAAGGGACGTTCGACGTCGCGGCGGGTGAGGAGCGGGGGCAACACCGTGCAGCCGATCATCCCGGCGACGATCATCCCGACCAGCAGCGCCCCGGCACTCTGTTCGGAGACGCCGGAGGGATGCAGCAGCGCCTGCAGCCAGGTAGCGAGCGCGACGAAGACGCCGAAGCCGACGAAGACCAGCCCGCAGAGGGTGCGCATCGCCGGCAGCGCCCAGAGCGCCCGCGCGGCGCCGCCCTGGATTGCGGCCCGCTCCTCGCCTTCGCGAACGGGGCGGCGCAGGGCCACAGCCAGGGCGAAGGCGGCGAGGACGGCGAGCGCCGCCTCAAGGACCAGCAGCCGCTCAATGTGCCCATGGGCACCCAGGGTCGGGCCGAGGATGAGAGCGAAGAGCATGCCGGCGAAACTGCCAGCCGAGCCGACGGCGATGCCGACAGGGCGCTGGTCGGCCGGCAGGTAGAGGCCGGCGAGCTTGCTGACCGCACTGAGGATTACCGGCTGGGCGACCGCAACGGCGAGCTGTCCCGCCATGGCCCAGACAAACGTCTGACCGCCGAGGCGCAGAAGGCCGCCGGTGGCCATCAACGCCCCGCCAGCGGCTAGTGAGGGACGGAAGCGACTGTCGAGGAGGCGTCCGGCCGGGATCGCCAGCACCACGTAGAGAAGGGGGAAGATCTCCGCGAGCCACCCGACGACGGAAACCGAGACCCCATAGTAGTGCGCCGTCTCGGTGTCGATCGGCGCATAGGTAAGCCAAAGCAGCTGAGTGCCCGCGCAGACTAGGGAGTAGGTGACGATCACCGGCCAGCCGCGGGGCCTCACTTGCTCAGTGTCCATGGCGCGAGGTCGAGCGTCGGCTCACTTGTGCTACTTGGCGTGCTTCTTGACTTTCACGCACTTGGCCTTGCCATGGACCTTCTTCTTTTTGAAGCCCTTCTTGCACTTCAGGTGCTTCGGGCGGAGAACTGGGCTGGGCGGTGCCGAGACCAGAAGGATGTTGCTGGTGGCCGTCCGCGAACCGTGGCTGTTGAAGGCAGTCGCCTGACAAGAGATCGCGTCACCCAGGTCGGTGCTCTGCACCAGATACGTGCTGGAAGTCTGGCCGGCGATCGAGGCGCCGTTACGCAGCCACTTGTAGGAGTAGGAGGTGGGGCTGTTGCTCCAAGTGCCGGTCGAGCAGAAGAGCGTGTCGCCGGGGGTCGCCGTGCCCGAGAGCTGCGGCGCCCCGGTGCTGGCGGGCCAAAGCGTGGAGGCTCGGTCCATGTGCGCGTTAATTTCGGATGTCGTGTCCTGCTCAGTTACCGGAACGAGATTGGCGGATCCAAAGGTCGCCTCGTTGCTGTAAAACTGGTCTAGGTATCCGTTTTCTTCCCCTTCTTCTTCATTCGGGAAGAACCCCACCTTGTAGGAGCCGGTCGGCAGGCCAGGGATCGTGTACCTACCGCTGGCGTTGGTCTGCGCGCAGCGAACGAATCTTTCGCGGCCTGCTTCGAGTGCGCAGACTTGGATCTCTGAAAGATCGGCGCCGCTGGCGGCGTCGGTCACCGTGCCGGCGATCTGCCCGCCTATGTGCATTTCGGCGTTACGGCCCGAGACTGTTTCACCGACCGAGACCGAGACCGGTTCGGCTTCTTCCATGAGGGTTTCCCGTTGTAGTACTGAGCAATGTAGTTGAGGCTGCCCGGCCAGAATTCGATTTTGTATTCGCCGCTCGGCAGGCCTGAGAGGGTGTATTCGCCGCCAGCGTCGGTGTAGGTGCAGTTGACGAATTCGAATTCTTCTTTTTCCAGCGCGCATACTTCGATTTCTTTGATCGCGCCGAGCGTCGAAGCGTTGGTCACCTTGCCCTTGATCTGGCCGCCTTCGTGCATTGCAGCATCGATGCCGGAGGTAGCTCCAGGGGCGGTCACCGAGACCGTTTTGGCCGCCCCGAAAGTCGCCTCATCCTGGTAGTACTGAGTGATGTAATTGAGGCCTTTAAAGTCGGCAAAGAAGGCGACTTTGTAATGGCCGCTCAACAGGCTGGGGATGGTGTATGCGCCGCTTGATTCAGTGAATTCGCAATGTTTTTCTTCGAATTCTTCGCCTTCGGTGTTGTAGGCGCAGACCTCGACGCCTTCGATCGGAAGGTGGGTAAAGGAATCTGTAACTTCGCCTTTGATCGACCCGCTGGAAGTCGCGCTCGCCATCGCCGGCGCAAGGAGCAGGCCGCAGACGGTGAACGCGAGCGCTGCGAGGATGCCGACGCCTCTCCAGTGGGCGGCTGCGGGCCAGCATGTGCAACGGGGGTGCCCTGCCCTCTTCAAATCCAAGTTCCCTCCGTTCCTGGTCCGCTCACGCCTCCGCGAACGCGTCTGCTCGACGGGCAGGCTACAGCCCGGTGTCATCTACCGGCGCGTGGTGAAGACGGTGCCTCTACTTTTGAGGACAGCGAATGATCAAAATTAGGGTGGCATTTGGCAACATCGCCTCGCAGCCTTCGCACGCCCTCGGCGGCGGCCAAGTCGCTAGTCAACTCCTACCCGCCGCCCAGGCAGAGGCCCAGCCATTCATGACGTCCGTACACCAAGCAAGGCACGGATCCCGCGGGCAGTTGGCGAACCGGGCGTAGCCACCTCGCATCCCCTCTTTGGCGAGTAGGAGGGCATACTCAGGGCAGCGAGCACGAAGCGGGGGCGGGAGTTGAGACTCAGGCGAGGGCGAGGCGGTCGAGGTGCAACGTCGCGTGGGTCGGGGATACGAAGGTGCCGTCTTGGCGCAGGAGACCGGCGGCGGCGAGGTCGCGGACGGCACGCTTGACCGCGTCGAGCTGGGCGAAGTCCTCTGGGTCGTTGCCCAGCTCACGCGCCAGATCGGCGACGGTCTGCTCCCTTGAGAGCGGCGGCGGGGAAGTTCGCCCCCAGCAAGAGGCGATTCGGTGTGGGTCAGCGGCAATCTCGGATCATGAAGTTCCCCGCCGCTGCTTGGAGCCTGCACCCAGGCGATCTCCGCCTTCAGCTTACCGCCGCAGCGCCCGCAGTCAGGCAGTTTCTTTTGCCTCCTCGATGTAGTCCTTGGCCAGCTCGACCCAGTCGACCCAGGCGAGTGCGGTGGAGAGGATCTCGCAAGCCAATAGGCCCGACTCCTCGGGGGTCTTCTCCCCGCCGTACTCCAAACCGACCAGATCTTCGCACCACTCCTTGAGTTGATCGCCAAGCCGGCGCGGGTAACGGGGGCGGTCACCAGCCCCATTGCAGTGCTCGCAGTTCTGCTCGCAGGCAATCGGGGCCTCGCCTGTGCCGTCGCAGAATGGGCACGGGTCACGCACGGCCAGATGCGCGCGGACGATCTCGCGACGCTCGTGGTACAGCGCTTCGTCATTGTCGAGGACGAGGCGAACGTGGTGCGTGAGCTCCAGCTCGGCTGGGCGCTGCGCGGGCACCTCGATCGCGGCGCGGGAGATCTGGGCGATTGACTCGTTCATCTGTTCCTCCTTCTCGGTGGCCCCGCCCTATGCGGGAGCCGCTGCCCCTCACCACTGCGCACGAAGCGAGCAAGGATCGGCTGTTCGCGTGCGGTGGTGAGGAGTTGATCGGCATGCATGGGTGAGAGCTGGGCGGCGCGGATTTCGCCCTCTTGGCGAGCCGTCAGGCGAGCGGCTCGATCACCAGCCAGAGCAGCCGGGCAATGTGGAGCTCGATCCAACCCGCGCCTCGGTCGGGTTGACCGCCGACGAAAGACTCGAGCTCGTCGGGATCGAGCGCTATGCCCTGGACACCGCGAAGGACGATCAACACCGGGCCGTCTTTGCCCGAAAGCGTTTCCACCCTCTCCAGGCGAGCGTGAAAGCCGCAGTCAAAGAAGTAGCCGGGCAGGTTGACGATCACTTGGACCTCCTCGTCGATCATGCCCTGGAGCAAGCTGAGCGCCTCAGCGAACTCGATCCGGCGTAGCGGGTCCATGCCGCCAGAAAACATGGGACTGATCACCTCACTCTCAGGGAAGAAGCGAGGGCTCACCGCCGCTGCCGCCGCGAGCGTCGTCCGCAGGCCATGGCCTGCGGCGGCCTACGTAGGGCAGCAGGGCCAGCTCGGGGACGAGGGCGGGCAGGGCTGTGCTGCAGCGGGCGAGCAGGTGCCCGGTGACGGCGCCGGTGATCGCCCCGATCAGAAGCTGCTCGGTCAGCGGCGGTGGCTGCCGGCCGCTGTCGGTGTCTCGGCTAGCGGCGCAGAGCAGATCGGTGAAGCGTCCGAACAGGCGCCTGTGCCGCGCCGTTGCGCCAGCGCCCTGCGTCCCGGGCTCGACGGTCAGCAGCCGAGCGGGGGCAGGGGTGGCGAAGTCGAGTGCGGCGGCGATCGCTGCAGCGACTCTGGTTGGCCACTCCTCGCTTCGCCCGCAGGCCCACAGCACCGAGACCTGCAAGCGGGCGAAGGCGGTGTCGAAAGCAGTCACAAAATCGTCTGGGGATTGGGGGGGTTGTCCATACCCAGTGTGAGTGTCGATGGCGGAAAGTTCTCCCCCCGAAAGGCGGGCGAAGGACGGGCAGATGAGGCCGAAGCACCCGGTCGAGCAGAGGGTGAGGTCGGCGCTTGGTTGAAGAGAAGCGAGCGTCGCCGCCTGATCAAGCGCTCGAGCAGCACGTGCAGCCTGTCAAGGAAGCTGATGAGCAGCTCGCGCTCCATCTGACGACCCCATCCTTACTCAAGTGGGACAGCGCGCTGACGGTCGACCTACTGATCCCACACGTCTGGATGACACGCGTGGCACACTGCGCATCAACCACCTACCGGGGTTCCAGCTCGCGCTCGAGCTGGCCGATGGAGTGAGTCGAGACTTATCGCGAAATCGGTGTTCCTTGCGGGGTCAACGCATGCCAGGTACCGCCGAAGGAGCTGACGTCGTTTCCGAGTGCCTCGCCGGGCTTCTTTTCGAGCGCGTAGATATAGAGTGGGTGACCGGCGTAGTCAACCTGCAGCTTCCCATCGCTGCGTTTGATCGCACCAAGCTGGGTTCCGAGGGCTTCTCCCGCGGCAACTGGTGCGCTCCCACTAAGAATCAGCGGCGGCCAGGTCGATTCGCAGCTGCCGTTGCAGTTGGGATGAAACGTGTTCTTGGGGTCCTTGGTGAAGGCGTAGAGAGTGAAGCCCTCCGCGTTGACCAGGACTTTCGCTCCGCCTAGCTTCGGGCTGCGTGTTGCGGCGGTCGAGACCGTTGTCGGAGCGGAACTAGACTTGCCCGCTGTGCTCTCTGCGGAGCCGCATCCGGAAAGGAGGAGAATCGCGGCTACACCGACTGCGGCCTTTCCTATAGACGTCTTTCTCATTGTGCTCAGATCCTCGGCAGCCTGACAAATTGCCTCGCCAGGAAGTCGCCTTGTGAGACGTTTCGACATGTACGCATCATCGCATCTTGATGCATGGAAGACGCGAGATCGTCATTCAGGCAATAGGGACCAAGTATCAACGAATACGCTCGACCGCTTCTGCGCCAAACGACCGTATTGGCTACGCTGAGAGTATGTGCGCAATGCAGCGAACCTTTGGGGGAGTGATTGCGCTCACGCTCTGCGCGATCCTGGGAACAGGGATCGCACAGGCAGGGATCTTCAGCGGGGCGAACGTCCGCGCATCGTTCGATGGCGGGCTCACGCCACACGTCCTACCGCGCACCAGCTCGGTGCCTGTCTCGCTTCAGATGGAAGGATCCTTGACGAGCACCGATGGCCGTGAACCTCCGCGGCTGCGGCGGATGGCAATCGCGATCAATCGTTACGGGAGGCTGTCCACCGCTGGGCTTCCGGTCTGCCCGGTGCGCGTGATCGAGGCCACCACCACCAAGCAGGCACTGGCCGCCTGCCGTGAGGCCCTGGTTGGGAGTGGCCGTTTCACCGCCCACATCGCAATCCCATCGCAAGCCCCGTTCCCGGCTCGCGGGAGGATGCTTGTCTTCAACTCGGTGCTGCACGGTCGGCATGTGGTCCTGGCGCACATCTACGGCACGGATCCCGTTCCGACCTCACGAGTGCTGGTGATGACCTACCAACGTCCAAGCCCCGGAACCTTCGGAACGACCCTGTCCATCCGAATGCCGAATCTGACCGTCAACTGGGGCTATGCGACCGGCTTCAGGTTGACTCTGCACCGCCGCTACATCTACCGGGGTAGGCCGCGGAGCTTCATCAGCGCCAGCTGTCCCGCCCCGAGGGGGCTCGGGGTCGCACTCTTCGCGGCCGCCAAGGGAACCTACTACCTGGCGGAAGGTCGCAAAGTCTCCCGCGTCCTCGAGGGGACTTGTACGGTTAGGCGCTGATACCTTCGAGCTGGTTCGTTCGTCGGTTAGACGCTGTTCAAGCCAGCGCAATCATGAGGCAAGTGGTTCAGGGTCTATTCGGACCGCCTGAGAACGCTCTGAGAGCCCCTCCCCTACCCCCGCACCGAGCACGGCTTAAAGAAGCTGCCGCTGAGGAAGGTGCCGTCGTTGAAGGTGAATTCGCCTTTGGCCTGAAGGTGCCCGGTTTCACAACGGGCGTTGATGTAGCTGTAGTGGTGGCCCTTGTAGGTCCATTTGCGGCCGATCCGAAGCTGACCGGAGACCGGCACGCCGCTGCCGCCGGCGATCGGGGGGATGTTGCCTTTGGTGCGGTAGCCGTAGACGCCGTCGTGGATCTTTTCGATCACGATCTGGACGATGTAGGTGGTCGGCACGGGGACGGTGAGGTAGGCGTGGGCGAGCACGGTCGGGTCACCGTGGCGCTTCGGGCCGTTAAAGAGGGTGAGCGGCGAGGAGGCCGAGAACGGCACCGATTCGGCGAAGGCGATGATCGCCTTGCCCTCACCCTCGCCGACGATCGCGCCGGGGCAGGCGCGCCGTGCCTGGGCGGTGGTGGTCGCAGCTAGCTTTCCCATCGTGCAGGTCGGCAGGCCGGTGGTCTCGACGGACCCATGGCGGTCGAAGTAGATGGTCAGCGTCTTTAGGATCGGCGGCAGGGCGCCGGAGGTGGTCGAGATCGAGCCGCCGCCGTGGATGGTGATCGGGGCGTTTTCGTGTTTAGGCAGCGCGGTCGGGGCGAAGCCGCCTTCTGCGTTGATGACGATCGGGCCGGCGATGATCTGCTTGGTGTAGGCGACGCTCGCGGTGGCGAGCAGGGAGAGCACCACGGTGGCGGCGATCAGGGTCTTCTTTGGCATCTTTATCTCCTCCGGCCAAGGCGCCTAAGCCGTCGGGTCCGGAGCCTGTCTCGCGGCCAGAGCGGTGGAGGGGTGCGACTCGCCTTCGGCAAGCGCGCCACGGACAATGGTCACCAAGGCAACAGCGGTGCCCTTGGCGTCGTGGCTGCCGACGCCGAGCCTCTGCACGCCCATGCCGGTCAAGAGCGCGACGACGGTGCGGGCGTGGCGCGGGGCGTCGGGGACACCGAGCGCCTCCAGGGCCGTCGCGGCGAGGGCTTCATAGGCGGCAAAGCAACGCCGAGAGGCCTCCTGGAGGGCGGGGTCGCGCGAGGCGCGCAGGTGCAGCTCCAGCTCGGCGATCTGCTCGGGGCGATTGACGCTCTCGTCGGCGATCCGCTGCACCTCGGCCGCGATCTCCCGGCGGCTGGGATGGGGGCGGCGGGCGCGGAGGGCGGCGGCGATCGCCTCGAGCCGGGCGACCTCCTCCTCCACGTAGAGCAGCAGGCTCTCGCGCAGCAGTGAGGCCTGGCTGGGAAAGTGGTAGGTGAGCGAGCCCAGCGAACGCCGGCGGCCGCGGCGAGGCGGCGGTTGCTGACGGCACCGATGCCCTCGCGGCCGATCAGCTCGAAGGCCACGCGCAGGATGCGCTCGCGCGTGGCGGGCGACTCGCGGCTGTGGCTGTCCTGGGCGGTGGGCTCTACGGCTGCAGAGGTGGGCATCGGGGTGGCGTTTCGCTTATCGTTCGTTCGAACGATCTAGTTCTAGTCATAGCTGAGGATATATGTCCGAGAGCCAGACTTCAAACCCAAGCACGGCCCAGCACTTGATCTTTGCCTCCGGAGACGAACGCCAGCGCCCTGGAAACCTTGAGCCACCCGATCCGCGACTTCGTCGTGAGGTGGTTGGTCCGACGACCACGTACGCCTGGATGAAGTGCCTTCCCGGTAGCGAGACCCGTCGGCGGATCGCGTCGATCAGCAGATGGGAGCCGGATCGCAGGGAGATGCTCTGCTCGGGTGCTCGCACCCTCAATGCTTTCGCTCACCCCCGCGCCATCTCCCCCTCCAACCGCCGCGCCAATACGTAGACGCACCCCTCATACCCGTATTGCCCAACTGCTCCGGGCAGGGTCGCCTCATAGGCATCGGCGCCGAGCTGCCCGGCGGTGAAGGAGGCGTCCTTCGGAGCGTCGTTTTCATAGGTTCGGATTCGGGCGATCATCTTTGCCTCCTCGCCCTTTGCTTCCAGCTTGCCCTTCTTGACGGCGATCGGGTAGTAGATGTCTTTTACTGCTGTGGGGCTCTTTCCCTGACAGGCCCTCTCCCCCGCCTTGATCGCCGCGGCGGAGTGCTTGGCTTCGGGATTGGGCTTGGGCGGGGGGAAGGTGGCATAGATCGCCCGCAAGGTCGGCGAGGAGCCCTTCGGGGCCCTGGCTTCGGCGGCGCGACGTAGGGCTGCGTCCTTGCGTATGGCGGCCTGGGCTTCAGCGCTGGGGGCGGTCGGGCTCGAGGATGTGGAGGAGGAGCCTCCGCCGCAGCTTGAGAGGGCGATCGTCAGGGCTGCGGTGAGGAGCGAAGCTAGGGCTGCAGGCCTCATTTACTCAACCGGCCAGGGGGTTTAACGGCGTCCCCGGCGCCAGGCCGATCGCCTTCCAGGCACCGCCCTCGCGCTTCATCACGAAGTAGCTGGGCTTACCGCCCTTTGGCTGGAAGATGACGAAGGCGGTGTCTCCCTTGACCCGCACCGAGATCAGCCTGCCCGTGGCTGCCTTTCGGGCTTCGGGGACGCCACGGGTTGAGATCAGCGTCTTTAGGACAGCTGGGCAGCTACTGCTTCGAGATTTGGCTTTGGAGAAGGCCTGCAGCTCTTTGCGGTTGGAGGCCGAGAGGCCGTCGCAGACCTTGGCGTAATCGGAGGCGGCCATGGCGCGAAAGAAGGAGAAGGCGGCGGCAGCGAGTGCGGCCTTTTGGGCAGATGAGGCGGCGGAGCCGTAGGTCTTGATGCTGTTTTCGGGGGTTTGGGAGGAGCCTGGGGCTTCTCCTGAGGAGCCCTGGCCGTTCCCGGAGCCCTGGGGGACAGCGGTTTCGGTCGTTGGGGTGGCTTCGGTTGAGGGGGCCGGGGTGGTGGCGCTCGGCTGGGTGGAGGCTTCGGTGCTCGTGGAGGTCGAAGTCGAGGAGCCAGAGCCGCAGCCGATGAGGGCGATCGCCAGGGCGGCAATGAGGGCCAGGGCTATGAGGGGTCTACTCACCTCGGGGATTGTCTCTCTCTGTCCTTAGGGGAGCCTCAAGGCCCCTCGCCCCGCGAGGGGCGAGGGGCCGACTTGACTTGCTCAGAACTTCGACGTATTGGCCTTGCACCAGTGAAATTCAAAGCCCAGGACGGCGTCGTTTGCAAGTTCGGCGTTCTTCTTTAGCTTGATCACTTTCTGCTCGGCGGCGTTCTTGTTGCCCTGCTTGAGTTTCTTTGAGGCCGCTTCGAGGTAGTCGATCTCCTGATGGATGTAGCCAAACCACTTCGAGAGGGTGGCTTTGTCGGCTTCGGGCTGTTCCACCTTTTCCAGTTCCCTAAGGGCTCCCTTTAGATCCTTGGCGGCGCTGGCGAAGGCCTTGGCGGGTCGGCGCAGTTTGCTCTTCTTGACTTCTTTTTCAACGCCCTTCAGGGTCTTTTCAGTTGCCTTGGTGTTCTTTTCGCAGATCGGTTCGACTTTTTCCTTGTATTCGGTGCGGCTGGTTTCGGCGTAGGCGAAGGAGACGATCGCCAGGAAGGCCGCGGTGGTGGCCAGGGCTAGGGTCTTCTTCATGTTAGGTGCCTGCCTTTGAGTTCGATTGTCTGGCTCATCCGGTGCATTTCTTCGCGATATCCCCCGAGATCGTCGTGCCTTCGACGAAGTTAAAGGCCCCGTGGGCGAAGAGGTGCCCGGAGGGGCAGGTGGCGTAGAGGAGGCTTTTCTTTTGTCCCTTATAGGACCAGGTCTTGTGGATCGTCGCTGAGAAGGAGGTGAGCGAGCCCTGCCCGGCGACGATTTTGGGGATTTCGACCAGGGTCGAGGTGCCATAGATCCCGTGCGCCTTGCCGATCACCGCTTTGGTGACGAAGGTTGTCGCGGCGGGGACGTGGGCATAGACCTGGAAGACGAGGACGGGTTTCTTTCCCTGCGGGGGGCCGTTGAAGATCAAAAGCGGCCCCGAGGCAGGGAAGGGGGTCTGTTCGGGGAGGGCGATTTCGGCGGAGACTTCGCCTTTGCCGACCAGGGACTTGCGGCAGGCCTTAAGCGCAGCTTCGGTGGTCGTGGCTTGCAGCTTCGAGGGGCTGCAGGTCGGCAGGCCCTTGGTGTAGATCGTGCCGTGCTTGTCGAATTCGAGGTCGAGGGTCTTTAAGGCAGGGACGTGGCTGCCGTCTGCGGTTTTGATCGAGCCGTTCAGCTTCAGGGTGATCGGGGTCGGGGTCTTCTTGGAGAGCTTGGTCGGGCTGATGGCGCCTTCGATCGAGATGATGATGTTGCCGGCCTGGACCGTTTCGGCGAGGGCGGTGGCGGTCGCCGTTAAGGCGATCAGGGTGATAAGGGCGGCGATCGTCTTTGCCCTGCGGCTCTTCAGCTTCCTTCTCATCTCTCTCCTTAGCCCTTTGCCTTGCACTGCTTGTTGAGTTCGTTTGACATCTTGATCCCGCCGGTGAATTCATAGGTCGCCTTGGCGAGGTTAAAGCCGACTTCGCGGATCCCCTTCGGGGCGGGGCAGTCGGCGGAGGCATAGCTCGCCGAATGGCCGTGGCTTTGGAACTTTCGCCCCAGGGTCATGTAGAAGCTTGAGATCTCCCCGTAGCCTGAGGCTATCGGCGGCAGGGTGGCATCTAGGGCGGTGCCGTAGGTGCCGTGGGTCTTCTTTACTTCGAAGATGATCACGTAGGTGAGCGAGAGGGGGGTTTGACTGGAGACCTGGGCAAAGATCGCCGGGCGGCCGTGGACCTTGCCGTTGAAGGCCTCCATGCCGCCGATCGAGAGGAAGGGTTCTTGGCTTGGGAAGGCGATTCGGGAGGTGACGTTGCCGTGGCCGATCAGCGAGGAGCCGCAGACCCGCTTGGCGGTGGCTCCGGTGCCGGTTGAGATCGCCGACAGGGGGCAGGTGGGAAGGCCCTTGGAGGAGAGCTTGCCGTGGCTGTTGATCTGCAGCGAGATCCTTTCCAGGCGGGGGGGATCGATTTGTCGGTGGTTTTGATCGAGCCGCTCATTTCGACCGTCACCGGGGCGGGGTCGGTGCGGGGCAGGGTGGAGGGGCGGACGCCGCCTTCGAAGGAGACCTGGAGGTCTCCTTTCTGGGAGAGGCCGGCTTGGGCTATGGCGGCGCAGGCCAGGGCCACTAAGATGCCCGCTGTGGCGGCGAGCGTTGTCTTTCGGGTAAGTCGTCTCATCGTGTCCTAGCGCACCAGTGGGTAGACGCAGGTATAGGCATGGACAGCGAGGGCCGCTTCATCCCTACCTTCTCTCTCTCCTCCACGTTCATGGTTGCGAGTTCCAGGATATGAAACCCGGGAACTCACTCAAAGGTTCGCTCCCACTGCCTAGAGAGACAGTCTAGCGGCCTAGCGGCGCCCGTGCCTGCTGCGCTTGGCTTTCTTGGCCTTCGCTTTGCAGGCGGTCTTTGGTTTTTGCCTGCAAGGTGAGCGTCTTGCCGTTTTGGTGAGTCCATTCGACGGCTGATACTAAGGAGAAACCCAGAGGCTCTGGGTACGGTCACCGGTCGCTCCTTATGTCAAGGCCAGCACCGGCGCAGACCCCAAATTGGCCAACGCCGCCTCCGACCACACGGGCCGCCACCGTTTGGCTTTAGGTGAAGACGTCGAGCAGGACACTGCTGCCAACGAATGTGCCTGGGCGCCCGCTACTTACGGGTGAGCGCGAGGATCTCCTCGGTGCTGAGCGGCACGTCACCGGCGCCTCGCATAGCCGCCACCAATTCTCGCGCCCACTCGCGGCTCCGACTATCAGCCTCGGCCCCGTCGCGGTCTAGCTCGAACTGAACCTCGGCGCCGGGCGTATACCGAGCGCCTCTCTCATCCTCAGCGGGATCGTCACCTGGCCCTTCTGCGTGACCCTCATCTCGGTAAGACACCAAGTAATACCAGGGGTGCCGCGGTGGCGTTTCTTCCGTTGGGCGCTCGATGGTATCGATTTGGGCCGCTCCTCCGTCTTGGAGATGGATGGACGATACATTCGACCGAAGGGAGCCCACAATGCGCCACGACGATCTCGACGGGAGGCTCGACCGCTGATGTTGACCGTAGGCATTGACCTCTCCGCCTCAAAGCAGCGCACCGCCGCCACCACGATCGAGTGGGGCGAGCACCAAGCGACAGTCGCCGAGCCCGCGCTCGACCTCGGTGACGAGGATCTGGTCGCTCGCTTGACAGCAGCCGATTGGGTGGGGATCGACGCCCCCTTCGGCTGGCCGCAGGCGATGGTCGAAGCGGTCCACGACTACGCCACGACGGACCGGTGGTCGGGGATCAACAAAGAGGCCTTCCGCTGGCGGCGCACCGACATCCTCGCCCGTGAGCTAGTCCTGGCCGAGACGGACAAGAAGCTCTGGCCGCTCAGCGTCTCCTCGGACCGCCTCGCCGTCACCGCCTGGCGCACCGCCGGATTGCGCGAGCGCGTCTTCGAGGGCTCGGGCCTGCGCTTCGACCGTGCCGGCAGCGACGGGGTGATGGAGGTCTTCCCCGCCGCAGCGTTGCTCCTTTGGAGCGTCGAGCGCGGCGCCTACAAGACCAGCCAGGATCCAGAGCGTCGCGAGGCCGAGGTAAACGCTCGCGCCGAGCTGCTGGCGGCGATCGAAGCGAAGGCCCTCTGGCTGCGCTGGGCCCCGGGCGCGCGCGAGGTCTGCGTCGACAACGACGACGCACTCGACGCGCTGCTGGCGGCGCTGATCGCTCGCGCCGCGGCGCTCGGCCTCACTGCGCCGCCCGGCGCGGAGGATATCGACCTTGCCCGCGTCGAGGGCTGGGTCCACCTGCCGCAGAAGGACACCCTACCGGCGCTGCTGGGCTCGGGCTGAAAGCCCTGCCAGCCACCCCCTCATTCGCCGCTAGCAATTCCTTACGCCTCTGGCG
Source organism: uncultured Solirubrobacterales bacterium (assembly GCA_963803755.1). GTDB lineage: Bacteria > Actinomycetota > Thermoleophilia > Solirubrobacterales > 70-9 > CAVUPF01. The sequence goes on from CAWDNP010000011.1 coordinate 329,994, forward strand.
TCAGCCGGAGGAACTCCTTCGCCTGCTCCACTGAGCTGACCTGGCGGCCGAAAGTCGGCCGCCAGGTCGGTGGGGAAAGCGGCCAGCCCTCTAGCAAACAACCTACCGCCGCAATCAGCACCCCTTCGCCCCGCCCCAGCGGCCACAATGCCTCGGGCTCGGCCCCGCCGGCGCGAGCCATGATGCTCTCGAAGCTGAGATCGGTGTGCTCGGCGAGGATGTCGTAGTCGCCGTCATAGTGCAGGACGCCCGCTTCGGCCCTGTGCGCGCACGCGGCGAAGTTCGTGGCGACCGACGCGCATAGTGCTAAGTTCGTCATCGGGGATGACGGTACCGTTTTGGCATGGCAGCCTCTGCCGACCCCATGATCGCCTTCGACGAGCCCGACAAGGACGGCTGGATCGTCGCCCGTGCGCTGGAGGTTCCGGGTGCGCTCAGTCAGGGGCGCACGCGCGAGGAGGCGCGGGAGAACGTCCTCGACGCGCTGCGGGTGGTTCTGAGCTGCGAGGAGGAACCGGATGAATCGAAGCATGTGAAGTGGCGCGGACCGCAGGGCCAAGTCTCGGCGGTGCCCCAGCACGGGGAAATCGGCCCGGGGCTGACGCGATCGATCTGCGACGTGGCTGTCAAGGTCGCGTAAACAGGTCCCAGCTCCGGGTCCGACCGTCGCGCGGCCGAGACATGTACTCGGTTGCGGGGATACGGCCGACCCTCTCCTCCAAAGATGTGAAGGCGGCATCCCGGGTGAGTCCCTTACGGTGCCCAAATGCTTTCCACTTTCCCTGCGCATCGCGATACCTGAAGTCGAAGATCACCGCCTCGACCGTAGCCGATGCCGGCATCCCTCGCACAATTGGCGGTCGCGAGCGCCAGGGATCATTCGGCCGTAGGCTTCCGACATCGTTCCGTATCTTCAAACGAAAGGAAGTCTCCCGATGGCGATCCTCACGATGTTCGAGATTCACGGCGACCCCGATGAGCTGATGGCAAAGATGGATGAACATATCGAGCCAAAGGCTCGCCGGGCGGCGGCCGAGCATGGCGGCATCTCCAACACGGTCGTAAAGACCGACGACGGGGTCATGGTCGTAAATCTTTGGGAGAACGCGGAGGGGATGCAGAGGGTCGCTGCTGAGATTGGACCGATTGCCCGGGACGCGGGCTTAAGTGAGCAGGTGGACTGGCGTCAGTTCGAGGTGCTGAGGCACCGCACGCCCGGGGATTAGCCGGAGGAGCGGCCAGGTCTGGGTGCCACCGATCGGGGCGAAATAAGCGCCCACTGCGTCTTCTCAAAGCCCAAAAAGGAAAGCGACGGGATAGGTACCGCGCAATCGCCGCGCCGGACTGGATACTGACGGCTCAATCGATGGCGAGCGCGAGGGCTCGCTTGAGCCCGAGGAGGCACAGATGGCTACACAGGCCGAGGTCTTTCACTATCAACCGCACCCCAGGATTGCCGCAAGAGCGAAGACGCCCCCGCCGAAGGTGGACGACGAGCACGTCGGCTTCAACGGTCATCTCGCCACACTGATCACAAAGGGCGTCGGCAACATGTGGGCCTTCTACATCGTGGCTGTAGCGATGGGCCTCTGGATGGCCGGGCTCGGAAAGAGTGTCTTCGGCGATCCCTATCCGTGGGCGCTGATGTTGTTGATCTTTGGCGGCATCATGCAGATGCTGCTGATGATCGCGATCATGGTCGGGCAGCAGGTGTTGGGCGGAGCAGCGGACAAACGCGCCGCCCAGACCTACAAAGACGCCGAGGCGATCCTCTCCGAGTGCCAGCAGCTGCAGGCCCATCTGAAGAGCCAAGATCATCTGTTAAGCGACATCGTCGGACATGTACGGGCGAGCGGGCCAGGAGCAAAGTAGAGCAATAGTGGCCGACTGGCTCCAATCCCGTGACGTGCTCCTCGGGGATCCCTCAAGCCACGCTGCGCAGCCTGCTGCGCGCACGCTGGGCGATCACTGCGCCCCAATCGGAGTCGTCGATCCGCGCGGGCGTCGTGGTCGCGAGAAAGTCGCCGAGGACCATGGCGAGGCCCTCGGGATCCTCGAGATGCGGGAAGTGGGCGGCGCGGGGCAGCGTCTCGAAGCGGCAGCGCGGGATCGAGCGCTGGGCGTTGAGACCGTGCGCGATCGGGATCGTCCGATCGCGCTTACCCCAGATGATCAGGGTTGGCATATCGCCGAGCAGATAGAGGAGATCGCGGGCACTAACGCGCTGGCCGTGGACGTCGATGACCGACCGCAACGTCTCCAGGAACGCCCGCCGCGAGCCGGGCTCCTGGAGCGGGCGCAGGGCCCGGGCGACGGCCTCTAGGTAGGCGCCCTTCGAGTTGCCGCGGGCGCGCAGCCGCCCGCCGGCGCCGCCGATGGCGCCGACGAGAACGAGGCTGCGCCGCGAGACGCAGCAGAGTCGAGGCGCCAGGCAGCGCCGCGCCGCGCAAGAGCGGGCTGACCTCGCGTCCGAGTCCGCCGCTGGAGACAAGCGCCAAGCGCTCGGTGCGCTGCGGGAATTGGTAGAAGAACTGCATCGCCACGCCGCCTCCGAGCGAGTGCCCGACGATCGTCGCCCGATCCACCCCGATCGTCGTCAGCAAGTCGCGGATGCTGGCGGCGTGGGCACCGAGCGAGTGGTCGCCGCGGGGTGTCGCCGAGTCGCCGTGACCGATCAGGTCGGGGGCGATGACCCGGTAAGAGTCGGCGAGTTGCAGCGCCACCGCCTCCCAGTGGCGGGAGGAGTTGATCATGCCGTGGATCAGGACAACGGTCGGACCGCTGCCGGCGGTGCGGTAGACGACTCGGTGCCCGTGCAGGTCGACTTCGTGCGCTTTAAAGCTCCTCGTCGCGTCCACCAGTGAGACCCTAGCGATGCCCGAGGGCTTGAATCAATCACTTTGGTCCGAGGGCATTTGGGAGCGATCGACTCTCGCTGAGCTATGGGCCACGCTCGCGGACCCGAGGCGGAGGCCGTCGCGATGGAGTTCCCTCTCCGGGTCTCGTGAGTAGGAACACGGGGCGAGACCTGGGGTGGCCTCGCTACGGGGTACCCGTCGGAAACAGACGGCGCCGCCTCTCGTCAAGGCGGAAAGCGAGAGTCGTCCGCAGAGGCGGGTTAAGTTCATAGCCAACCAAGAGGAGGATCGATGGACGGGCAATTGCGCTACTCGGTGATGGGCGTCCAAGTCATCGCAGCTATCGACCGTGGCGCTTCACAAACCGTAGATGAACTGCACGAGCAGATCGACAGCGGCAATATATTTCTGTGGCTTCACGAGAAGGAGCCAGAAATCGACCAGAGCCTCTATCAAGATGAGGATCGAGCGGCGATGCTGAAATTCTTTCAGCGCCTAGGCAGCGCTGGCGACGCAAAACGCAAGTACGGAGTCGAGGAGAACGGGTTGTGCCTCTTTCTCGCCTACTGCTTCGAGGGACTCCAGCACGAGGCGAGAGCTAATGGCTGACGAAATAACGATCAGACGCCTGGCCCAGCGAGCGGGAGTATCTGGCACCGAGTTGCTCGCCACTGCAGGTCAGCCGGGCTTTGGCGATGCGTTGGAGATTCCGCTTGAGGCGAGGATTGACGAATTGCTCGATGCAGCTGAATCGTCTGACCGCAAAGCTGACAAAGCAGAAGATACGGCGACTCGTTCTCCTTCATGCCCACGCCGAAGAGCTGCGAGCCCTGGCGCGTCTGTACCTCAGGCGGCTGGCGGCTGCTGGGGAGGAGAGCTGATGACACGCGACATGCTCAGGGCTCTGGCCACCTGCTCACCGGCCGCGACAGTGCCGGTCGAGAGCTGGTACGGCGAGCGTTACGCCCCAACGGCAGGTCAAAAGCGGATCCGCGGCCCGAAGCTGGCGGTCGTCGCACCGATCAGAGGTACGACGCTAGCTCGCTTACCTGTGGTCACGTGCGACAGTGGACAGCAAGGGCTTGAGCCCGGCGGGGAATTCTTGGATAACAATGAATAGGTCGTTCGGACCTGTAGGACTCCCTCCGCGACGCTAGACATCTCAAGGCCAGGATCAAGATGGACAACACCCAATGTTTGCCGCGCATGACTTAAGCTGGCCCTTGCTATCATCGCTGTGCCTGAGCACGCGACGATAGCACCAGTTTCGAGGCTTTGGGCAGCCTGTGGCGTTCGCGTCTATCGCTGCTTCCGGCTGTCCGCAGCGCCCGCACTACATCAAACGACACGCGGGCTTCCCCGGTCGGAACGTAAGGTGCCTGACCGTCCTGCCGAGATGTTGGGTAGGGGTAGGTGCGCCACGGCGGATTGACACACCCAAGTCCACTTCAGCGCCTCCGCGCGTCCGATGCGCCTTGCCATGCCGCCGGGGCTTGTGCGGCAGATCTACGATGGCGGTGGTAGCCCTAGTAGAAATACTGCTGTCGCGCTTGGGTTGGGGGCAGCGCTGCTTTTGTTCGTCTGGGCCTCAACCGACAACAAGCGAAATCGCCGCGCCTTTGTAGGGCCGTGCTGGGAAGCATCGTGCTGCCTACGAATCTTATCTGCTTGGCTCTGCGGCTTGAATGACACCGGGATCCACAACGCTCGATGCAGCGCTGGAACACCGCAATGGACGCTGTTTGACCTCCACGGGGAGTTTCATGCCAGTAGCATCGACTTGGCGCGTTGCGAATCGAACTCGGCGATGCGCCCTCTCCTAACCAATGAGCACATCGATCGCGATCATCGACTACGGCATGGGCAACCGGCGCTCGGTCGAGAAGGCCTTCGCCAAGGTCGGCGCGGAGCCCTTGCTCAGCGGCGACCGCAACGAGGTCCTGGCTGCCGACGGCGCCGTGGTGATCGGCGTCGGCGCATTCCCGACGGCGATGAGGAGGCTCGAAGACCTCGGCATGCTGGAGGTCCTGCGGGAGCGCTGCGAGCGCGACCGTCCGATCCTCGGCATCTGCCTGGGCCTACAGATCCTCTTCGAGGGCTCCGAGGAGCACGGAGGCGCCGAGGGACTCGGCCTGCTGGAGGGGGAGGTGCGCAGGCTGCCGGCCAACGGGTTGAAGGTGCCACACATCGGCTGGAACCGAGTCGAGTGGACCTCCGACGCGCAGCTGGGCGCCGGCGCGGTGGAGGCGGACTCGACTTATTACCACCTTCACTCTTATGCGGCATTTGACTCCTCCCGACCCGGAGTTGCCGGGACGTCGGTCTATGGGCGCCGGTTCGTGGCGGCGATCGAGAAGCCCCCCCTTTACGGCGTGCAGTTCCATCCCGAGAAGTCCTCCCACCAGGGATTGCGGCTGCTGGGGAACTTCGCCAACATCTGCGCCGAGCGGGCCCTTCCGCCGAGCCGGCGTTGAAGGCGATGGACTCTACGTCAAGCGCCTCGATCAATGACTTCGCCGCCTCTGGGCATCCGACACCCGGCGGGAGGGCGTACCGGCGTGTTATCCCCTGCCTTGACGTCGACGCTGGACGTGTCGTCAAGGGCTCTCGGTTCGTCGACCTCAACGATGCCGGCGACCCGGTCGAGCTGGCAATACGCTACGACGCCGAGGGTGCCGACGAGCTGGTCTTCCTCGACATCACGGCGACGAGCGACAGGAGGAGCTCTGCCGTCGAGCTCGCCAGGCTCGTCGCCGATGACGTCTTCATCCCGTTCACCGTCGGGGGCGGCGTGCGATCGCTCCCTGACGCGCAGGCGGTTCTCGACGCAGGAGCCGACAAGGTGGGGGTCAACTCCGCCGCGGTAGAGCGCCCAGAGCTGATCGTCGAGATCAAGGAGGTGCTGGCCAGAGAGGTCTTAGTGGTCGCGATCGACGCCAAGCGGAAGCCCGGCGGGAACGGGTGGCAGGTCTTTACCGCCGGCGGCAGGATCAACAGCGGGCTCGATGCCGTCGAGTGGGCCAGGGAAGCGGCAGAGGGGGGCGCCGGCGAGATCCTCCTGACCAGCATCGACCGCGACGGCACCAAACATGGCTATGACCTCGAGCTGACCCAGGCGGTCAGCGAGGCCGTGGGCATCCCGGTCATAGCCTCCGGCGGAGCCGGCGAGGTCAGCCACCTGGTCGAGGCCTTTAAGGCAGGGGCCGACGCGGTGCTCTGCGCCTCGATCTTTCACTACGGCCGGTTCAGCGTCGGCGAGATCAAGCGGCTGCTGCTGGCTGCCGGAGTGCACGTCCGGCCATAGACCTATCCGGCCAGCGACCTGCCCTGGGACGCCGCGGCGGGCTCAGCTGCGGCGCTCAGCTCCTCGATCGACTCATCGATGTAGGCGATCAGGAGCTCGGCGTCGGGGATCGCGGCGCGGTCGGCGAGCAGACCGAAGTGGACCGCACCGTTGTAGCTGAAAATCGCAATCGCCAGGGCGTGGCGGTCAGCGAGGAAGCCGACCGGGTAGACGCCGGTCAGCTCTCGGCCGAGGACGTAGAAGGGGACCTGGGGGCCGGGGAAGTTGGTGAGGAGAAGGTTGAAAAGACGGGTGGAGAAGTTGAGCTTCGCCGTGGCGCCGATCAGGAGCGGCGGGGCGAAGTCGCGAAACCAGTCGTTTATGGCCCACAGCGCCTCGGCGCCGAACGGTTGCTTTGAGGCCTTGAGGGCGTCCATTGCGGCGCTGATCGTCCGGAGTCGATCGAGCGGATCGGCGAGGCCAACCGACAGCGGCCCGCGCATCGCGGTCAGCTTGTTGCCGAGCTCGCCATGCTCGTTGGGGGCGCGGACGGAGACCGGGACCAGGGCCTGCAATTCGAGACCCTCGGTCTGAACGCCGCGGTCGGTGAGCCAGCGGCGCATGGCGCCAGCGATGACCGCGAGAGAGACGTCGTTGACGGTGCCGCCGAGGGTGTTCTTGATCTGCTTGAAGTCCTCCAGGCTAGCGTTGGTCCAGTGATAGGAGCGATCGGGGCCGATCGCTGTGTTGAAGGGGACCTTCGGAGAAGGCCTGGTGAGCTCCCAGCTCACCTCCCAAAGGCCCGCGGCGCAGTCGGCGACGCGGTTGGCGGCGCGGCGAGGGTCGCGAAGCGAGGCGGTTATCCAGCGGGCCATGCGGCGGACGGTCTTCCCCAACCCGGCGATCGCCTGGCCGATCAGTCCGGCCTTGGTGGGGGGCCGATGCGGATCCCACGGCCCCTCCTCACGTTGGAGCTCGAAGTTGGGCTCGACATCGAAGAGCAGGGTGCCGATGTCAACGGCGGAGATGCCGTCTGCGAGGGAGTGGTGGGTCTTGTAGAGGACGGCGAAGCGATCATCCGCCAAGCCCTCCACCAAGCACAATTCCCAGAGCGGGTGGGAGCGATCCAGGGGCGGGGAGAGGAAGCGGCCGATCAGCTCGCGGAACTGGGCCTCGGTGCCGGGCGCCGGCAGGATCTCGCGGCGCACATGGGCGGCGATGTCGAAGTCAGGGAAGTCGACCCACAGAGGCCGGCCGAGGCCGAGAGGCGGGAAGGCGAGGCGCTGGCGCAGGCGCGGCAGCAGGTGCAGGCGGCTTTTGATGTGGGTGAGGAAGTCCTCCTGGCTCGGCGGGGAGCCCTCGCAGATCAAAACGGCGCCGATCGCCATGTGGGCGTTTCGGCGCTCGTTCACCAGGAAGGAGGAATCAAACGACGTCAACCTGTCCATGTGGCGCTGCGGCATCTGCCTCCTCTCTTCCCCAACTCAATCTTCTCATCTGCGGCCAGCCGAATGCGAGCGCTAGGTGCGCCGCCCCTCGGCTCAGGTGAGCCTGGCGGGCTCAAAGCGGCAGTAGTGAAATTTCGAAGTTCAGGACAGTATCGGTGGCGAGGTTGGCACTGCGGGTGAGGAGGATCGCCACCTTCTCGGCGCCGGCCTTCAGCTTTGTCGCGGTCGAGGCGAAGAGTCTGGCCTCTGTCTTCACGTAGCCGAGCCATTTGGTAAGCGTGGCCTCTTCGGCGGCGGGTCTGGGCATCGCCTGCAACTCCGCCTGGGTCTCCTTCAGGGCCGATGAGGCATTTGCGATCTGCCCGGCTGATTGTCCAGCCCGCCCTTCCTGACCTCGGCTCTGACCCCCTTGAGGATCCTTCGTTGGCCTTGGTGTTCTTCTTGCAGATCGGTTCGACCGCGGCGACGTATTCGGCACGGGTGGCTTCGGCGGCAAAAGCGAGGGGGGCGGAGGCCAGGAGGGCCGGCGCGGCGGTCTCGACCAAAAATAAAGCTCCCCAATCTCGCCATCCTCGCCCCTTCGTGGGATCTCGCGTCGACTTCCCCGCAGCCCTGCCCAGAGAGTCAAACCGTAAGCGTACTCGGAGTCGCGCAGTAACCCCTACCAGCTACTCGTCAGCTGGGTGGTGAACTGGGGGCCGGTCAGAGGCGTGTCTTCGGCACCAGGGAAGGAAACGGCAAGCGGGCCGGCCCAGCTCCTCGTGCCGGCGTCGCCCTGCTGGAAAGAGCCGGTGCCGCTGAAGGGCGCGGGAGGAGTGAGGCTGGCGGAGCTGAGCGCGCTGTCAAAGACGAATGTCTGCGACGGGGCAAAGGCCAGGGCCAGGCGGTAGATAGCGATTTGCCCCGCGCTCTGCTCGGTGGCGGCGAGGTAGCGAGCCGTGTGGGCGCGGCCGGTGGCCGCGGAGAAAAGCGTCGTCCCGAGGGCCGATTTCCACTCAGCGTCAAAGGAGGTGATCTTCGCCCGGTCGGGGTTGGAGACGGGATGGCTGGAGCGACTGCGACGTGGCGAGCGAGTGGCGGGCCTGGAGCAGCGGGAGTAGCCAAGGAGGCGGACTATGCCCCTGACGCGGTGGATGTGGGCGGCGGTGTAGCCGCCCTCACCTTCGAAGTCGACCTCTCCGCGGAAGACGCCGGGGACCAAGGAGCGGTCCGCGCCGTGGCAGCCGCGAGGGGGGGTGGCGCGACGGGAGGGGTGGAAGTGGACCGCGACCCGGCCGAGGCCGGCGAAGCCGGCCCGGACCCCGGCCGCGCTGACCTTGCCGCGGGCGATGTAGGTAGTGATGGCGGCACCGAAGGAGCTCGGGCCCTGGGTGACGCCGCTGCTGCGGCTCGAGGTGCTGCGACTGGATACGGCGCCGGGACGGAAGACGCTGAGGAAGACGGTGGATTCGGCCCCCTCGACGACGATCTCATAGCCCTTGCTGGCAACGAAGCTAAAGCTCGGCAGGGCGGAATGTGGTGTGGAGGAGGCAGCGGGGTGAGCTGTCATGCGCAGCAGGGCTCGGGCGTCCCCGGACGAGGAGAGTGCGGGAATCTGGGAGAGTGGGGTTCGAGACGGCTCGCCGATCGCTGTCGCGGGCAGCAGGGCGGCTGTCGCGATGGCGATTGCGAGCGCCGCGGCGAGGCCGGCCGAGCATGCTCGCGCCTTGCAGCTGCGGGGCGCGCTGAGGTGGCGGCTCACCTAACCCTCGCGGCACGGCCGAAGAGGCGGGCAACCGCCCTGCCGAAGTAGGGGCCGAAGTCGGTCGTCGAGTCGGCGGGGTAGCCGTAGGTGGTGATGCCGTTGAGCACGCCGCCGGCGATCGTCCAGCCGCCACCCGATGCGCCACCAGTGACGTTGCACTGGACCGCCAGGTTGAGCGGCCCGGGCCAAAAGAATGAGGCGATGTCGTGGCCCTCATAAGGGGTCTGGGAGCAGAGCTGCTGGGTCGCACCGTCAAATGGCGGCGCCACCGGATAGCCGTGGACGTCGAAGAGCTGGCCGGGGGGCAGGCTCCAGGCGATGCCGTCGGCGCCGGCGACGGTGGCGAGGCGCTGGCCGCGTTCGTTACGGGAGACAACAGCGGCGCCGACGTCGAAGTTCTCATCGGAGGAGGCGATCCACTGGCGGGTGGATCCAATCCACTTGGCGGCAAAGACGCCGAGGGGGCGCTCGCCGTCGTGATAGCCGGGAACGAAGACCCACTTGTGGTCATACCATTCGCCCCCGGGCCCGCCGGTGTTGACGCAGTGCCCGGCGGTAATGACGACGCTGAGGTTTGGCGCGTTGACCGAGGTCCCCGAGCAGCGGGCGACCCCTTCGCCGTGGCCAAGGACGATGAAGACGGCTCCGTTCTGGCTGTTGCCAGGAAGGGTGGGTTCCGCGATGGTCTGGAACGTGGAGCTGGCGCGGGCGGCGGTATCGGAAGCGGCGGAGCGCACGATCTGAGGCCCGCCCGCCATCTGCACGGAAAGCGGTCGGGCCCGCTTCATGCGAGCTGGGGTCCAGAAGCGCAGGACCCTCCGAGCCTTGGCAGGAGAGGCGACCGACGCGCCGGCGGGGGCGGCCTGTGCAGGAACGGCTCCCCCGGCAAGGAACAGAGCTCCCAAGGCAAGCGGGGCAAGGGCCGGGCGAACAGTCACCTGGTCCATGCTACGCACGCCGAGAACGCGGCGGAGTGCTCTGGGCAAAGCCGAGGGTGGGCGGCGTATACTCGTTATTTGCAGAGCCGTGCGTGTGGCGTCGGGCGGATCATGAACGTCGGATGGTCCTTACGGGGATATTAGGGTGGGCAAGGAGCCTCGGCTCAAGTGCCGGGTGCGCCGCGCTGCGTTGCCTGCGGCTCACCGGCCCCGTGGTGGGGGAGATGGCGAAATCGACCGTTCTCAGCGGGTGCTGGCGCGAATCGGCCTGGGCAAGCTCAGTCAGCTCGAGCCCGAGGAGCCGATACGCCGCTATGAGAAGCGCCGTCCCGGCGAGCTGATCCACATCGACGTCAAGAAGCTCGGGCGGATCGGGCCCATGGAGCAGGCATCCGTTTCCTCGGGATTCACACCGCTCATCCTCCCCAGCGATTCACCGTAGCGGCCGGGGCCGCGGTAGAAAGGTCTCGTCGCTCACCCGTTCACTGCCCGAGGCAGTGATGCTGGCGACCATGCGAAGCTGGGGATTGTGGGCGAGGAGCGATAGCGCTCGGTGCGCCAAGCGCAGCCTGATCAGCCGAGTCATTTCTGAAGGGACTGTGTAGAGGCGATGGTCGAGGACCAGCTTCTTGATGCGCGGACCCCGGGGACCAATGCTCACGTTGAGGACACCGCTGCAGGGGCTCTCGGTGCCACCGCCCACGCAGGTGAGCTTCAGCTTCGCCCATCCGTGGCGGGCTGTTGTGTGGTAATTCGCGATCTCGATCATGAACCGTCCAGGAGGTCCGGGGGTGATGTGGCCGATCCTGTCTGTTCTTGGCTCGGTGAACCACAGGTTGCCATCTGGGCCGGCAGTGATCTCACCGGAAAGATTCTCCGGAATCAGAGGGAGGGATTCGGTGAGGAATTCTGTGACATGGTGCATCCCCCTTGGATTTATGCTGCCGATCTCCGCAGCAACCGCATTTGGCTCGAAGCCAGCGTCATAGCCCCTACATTCAGGGCCAGGGAGCGCTAGGAACCAAAGGTTACCGTCAGGACCGGTTGTGATCGAGTACGGATGGCTGAATTCGTGCAATAGCGGGAATTCGGTGATCTGGCCGCTGGAAGTGATGCGGGCGACCCTAGAGCCAACCTTTTCTTCACTGAAACATTCTCCGAAGATCTCGGTGAACCACAGGTTGCCGTCCGAACCGGCGGTGATTCCGTAGGGCTCCTGGCGAATGGGGAAGTAGGTGATTTCGCCGTCCGGGGTGATGCGGCCGATCTTGAACGGTCCCTCTTCATAGATCGAGTTGGACTGGGTGAACCAGAGGTTGCCGTCGGGACCAGCTGCGATACTTATTGGTCGGCTTTCGGCGGGCAGCGGGAACACGGTGATCTGCCCGCTGGGGGTGATGCGGGCGATCGATCCGCCCCGTTCAATTCCTGTCTGGGTGAACCAGAGGTTGCCGTCGGGACCGGAGGTGATCTGCTGTGGCTCCACTCCAGTCGGGACGGCAAATCCGGTGACATGTCCACTTGGGGTGATGCGGCCGATCTCGTCTTTCCCAGTTTCCGAGGTGAACCAGAGATTGCCGTCGGGACCCGGTGCGATCGACCTTGGGTGGCGGGAGGTGATGGGTAGCGAAAATTCGGTGATATGCCCGCCCGTGGTGATGCGGCCGATCGAGTTCGTTCCCGAGTCGGTGAACCAGAGGTTGCCTTCGGGCCCGGTCGTGATTCCGTCCGGATCGCTCCCGGCGGGAAGCTGGAATTCGGTGATCTGGCCCGGCGCTGGCGGCCCTGGCACAACAGCCCAAGCACTGTCCGCTTGCGCTAGGGGCACGAGCAGCGCGCCCAGCGCCATAAAAAGGGGCAGTAGGCATCGCGACCGCACCGGTGCGCTCTCCCGCCAAAGGTCGACTTGTCGGCTTGCGCCGCCCACCGCACCGCAGAAAACACCGAGCTCGCGCGGAAGTCTCGATCGTCGTCTCATCTTCTATGGCGACCAGAGAAGATGGATGCTCCGTGCTGCGATCGGGTCGGGATCAACGCAGCCAGGCCTAGCGCGTGGCGCCCGAGTCGGTCCAGACGAGGAAGCTGCTGACGATGGCAGTTGCAACGGCGGTGAACGCAAGCCCGACGGCGGATGTGATCACGGATGCCACGATGATCACGCCGAAGACCGGCCACCCCTTTCCGCGAACGAGCTCGCGCGAGCGGCCGAACGCGTCGAAGACACCGGCGTGCTCGATGACGATCACCGACGCGATGACGGCCCAGGCCGTCAACAGGATGATGCCTGGAACGAACAGCAAGACAAAGCCTAGGCCGACGGCCAGGCCCCACAGAAGGGCCGACGCCGATCAAGGCAGTATCACCGGGGCCGCCGACTTCATCAACTCGCCGACCAAGAAGTCGCGCTGGCCTGCCTTGACGTCGCACACCAGCCCCTACGACTGTTTCCTGATAGAGCGTTACGGCAATAAGGCTGACCGCAAAGTCGATCGCAAGCAACGCCGGGTTCCTGCGTGTGACACCACTGACGATCGCTACAACCAGAAAGAGCCAGAACGCCACTGGCAGCAGCACGACCGCCTGGTCGCGGTAGGTCGAGAAAACCTCGCTGAGGATGGCGCCGACGTTTAGCTTCGAGCTCATGCGTCCTGCTTCGACTCCGCAGTGCACCCCCCTGCCGGTTAACTGCTCCTGCGCCGGGCATATTCATTAGAAGAGAGGCGGGGCCGCTGGGCTGGCGCTGGTCGGCGTTGACGCAACTGACCCCCTGGCCAATCGCAGGCTACCCGCAAAGACCCCGCGAGCTTAAGCGACAACTCCCGTCTATTCGGCTTGACGGTGCGGGCAGGAGACATAGTCGTCCCCTGGAAGACAAACAGCGACCTGCTGCACCAGGTCGGCCGGGCCCATCCCTCGATAAGGAGAGCCCAGTTGAAGCGGGCACAAAGCTCATCACCTACGCAAACGTCACGTCCACCATCGCCCTCTTCCTCGCCATGGCCGGTGGCGTCGCCTGGGCGGCCGGGAAGATCCACTCCTCCAACATCGCCGTCAATGCGATCAAGACCAACAAAATCGCCCCCGAGGCGGTCAGGGCCGGCAAGATCGCCCGCGGCGCCCGTGGTCGCCAACCGGATCGCCAACGGCGCGGTCGGCTCCCAGCAGATCTCCGAAAGCTCGGTCACCACAGGTGACCTGCAGAGACCGTCAGCTTCGTTGCCAACCCCACCGGCGGCTCCTCGCCTTTGATCAAACGCAGCGAATTCGCCTACCCCGCTCAGCGAAAACTTCTGGACGCAGCGGTCCGGCGAGTTAATCTCATCTACGGCGAACTCGAGGCGACAATCGCTGCCGCGAACGGCTCCGAACCCTGCGAAGTAGGGATCCGCATCCTGCTGAACGGCAAGAAGTTCGGCGAAGGCGAAGGCCTGACCTTGTCGAGCAACTCCACCTCTTCCGAGCAGATCAACCAGCCATTCGGCGGCCAGCCGAACTTCAACTTCCAGGGTCCGGTGTCCAAGAAACTCACAATGACGGTCAGTGCCAGCGGCTGCGCCGCAGGCTCTGCGATCCAGGGCACTCAGGTCCGGGTGCTCGGGATCGGCTGATTTGGGCCTAGATGAGTTAGTTCCACGACTCAGGCCACGTAGTCGACCAAGGCTCGACTGTTGCGCCCGAGTTCGTAGTTGAGCGCCACCGCCGCGGCGAGCGCAAGGAGGCGACTGGCGATGCGAGCCCGCAGACCGCGCAGGGTGCGGGCGCCGTGGCGCTCCAGGGCGAGGATGTCCTTCGCGGTCCAGTAGATGCTCTCGATTCGTTGGCGGATCGGGCCGAGGTGGAGCCAGGTGCCGAACTCCTCGCCTCGCTGCGGCCGGACAATCGTCGCGCCGAGGAGGGCGGCATCAGCCTGGAACTCGGCGCCTGCGTAGCCCTTGTCGCCGAGAACCGTGACGGGACCGCTGCGATTGACCCGCCCCAAAAGCCGTAGGCAGACCTCGCGCTCTCCCTCCTTGGAGGTGTGCAGCCGAAGCCCCCAGAACCAGCGGCTGTGGGAGGCGCAGTAGCCGTAGTCGGCGGCGTTGGAGATCGCATCTCCGAGGGAGTTGGACCCGCCGCGTTTGACCGTCTCGCGAGAGCGGGCGCACTCCACCGGGGTGGAGTCGGCAAGCAGCACCTCGTCGTAGTAGCCAGGGCTCTGGCTTGCGAAGACACCGATCAGCCACTCGATCGTCTCGGCCAGCCGCTCGCGGCGCTGTGGAAGCCCGAGCGCTTGGTCAGCGCCGGGAACAGGTGCCCGAGGCGCTTGAAGGCGATCCGGACGAACCGGGCATCGGAACCGATGCCCATGATCGACTGCGCCACGCAGAGGGTGACGACCTCCGCGTCAGTCAGTCTGCGACGGGCGTTCTTTTTGCCTTCGGGCAGGAGATCGTCGGCGGTGCAGAACACCGCAGTAAGCAGCAGGTCGAGGTCGGCGAGCATCGTGGCCCTCCTTGGGTCGACGGTGGGATTGAGCACCGCCGACTTCGACCCCGCTGCTCGCTACCCCTTCGATCTCGTTCTGCGCGGATTGGTCGTGGAACTACTCATCTATGGCTCGGATGCGAATTTAGGATCAAAGATCTGGCCACGCCACAGCCTGAGATAGGTCCTGAACTTGAGGCTGTTCAGCTCGCTCTGCACTCAGGCAGCGCTACGTCGTAGGCTGGATCAGTGAGGAGGTTCGCGACATACCTGATTCTGGTAGGAGCTCTTGCCGTAGCTGGTTGCGGCAGCAGCAGCGTCGGCGGCGCTGACAGCACCAAAGTCGTCAAGAATCAACCGAGCGGTAAACGCCAACGGCAAGAATGCGAACTCGCTGCAAAAGAAATAGAGCGGACTGAACTCGAACGCATCAAAGAAACCATGAAAGAAACACCTGGCGCATCCAAGGAACTCGACATGCGTGCATCAGATCACGAGTCAACCGCAATATCAAAGTGCAAATAAGTACCGCAACCGCCGCTATAAGTGACTATCAGAGGACCCCCGCGCGCGGGGCACAACGCACTGAGCCGTTGCACGCGCACTGGCTTATCTATCTCAGAGACCTTGCTTTCGAGTCGAGCACGCTCGCATCTTCGCCCTTCTGATCGTTTCGCGCACCTTCCTGGAAAGGTGATCGGTTACGACCATCGTGCTTGACGTTGGCAGCTTCACGTACATCGCCCTAAACTCGGCCTTAGCGTGGGTTGCCGTCTAGGCCGTATTCTCCGTTTTCATCCAAGTCTGGCTAACCGCTTGCTTACTTGCCTTGCCGCAGACAAGCTGCGGCTGAGCTAACTCTGCCCGGGCGTCGAAGACCAGGCCGCCAGCAGAATCACAATTCCAATGATGGCCACGGCCCCCCCTAGGTACTCCAAAACGGCGGCTATTTTCGGCGGATCATCGAGCGGTAGATCTTCTCCACGCTTACGTTTCACGTAGAGTTGATTTTTATGGCGTTCAACGCTCCTACTCTTGATCTGGGCACCGATTACCCCGATCACACAACCAACGAATAAAACGATGCCGCCCAGCAGGAACGGGTTCACGGGCCAGTTCAGCGATTCCGGAATCATCCGAGTCAAAGAGTAGGCGCCGGGCAAAATCCACGCCGTTATGCCCGGCATACTTCACAGCTACCCGCTTCACCCGCGTGCGGTGCCCAGCTCGGTCTGCAGCACCCCGCGCACACGCCTACTAAGGACCCACAATCAAGCCCTGGACGCTTGCCGAATGGATTCTCCACTCGCACACCGGCGTAGTCTTGGCCGTCGCTCAAATCCTCGGAGAGAACGGTGTCGCAGCCGAGCGAGCGGGCCGCCTCTAGGATCGCGGCGTCCCAGTAGGATATGCAGAAGCGGTGCCCGGTCGCGATCGTGGCGAGCATTACTTGGCGGGTGATCTCGGCCAGCGGGAAGCGCAGGAAGGACTCGACCAGTTTCGTCGCCTGCTCGTGGGCGAGCGGGTCGGAGCGGCCCTTGCGGGTGGCCTGGACATAGAACTCCTGCAGGATCTGGACCGAGAGCGCTAGGTCGCGCTCGGCCAAGAGACCCGGGCTCGCTCGGCCTTGTGCCCAGCGTGGGGACCAATGGATTCCCTTAGAACCTTCGCTAATGTCGTTTGTAGAAGCATTTTCATATTCCTAAAAAGGATTGCCAGATGGCACTTGACCAGAGCAAAGTCGGGCAGCACATCGCCGAACAGATGGAAGCGATTGAGGCTGACTTCGGCGAGAAAGAGGGGAACTGGACCATCGGCGATGTCTGCACCATCGTCGAGGTGCGCGGGCCGGAAGGGGGCGGGGTGCGGATGCGGAGTAGTGCCGCGTCTCCCCACGCGACGCTCGGGCTAATAAAAGTTGCGGAACTCCTTGCGATCAGCAACCTCACAGGTGGCAGTGGCTGAGGGTGCTTCATTGCCGGGAGTCTCAGACGCGGAACGCCTCGCTACGGTGACTGAAAGAGGTTCCTGTCCCAGCGGGAGATAGGCTCCGCCACCCCGAAAGCCGAGCGACCTGATGACCTCTGATCCCGAAAGCAACCCCAGTGTCGTTGAGGCGGGATCAAATCCCGGGCAAGCGGCAGATCGCAAGGTCGGGATGCTCGGCAGGATTGGCCGCCTCGCTTTCGGCCTGGTTTTCCAGTTCGGCACGATCATCGTCCTCTTCATCGTCGTGCACATAGTCCGTGGCCACTACGGAGACTCCGTTTACAGCACAGGCCAGCAGATCGTCGCCGGCGTCCTGGGCTTTCCGGCTGCCGCGCTGGCTATCGGGGTGCTTCTAGCGGCGATCTACACGGCCACCACGGGGAAGAAAGGCGGCCTGACCTTCAAGCTCGCGCTCGCGGCGGTTGGCCTCTTCGCGGTGATGTACGCGATCGAGCTGGCGCTCAAGTAGCCTGGGCATCGGGGAGCTAGGGAATCAGCAGGTCCATAACCGCAGCACCGGGCCCCGGAACGGCGGGAACAGTAACATCGTAAACATCGCAGCGGCCCCAACCAACCCGCCAACGAGGTGAGCGGCGACGAAGCCGGCACCGAACGAGGCGACCAGCAGAGTAAAGACCGCGACGCGGCGTTCCTTGAGCATAGGCGGGTCTGATTTCTGATTCCCCATCTTCTGGTTCAGCCTACGTGAGTCTCGATCGCCAAGGCGCGAGTCTTGCCAGCGCGGATGGGCTGTTGTCAGTTACCCCGCTTGCTAGGCGCTCGGCGCATTGTCCAGTGGGCTCGATGTAGCGTGTCACGAATTGAAGAAGAGGGCGGCCGGAGGATCAAACCAACTCAAGTCAAGGTCGCCTTCGTCCGATCTCCTTCGCGATGGAGACCTCTGCACTCCCGACGCAAGCGGGACCAGTCCCCGATCGGATCGCAATCTGGCCGATGGACGATGGCCGCTATGGCCTTGATGCCACCTTCCAGGGAGTGAGCGGCTACGAGCGGGCCGAACGACATACGGACGGCCTTAAGAGAGGTCGTGTCCGCTACTCGCTCCGCCAAGAGCTGGACGGCGGTTGGACCCTTCGCTTCGGACCCCTGAGCGCGGCCGAGGTCGGAGCCGCCCTGGGTGCGTTTGTGCGCTAGCGCATCGGCCAAAACCTCAGGCTCCGTTTTGGCTCACAAGGCCGGCACGAAATGCTCGACTGGTACCTGGGCGGCGCAGGCCGGTGATGTCGGTTGGGGAGGCTCGGGCGCTGTACAGGCGGTTTGGTAGCGACCAAGTCGCGGCGTCAAAGAGACGACAGTGCAGGAAAGGGTCGGATGGCCCATTCGATCAGCTCTGACGGGTGTGTACCAGCAGTGCTTTCGGTCGGTGTGGAGATAGCAGTGGTCGGAAATCCAACTGACTTCGTACCTGGCGTCTGATTCGCCGTGTTCAAGCAGGTGGATGGGTGAACCGGCGCCTGCTGATCATCGTTGCCTCCTAGGCATATCGCGCATCGATGGCCTTCAGTATCGCCGAATACGGCCTGCCGGCAGGGCCGGATCGGATCGCTCAGCGGTCACAGAGCCGTTGGATTCGACGGTCGCAGACAGATTTCTGGATAGCGGCACGGTTTTCCCTTTGTATTCCACCCCGCTGCACGAGAAGACTTCCTGGCTTGGCGTGCATTTGACGAGATGTAGCGGCCCTGCGGCTCCTTTGCTCAGCTCGTAATTTTCAAATGTTACGGCGGCTTGCTGCACCGTTTGGATGGAACCGCCCGAGACTCCGGCATGTGTTCCCAGGATCACGGCCACCGTGAAAGCTGGGATCACGAGCTTTATCCATAGAGGCAAGCTGCGAACCTGCGCCACGTATCCAGTTTCGTGGGCCTCGCGGACCTGCTGGCTCCACTCCGTCCCGTCCCAATAGCGGTCCAGGTTCGCTGGATCATGCGGGGCGGGGTACCAGCCCGGTGGGGGGTTCTGTTCGGTCAACTTGGGCGCCGGACCTTAACGATCAGCCGTGCCCTCGGGCAATCCGCGAGCGCGCTCGCAGTGCGGTGTATACGGGCCGCAGCGGCGGCTATGCGCTTCCTGGCCAGGCGCTGATTTAGGCGGGCTTCTCGGTATGGCCCAGGGAGGCTGGCATCGCGGCTAAGGACCTATCCCGATATTGGATCGCACCCCTGACTACGGCCCATGACCGGCACGGATTCGCCCCGCTTGGTCCTGACCGTCCTAGATGATCGATCCCAAATCCCCGCACGCCCGGATGACGGTTGGGGCGCGGCCTCGGTGGGGTCTGCCCGGGGCTCGACCGAGCGCTCAGGCGCTCACGCCGCTGAACTTGTAGCCGACCCCGCGCACGGTCAGGACCAGCTCGGGGTTCTGGGGGTCGCGCTCGACCTTCTGGCGCAAGTTAGAGATGTGGACGTCGCAGGCGCGCTCGTCGCCGTCGAACTCGGTCTGCCAGAGCTCCTCCATGATCTTGCCGCGAGGGAAGACCTCTCCGGGACGGCCGACTAGCAGGCGCAGGAGCTGGAACTCGGAGCGGGTGAGGTTGACCGGCTCGCCGCGGACGGTGGCGACGTGGCGGACGAGGTCGATCACTACCGGGCCGGACTCGATGCGGACGGCCTGGGCGAGTGGAGAGCGGTCAAGCTCTTGGCGGCGCAGCTGGGCGCGCACACGGCCGAGCAGCTCGCGCACGGAAAACGGCTTGGTGACGTAGTCATCGGCGCCGACCTCGAGGCCAACCACCTTGTCCACCTCGGCGTCCTTTGCGGTGAGGACGATGATAGGGACGGCGCTGCGCGAGCGCACGTCGCGACAGATGTCGAGTCCGCTGGGGCCGGGCATCATGATGTCGAGGATGAGCAGGTCGAAGGGAATGCCATTGCCGAGCATCTCGCTCGCCTCCTCCCCGTCGGCGGCGCCGATGACCTCGAATCCTTCCTGGGCGAGCGCGTAGCCGACCGAGTCGCGGACCGAAGGCTCGTCGTCGGCGATCAGGATGCGGCCGCTGCTCATCGTCGTCCCCTCATGCCACCGGGGTGAGACTGGGCTGGGCGATCGGGAGGCGGACCCAGAAGGTGCTGCCCACCCCCTCGGCCGAGGAGGCGCCAATCTGGCCCCCCATCACGTCGACCATGCGACGGGCGATAGCCAGGCCGAGGCCGAAGCCCTCCTGCTTTCGGGACTCGGTGCGACGATAGAAGCGCTCGAAGACGCGCTCAATCTCCGCTGCGGGGATGCCGGTTCCTGTGTCGATCACTTCCAAGACCACCTCTCTCTCGCCGTCGCGGCGGGCGCGAACGGTAACGGTGCCGGGGGGCGGCGTGTTCTTGAAGGCGTTGGTGAGCAGGCCGATCATCACCTGGCGCAGTAGGGTCGGGTCGCCCTTGACGGCAAGGTCGGGCTCGACCTCGACCGCCAACTCGAGGTGCGCAGGGGCCTCGATCGCGGCGGCGACGTCGCGGATCGCAACCGGGACGTCGACCACCTCGGTCTCCCCCACTCCAAGCGACTCGACCCGGGCCAGGGTGAGCAGCGCCTGGGTGAGAACGGCTCATGCGCTCGGCGTCCTCTGAGAGCCGGGCGAGGAAATGCTCGCGCGCTTTGGGGTCGTCCTTGGCGCCGCTCTGGAGAACCTCGATCGCACCGGAGATCCCGGCGAGTGGATTACGCAGCTCATGCGCTGCGTTGGAGACGAAGTCAGCTTCGGCGAACTCGCGGCGCATCTCCTCGGTGCGGTCGCGGACGACGGCAAGGACGGCGCGCTCATCGGGCAGGGAGCGAGCCTGCATCGAGTAGGCGCGGTCGCCTATGCGGAGCGCCGGGTGGGCGGCGAAGCCAACCTCGGCGGCGCGGCGCAGGTGAGGGAGCAGGGCCTCGGAGGGGCGTCCAGCGGGGTCGAGGAGCTTGGCGGCTGCGCTGTTGGAGAAGCGGACCGAGCCGCCGTGGTCGACAACCATCACCGCGTCGGTGAGACCATCGAAGATCGCCGCAAGCTTGTTGCGGTCAGCGGTAAGGACGCCGAAGCTCTCTTTGAGGGAGGCGCGCATCGACTCCAGGGCACGGGCGAGGTCGCCGATCTCATCCGGCCCGGAGACCTCGAGGGAAGCGTCGAAAGATCCGGCCGCCATCTCACCGGCGGCCTGGGCAAGGCGGGCGACGCGGTGGGAGATGGCCACTGCAATGAGGAAGCCGGCGAGGACGCCGAGCAGGACCGCGCCGACGAGGGCGCGGTGGTTGGCGCCGAAGAGGTAGACGGCGGTACCCGTGATCAGGCTGACCGCCGCGAAGGCGCCAGAGAGCCAGAGGCGCATCCCGATCCGTCTCATGAAGGTTTACTAACACAAAACGAATGCGGACTCCATGTCTGGATGCGAGGGGCGGGCGCGGCTGTGCGGAGACGGCTGGGCTTCGTGGGAGAATCGGGCGGGTGCGCACACTGGTCTTCATCCCCGCCTGGAATGAGGAGGCCTCGATCGCGAGCGTGATCGGGGACGTGCGCGAGGCGCTGCCGGGGGCCGACGTGATGGTGGTCGACGACGGCTCGGTGGACGCGACCGCGGCGTGGGCGCGCCAGGCTGGGGCACTGGTCGCCTCGCTGCCCTTCAACCAGGGCCTGGGGGCGGCACTTCAGACCGGCTATTTGTACGCGCTACGCGAGGGCTATGACTGCTGCGCGCACCTGGACGCGGACGGTCAGCACCCGGCGCGCGAGGTAGCGCGTCTGCTGGATGAGGTCGTCGCCGACCGGGCCGATTTGGTGATCGGGTCGCGCTACCACGAGCGCGGCGCGCATGAGGGTGGCGCTGCGGCGGGGGGGGCGACAGAGAGCGACGACTACAAGCCGACGATCTCGCGGCGGATCGGGACCAGCGTCTTTCGTTTCTTTCTCACCGTAGCGACACGGCAGCGCTTCACCGACACGACGAGCGGGATGCGGGCGGCGAACCGACGGGTGATGGCGCTGTTTAGCGAGCACTACTCGCCCGACTTCGCCGAGATCGAATCGCTGCAGCTGGCGGTGCGACAGGGGCTGCGGGTCGAGGAGGTGCCAGTGCAGATGCTGGAACGGACGGGCGGGCGCTCCTTCCTGACCCCTCTGCGCTCGGCCTTCTTCATCTTCAAGGGAATGATCGTGCTGGTGGTGGGCCAGTTTCGCCCGCGGCGGGTGGAGGCCGGGGAGCGAGATGATGGGAGCCCGCGCACGCCCGGCGGGGCAAGTCGCTTGGGGAAGAGCGTGGAGGCGGAGTGATGAACGGGATCGCGCTCGCGGCTCAGGCTCCAAAGGTCAACCTGACCCCACAGACACGAATCCTGGCGGCAGCGATCGCGGTCGCCTTCATGGTGATGATCCTCGAGCTGATCCGACGCGACCGCCTGCAGGAGCGCTACAGCGTCGTCTGGTTCGTGGCGGGGCTAGGGATGCTGGCAGGCGCGGCCTTCCCGGGGCTACTGGGAGCGCTCGCCGACGCGATGGGCGTCCGCAACACCAACGTGGCCCTCTTCTCCATCGTCCTGTTGCTCCTGCTCGGCTTGGCGCTCAACTTCAGCGTGATCATGTCCCGCCAGGCGACCCAGATAACCCGCTTAGCCCAGGAGCGAGCGATAGAAAGGGCCCGCGAGCAGGCAGCGCAAGAGCGCAACGGCAAAAGCTCCTCGCTCCCCCAAGGCGACCGGCCTGGGGGAGGTGCCTGAGCTTACGGCCGGCCATACACAACCCAATCTCCGCCACATCTGCCCGGCCTAGCAGAGAAAAGAGCTGTCCAGGCGGAAGAAGAGGGCCTCCAGGGCCAGCTCCTCGGAGACGTTCAACTCGAGGCGGTGGCGGGTGTCTTGGATCAGCTCGGCGGCTCGGCGGGCGGTGGCGGGGTCTAAGTCCGCTGCCTGGGATTGAAGCTGCGCGATGCGGTCCTGGTTGTAGGCGACCTCGGGGGCGCCCGAGGTGACGGCGGCGAGGTCGCGAAACCAGGCGGCGCTCAGCTCGAGGCCAAGATCGAGGATCTCGGTGCGGCGGCGACGAGAGGCTCGCTTTGACTCCTCGGCGATGTCGCGGGCGCTGCGCTTCAGCCCGGCCGAGGACTCCTCCTCCAGCGCTTCGCGGGTCGCGGTCTCAGCGCCCTCGCCGACGGCTTCGGCGCTGTGGAGGAGCTGCCTCCAGGGAGCGGCCGCAGACTCGCCGCTCAGCGCTGCGGTGGCGCAGCGCTCGGCCTCGGCCCGGATCTCCCTCCCCCGCTGTGACAGGAGCAGTCGGGCGCGCTCAAGGTCTCCCGCCGAGAGGCGCGCGGCAGCAGCGACCTCGCCGGGACTCGGAGTGGGCTCGCCGAGATCCAGATCGCTGCTTAGCGCCGCCTCGATCGCGTCCACGGGCAGTGGGGCGAAGTCGACCCGCTGGCAGCGGGAGGCAACGGTCTCAAGCAGCGCCTCCGGCTCGGAGGTGAGGAGGATCAGGTGGACGTAGCGTGGCGGCTCCTCCAGAGTCTTCAGCAAGGCGTTCTGGCTCTCGTCGCGCATCGCCTCGGCCGCCTCGACGACGAAGACACGCCCTCCGCCCTCGAAGGGACGGTAGGAGGCGGCGCGGATCACCCGCTCGCGCACATCCTCGACCAGGTGCTGGGCGCCGCGCGGGACGAGCCAGACAAGGTCGGGGTGAGGCGAAGGATCGAGGAGGGCACGGCGGCGGGAGTCGTCGGGGTTCTCTGCGGTAGCGGCGAGGACTTCGGCCGCAAAGGCGCGAGCGGCTGCGCGCTTGCCGGCCCCGCGCGGACCACAGAAGAGGTAGGCGTGCGATGGACCGGAGGCGAGCGCAGCGGTAAGTGCGACCCGAGCGCGCGGCTGGTGGGTGGTGCTTTCTTCCAGGGCGGTTGTCATCGGGTTGCGTTCATTCGGCCCGGCTGCGAACTGCCTCCAGCACCCGCTCGTGCACCTCCTCGACGCTACCGCCGGCATCGACCACGACAACTCGGTCGGAGGCGATAATGGCTATCTCCTCATAGGCGTCAGCAACGGCGCGCTGGAGCTCGACCCCTTCGGACTCCAAGCGGTCTTCTCCCCCGGCCCGGCCGAGGCCGACCTCAGGATTGAGTCGCAGCAGCACGGTGAGATCGGGCCAGAGGCCGTCGATCACCGTGTCGGTCAGCGAGAGGACGTGGCTCATCCCAAGGCCGCGGGCACCGCCCTGGTAGGCGACGCTGGAGTCGGCGAAGCGGTCGGCGACGATGTCCATGCCAGCCTCGATGGCGGGGCGGATCACGTGGCTGAGGAGATCGGCGCGGGCGGCCGAGAAGAGGAGTAGCTCGGCGAAGGGGTCCAACGAGAGGTCGGGGTCGGCGAGCAGATCGCGGATGCGCTCGGCGGCATCGGTCCCCCCCGGCTCGCGGATCAGCAGCGTCTCGGGGCCGAGTGCCTCAGCCAGCAGGCGTGCCTGGGTGCTCTTGCCTGAGCCGTCGATCCCCTCTAAGGAGACGAACAACGTCCCGTGGCCTCAGCCTTTAGCCGCGGCTTTGGCGCGTTTGCGGCGACGGGTGCCGGCGTCGGCTTTGGTCGCCGTCTTCGCCTTGACCGGCGCCGCACCGTCCTTGGAGTCATCCGGCAGTGGCCGGTTTTCCATCGCCTCTTTCGCCACACGGGCGGCTTCGCGCTCGGCGCGGCGTTTCTTCATCTCCTGCATCGACTCGCAGTCATCGTTGAGGCAGAGGTTCCAGGGGCGACCGCGGAAGGGAACGACTTTCAGCCGCGGGGTCTGGCCACAAACCGAGCAGCGCTCCTCGAGGCGGAAGACGTCGCCACGCTGGGGCAGCGGAAAGGTCTGATCGCAGGAGTTCGGGTCCTCGGCGCTCCAGCCGGTGCAGCCGACGAAACGTTTGCCCGATTTTTTGGCGCGAATGATGCGCAGCATGTTGGGCGAGCCGTCCTCCTTGGTGCGACCGGCCTCTTCACAGATCTTGCAGGGGCCGAGGATGCGGTCCTGGTCCATCCCGGCCCAGACGACCTTCGCCAGGTCCTCGCGGCTGGAGTCGATCTCTGACCAGGTCCTGTGGAGGAGGTCGCGACTGTCGCCGACGACGCCGTCCTTGGTCATCTCGCCGGCGGCGATGCGGTCCATCTCCTCCTCGAGCTGGGCGGTCATCTCCGGCGTCGCCATCCGCGGCACGTAGCGCTTAAACGCCTCATACATTGCGATCCCTGTTTCCGAGGGGACCGGCGGGTTGGCGTAGACGTAGCCGCGGTCATATAGCTTCTGGATGATGTCGGCGCGGGTGGCCTTGGTGCCGAGACCGCGCTCCTCCATCATCTCGATCAGCTTGCCCTGGGAGAAACGGGAGGGCGGCTGGGTCTCCTTGTCGAGGATCCAGGGCTCGCCGTCGAGCTCGAGCCGCTGCCCCTCTCCGAGCTTGGGGATCTCCTCATCGGCGGAGCGGGCGTAGGTGTAGATGCCGGCGTAGCCGGGGTCGACGACCACCGATCCGCGGACGAAGTAGGTCTGCGAGCCGGCCTCGATGTCGGCGCGGGTGGACTCGGTGACCATCGGCGGGCTGAAGGTGGCGAGGAAGCGGCGCACGACCAACTCATAGACGCGGCGCTTGGGGCCCTCCAAAGCGCCGGGGTGGATCGCCTGGGTCGGGTAGATCGGCGGGTGGTCGGTCGTCTTCTTTTTGCCGCGGGTGGGCTTCAGCTCGCCCTCTAGCAGGCCCGCGGCGGCGGAGAACTCCTTGATGCGGACCAGCGAGGAGACCAGCTCGTGGATCGGCAGCGAGGGCGGGTAGACGGTGTTGTCGGTGCGCGGGTAGGAGATGAAGCCGTCCATGTAGAGGTCCTCGGCGATCCGCATCGCGCTGGCCGGGGTGATGCCGAGGCGGCTGGAGGCGTCGGTGGTGAAGGCGGTCGTGTTGTAGGGAGTCGGCGGTTTGCGGGTGTTCTTTTTCGCGGTGACCGAGCGAACCGTGCCGGGGCTGGTGGTGCCGGCGAGCGCCGCGTCGACCTCGGCCCACTCCCAGAATTTGTCGACCGCGTGGTGGACCTCGAATGCCCCGTCGGGATGCTGGAAGCGGGCGAGCAGCTCCCAGAACGGTTTGGCGACGTGGGCGCGGCGCTCCATCTCGCGCTCGACAACCAGCCCCAGGGTGGGGCTCTGGACGCGGCCGACCGAGAGGAAGTTGGAGCCGAAGCGCCGCGTTGCGAGGGAGACAGCGCGAGTCAGGGTCGCGCCCCAGAGCAGGTCGATGTCCTGGCGGGCGGCGCCGGCGTTGGCGAGCGGATAGGAGAGCTCGTCGAGTTCGGCGAAGGCGCGCTCGATCTCCTCCTTGGTGAGGGCCGAGTAGCGGGCGCGCTTGATCCTCAAGGTGCCGTCGCGGGTCCCCTCGCGCGAGCCGAGCGCCGGGTTGGCGTCGAGCATCTCCTCCAGCGCCTCGAGGCCGATCAGCTCGCCCTCGCGGTCGAAGTCGGTGGCGATTACCAACTCGTCGGCCTCCTTGGCGACCTTCTTGATCGCCTTGACAACGTTTTTGTCGGTCGGCTCCTTGACCAGCTCGGCGTCGATCAGCTCGTGCAGGTCGGTCTTCTGCCAGTTCGAGTAGCCCTCGGGGAAGGCAGGGCCGAGCACGTGGCCCTTGAGGCCGATCGACATCTGCTCCCCATCGGCGTCGGTCCAGGTGTAGAAAGGGACTTTGAAGGATTTGTCGGTGGCCGGGCCGCCGCTGGCGGCGCCGAGGATCTCCGCGATCTTCTTGGCGCTGTTGTTCTTCTCGGTGACGATCAACCTCATGGGTCGGCGAGGGTAGCAGGGGCTCTCGGCGACCCCGGCTGCCTCGCGCGCGCCGATCCCCCTAGGATCGGCGACCGCATGAGGTGCTTGGTGACAGGCGGCGCGGGGTTCATCGGTTCGAACCTGGTCGACGCGCTGCTTGCGCGCGGAGAGGAGGTGACGGTGCTCGACGACCTCTCGACCGGGCGGCGCGAGAACCTCGACGGGGCGCTGACGGCGGGTGCGGCGCTGATCGAGCGGGATGTCCGCGACGACAACGCCGTGGCCGAGTCGGCGGCCGAGGCGCGACCGGAGGCCGTCTTTCATCTGGCGGCGCAGATCGACGTGCGCAAGTCGGTCGCGGACCCCGCCTTCGACGCCGCGGTCAACGTCGGCGGCACCGCCAACGTGCTGGAGGCGGCGCGGACGGCGGGGGCACGGCGCTTCGTCTTCGTCTCCACCGGCGGGGCTATCTACGGCGAGGGCGAGGGACAGGAGCTGCCGCTCGAGGAGAGCGCGCCGGCCGAGCCGCTCTCCCCCTATGGGCAGAGCAAGTTCGCCGCCGAGGGGTACCTGGCGCTGTATGAGCGGCTCTACGGGCTGTCCAGCGTCGCGCTGCGGCTCGGCAACGTCTACGGCCCGCGCCAGGACCCCCTCGGTGAGGCGGGGGTGATCGCGATCTTCTGCGGGCGGCTGCGCAGCGGGGGGCGCCCGACGGTGTTCGGCGACGGCACCCAGACTCGCGACTACATATATGTGGGCGACGTGGTCGCCGCAGCGCTGGCCGCGGCGGACGGGGGGGCAACCGGGCCGATCAACATCGGCACGGGGGTTGAGACCGACGTGCTGGAGCTGGTCAGGCTGCTGAGCGAGTTGGAAGGCGCCGAGAGCTTCGAGCCCGAGTTCGCCCCGCCTCGCCCGGGCGAGGTGCAGCGGATCGCGATCGATCCGGCGCGGGCGGAGCGCGAGCTGGGGTGGGGAGCGAAGGTGGGCATGGAAGCGGGCCTACGGCTGACGCTGGACTCCCTCTAACCTTCGGGTATGCCTGCCCAGGCCTATGCCGGCAAGGAGTGCGTTTGTCAGTTGCGGAAGGGGGTCTGCGACCAGTCGTGCGTGCGCGACATGCTGGAGACGCCCTTCTACATCGCCTGCCTGAAGCTAAAGGAGCGGCGCTGTCTGGTGATCGGGGGTGGGGACGTGGGGCTGGAAAAGGTCGAGGGCTTGCTCGCCTGCGACGGAGAGGTGACGCTGATCGCGCCGGTCGCCCACCCCGAGCTGGAGGCGCTGGCGGCGGAGCGGTCGATCCAGTGGGAGAAGCGGCCCTACGCCGGGGCGGCCGACCTCGAGGGCGCCTTCATGGTCATCGCCGCGACCGATGACAGCGAGGTCAACATCGGCATCTACGACGACGCCGAGCGGCGCGCGATGCTGGTCAATGTGGTCGACGTGCCGCCGCTTTGCAACTTCATCCTGCCGGCGATCGTGCGCAGCGGGCCGCTGGCGATCGCGATCTCCACGGCCGGCGCCTCCCCGGCCCTGGCGAAGCGGATGAAGCGGGAGATCGCCGAGCTGTTCGGCGAAGAGTACGCCCGCCTGGCGGTGATCCTCAACGACGCCCGCGGCTGGGCGAAGGGCACGTTGCCGACCTACCAGGACCGCAAGGAGTTCTTCGAGGGGATCGTCAACGGCGATCCTGACCCGGTGGCGCTGCTGCGCGAGGGCCAGGAGGCCGCTGTGCTGGCGCTGATTGAGGGCGCCAAGGAGCACGCCGCGGCGGCGCTCGCCTGAGCCTCAGCCGACACTCGAGCAGACAGAGCCGCTGACCTTGGTGAGGGCGTCGCGCAGGGAGTCGGCCTGGCGGGTGCTGAGGCTCGCGGCGAAGCTGGCCTCGATCTCGGCGACGACCACCGGCTGCATCTCGCCGAGCATCTCCCGCCCGGCCGGGCAGAGGGTCGCGTAGCTGACGCGACGGTCCGTCTCGCAGAAGGCGCGCTCCAAGAGGCCCGCCTTGACGAGGCGGTCGACGAGCTTGGTGAGGCCCCCGCGGCTGATCACTAGGGCGTCGGCGAGGTCCCCCATCTTGAGGCGCTGCTCGGGGGAGGCGGCGACCGTGCTGAGGACTTCGTACCAGCCGAGCGGCGGCAGCCCGGCGTCGGTCAGCGCCTCCTGGAGGCGGCCGGTGACGGCAGCGTGGGTGCGACAGAGGGCAAGCCACGCATCGCGGTGGGAGTCGTGAGCGGCCTTCGAGCCGTTCGGCGTGGCTTTCGACTCTGCTGTTCTCGCGCTTGCGGACACGGCTTGGATCTTCGCAGATAAATGTTGTCAAAGCAATAGTTATCTAGCAAATTATTTTTGCTATGATTCTTTCTGCAACAACTTTTAATTCGGCAACTACTGACAGGAGGACGCAGAAAAGATGACTACGCAGACCAAGCAGCAGATACCGGCGGGCACCTGGACGGTGGACCCGATCCACTCCTCGATCGGCTTCGCGATCGTCCACAACGGCGTCTCGACCTTCCGCAGCCGGTTCTCGGGCTACGAGGCTCGGCTGAGCGGCGGCGAGGAGCCACACCTGGAGGGCGCCGTCGACGTCGCCAGCGTCGCGATCGCCGAGGAGCAGTTAAAGGGCCACCTCCTCTCCCCCGACTTCTTCGATGCGGAGCGCCACCCGCAGCTTCGCTTCGGCTCAAGCGAGCTGGACATCGCCGAGGACGGCTCGGTGAGGGTGCATGGCGAGCTGGAGATCAAGGGTCAGAAGCATGAGGTCGAGGCAAGCGGCCGGTTCGCTCAGCTCGGCGCCGACCTTGGCGGCGGCGGCCGCGTCGGGCTCTCGCTGGAGGCCACGGTTGACCGGCGCAGCTTCGGGCTCGACTGGAACGCAGACCTGCCGAGCGGCGGCCAGGTGCTCGATTACGAGGTGAGCATCGCGGTCGAGCTGGAGCTGGTCGCAGAGGCCAAGTAACGATGCAAGTCCTGGGCATATCCGGCAGCCTGCGCCGGGACTCGCTCAACACCGCCCTGCTGCGGGTGGCCGCCGAGCGGCTGCCCGCGGGGGCGGAGCTGACGACATTCGAGCGGCTGGCGGAGATCCCGCCCTACAGCGAGGACGCTGAGGCCGGGCCGGCGCCCGGCGCAGTGCTGGAGCTGCGGGAGGCGATCCGCGGTGCCGACGCGGTCCTGATCGCGACGCCGGAGTACAACCACTCGCTGCCGGGCCAGCTGAAGAACGCGCTCGACTGGGCCTCGCGTCCGTCCGGGCAAAGCGCATTGAACGGCAAGCCGGCCGCGGCGATCGGCGCCTCGAAGAGCATGTTTGGGGCGGTCTGGGCGCAGGCCGAGCTGCGCAAGGTGCTGGCTGCGATGGGCGGCCGCGTGGTCGAGGCAGAGCTGCCCGTGGCGCAGGCGCACGAGCAGCTTGTGGACGGTCGCCTGGAGCTTGCGCCCCTACAGGCCGAGCAACTTGAGGAGATCCTCGCCGAGCTGCTCGCCGCGGCGGAGACCGCCGCTGAGCTCAAGTCCGTCGCGGCGTAGGGCCCATCCCCGCCGCCAGGGGCCACCCCGGGTGGGGGTTCGGGCTGCGATCAGCACGCGAGCAGGTCTTCAGCCTCGCCGACGCCTGCACCGTTGGACCCGTGTGAGGAGGGGTAAAGGAGGGCAATCGTCGACCGGCTTGGCGCCGTTCAGGAGGCAGGCAGGGCAAAGAAGGCGACCGCGGCGAAGTGGGCGGCGGCGGCGGCGATGACGAGGGCGTGGAAGACCTCGTGATAGCCAAATACGGCGGGGTTGGGGTTAGGACGCTGGGTGGCGTAGACGACGGCGCCGGCCGTGTAGAGGAGGCCGCCGGCGGCAACCAAGAGCGTCCCGGTCATGCCCATGTCGGACCAGAGTTCGGGGAAGGCGACCGCGGCGACCCAACCAAGCGACATGTAGATCAGCGCCGCCACCCATTTGGGGTGATCGATCCAGACCATCTCCACCGCGGCGCCGGCGATCGCGCCGATCCAGACGACGATGAGGACGGCGGCAGCAAGCGGGCCACGCAGAACGAGCAGGGCGAAGGGGGTATAGGTGCCGGCGATGAGGAAGAAGATCATCGAGTGGTCCAGGCGGCGCATCCAGCGGCGCACGTTGGGGCGCTTCCAGTCGACCCGGTGATAGAGGGCGCTGGTGCCGAGCAGGGCAGAGAGGCTGACCGCGTAGATGGCGACGGCGACGGTCGCCTTTGGAGTCTTCGCTGCGAAGATCAGCCCGACGCCGAGGAAGAGGGAAGCGAAGAAAGCCCACATGTGGGAAACGCCGCGCAGCCTTGGCTTGACCGAGGCGATCGCGTCGGCGGCGGCCTCTTTGGCTGTCTCCGCCTTCTCGACGGCCGCCTCACGTGCCGCACTCGCCCGCTCACCGACCGCCTCACGTGCCGCCTGGCCCCGTACCCGCATGGTGTCACCATACATAGGGAGCAAGCGAATCTCCGGTGTTTGCAGGCTCCGGCATGATCGGTTCCGTCCGGCTCGACGACGATCCTGTGTAGTTACCCCCGAAAGCCGCTGTGAGAGGAGCCAGTCGATGTCCAAGACCGCCACGAGCGCCAAGTCAACCGGTCTCAAGGGCCTGGCAATCGAACGCCGGTTTACGCGCGAGGGGATCCATCCCTTCGACGAGATTGAGTGGGAGATCCGCGATGCGGTGATCGGTAACCCGGAGAGCCCGGTCTTTGAGCAGCGAGGAGTCGAGTTCCCGAAGAGCTGGTCACTGAACGCGACCAACATCGTCGCCCAGAAGTACTTCCGCGGGCAGCTCGGCAGCAAGGAGCGCGAGAGCTCGGTCAAACAGATGATCGGGCGAGTCGCGGGGACGATCTCGGGGTGGGGGCGCGAGGGCGGCTACTTCGCCTCGGCCGAGGACGCCGGCGCCTTCGAGGCGGAGCTGACCTCGATCCTGCTGGGACAGAAGGCGGCCTTTAATTCGCCGGTCTGGTTCAACGTCGGCTTTGAGGAGCGCCCGCAGTGCTCGGCCTGCTTCATCCTCAGCGTCGAGGACAACATGGAGTCGATCCTCGACTGGAACACCAAGGAGGGCAAGATCTTCCGCGGCGGGTCGGGCTCGGGGATCAACCTCTCCAACATCCGGGGCTCGATGGAGCCGCTGAAGAAGGGTGGCACGGCAAGTGGGCCGGTCAGCTTCATGCGCGGGGCGGACTCCTGGGCGGGGACGATCAAGTCAGGCGGCAAGACGCGGCGGGCGGCGAAGATGGTCGTCCTCGACGTCGACCACCCCGACATCGAGCACTTCATCTGGTGCAAGGCCAAAGAGGAGGAGAAGGCGGCGGCGCTACGCGACGCCGGCTTCGACATGTCGATCGACGGCGAGGGCTTCACCTCGATCCAGTACCAGAACGCCAACAACTCGGTGCGGGTCAACGACGAGTTCATGGAGGCAGTGCAGGCCGGTGGGGAGTGGAGACTGACCGCGCGGACCACCGGCGAGGCGGTGAAGACGCTGGACGCGCGGGCGCTGATGAATGAGATCGCCGACGCCGCCTGGCGCTGCGCCGATCCCGGGGTGCAGTACGACACGACGATCAACCGCTGGCACACCTGCCCGGAGTCGGGGCGGATCAACGCGTCGAACCCGTGCAGTGAGTACATGCACGTCGACGACTCGGCTTGCAACCTTGCCTCGCTCAACCTGATGAAGTTCCGCCGCGAGGACGGCAGCTTCGACGTCGAGGACTTCGAGCACGCAGTCGATATCGTCTTCCTCGCGCAGGAGATCGTGGTCGGCTTCTCCAGCTACCCGACCGAGGAGATCACCGCCAACGCCAACGCCTTCCGCCAGCTCGGCCTTGGCTACGCGAACCTCGGCGCGCTGCTGATGTCCGATGGGCTGCCTTACGACTCTGAGGAGGGTCGCAACGTCGCCGCCGCGATCACTGCGCTGATGACCGGGCGCGCCTACCGCCAGTCGGCGTTGATCGCCGCCGGGGCGACCGGGCCCTACGACGAGTACGAGCGAAACCGCGAGCCCCACAACGGGGTGATGCGGATGCACCGCGACGCCTCCTACGACATCGATCCGACCGGGATCAGGGGCGAACTGCTGGAAGCAGCGCAGCGAGCCTGGGACGAGGCGGTCGAGCTTGGCGAGGAACACGGCTACCGCAACGCGCAGGCGACGGTGCTGGCGCCGACCGGGACGATCAGCTTCCTGATGGACTGCGACACGACCGGAATCGAGCCCGACTTCTCCTTGGTCAAGTTCAAGGAGCTGGTCGGCGGTGGGCAGATGACTATCGTCAACCGCTCGGTGCCGCTGGCGCTGCGCACACTTGGCTACTCCGAGACCGAGGTCGACCAGATCGACGCATACATCGCCGAGCAGGGCACAATCGTCGGCGCGCCGGGGTTGAAGGACGAGAACTTGCCGGTTTTCGACGTCGCGGTCGGCGAGCGGGCGATCTCCCACACCGGCCACATCAACATGATGGCCGCGACCCAGCCGTTCATCTCCGGCGCGATCTCCAAGACGGTAAACCTGCCGCAGTCGGCGACGGTCGAGGACATTGCCGACGCCTACACGCGCGGCTGGAAGGGCGGGCTGAAGGCGCTGGCGATCTACCGGGACGGGTCGAAGACCGCGCAGGCGCTGCGCACAGACGCGCAGAAGGACAAGGGGGCAGAGGCTGAGAAGGAGGCCTCCCCAGCTCCGGTGCGCAAGAAGATGCCGCGCGAGCGCGAGTCGATCACCCACAAGTTCTCGATCGCCGGGCACGAGGGCTACATCACGGCCGGCAAGTACGAGGACGGCTCGGTCGGGGAGATCTTCCTCACCGACATCGGCAAGGAGGGCTCGACGATGCGAGGGCTGATGAACGCCTTCGCGACGGCGATCTCGATCGGCCTCCAGTACGGAGTCCCACTCGAGGTCTTCGTGCGCAAGTTCAGCTACATGCGCTTCGAGCCTGAGGGGATCACCGGCAACCCCGAGATCCCCTTCGCCAAATCGCTGCCCGACTACATCATGCGCTGGCTGGCGAGCCGTTTCACCGAAGACACCGACACGCTCGAGGATCTCGGCATCCTCACCAGCGAGGTTCGGGCCAAGCGCGAGGCGGAGACAACCCAGCTTGGGCTCGGCATCGACACCAGCGGCGGCTCGGCAGGGCCGGCGAACGGCGCCGGCAACGGCCACTCCAAGCCCGGCAATGGGAACAGCGCTGAGAAGGCCAAGGCTGCCGGCGGCGAGACAGTTCCGGCCGCGGCGGCTTTCACCGAAACCCCACCGGTCGTGCCAGCCAAGATGTCCGGCCTGGACCTCGGCCCCGCATGCGAGCAGTGCGGGGGCATGATGCAGCGCACGGGCTCCTGCTACACGTGCTCATCGTGCGGCAACAACACCGGCTGCGGTTAAACCGCGGCCGTCCGGAATACCGGTCTCGGGCAAGGAGATGTCGCGACTCCTCGGATCGCTCGACGCCAAGCCGCTACACGGCGGGGAGAGAGCCAACGTGTGAGATCCCTCCCGAACCCGGGGGCGTCCCGCTGATCACCTCGAGATCCGAAGGCGCGGACTCACCCCGCCCGATCGCATAGCCTGCTCTCGTCGTGGCTTCTCCCCCCCGCTTCCCGCCGCGCCTTGAGCATCGCATCCTGCGGGTGGCATGCGGGCTGCCGGCGGGGGCGCAGCGGCTGATCTTCGGCAGGCCGCCGGTGATCGACGGGCAGAAATTGGCGAGTGACATCCACGTGCTCCTGCACCTCGTCGAACTAAGTGGCAGAAGGTCGCTGACCGGCGGCGGCGGTGACCCCGAGCGGATCCGGGCGGAGCGCCGGATCGAGGCTGCCGTGACCGCCGGGTCGCCGATCCCGATGGCGCGGGTGGAGGAGCTAGAGCTGCCTGGGCCCGCCGGGGCGATGCGGGCGCGCCTCTACACGCCTGCGGGCGGCAGCCATACGGCGAAGCCCCTGCTCGTCTACTACCAC
This sequence comes from uncultured Solirubrobacterales bacterium, assembly GCA_963803755.1. Taxonomy (GTDB): domain Bacteria; phylum Actinomycetota; class Thermoleophilia; order Solirubrobacterales; family 70-9; genus CAVUPF01. The sequence goes on from CAWDNP010000011.1 coordinate 364,451, forward strand.
GGCGGCGGCTGGGTGATCGGCGACCTCGACACCCACGACGGGGTCTGCCGCTTCCTCGCCGCCCACAGCGGTGCCAAGGTCCTCTCGATCAACTACCGCCTGGCGCCAGAGCACCCCTTCCCGGCGGCGATCGAAGATGCCCACGCAGCCTTCGATTGGGCCGTGGCACATGCGACTGAGCAGGGCGCCGACCCGGCGCGGATCGCGGTCGGCGGCGACAGCGCCGGCGGCAACATGGCCGCGGTCGTCTGTCACATGGCGCGCGACGGCGGCGGGCCGCGCCCGTCGATGCAGCTGCTGATCTATCCGGCGACAGACGCGCTCGAGAACCGGCGCTCGCGCGAGCTGTTCGCGGAGGGATTCCTGCTCACAGCCGCGGACATGGACTGGTTTCAGGAGAGCTACCTGCCAAACCGAGCAGACGACGCAGACCCACGGGCTTCGGTGTTTAGGGCCGAGGACCTCTCCGGCCTGCCTCCAGCCTACGTGCTCACCGCCGGCTTTGATCCACTGCGCGACGAGGCTGAGGCCTACGCGGAGCGGATGCAAAAGGCTGGCGTGCAGGTGGCGCTTCGCCGCCACCAGGATCTGATCCACAGCTTCGCCAACCTGACCGCGGTCAGTCGCTCCGCCCGAGCCGCAATGCTGGAGGCTGCGGGCGCGCTTCGCATGGGCTTGGCTTAGTACCCCCAGGGGGTATATGCTGAAGCGCATGGGCGCTGACGCTATGGCCCGCGGCTACACGTTGAGCAAGGACGCTCTGCTGAAGCGCCTGCGGCGGATCGAGGGGCAGGTGCGGGGCGTCGAGCGGATGGTTGGGGAGGATCGCTACTGCATCGACATCGTCACCCAGGTGACCGCGATCCAGTCTGCGCTCGACAAGGTCGCGCTGGGCTTGCTCGCCGACCACGCCTCCCATTGCCTCACAGTGGCCAGCGAGAACAGACGGGCGGACCGCACCGAAGAGCTGATGGATGCGGTGGGGCGGCTCCTGCGCCACGGTTAAACGCCGGTTCAGGATTTGGCCATAGTCTTGGCCGCCAAGTGATGCCGAGCCAACCGCAGGGTGAAGGGCCGAGCCGGGCGCGCCGAAACTCCTATGTCGGTCGACGGTTAATCGATTCCGTGGGCACTTTTCGGCAGGCGGCTGTGTGGCGACCCTCAGGGCGCCTGCTCGCTGCAGCGCTTGTGAGCGCGGGCGCCTGCGCAAGCGCGCTGGCGCTTGGCAGCACCAGCACCCTCCCGGCCTCGGCGGCGAGTCCGCGGCGTCCAAACGTGATCGTCATCCAGACCGACGATGAGGACATGAGTGAGATGTATCAGACGTTCACGAACCCCCATGGAAGGCAGGTGCCGGTGATGCGCAAGACGCTGCGCCTGCTCGGACACGACGGCGTCACCTTCGCCAACTACTACGTCTCTGACTCGCTCTGCGGGCCTTCGCGAGCCACCTACCTGACCGGCGACTACGCCCACAACACTGGTGTCGAGGGCAACAACCTGGAGACCGCGAGCGGCGGGGGATACCCGGTCTTCATCCGCTCCCAGGCGGGTCAGCATAACCTCGCGATCTGGCTGCAGCAGGCTGGCTACCGGACGATCCACATAGGCAAGTTCTTAAACCAGTACGGTGAACCGCCCTACAGCAGCCCGACCGAAGAGCCGCCCGGCTGGACCGACTGGGAGACGCTCAACAACGAGTCCTCGACCCACCACTTCTACGGCTATACGCTCGACGACAATGGCGTCGTGCAGGGGCCGTTCGGGAACATCAGCTACGACCCCACGGAGCCGGTCACCTGCCCACAGTACGCACCGCCGGGAAGCGACGGCTGCACCTACCAGACCGACGTCCTCACCCAGCGGGCCCAGGAACAGATCAGCACTTCCACCCAACTCGGCCAGCCGTTCTACCTGGCCCTCGACTACATCGCACCGCACGGCGACTACCACCCGCCCTCCGGGCCCCAGCCGGCGCCCCGCTACTACAACTCGCTCGCCTCGGTACGAGTGCCGAGACGGCCCAACTTCGACGAAGCCAACGTCTCCGACAAGCCCATCTTCATCCGCGACCTGCCCCTCCTCAACCCAAGTGAGCTACACAGCATCAAGGTCGAATACCAAAAGGAGCTGGAGTCGCTGCGCTCGGTCGACGACGGGGTGGAACGGATCATCGACACGCTGCGGCGCGACGGACAGTTGAACGACACCTACATCTTCTTCACCTCCGACAACGGCTACTTCGAGGGGGAGCACCGAATCAAGCGCTCGAAGTTCCTCCCGTATGAGTCCTCGACCCACCTGCCGCTGCTGGTCCGCGGCCCGGGGCTGAAGCCCGACACGACCTCAGACGCGCTGGTCGCCAACGTCGACCTCGCGCCGACCATCCTGCAGATCACCGGAGCGCACCCCGACCGACCGCTGGACGGCTTCTCGATGCTGCCCTACGCAAAGCATCCCGCCAGGCGCTCCCTACAGGCCGTGTTGCTCGAGTCCTTCTTCGGCAACAGCTCCGACGCCGCCGAAGCCGCGGCGGAAAGCGCGAAGAACAACTCGGCGCCGCCGATCAGCTATGTGGGGATCAGGGTCGGCCACTACAAGTACGTCGAATACGTGAACGGCGAAAAAGAGCTGTACGACCTCGAAACCGACCCCTACGAATTGGCCTCGCAAGTGAACAACCCGGACTTCCTTGGGGTTCGCAACTACCTCGCCAGCCAGCTGAGCTGGCTCAAGCACTGCTCCGGAAGCGAATGTCGGCGCCCGATCGCCAATCACGTGCCAGCGCTGCGGGGCGGCTGTCGCCGCGACGCGGCATGCGTGCAGCAGGCCATGCCCGTTATCCCGACCGAAGGCGAAGGCGAAGGGCCGACCTCGCTGCGATACCTCACTCGTACTGGAGGGCTTTGAGCACGTCGAGCCGGGCGGCACGTCGAGCCGGCCCGATGGCGGCGATGACCCCGGCGAGGGCGGCAAAGACCAAAAGAAGGACGAGCGTTCCGATCGGGTAGGAGAGCGTGAAGCCTTCGCCCTTCAGCGGCTGGGCGATCAGGGCCGCGAAGACGACCCCCAAGACCATGCCGAGCATCGCCCCAATCAGGGCTGTGATTACCGCCTCATAGCGGATCATCGTCCGCACCTGGCGACGCGACATGCCGATCGCGCGCAGCATCCCCAGCTCCCGGGTGCGTTCGTGGATAGAGAGCGCCAGTGTGTTGGCGATCCCGAACAGGGAAACGAGGATCGCCAGGGCGAGCAGCGCATAGATCAGATGCACGAGGTTGTCGATCTGCCCCTCCTGCTTTTCCTTCAGCTCCTGCTGGTTGGAGACTTCCGCCGTGGGGAAGCTCGCTTCGACCACTTTGGTCAGGCGCGACTGGACGGCGGCGAGGCTCGCGCCGGGCGCGAGCCTGACAAAGTCGATCGAGTCCTGCCTCTGGCCGAAGTCCCGCGCAAGCACCCGGTGGGTGACCACGACACTGCCCAGCAGGTTCGCCTTGTCGCTGTATTCGCCGACCACCCTGAAGCTCGGACGCCTGCCGGTCTGGGTGAGGAACCTGACCCGGCTACCGACTTCGAGTCCGTTGCTCGAGGCGAACGAGCGGTTGAGGATCGCCTCGCTGTCGGTGAGGTGGCGCAGGGTCGCTGGCCCGCCTCGCTTCCAGTCGAGAGAAAGCACCTGGCCCGCGTCGCGCTGGAGCGCGGAGACGCGCGGCGTGCCAGGGGCCCCGAGAAGCTTTGCCTGGGCGGAGCGCAGAGTGGAGACGAGCTGCACGCCCGGCACCTTTCGGGCCACCGCGGCAGCGCCCGCCGGGATCGGCGAGAAGCCGCTGCTGCTGCGGATCACCAACTGGCCCTGGAAGCTTTCATCGACCGCCGAGGCGACAGAGCTCTTGATCCCCGCCGCGAAGACGGTGACGAAGGTGACCAAGGCGAGGCCGATCATCAGTGCCGCTGCGGTAACCGCAGTGCGACTGGGATTGCGCTGCGCATTCTCCCGCGCCAGCCTGCCGATCAGCCCGCGCAACGACTCCATGGGGGCGCCCGCAAGAGCGGCGAGCGGCCGCACCAGGCGGGGGCTGAACAGCGACACCCCGAGTACGACGGCGGCCGCCCCTCCGCCGATCAGCCCGGCGGCCGCCCCGCCGCTTGAGCTGCCGAAGAGTCCGACCAGCACCATCGCCGCCCCGACGACACCCAGCACAGCGGCGAGCGCTGCGTAGGCGAGGCGTCGTCGCCGGCTGCTCGGCATCTCCAGCGCCTGCATCGCCGCAATCGGCGGGACCCGAGTCGAGCGCAGCGCCGGCACGATTGAGGAGATGAGGGTGACGCCGATGCCGATCACCATGGAGACGACGACGGTTCGCGTCTCCAGCACCAGGCCCGTAGTTGGGAGTTCAATCCCGAGCGTGACGAAGAGCGCGTTCAGCCCCTCGGCGATGGCGAACCCGCCGACCAAACCCAGCAGCGCTCCGAGCAGGCCGATCGCCAGCGCTTCGACGATCACCAAGGTGAGGATCTGGCGCCGCGAGGCGCCGAGCGTACGCAGCATCCCGAACTCGGCCACCCGCTGGGCAACGGTGATCGAGAAAGTATTGAAGATGAGGAAAGCACCGACGAAGATCGCGACCCCGGCGAAGACCAGCAGGGCGGTCTGGAAGAAGCCGAGTTTTTCGCGGATGTGTTCGGAGTCCCGGCTGGCGTTTTCTTTGCCGGTCTCGACCTTGACATCGGGTGGCATCACCCGCTCGATCCGCTGCTTAAGAAGACTCGACGAAACGCCCGGCCGTGCCGCGACCGAGATCTGGTCGAAGCGGCCAACGTTGTCGGTGATCCGCTGCGCCTCGGGCAGAGTGAGCTGGGCGATGCTGGTGCCGCCGAACGAGGCTTCACCCAGCTTGGTCATCCCGACCAGGCGGTAGGTGCGCGCGCGCCGCTGGCCGGCAATCTCGAACCTGTCCCCGATCGAGATGCCCGCGTTTTCGGCCGCGGCCTTGTCGATCGAAGCTTCGGTAGGCCCGCGAGGCGGGTGACCGTCGACGTAGTTGAGCGACTCGAGCCCGTCGGGCAGGGTTGAGGAGATGAATTTGGGGGCGAATTTGGAGCCGATCGCTCCGCCCTTGGAATCGAAGAATCCGCCGGGGGTAAAGATCGCGCCAGCCGCCAAGCGCACCCCCAGCGTCCGCTGAATCCTGGGCAGCAGCGAGGAGGCGACCGTCGGGACTTCGCCGCCTTCTTGTTCTACCGGGTTCTTCGCCGTGACGACGACGCTGGTGCCCTTCAGCGAGTCGCTGAAGATCTGGTTAAAGGCAGCGAAGATCGTGTCGGTGAGGATGTAGCTGCCCGCTACGAAGGCGACCCCGATTACGATGGCAAGCGTCGTGGTGAGGGCGCGGACCTTGCGCGCCCAGAGGCTCTTGATGGCGAGATCGGACAATTAGAGCGCTAGTCGATCTGCTTCATCAGCTCAATCACCTCGTCGGTCGAACCTGGCGCGGCGTCGTGGACGAGCCTCCCGTCGCGCAGTGTGATCAGGCGGTCGGCGTGGGCGGCTGCGGCCGGGTCGTGGGTGACCATGATCACCGTCTGGTCGAACTCGTCGACCGCCTGGCGGAGCAGGCGCAGCACGTCCTCGCTCGATTTCGAGTCGAGGTTGCCGGTCGGCTCGTCGGCGAAGACGACCGCCGGCTTGGAGATGAGGGCGCGGGCGAGCGCCACCCGCTGCTGCTGCCCGCCGGAGAGCTCGGCCGGCCGGTGGGTGCGCCGATCCTCCAGCCCGACCGTGCGGATCAGCCGCTCCAGCCACTCGCGGTCGGGCTTGCGGCCGGCGATCGAGAGTGGCAGCACGACGTTTTCCTCGGCGGTGAGAACCGGCAGCAGGTTGAAGAACTGGAAGACGAAGCCGAGCTTGTCGCGGCGCAGCCTGGTCAGCTCCCCGTCGTCGAGGCCGGTGATCTCGATGCCATCGAGGATGACCGTGCCGGAGGTCGGGGTGTCGAGGCCGGCGAGGATGTGCATCAAAGTCGACTTGCCCGAGCCCGAGGGACCCATGATCGCCGTGAAGCGATTGCGATCAAACGCCGTGCTGATGCCGGCCAGCGCGTCTACCGCCGCATCCCCCTCGCCGTAGCGGCGGCTCAGGTCGGTTGCGATCACCACCTGCCCGTTCGAACCGCTCATCTGCAGCACGGTACAGAGAGTCCACTAGCCTGCGCCGCGTGGCGGCGGCGGACGAATTCGACGGGTTCCTGGTCGACCTCGACGGGGTGGTGTGGGTCGGGCAGGAGATGGTCCCGGGGGCCGCGGAGACGCTTCGAGCTCTGCTCGGCGCGGGCAAGGAGATCGCCTTCATCACCAACAACCCGGGCAGGTCGGCGGCGGCCTACGCGCAGCGGCTACGTGAGGCGGGGGTCCCGACCGATGAGGACAGGGTGATGACGGCAGGCATCGTCACCGCACAGCTGGCAGCCGAAGTGGCCGGTCCGCAGGGAGGAGCATTCGTGATCGGGGCCGCGGAGCTGAAGGACCTGGTCAAGGCCGCCGGGGCGACAGTGCTGGACGGCGAGCGAGGCCGTGAGGCTCAAGTCGTCGTCGTCTCCGGCCACCGAGAGTTCAACTACGAGGAACTGCTGACGGCGACGTTTGCGCTGCGAGGGCGGCACGCGCGCCTCCTAGCGACCAGTCGCGACCCAACCCTGCCGATGCCCGACGGCGAGTGGCCCGGCAGCGGAGCTATCCTCGCCGCCGTCGAGACCGCCTCCGGTAAGACCGCGAGGATCTGCGGCAAGCCGGGGCGGCGCCTCTTCGATCTCGCGCGCGGATCGATTCCCGGCGCCGAGCGGGTGGCGATGGTTGGTGACCGGCTTGCCTCCGACATCGAGGGCGGACGGCGAGCCGGGCTGGAGACGATCCTAGTCCTCAGCGGTGCCACCTCCCACGAGGAGGCCGAACGCGCCGAGCCATCGCCCGATCAGGTCATCGACGACCTCACCGGCCTGCTTCGGTGAGCGCCCCGGAGGCCTCACCGCCGGCTATCGCCCGCGCCGGCTTGGCCTTCGCCGGCGTCTTCACCGTCACCTTCTGCGGCCTGCTCGCCGTCGGCGCGGTGCTGCCTGTGCTGCCGCGCTACGTGCACGGCCCGCTGGCAGCCGGAAACATCGCGGTCGGGGTGGTGATCGGGTCCTACGCGATCACCGGGCTGATGCTTCGCCCCTTCGCCGGCCGTCTCGCCGACCGCCGGGGGCGCAAGCCGGCTGTCCTGCTGGGCGCGCTGCTGGTCTCGGCCGCCGGCTTCCTTTACCTGCTGCCATTCGGGGTGATGGGTCTGATCGCCGCGCGGCTGGTGCTCGGCGCCGGTGAGGGGACGATGTTCACCGCTGGCTCGGCCTGGATCGTCGACCTGGCGCCGTCTGACCGGCGCGGCCGGGTAATCGGCCTCTACGGCCTCGCGGTCTGGGGCGGCCTCAGCATCGGCCCGTTGATCGGTGAGCTGCTCTTGCACGTCTCCGGCTACACGGCGGTCTGGATCTTCGCGGGCGGAATGCCGCTGATCGGGGCGCTGGTCGCCTCGCGATTACCCGATCCCTTCCGCCCGTTCGAGCACGTCGAGCACCACCCGCTGATCGCCCGCGAGGCGATCCGCCCGGGCGCCGCCCTCGCCCTCGGATCGATCGGCTACGGGACGATGGCGGCGTTCGTCGTCCTGCACCTCGAAGCCCGCGGGATCGGCCACGGGGCGACGGTGTTCGGCGCCTTCGCAACTATGGTCGTGCTGACCCGCCTGGTCGGCGGCGATCTCCCCGACCGTGTCGGCCCGGCCCGAGTGGCGGCGGTCGCAGCCTGCACCGAGGCGCTCGGCCTGGCCACAATCGCCGTGGCCCACAGCCTCCTCGTTGCGATAGCCGGCGCGCTGGCGATGGGCACCGCCTTCTCTCTTCTTTACCCCTCGCTCTCGCTGATCGTGGTCGACCAAGTTCCCGAGACCCGCCGCGGTGCCGCCCTTGGCACCTTCACCGCTTTCTTCGACGGCGGCGTCGGCCTCGGCGCGCCCCTCGCCGGCTTGGCGGCCGCCCTCACCAGCTACCAAGGCTCATTCCTCCTCGCCGCCACGATCGCTCTCGTCTCGGCGTCGACAATCGCCCTGGTCATCTCCCCGCAGAAGACGCGAAGGCCTCGGGGAATCGCCTCGCCGGTGTCTCCGCCCGATACCTCGCAGTGATTGCACCCGAAATGGGGCACTCAAGGATACCCCCCTCCGGCGGGTGACAGGCATCCGATGAGGCGGCCTCCCAAGGCCCATCCCCTACCCTTTGTTCATGGCGAAAATCGAGAAGTCCGACCAGGAATGGCGTGAGCAGCTGACGCCTGAGCAATACGAGGTGACCCGCGAGGCGGCGACGGAGCGCGCCTTCACCGGCCCTTACTGGAACGAGAAGAGCGATGGGATGTACCGCTGCGTGTGCTGCGGAGCCGAGCTGTTCTCCTCCGACACCAAGTTCGACTCCGGCACCGGCTGGCCCAGCTTCACCGAGCCGGCTAACCTAGAGCATGTCGAGCTGCGCCCCGACAACAGCCTCTTCATGCGGCGCACCGAGGTCGTCTGCAAGCACTGTGACGCCCACCTCGGGCACGTCTTCGACGACGGCCCGGGACCGAACGGCCAGCGTTACTGCATCAACGGCTGCGCGTTGAAGCTAGACGCCGCCGCCGGCTCCTAAGTAGCTGAAGCGCACCGCGAGCGCGACCGCCTCGGTGCGGGTGTCGACCTCCAGCTTGGCGATCGCATTGCGCACGTGGGTGTGGACGGTCGCGGGGCTGAGGCCGAGCCGCTCGGCGATCTCTTTGACCCGCAGGCCCTCGGCAAGCAGCTCGAGAATCTGGCGCTCGCGGGGGGAGAGCTCGAGCAGCTTCTCGACCTCGGAGGGCTTGCCGCCGGCGAAATCGCCGCCGAGGAAGGTGCCGCCACCGGTCACCGCTTTCACGGCGCGGGCGATGTCCTCTGCCGGAGCTGACTTCAGCACGTAACCGGAGGCGCCGGCGCGCAGCGCCAGGGCTAGCAGGTCGGGCTGGGCGTGGGCGGTGAAGATGATTACCTTGGTCCGCGGGCGCGCTTTGAGGACCTCCTTGGTGGCCTCGATGCCGTCGCGCTTGGGCAACTCGACGTCGATGATGAGGACGTCGGGCTCAAGCTCTTTGACCACCTCGACCACATCGCGACCGTTGCCCGCCTCGCCGACGATCTCGACGGCATTTGAGTTGGCCATCCGCGCCTTGATCGCCTCGCGGACGATCTCGTGATCGTCGCAGAGAACAACCCGTTTAGCCTCTCGAACGCTCGTGCTCATCGTTACCCGATCCTCTCAGGCGCGCCGTACGGATGCAGAATAGTGGGTAGCGTGAAACTTCCGTCCTCGCTCCTGCCTGTTCTCGATCAGCGCGATCATCGTCCGCCCCACCGCCACCGCTGTCCCATTCAGGGTGTGCACAATCTGCGGAGATTCGCCGTCCGTCGGCCGATACCTACAACCCAGGCGTCGTGCCTGGTAGTCGGTCGTGTTCGAGCACGAGGTCAACTCGCGGTAGCGGCCCTGGCTGGGGATCCACGCCTCGCAGTCGTACTTCTTCGCCGCCGGGGCGCCAAGGTCCCCCGCGGCGACGTTTACGACCCGGTAGGGGATCTCCAGCTCGGTGAGGATGTGCTCCTCGATTGCCAGCAGCCGCTCGTGCTCGGCCGGCGAGCGGGAGGGCTCCACGAACGAGAACATCTCGACCTTGTCGAACTGGTGGACGCGGAAGATGCCGCGGGTGTCGCGGCCGGCGGCGCCCGCCTCGCGGCGAAAGCATGTGGAGAAGCCGGCGTAGCGCAGCGGCAGTGCACCGGGGTCGAGGATCTCACCGGCATGCAGCCCCGCCAGTGCGACCTCGGAGGTGCCGATGAGGAACAGCTCATCCTTGGGCACCTCGTAGATCTGGTCGCGGTCACCGGGCAGGAATCCGGTTCCGTATAAGGCCTCCTCGCGGACCAGGACGGGTGGGACAACGGGCTCATGCCCCTCGGCGCGCACGAACTCGATCGCGAAGCGGACCAGCGCCAGCTCCAGCAGCACCAGGTCACCCTTCAGGTAGGCGAATCGGGAGCCAGAGAGTCGCGCTGCCGCCTCCATATCGATCAGGCCCAGCTCGGCGCCGATTTTGAGGTGGTCGCGCGGCTCGAAGTCGAAGTCGGGCCTATCTCCCACCTCGCGAACGACAGCGGCGTCCTCCTCTCTCATCCCATCGGGGGCGTCGGGGTCGGGGAGGTTGGGGAGGGCGGTGGCGACCCTCTCCAACTCGGCTTCGATTCTCTCCAGCTCGGTCTTGGCGGACTCGATCCTCTCCTTCAGCCCCTGGACACGGTCCATCAGGTCCCCGGCGCCACCGCCCGCCTGCTTGGCCTCGCCGATCCGCTTGGAGAGGGCCTTGCGCTCGGCTTGGGCGTTCTCGACCTCGGGCAGCAGCTCGCGGCGACGGCCGTCGAGCGCGAGCAGCTCGTCAACGCCTTCCGCCGCGCCGCGGCGGGCTAGCGCCGCCTTGACCCGCTCAGGATCGGAGCGGATCAGCTTCAGATCGAGCATCGGCGGCCTGGGTCAGGGCGAAGAGGATTCGCCGGGCCGCAGCGTGGTGTTGGCTTCTTCACCCGCGTACTTGGCGACGAAGCGCGCGACCTCTTCGGCTTCGCGGCCGACCACGATGTTCTGGGGCATGATCGCCCCCGAGAAGCCGCCGTTTTGGATCGCGAAGAGGACATCCTGGTAGGTCTCGGTTCGCTGGTTGAGGCTCGGACCCTGCGTCCGCTGGCCCCGATTGCCGGTCCCCTGGGTGCCGGCGGCGCTCAGCGTGTGACAACCGGAGCAGTGCGTGGAGAAGGCGACGGCCCCTTTGTAGTCTGGGCTGCTCTTGGGGACCGAGATCCCTTCCTCGCCAAAGCCGCAGGCGGCGAGCCCGAAGGCGGCGAAGACCACCAGGGCTGTGATCAGAGCTGGGCGCACGCGGCGCGCATCATATTGTCTGGCGGCGATCCCGTTCTCTGACGATGCCACCGCCCGATCCAGCCAGTTTCCGCGCCGCGATGGCCCTGTTGCCGACTGGCGTCACCGTGGTCACCGCAACCGGCCCCAACGGCCCCGCCGGGGCCACAGCCAACGCCGTTTGCTCGCTCTCGATCGAGCCGATGCTGATGCTGGCCTGCCTCGATCGCGGCTCTCGCACCCTGCTCGCCGTCCAGGCCGCAAACCGCTTTGGGATCGGCGTCTTGCGTACCGGCCAGGAGGAGATCGCCCGCGCCTTCGCCACCAAGGCCCCGGTGACGGACAAGTGGGCTGGGATCGGGTGGAGCGCGCGCGACGGCATCCCGGCGATCGATGGCACCCTCGTCTGGGTCGCCTGCGAGCTGCGCGACGTGGTCGCCGCCGGTGACCACGTGATCCTCACCGGCGAGGTGAGCGCCCTGGAGGCGAGTGAGGGAAGTCCCCTCCTCTTCCACAACGGCGAGTACCGGCCGCTTAGTTGAGAGCGTCATAATCGCTCTATGGAGCGGGAGTTCCAAGAACCGGGCTGGTTTACCAAGAACGTGTTCAATCGGCTCATAGCCGGGCTGATGAGGCTCGGCGTCAGCTTCGCCGGGTCGCGAGTGCTCGAAGTGCAAGGGCGCAAGAGCGGCGAGTGGCGGCGCACTCCAGTCAACCTGCTCGCTTTCAAGGGCGAGCGGTATCTGGTCGCGCCGCGCGGCAACACGCAGTGGGTGCGGAACCTGCGGGTCAGCGGCAAGGGACGGCTGGTGATCGGGCGCCGAGTCGAGGACTTCGCCGCGGCGGAGCTGCCCGATGAGGAGAGGCCGCCCCTGTTGCGCGCCTACCTGAAGCGGTGGAAATGGGAGGTGAGCGCCTTCTTCGGCGGCGTCGGCTCGGACGCTCCCGAGAAAGAGCTGCGCCGCATAGCCTCCGACCACCCCGTCTTCCGCATCTCCGCTTAGAGGTGGCCGCCGGTAGAGGCGGCGCGGAGGGCGAGGAAGAAGATGACCCCGCAGCTGACCGCCATGATGCCCATCTCGCGACGGACTATGGCGAGGGCGAGGGACTGCTGGGTGTCGACGGGGAGGGCTTCGAAGTCGATGTCGCCCAGCTCACGCTGGGCTGCGCCGGTGCGGGCGCCCTCGGCGAGCAGGGAGACGAAGAGGGGAAGGATGCCGTAGAGGTAGTGGAGGCTTTCCGCCGGCTTGTGGCCGGTGAAGACGAGCAGGCCGCCGAGCAGCGCCTGGAGGAAGACCGAGGCCTGGGCGGCGCGCAGCAGGTACCAGAAGGGGATCGAGGGCCGCTCGCGGTACCAGGCGATGCCGCCTACAGCGCCCGCAGCCAGGTTGAGGATGATCAGGACGCAGCCGACGATGACGTGGACCGCGATCATCTCTAAATCCGCCCGGAAGGGTCGGGATTCGGCTTGATGATGCGGAAAAGCACTATGTGGCAATGTGTCACAAAGGGTGTATAACAGCGGCTGTGGGCGATGGGCTGCGGCGAGGGTCGCCGTATGAGCCCCCTGGGCCCTACCCGATCTCCAGTGCTGAAGAGCTACCTCCCGATTCTCGTCTTCGCCGGCCTCGGCCTGATCGTTGGCAGCGCTTTCGCGATGCTCAACCACGTGATCGGCCCGAAGCGGCCGAAACGGCCCACCGCAGCGAGCCGCCGCCAGGCCGAGCCCTATGAGTCAGGCATCCCGGTCGAAGCGGCGCGGGGCTTCCGCTTCGGTGTCAGCTTCTACCTCGTCGCGATGCTGTTCATCCTCTTCGACATCGAGGTCGTCTTCCTCTACCCGGTCGGGGTGATCTTGAAGGGAGCCAAAAGCGTCTTCGTGCTCGGCGAGCTGATCACCTTCGTCGTCCTGCTGCTGGTCGCCTTCGTCTACGTCTGGCGCAAGGGAGCCTTGGATTGGAAGTAGAACGCCAGACGATGCGGTCGAGGCAGCTGCGGGCACGCGACATGCTGCGCGGTGACCTCGAGGGCGATGACCTGGAGCGCTACGTCGAAGAACGGGTGGTTACGACGACGATGGCGAGGCTGCAGCACTGGGCGCAGGCCAACTCGATGTTCCCCCTCACCTTCGGTCTCGCCTGCTGCGCGATCGAGGCGCCGATCTCGATCGTGACTGCGCGCTACGACCTCGCCCGCTTCGGTGCCGAGGCGCTGCGCGCCTCCCCGCGCCAGGCCGACTTCATCATCCTCTCGGGCCGGGTCTCGATCAAGATGGCGCCGGTCGTGCGACGGCTCTACGACCAGATGCTGGAGCCAAAATGGGCGATCTCGATGGGCGCCTGCTCCTCCAGCGGCGGTATGTTCTCCAACTACGCGGTGGTGCAGGGGGCGGATAAGTTCATGCCGATCGACCTCCACATCCCCGGCTGCCCGCCGCGGCCCGAGGCGGTGCTCTACGGCTTTACCAAGCTGCAGCGCAAGATCCAAGGAAACCCCGATCCCGGGTGGCGACAGCGCTACAACGCCGCCGGCACCGAGGAGTGGGCGCGGGGCGGGGCGGCGAGCACGCCGAGACCAGAGGAGGCGGAGGCCTACGAGGCCGCCAGGGAGCTGATCCGTGCCTGACGCCCCCGGGCTCGAGCTGATCCGCGGCGAGATCGAGCAGCACCACCCCGGCGCCGTCTTCGACACCAGCTTCGACCGCAGCCAGGCGGCGCTACTCGTCGACCCCGAGCAGGTGCTCGACGTGCTGAGCTGGCTGCGTGACGCGCCGGGCCAGGGCTACCGCTTCCTCTCCAGTCTGCACGTCGCCGACTATCTGCCGGCCGACCCGCGCTTCGGCGTCCACTACGAGCTGCTCAACCGAGATCGGGTCGAGCGGATCAGGGTTAAGGCGATGCTCACCGATCCAGGCAAAGACGCGCTGCCGCAGATCGACTCCTGCGTGGAGCTGTTCCCGACCGCGGAGTTCCAGGAGCGGGAGGCCTACGACTTCTTCGGGATCGTCTTCAGGGGTCACCCCGATATGACTCGGATTCTCCTTCCGGATGACTATGTGGGCTGGCCCCAGCGCCGCGATTTCCCGATCGGCGGCGAGCCCGTCACCTTCACCTACAACGAGCACGACCGTGGTTGAGACGCTAACCGACAACACCAAGACCGAGGTGATGACCGTCAACATCGGGCCGCACCATCCGGCCACGCACGGTGTGCTTCGCCTGATCGTCGATCTCGAAGGCGAGGTTGTGAGAACGTGAAGCCGGTGATCGGCTATGTCCACACCGGGATCGAAAAGTCGTGCGAGGACAAGAGCTACTGGAAGGTCATCCCCTTCGTCGAGCGGATGGACTACGTCTCCTACTTCTTCCAGATGGAGGCCTTCTGCGGTGCGGTCGAGCGGCTGATCGAGCTGGAGATCCCGCCCCGCGCCCGCTACCTGCGGACGATCTTCCTTGAGCTGAACCGGATCCACTCCCACCTAGTGTGGCTGGGCACGACGGCGCTCGACCTCGGCGCGATCTCGATGCTCTGGTACTGCTTCCGCGAGCGCGACAAGATCCTCGATCTGTTCGAAATGGCGACCGGGCAGCGGATGCACACCCGCTATTTTCAGGTCGGCGGGGTGATCGAGGACATCCCGATCGGCTTCGAGGAGAAGCTGCGTGACTTCCTCGCCGACATGCCGGTGCGGGTGCAGCAGTACGAAGCGCTACTCGACCGCAACGAGATCTTCCTCTCGCGGACCAAGGGCGTCGGCATCGTCTCGCGCGAGAGGCTGCTAGAGCTGGGGGTAACCGGGCCGCTGCTGCGCGCCACCGGCGAGCCCTGGGACCTGCGTAAGGCCTTCGACTATCTCGCCTACCCCGAGCTTGACTTCAAGGTCCCGGTCGGCACAGTCGGCGATGGCTATGACCGCTACCGGGTGCGATTGGCGGAGATGGTCGAGTCGGTGCGGATCGTCGAGCAGGCGCTCGACGGGCTGCCCGAGGGGCCATTCATCGCCGATGACCGCAAGTACGTGTTGCCGCCCCGCTCGGAGCTGCCACTCTCGATGGAGTCGCTGATCCACCACTTCAAGCTGGTCACCGAGGGCTACCGGGTGGGGCCGGGCGAGGCCTACTACGCAATCGAGTCCCCACGCGGTGAGCTGGGCTGCTTCGTCCTCGCCGACGGCTCTGCGAAGCCGGCGCGGGTCCATTTCCGCGACGCCTCCTTCGTCAACCTGCAGGCGTTCAAGGACATGTCGGTGGGTGGCTACGTCGCCGACATGATCGCCAGCCTCGGGATGCTGGACCCAATCCTGGGAGGGGTGGACAGATGAATCACCTGCCTCTCGACCCCGCCCTGATCGAGGGACGCGTTCCGGATCGGTCCCCTGAGGAGGTTCCCGAGCTTCATGAGGTGGACTGCCCGCTGGAGCTGCGAGAGCACATCGAGAAGCTGATGTCGCGGTATCCGGATCGGCACTCGGCATCTATTCCGGCGCTTTGGGCTGTTCAGCGGCGCTACGGGTGGTGCATGCCGGAGGGGATTCGGCAGGCGGCGGCGGTGATGCGGGTTACGCCCGCCTATCTGGAGTCGGTGGCCAGCTTCTATGACCTGCTGCATACCGAGCCGGTCGGAGCTCACAAAGTCGCCGTTTGCACGAACATCAGCTGCTGGATGCGGGGTGGGGACGAGTTGCTGGAGGCGTTCCGGGCGGCGGCTGAAGGCGATGACATGTTCGTGACCGGTTTCGAGTGCCTGGGGGCTTGTGACATCGCACCGATGGTCTCAATCGATGAGCGCTACTTCGGGCCGCTGGAGAACACAGACGCCGTGATTGCAGTTGAGCAGCTGCGATCGGGCGAAGAGGTCCTACCCGAGAAGGCGCTCGCCAGGCGCCCTCTGCCCGGAGGTCCCGATGCCTGAGACACGGGTGCTGCTCAAGCACGCTGAAGACCCCGAGCTGCGCACGATCGCCGGCTACAAGAGCTACGGCGGCTACGCGACACTGGAGAAGGCCTACCGCGAGATGGAGGCCGACGAGGTGCTGAAGGAGCTGGAGGAATCGGGACTGCGGGGTCGCGGCGGGGCCGGCTTCTCGATGGGCAAAAAGGCCTCCTTCCTCCCCCGAGGGGAGATGGAGAAGTACCTCTGCTGTAACGCGGATGAGTCCGAGCCGGGCGCCTTCAAGGACCGCGAGCTGATGCAGCGCAACCCGCACCAGCTGATCGAGGGGATCGCGATCGCCGCCCTCGCCGCCGACGCCAGGCGTGCTTTCATCTTTATCCGCGGCGAGTACGACCAGCAGGCGGACATCCTTGACGCCGCTGTCGCCGAGGCCTACGAGGCCGACTACCTGGGCGAGAACATCCTCGGCACCCACCGTAACCTGGAGCTGGTCGTCCACCGCGGCGCCGGCGCCTACATCTGCGGTGAGGAGACGGCGCTGCTCGACGCACTGGAGGGTAAGCGCGGCAACCCGCGACTGAAGCCGCCCTTCCCTGCGGTGCAGGGCCTCTACGGCGGGCCGACGCTGATCAACAACGTGGAGACGCTCTCCAACGTGCCGGGAATCGTCGCCAACGGAGGCGAGTGGTTCCGCGGCTTCGGCACCGAGCAGTCGCCAGGAACCAAGGTGGTCTCGATCTCTGGATGCGTGCGGCGACCGGGCAACTATGAGGTCGAGCTGGGCGTGCCTACCCGTGAGCTGATCTACGACCTAGCGGGCGGGCCGGAGGAGGGTCACGAGGTGAAGGCCTTCTATCCCGGCGGCTCCTCCTCTCCGGTCCTCACCGCCGGGGAGGGCCTCGATCTCCCCTACAGCTTCGAGGCGATGGCCGAGGCGGGGTCGATGCTCGGCTCTGGCTCGATCATCGTCGCCGATGACCGCGTCTCGATCCCCCACATGGCGCTGCGCACGGCGCGCTTCTACCACCACGAGTCCTGCGGCAAGTGCACCCCTTGCCGCGAGGGGACCAACTGGACGGTGAAGATGCTGGAGCGGGTGATCCGCGGCGAGGCGACCCCGATGGACCTCGACATCATCAGCTCGGTTCAGGAGAACATCATCGGCAACTGCCTATGCGTCCTCGGCGACTCGATGGCGATGCCCGTTGGTGCCATGGTCCGCAAGTTCCGGCCAGAGTTCGAGGCCGCTATAGCGGCTGGAGCGGCCGTCGTTGTCGAGGAGGCGCTGGCGGCGTGAGTGACAAGGAGATCACACTGATTATCGACGGGCGCGAGGTAGCGGCGACCGAGGGTGAGATGCTCCATGACGCGGCGAAGCGAGGGGACGTCGAGATCCCGGTCTTTTGCTATGAGCCGAAGCTGGGCGATCCGGTCGGCGCCTGCCGGATGTGCCTGGTCGAGATCGAGGGGATGCCGAAACTTCAGACCTCCTGCTCGACCCCGGTCCGTGACGGCATGGTCGTCTACACGATGACCGATCAAGTGAAGCATGCCCAAAGCGCGGTGGTCGAGTTCCTGCTCATCAATCACCCGCTCGACTGCCCCGTCTGCGACAAGGGCGGTGAGTGCCCGCTGCAGGACATCTCGATGGGCTGGGGCCCGGGCCGCAGTCGCTTCACCGACCCCAAGCGCCACTTCCAAAAGCCGATCGAGCTCTCGCCGCTTGTCGCGATCGACCGCGAGCGCTGCATTCTGTGCTACCGCTGCGTGCGCTTCAGCCAGGAGGTCGCCGAGGACTCCCAGCTGCAGCTGCTTGAGCGCGGTGATCGCTCCTTCGTCGGCACCTTCGATGACCGCCCCTACATCGCCCCCTTTCATGGCAACATCACAGAGCTGTGCCCTGTCGGGGCGCTGACCAGCTACACCTACCGCTTTCGCGCCCGGCCCTGGGACATCGAGCAGGCGGGCTCGGTCTGCACACTGTGTCCGAGCCAGTGCAACGTCAGCTTCACCGTGCGCGACGAGCAGGTGAAACGGGTGCTGGGGCGCGACAACGCCGAGGTCGACGACGGCTGGCTCTGCGACCGCGGCCGCTATGGCTTTGAGATGTTCGGCGCCGAGGAGCGGATCGGGGGGCCGCGACTGCGGGGCGGGGCCGGGGTCGACTGGGCCGAGGCGCTCCGCGCCGCGGCCGAGGGCCTGAGCAAGGCCGACGGCGCCGCGGCAGCGATCATCGGCGACGCCTCAAACGAGGAGGGTTACCTGGTCCAGCACATCCTGCGCGAAGCGCTCGATTCGCCTCACGTCGACTCCCGCCCCTCGCACGGTCCCTCGCGAGCAACCTTGCTCCAGCTCTCCCAGCCGGACCTCTCGGCCAGGGTGCGCGATATCGACGGCGCCGACGCGATCCTCCTCCTCGGCACCGACCCCCTGCACAGCTCCCCGATCCTCGACCTCCGCATCCGCAAGGCTGTCCGCCGAAACGGCGCCCGGCTCACAATCGCGACCGAGCGCCCCACCGCCCTAGACGGCGGCGCCGAGACGGCTCTGCGCTACGCCCCCGGCGGAGCCACGCTCTTACTCTCCGAACTGGCCGCCTGCCTGCGTCTGCAAAGCGACGGCGCCGCGGCGTCGCCCCTCGCCAAGGCTCTGCAAAGCGCCGCGAGCGTCGTGATTGTCTGGGGTGAGCGGATCGGCCGCGAGGGCGAGGGGGCCCTTCGCGCCCTGCTCGACGTGGCCTCGGCCCTCGACCTCGCCGGCAAGGACGGCTCCGGCCTGCTCGAGATCCCCGACGTGGCCAACGCCCGCGGCCTGCGCGAGGTCGGCTGCCTCCCGGACGCCGGCCCGGGCCTTGCCGAAACGACTGGCGGCAAGAGCGTCGAGGAGATCCGCACCGCTCTGGAGTGCGGCGAGCTGAAGTCCCTGGTCCTCTTCGGCGTAGACCCAATCCGCGATTTCCCCGACTCCAACGCCTGGGCCTCCGCGATCACCGCCGCCGACCACGTGATCGCCTTCTCGATGTTTGAGAACGCAGACCACGGCAAAGGCCGACGTCGTCTTCCCCTTGGAGACCCACGCCGAGAAAGACGGCACGCTCACCCACCCCGATGGCCGCATCCAACGAGTCCGCCCCAGTGCCTCCCGCCCCGCAGACATCCGCCCCAACTGGCAGGTCCTCGCCAGGCTCTGCGCCGCTCTCGGCCACGACACAGGGATCACCTCCCAGCCCGCGGCCCTGGCAGCCGTCTCCGAAGCCGTTCCCTTCTACGCCGGCATCGATGACTCCGTCATCGGCGGCCGCGGCATCCGCTGGCAGGACCGCGACGCAGCAAAGTCGCTTCCCGAGGTCCGGAGCAAAGCGCCTGAGCCAGACAAGGCACCCGCCGCCACGCATTCGAGGGCCGCCACCACCCTGGCATTAGGCACCTACCGAGACCTCTGGGCCGGCCCGCTCACCGAGCTTAACCCCCCGCTCCGCTTCCTGGCTCCGACTCAGCGAGTGGAGCTGGCGCCCGTCGACGCCGAGCGCCTCGGCCTGAAGAGCGGCAACCAGGTCGAGGTCGCCCAGGACGGCGCCAGCGTCCGCGCCCGGGTCGCGATCAAGGAGCGGATGCAGGAGGGGGTCTGTTTTTTGATCGAGGGCACCGCCGAGGGCAATGCCAACGTCCTCCTGAACGGCGGCCCGGTCGCGGTCGAGATCGCGAAGGTGGGTACATGACGCTGCCGATCGCCGACCCCTACTACGTCGAAGCGACCTGGGTGATGATCGTCAAGTCGTTGGTGATCTTCGCGATCATCTTCGGCATCCTGCCGCTGCTGACGGTGCTCGAGCGCAAGCTGATCGGGCGCTTCCAGCATCGCTATGGCCCCAACCGCGTTGGTCCCTTCGGCATCCTCCAGCCGCTTGCCGACGTCGGCAAGCTGCTCTCCAAGGAGGCCTTCCGCCCGGCCAACGCGATCCCGACCCTGTTCATCCTCGGGCCACTGCTGCCGGTCCTCTCGGGGGTGCTCGCGCTGGCGATCATCCCCTGGGGCGACGTGCAGGACGGGGTCGGCCTCTACGGCATCGACGTCCCGATCGGCATCCTCTACTTCTTCGCGGTCGGTTCGCTCGCCTTCTACGGGCTACTGCTCGGCGGCTGGTCCTCGGGCTCTAAGTACAGCTTCCTCGGCGCGATGCGCTCCGCCGCACAGCTGATCTCCTACGAGGTCTCGATGGGGCTGGCGCTGCTCGGCGTGATCATGATGAGCGGCTCGCTTTCGCTGGTGGAAATCGTCCGCGCCCAGAGCCACGTCTGGTTCATCGTGCCCCAGATCGTCGGCTTCCTGATCTTCATGGTGGCCGGCTTCGCCGAGACCAACCGCGCCCCGTTTGACTTGCCCGAGGCCGATGCCGAGCTGGTCCAGGGCTTCATGACCGAGTACGGCGGGATGCGCTTCGGCTCCTTCCTGCTGGTCGAGTACATGGAGATCATTGTCGTTTCGGGGATTGCCGCGGCGGTGTTCCTCGGCGGCTGGATGGGCCCCGGCCCCGGCTGGCTCGACCCGATCTGGATGCTGGTGAAGATGATGGGACTGGTCGTCTTCTTCATCTGGGTGCGGGCGACACTGCCGCGCCTGCGCTACGACCAACTGATGAGCCTCGGCTGGAAAGTCCTGCTTCCCCTGGCGACCCTCAACGTCTTGGTGACGGCGATCCTGGTAACGACGACATGACCGAGTTCCCCTACCTCAAGGACGACAGCGTGATCGAGGTGCAGCGGGGGCCCGATCCCGGCGGAGTAGGTGGCGCCTACCGCGCCTTCGGCGAGACGCTGCGGGGCCTGAAGACGACTCTCGCCCGGCTGATCGAGGGACCGCTGACGATCCAGTACCCAGAGGAGAAGACGCCGGTTTATCCGCGCTTCCGCGGCCGCCACAAACTGCACCGCTTCGAGGACACCGGACTGGAGAAATGCGTCGGTTGCTCCCTCTGCGCAGCCGCCTGTCCGGCCGACTGCATCCGCGTCGTCGCCGCTGAGAACGTTCCCGGCAAGCGCGTCTCGGCGGGGGAGCGCTACGCGGCGGTCTATGAGATCAACCTCTCACGCTGCATCTTCTGCGGCTACTGCGAGATCGCCTGCCCGTTCGACGCGATCACGATGGGGCATGACTACGAGATGGCCGACTACGACCGGGACGACCTAATCTTCACCAAGGAGATGCTGCTCGCCGAGCCGATCGAGCGGACACCTCTGAAAGCCGAGGGCGAGTAGGCGGTGGAGGCAGTGCTGTTCTTCGGTGCGGCGATCGGGGCACTCGGCGGGGCACTCGGCGTCGTCGCCCTGCGCAACCCCTTCTACAGCGTGCTGGCGCTGATCGTCCACCTCTTCTCGCTCGCCGTGCTCTTCCTGCTGCTGACCGCGGCCTTCGTCGCCGCCGCGCAGGTGGTCGTCTACGCCGGCGCAGTGATGGTCCTCTACGTCTTCGTCGTCGCCTACGTAGGCAGCGGCGGGGAGTCGGCCTGGGAGCCGATCCCGGGACAGCGCTTCCTCGCGCCCCTGCTCGCCGCCGCCCTCTTCGTCGAGCTCTCGGTCGCGGTCCTGGCCTCCTCGTTGCTGGCGCTCAGCACCAGCGGGCCACACGTCAACCCCGGCTTCGGCAACCCGGCGGCGATCGGTCGCCTGCTGCTAGAGCGCTTCCTCGTCCCCTTCGAGGCGTCCTCGATCCTGCTGCTGCTGGCGGCGGTCGGGGCGGTCGTCCTTGCCGGGCGCAAGAGAGGGGAGCCGGCGTGAGCATCGAGTGGTACGTGGTCCTCTCGGCGCTGCTCTTCGCGGTCGGTGCGGTCGGGATCCTGATCCGGCGCAGCCCAATGGTGATCCTGCTCTGCCTGGAGCTGATGCTGAACGCCGGCAACCTGGCGCTGGTCGCCTTCAGCCGCATGGTCGGCAACCAGCAGGGGCAGATCTTCGCCCTGGTCGTGATGGTGGTCGCCGCCTGCGAGGTCGTGGTCGGGCTGGGGTTGATCGTCGCTCTCTTTCGCCGCAAACTGCCGCTCAACGTCGATGACCTCCGGGAGCTGCGCGGGTGAGCGCAACGACCTGGGCCTGGCTGGTCCTGCTCTTCCCGTTGCTCGGCTCGATCGCGATCGCGCTCGGCTTCCGCGCAATCCCGGCCCGCGCCGCCGGGGCAATCGGGACCGCCGCGATCGGGCTCGCCTTCGCATGTGGCGTCGCCGCCCTGATCGGCCTGCTCGGCTCCTCGCCCGACGCCCGCCACCACGCCTCCTCGTTGTGGGAATACGCCAGCGCCGGCGGCCTGCAGATCAAGCTCGGCATCTTTGTCGACCCGCTCTCGGTCTTCATGGTCTTGATCGTCACCGGCGTCTCGACCCTGATCCACCTCTACTCCTACGGCTACATGCGCTCCGATCAGGGCTACCACCGCTTCTTCAGCTACCTCAATTTCTTCGTCTTCTCGATGCTGCTGCTGGTCCTCGCCGGCAACTTCGTGCTGCTGATCGTCGGCTGGGCTTTCGTCGGGTTCGCCTCCTACGCGCTGATCAGCTTCTGGTACCGGCGCACGACCGCGACCCGGGCGGGGATGAAGGCGTTCGTGATCAACGTGGTCGGCGACATCGGCCTGGTTCTCGCCGCCTTCCTAATCTTCCGCGAACTGGGGAGCTTCGAATACGGCACTGTCTTCGCCAGGGCGCCGCACGTCTTCCACACCAACGAGTGGTCGGTGACGGCGATCTGCCTGCTGCTGCTGGTCGGCGCCTTCGCCAAGTCGGCGCAGATCCCATTCCACACCTGGCTGCCCGACGCGATGGAGGGACCCACCCCGGTCTCCTCGCTGATCCACGCTGCGACGATGGTGACCGCCGGCGTCTACCTGATCGCCCGCACCCACATCCTCTTCGTCCTCGCCCCGACCGCCGCTGACATCGCCGCCTTCGTAGGCCTGGCGACGCTGCTGGTCGCGGGGACGATCGCGCTGGTGATGACCGACTTAAAGCGGGCCATCGCCTACTCGACGATGAGCCAGATCGGCTACATGATCATGGGCGTCTCGATCGGCGCCTACAGCGCCAGCCTCTTTCACCTGATGACGCACGCCTTCTTTAAGGCGCTGCTGTTCATGGCCGCCGGCTCGATCATCGCCGCGATGGCGAACGAGCAGAACATCGACCGGATGAGCGGCTTCGGGCGGGCGATGCGCTTCACCTCGTTCACCATGCTCTGCGGCGGGCTGGCGCTGGCCGCGTTCCCCGGCACCTCTGGCTTCTTCTCCAAGGACGAGATCCTCGCCTATGCGACGGCGCGCGGCGGCATGTATCTGATCTTCACCGTGCTCGGCTACTTCGGTGCGCTGCTGACCGCGATCTACACCTTCCGACTGATCTTCCGCGTCCTTCCCGGACGCCCCTGCAAGGAGGCGCAGGAGCTGATCGACAGCGGCCACGTAGTCCACGCCCACCCGGTCAACCCGGCGAGCGGCGAGGAGGAGGACACCGACGTCGGCTTCCCAGGCGCCGAGCACCACATAGCCGAGTCCTCGCCGCCGATGAAGATCGCGATGGGCATTCTCGCCTTCCTGGCGCTGTTCGCCGGCCTCGTCCAGGTGCCGGGCCTCGACGACACGATCACCAAGTTCCTCGAACCGGTCTTCGCCGACTCGCCGCTGGCCGCGATCCACCCCTCGGTCGCGGCGTCCTGGGAGGGTCTGGGGATCGGCGCGGCAATCTCGCTCGCCGGCATCGGGATCGCCTACTGGCTCTATATGGCTCGGCCCGAGACCCCGGCGATGCTGATCCGTCGCTTCGGGGCGCTGCACACCTTTCTGATCAACAAGTGGTACTTCGATGAGCTGATCGACGTGGTGGTGGTGGGACCGGCGCTTGCGGTCGGCCGCTTTGCCAACCGCACCTTCGAGCGCGTCGTCATCGACGGCCTCGTCACCGGCACCGAGGACGTGGTCGGCGGCGCCGGGCGGGTCGTCCGCACCGTGCAGAGCGGCTTCGTCCGCAGCTACGCGCTGCTGTTGATCGCCGGATTCGCCGGGGTCGCCCTCTACTTCCTGCTGAGCGCATCGTGATCAGCCTTCTCCTCTGGACACCGCTCGCCTTCGGCATCCTCGGCCTCTTCCTGCCAAAGCGGGCAACCGGTTGGTGGGCGACGCTGGGCTGCGCGGTGACGCTGGGCCTGGCGATCGCCGTTCTCGCTGGCTTTGACTCGAACGCGAGCGGCCTCCAGGACACCGTGAACATAAGCTGGATCCCCGGCCTCGGTGTCTCCTACAGCCTCGGGGTCGACGGGCTAAACGTCTTCCTGGTGCTGCTGACCGCGGTGCTGTGGAGCGGCGCCACCGCGTTCGCCGCCTTCCGCGCACAGGAGCGCCCACAGCTCTTCTTCTTCCTGATGTTGCTTGGGGAGACCGCGACCCTCGGCTCCTTCCTCGCCCAGGACCTGCTCCTCTTCGTCCTCTTCTTCGACCTGATGCTGGTGCCGTTCTACTTCCTCTTCGGCGCCTGGGGCACGGACCGCGCCGACGGCGTTACCGCATCGGCGGCGACGCTGAAGATGATCGTCTACACGCTGATCGGCTCGCTGCTGATGCTGGTCGGTGCAATCGCCACCGCGATCCTCTCCGCCCACGGCGGCCACATCACTTTCTCGATTGCCGCTCTCGCCAAGCACCCGCTCAGCGACGGCAGCCAGCGCTGGATCTTCTGGTTCTTCGCCGCCGCCTTCTTGGTCAAGATGCCCGCCTTCCTGCTGCACGGCTGGATGCCCGACGCCTACCGCGCCGCGCCGCTGCCAGCGCTGGCGGTTTTCTCGGGGGTGCTGGCCAAGGTCGGCGCCTACGGGTTCCTGCGGATCGTGCTGCCGCTCTTTCCTGCCGCCACCGTGCAGTTCCAGGAGGTAATCCTGGTGATCGCCCTGGCCTCGATCCTCTACGGCTCGGTGATGGCCTTCACTCAGACCAACGTGCGGCTGATCGCCGGCTACTCCTCGGTGGCGCAGCTCGGCTTCATCACTGCCGGGATCTTCGCCCTGCGCGCCGACGGGGCCGACGGGGCGATCTTGCAGATGGTCAACCACGGGCTTGTGGTGGCGCCGATCTTCATCATCGTCGCGATCCTGGTCGAGCGAACCGGTACCGAGGACCTGCGGGAGATGGGTGGGATGGCACTGCGCGCCCCGGTGCTGGCGACGCTCTTTTTGATCGTCGCCCTGGCGACCCTGGCGATGCCCGGATCGGCCAACTTCATCGGCGAGTTCTACATCCTCAACGGGCTCTTCCAGTCGAAGATCGTCTTCGCCTTCATTGCGATCTCCGGCGTCGCGATGTCGGCTTACTACGGGCTGCGCCTCTACCAGCGCACGATGCACAACCGAAAGCCCGATGGCATCGCCTCGCGGGAGATTGCCTGGCGTGACGGGGTGATCCTCGCCCCGCTCGTCCTCTGCATCCTCGGCCTCGCCCTCTACCCGCAGCTGATCCTGCACCGCTCCAACCCCTCGGTCGAACGGTCGGTCGCCGCGGCGAACGGCACTCCCACGTCTTCTACCACCGCCCAGCTCGCATCGGCGGGAGCGGAGCCGGCCGATGCCGGTTTAGAGCGACTTATCGCCCGGGGAGGGCGGCGATGACCTTCCACGCGCCGCACCTCGACTACGCCGGGCTCTCGCCCGTGATCGCGCTCACCGCCGGACTCTGCGTCGTGCTGCTCGCCGGCGTCTTTGAGCGCATCAAGCGGGCGGCCCCTGTGCTCACCCTGATCACCCTCGCCGCCACCGCAGGGCTCTTGATCTGGCAGTGGGACGGGGGCAAGGTCCTCCTCAGCGGCGCGCTGCGCCTCGACGACCTGGCGATCTCGATCTCACTGATCGCCGTCCTCACCTCCGCCTTCGCGGTCCTCCTCTCGGTCGGCGAGCCCGCCGCCGAGCAGGCGGGGCAGGGCGAGTACCACGCGCTGCTGCTCGGCTCGGTCTTGGGCATGACCCTGCTGGCCCAGGCACAGAACCTGGTCAGCTTCTTCGTCGCGATCGAGACCCTCTCGATCCCGCTCTACATCCTCTGCGCCACCAACCTGCGCCGCGAGCACTCGCTGGAGTCGGGACTGAAGTATCTGATCGTCGGCTCGCTCGGCTCGGCGACGCTGCTGTATGGGATGGCGTTCCTCTACGGCGGGACCGGCTCGACCGGCTTCGACGGGATCGCCGCGGGAATCGCCCGCCATGGGGTGCTGGGCGACCCGCTGATCCTGGTCGGGATTGCCCTGGCGACGGTCGGCCTTGCCTTCAAGACCTCAATCGCCCCCTTCCATCAGTGGACGCCGGACGTCTATGAGGGAGCCCCCACCCCGATCACCGCCTTCATGGCGGTGGCGACCAAGGCGGCGGCCTTTGCCGTCTTCGTGCGTTTCTTCGACGTCGCGCTGGCGCCGCAGGCAAGCGAGTGGCAGCCCGCGCTGGCGGTTCTTGCCGCGATCTCGATCGTGGTCGGCAACGTCGGCGCCCTCGGGCAGGTCTCGCTGAAGCGGATGCTCGGCTACTCTGGCGTCGCCCAGGCCGGCTACATGCTGGGCGGCATCGTCGTCGCATCGAAGGCCGGGATCGACGCCCTTGTCTTCTACCTCGCCGTCTACGCATTCATGAACCTCGCCGCCTTTGCGGTGATCGTCGCCCGCGAGCGCGAGACCTCCTATGGCGATGAGATTCGCGCCGTGCAGGGGCTGGGACGCGAGCGCCCGCTGCTCGCCTGGCCGCTGACTATCGCGATGCTCGGCCTGGCCGGGCTGCCGGCGACGGCGGGATTCATCGGCAAGCTCTACCTGATCGAGGCACTGGTCGAAGGCAGCTACACCTGGCTTGCGGTCTTCATCGCGGTTGGCACGATGATCTCCCTGGCCTACTACCTGCGGATCGTCGCGGCGATGTGGATGCGGCCGGGCGGCGAGCCGGCCGCCGGGACCGCGGCAGCGCCTGCGATCGCCGGAGCCTCCCCCGAGGCCGACCCGATTGACCCCGACGCGGGCAACCGCCCTTACCTGGTTGCTCCGGCCCTGCTCGCCGCGGCGGCCATTGTCTTCTTCGGAGCCATCCCTCAACCCCTGGTCGACTTCGCCCAGCACGCCGGCGGCTCGATCGCCCAGTTCCTTCCCTGAGCCCACCGGTGCTCCACCATGTCTCGATCGAGATCGAGCCGGCGGAAATGGAGCGCGCCTCCGAGTTCTGGGCGCTGCTCGGCTTCACCGTGGTCGAGCCGCCTGGACCGCTCATCGGCACCTCTGTCTGGCTCGAGCGGGAGGGGACACAGGTCCACCTCATCGACTCCAAGGAGCCGATCGTCCCGCTGCGCGGGCACCTGGCGATCATCCCCCCGGACTTTCAGCGAGCCGTGGCGCAGCTGCGTGAGCACGGTTTCGAGGTGACCGACAAACGAGAGCTCTGGGGCTCTCCCAGAGCTCTCGCGATCGCCCCCGGAGGCCACCGGGTTGAGCTCGTGGCCGCACCGCCCCCAGACGGCGGCCGCAGGGACATGCCGCCCTCCTAACCGCAGACGGCCCGGAGGCGGCCCGCGAAGTTGTCGCTTTTTGCGCCTGAACGCAATCCCCATATCACCGCGAGGCCCCGCCTGGCGGATGCGCGCCCCTCGCGGGGCCCGTCGTGTCCCGCGGCTACGATGCGCCCGATGCGCTACCCGGTCGAGGATTTCACCCCCGAGGAGAGAGCGATCCTCGCTCCCCACTTCACCAACCTCGACCGCCCGGTATTCGCCCTCGTCAACTTGCCGGAGACCGTCAAGGGAGCGCTTTTTGCCCGCTATTCACGGTATTCGGGGACGGTTCGGCGCCTCTACCTGGAGGAGTTCGCTGCTGATTCCCCGCCCGGCGGGCGCCCCTTCGACGCGAAGGAGGGCGAGCGAGCAGCGAAGTTGTATGAACGAGTGTTCCTTGGCTACGGCGACGACTCAATCGCCCAGGTCGGCGGCGCCCACGTCGCCTGCGAGTGGGTCTCGAACATCCTCACCAAGATCCTCCAGCGCGGCCGCCTCGCGGCCTACCTGGAGCAGTCGACCCGCTACATCCCCTACGACAAGCCGCTCCCCGAGAACGCCGGGAGCGGTTATCGCTACTACCGCGAAGAGGCGCTCGGCACACAGTTCGGAGTGGCGATGGACGAGCTTTTCGGAATCTACTCGCGCTCGCTGCGAGAGGTCGAGTCCTGGGCGGCGGAGCGCTGGCCGCGCGGCGAGGGCGAGCCGGAGCGCGCCTGGGAGCGCTCGATCCGCGCCAAGGCGCTCGATCTGCTGCGCGGCCTGCTCCCCGCCGCAACGCTGAGCCACGTCGGAATCTTCGCCTCGGGCCAAGCCTACGAGCAGCTGATCCTGCGGCTGATGGCCTCACCGCTGCCGGAGGCGCGCGAGTACGGGGGGATGATCCTGCACGAGCTGCAACAGGTGATGCCGAGCTTCGTCTCCCGGGTCGAGCGGCCTGACCGCGGCGGCGAGTGGGTCGCCTACCTGCAGAGGCGCCGCGCGGCGACCGAGAGCTGGGTCTCGCGGCTCGGGCTCGACCGCCGCGTCGCAGGCGAGAACGCACCTTCGGTCGAGCTGGTGCATGTCGACGGCACCGAGGAGGACCTGCTCGCCTCCTGCCTGCTCGAGTCGGCGGCGACGCCGGAGACCGAGATCCTCGCCCGCCTTGACGTGCTCGACCGCTCTGAGCGGGCCGCGCTGCTCGGTGCGCTGCTCGGTGAGCGCGTCAACCGCCGCCACCGCCCCAGCCGCGGCTTCGAGACACCGCGCTATCGCTTTGAGATCGTCTCCGACTACGGCGCCTTCCGCGACCTCCAGCGCCACCGGATGCTGACCTGCCAGTGGCAGCGGCTGGGGCCGGACCTCGGGGCGGGAGTGCCTGGCGAGGTCCGCGAAGCGGGTGTCGGTAAGGAGTTCGACCGGGCGCTGGAGATCTCCCGCACCGAGTATGAGCGGCTCGCCGGTGACGGTCTGCGCGAGCAGGCCCCCTACGCGCTCAGCCTCGCCTACCGGATCCGATACACGCTGGACCTCAACGCCCGCGAGGCGATGCACCTGATCGAGCTGCGCTCCGGCCGCGAGGGACACCCAACCTACCGGGCGATCGCCCAGGCGATGCACGAGCGGATCGCCGCCATCCACCCCGCCGTTGCCGCGGCAATGACCCACGTCGACACCTCGCAGGAGCCGCGCCTGGAGCGGATCCTCAGCGAGATCCGCACCCAACGCAAGCGGGTCCAGGCCACAGAGCACGCCGAGTCGCCCCCCGGGCTCAACCCGCTTGGCTGAGCCAACGTCCTAGTCGCGCTGCTTGCGTTTGCGGCGTTCGGTGTCGGGGGGCGGGAGCACGTCATCGGGGTCGATCCCCGGCGCGGTGCCGTTGCCCGAGCTGAGTGCTGCGGCCGCCTCTTCGCCTTTGGTCGGCCACGGGACCGCTTCGCCGGCCGCCCAGGCCGGCGGGCGGCCGCCAGGGACGCGCCCCAGCAGCAGCAGCCCGAGGTAGACGAACCAGAGCGGGATGAACGGGATGAAGAAGATGAAGGAGATCGCGCCGAGTCCCATCCCCAGCGATCCCCATAAGCGGGACAGCAGCCCCACCCGCATCGCGTTCAGGCAGGTGTAGAACATCGCCACCACGAAGCCGATTTTGCCGCCGAGTTCGAACCCGGCCGCCAGGGGCCGTAGTGGCGCGTTGTTGATCGCTTCCGTTGCGAGCTTCTTGGCGTGTTCACCGTCCAGCGACGCCCCTCCCTTGAGGAGCTTGGGCAATGAGGTCGAGGCGAATTCGTTTGCGGCGTGAATGGCGGTGACCCCGCTGAGAATTGCTAACACGGCGAGGAAGATCGGCGCGGCTATCACCACGCCGACCAGCTGGCCTCGCATCCTGTCGCTGCGCGCGCGGGCGGCTCGGAACAGGAAGTAGAGAGGCACGGCCAGCAGGCCGACCGCGAGCGCCTGGAGGATGCTGGAGATCAGCTCTGCGGCTTCGTGCTGGTTGACGCGATGAAGCAGCGCCGCTTCCCCGCCGCCGTTGCCGATAGACGAGGTCGCGATCGCCACCGCGGCAATGACCAGGAGAGTCGACGTAAACGCCGCGATTGCCGCCGGGGTCGCCCAGCGACGCTCCCACTCCAGCACCTCCGCCTTGCTGGGCCGCACGCTTCTGCTCAGCCCCGGTCGTGGAAATAGAACTGGGGCAGCGCGCCCTCGATCACGTCCTGGGTCATCTTCTGCGCCACCTCGAGGTCGCCGGTCCGCACCGCGATGTCGTCGAGGGTGACGATGCCGGTGAGGCTGTCGCCGTCGACCACCGGCAGCCGCCGCACCCGGTGCTGGACCATCAGCGCCGCCGCCTCGTCCAGCTCCATCTCCGGCTCGGCCGACACCAGCGGGCGCGAGGCGAGCTCGCCGACCGGCGACTCGGCGGCGACCCCCTCGGCGAAGACGCGCAGCGCCAGATCGCGGTCGGTGACCATCGCCACCGGCGAGCCGGCCGAGTCGACGATCACCACCGATCCCACCCGGTGATCGCGCATTAGGCGAGCCACCGAGACGGCGCTCGTTTCCCCCGTCGCGGTGATGACACCCGCGGTCATGATCTCCTTGAGCCGCACTGGCCGTACGCTACCGCGCATGAACACGGAGCGGCACACCCCCGTCGTCCCGCTGGAGGCGGGCCACAGCCCCGACAATCCTCCATGCCCCGCCTGCGGGGAGCCGCTGTTCGGCGTGATGGCCACACGGCCGGGCCTGCGCGGGGCGGTCAGTCGCTGCGAGAGCTGCGGCCTAGGGGTGGTGGGCGAACCGGGCGGCACCGAGGAGGCCCTGCACGAGCTGGATCGCCTCGAGCGAGACGGGATGCTGCGAATAGTCAACCGGGCGAGCTTCGCGGCGTCGCTGGGCGGGGCCGGCTGGGCGGGGCTTCAGCCCAGCGCCCACTATCTGTTCACGGTTGAGGCAGTGCGGCGCCTGGTCGCCAACCGTGATCAGGTCGTCAAGCGTCGGCGTTGGGCGCCCGCCCTCGGGCTGGCGATGACCTGGCAGACGCTGCTCAACAGCCTCACCTTCGGCCGCAACGCCGCCTTCGGCGTCCTGGGGTGGGGAGAAGCGACCCCGGCCGAGCGCCCGTGGCAGCGCCGGATCGACGCCCTAATCAGCGTCGTGCTGGCGATCCCGACACTGATCGTGGCGCTGCCGATCGAGCTGGCCGCCGCGGCGATCGGGCGCGGCGCGGCGATGTCCCTGCGCCTCGAATTGCTCTAACAGAGCTGCCTAGGAGAGGCCCTCGCGGGCCTCGCGCACGAGCGTCACGGCCTCCGGGAAGAGGACACGGATCGCGTCGCGCACCTGCATCGCCTGCTCGTCGGGGCTGCCGCTGAGGTCGATCTGGCCGATCGAGGCGACGGTCATCTCGACGGCAAGCTTGATCGCGTTGTCTGCCCAGGCGACCCGTTGCGAGGACTGCATCTGCTCCGACAGCTCTTCCATGCGAGCCCGGAACTCGTCCGGGTCGCCGAAGAGGTTGAACGGGCTTCCCTCCATAAAGACATGAAAGCAAAGGCCAGAAGACGGCGCAGAGTCTTTGACTCTCGGCCCGCTCCGCTGCGCCCAGCCGCCCTGTCTTGGTGGCACGCCGGGAAGCGGCCTGACTCCGAACACCCCGAGGGAGCAGGTCAGCCAGGTTCCTCAGCAGGCGACCGCCAGACCTCACCCCGGAGCACCCGCTCAAAGCCGACCCAAAGGGCGTTCATCGCGGTGGCGACCACCCGCTCTCGAGGCACTTGCGGGTGTTCGTGCCACCAGATAGCCAAACCTTGGAGGACGCCGCGCAGGACCACCCAGGCCATGTCCAGTCCCTCACCGTCCACTGAGCCGGCGACCCCATCGGCACCCGGCTCGGCGGCGAAGAGGGGAAGGATCGCGTCGCGGCTCCGGGCGGCCACCTTGAGGTGCATGGCGGCGATCTCAGGATCACCAGTGGTGTCGCGAAAGAGCATCCGCCCAGCGAAGGGGTTCGCCTCGATGTAGGCAAACCAGGAGTCAAACGAGCGCGCGACTCGCCGCCCGGGCGGATCCTCGCCGACGAAATTGCTGCTCCATACCTGGCGCAGATCGGCGAAGTGGCGTTCCAGCAAGCACTTGTAGAGGTCTTGCTTTGAATCGAAGTGGTCGTAGACAACCGGCGGCGTCACTCCCGACCGCCTCGCAATCTCCTCGACCGTGGCCCCCTGGTAGCCACGCTCGGCGAACACCTCTGTTGCGGCCTTGACGATCACCTCGCGACGCGACGCGGCGGTCAGGCGCTTCCGGGGTTTCGCTCTCTGCTCGGTCTCGGTTGACAACCTAGGCACTCCTAGGTACGGTTCCGGCCACTTCCTAGTTATCACTAGGTTAGAGCTTCGGGCGGAAGGAGCCGCATGATCGTCTCAGTGCATCTCGCCAACGTCGGCTGGCGCGCGGCGCCCCGCTTCCTGCGCGGTAAATCAGACCTCTCCGCGGTTGCAGGGCTGCGCTACGCGGAGACCACGCTCACCGCGCCGCTTAGCGAAAGCCTCCTCCCCTCCCCAAGGCCCGGCCGGGTCGGGCTGATCGCATCCTGGGATGACGATAAAGCGCTGGATGAGTTCTCCGCCACCCACCCGCTCGCCGAGCAGCTCTCCGGCGGCTGGCACGTGCGACTGGAGCCGCTGCGCGTCTACGGCGCCTGGTCGGGGATGCTCGACCTCCCCGCGCAGGAGCTCCCGGTCGCCGATGAGGATCCGGTGGCTGTATTGACGCTCGGTCAGCTCCGGCTCCGCCGTGTGCGCCCGTTCCTGCGGGCAAGCGCTCGGGCCGAGGGTGAGGCAATCGCAGATCCGGCGCTGCTGGCCTCGACCGGCCTGGCGCGCCCGCCGCGAATGGTCGCGACGTTCTCGCTCTGGCGAAGCGCCAAGGAGATGCGCGACTACGCTTACGGCCGCAGCGGTGGAGCGCACCCGGCTGCGATCAGTGCCCATCGGGCCGAGCCGTTTCACCATGAGTCCGCATTCGTGCGCTTCCGGCCGTATGCATCGGTGGGGCGCTGGGGCAGGAACGACCCGCTCGCCGCCGCGGTGGCTACAGCAGCCTGACCTTGGACCGCCAGCAGGCTTCACCGCGTTCCGGCAGTGGAGGCGTGCGGCTGGGCACCCGATTCCTCCCGCTCCGACTCCTCCTGAGCCTGACGAATCAGGCCGCGCCAGTCGGTTGTGCGGAAAACGAGCAGGATCGCGGCAAGGCCGAGGATCACCGACCAGGCCGCCATCGCGATCTGCGTCCCGACCGAGAAAGAGAGCACCGCGGTACGTGACGGCCCGGCCAGGGTCGCCACCAGCAGCGCCTGTTGAGCGCCAGCGCCGCCGGGCGTGAGGGGAATGATTGTCGAGATCGACTGAACGCTCATCACCAACATCACGTTGCCAACCGAACCGGCGAGCCCGAACGCCTCAAGAAAGAACCAGAAGGCGGCGAAACGGCAGAGCCAGCCGATCCCCTGCCAAGCGGCGACCTCACGCAGGTAGCGGCGCGGCTGGGCAAGGATGAGACCCCCCTGCCTGACCCTGGCCCAGAAGCGGCGAACGTGGTGGGCAAGGTAGTAGATCGCCACCGCGATAGTGAGCAGCAGTGCTCCCGTCGTAATCGCAAACGCCTGCGGGTGGTCGGCCCAGAAGGAGATCTCGAAAGCCGGCAGGTGCGGGAGTTCGGGCAGGCTGGGCAGCAGGCCCTGGCTACTGGCGTAGAGGAAGACGAGCAAGCCCGCAGCGACATCGAAGATGGACTGGACGAAGAAGGAGGAGGTGATTGCCGGGTAGGAGGAGCCGGGGATCTGGCGCTTGACCAGGAAGACCTTGGTGACGTCCCCGGCGTGGGCCGGGATCACAGCGTTGATCCCGGCCCCCGCCAGGTAGGCGGCACAGAGGCGTGGGAAGGAGATGCGAGTGCCGGGGTAAGCGGCCCGTAACACGTTGCGCCAGGACCACGCCCGCGCCAGCTGCATCGCCAGTAGGAACCCCAGCGCGACCGCGAAGGGCGTCCAGTGGATGTCAGTGAGATGCTTGAAGAACGCGGTGGCGGCGTTGAAAAAAGAGTTGAAGCTGGAGGCGAGATCGGCTGGTTGCATCGCAGCTACACTAGCCCGCTCGTGTCAGAGGCCGAGACGCAGATCCCGTCCACCCAGATCCCGCCTGACCCAGCCGATGAGGCGATGTGCGCACGGGCCCGCGAGCGCTACACGGCCGACCGGAGCAGCGGCTTCCGACGTCGCCGCAAGCGACACGCCGCGCTTCCGAACCTGATCATCATCGGCGGGCTGAAGTGCGGCACGACCAGCATCCACCACTACCTCGGGCTGCACCCGGAGATCCAGATGTCGAAGCCCAAGGAGCTGAACTTCTTCGTCAAGGAGCTGAACTGGGACCTGGGGCTCGACTGGTACGCCAGCCGCTTCGATGACCGATTCGGGGTGCGGGGCGAGTCCTCCCCCCACTACACGAACCTGCCCCGCTTCGGTGGGGTTGCTGGGCGCATCCACGAGCACTGCCCCGACGCGCGGCTGATCTACATGGTGCGCGACCCGATCGAGCGCATCCTCTCCCACTGGGTGCACGCGACCGGGGCGGGGTATGAGACCCGCGAGATGGTCGCAACCCTCTCAGAGCCTGACTCCTCCTACATACAGCGATCGATGTACTGGATGCAGCTCCAGCCCTACCTAGAGCGCTTCGACCGCGCCCAGATCGAGACCATCACCCAAGAGGAGCTTCAGGCCGAACGGGAGGCGACGTTGCGCAAGGCGTTCGCCTTCGCCGAGGTCGATGAGGGGTTCACTTCCGAGCAGTTCGGCCGCGAGTGGGAGAAGTCGGCCGCAAAGCAGGGCGACAAATACCAGCTGATGGAGAGGCTGATCAAGCTGCCTGGCTTCCGCTCCTTTGACCGCAACTTCGACCGCCTGCCCGAGTCGATGCGCTGGATCGTCGAGAAGGTCGTCCACGATCCCGAGAAGCCGTCGGCGCCCAAGCCGAAGCTGCCCGACGACCTATTCGAGACGCTCCGCGGCCGCTACGGCGAGGATGTCGCGGCCCTACAGCGTTTCGCCGGTCGCGAGTTCGCCGGCTGGAACAACTACTCCTGAACAGCGACCCAGCGCCCGGCCCTCACTAGGCTCCGGCCGATGCAACGCCTGCTTCCCGATCCCGGCCCGACCACGGTGGAGCGACAGCTCGACTCCTACCGCCCCTGGGAGGAGCCAAGCGATGATCGCCCGTTCGTCGCCGTCAACTTCGCTACCACCGTCGATGGGCGGGCGGCGATCGGCGGCGTCTCCGGGCCGATCGGCTCTGCCGCGGACACCGGGATGCTGGCTGGGTTGCGGACCCGCTTCGACGCCGTGATGATCGGGGCGGGGACGATGCGGGCCGAGCGCTACGGGCGGCTGATCTCCAGCCAGGAGCAGCGGGAGCGCCGCGAGCGGATCGGCCTGCCTCACGATCCGCTGATGGTAATCGTCAGCGGCCGGCTCGACTTGCCCTGGGACGCGCCGCTGTTCAGCACCGGGGGCGGGCGGGTGCTGGTCTTCACTGCCTCAGAGGCCGAGCCGCCGCAGACCGCGACATCGCTGCGGGTCATCCGCCACGAGGGCTTCGTCGACATCGTCGAGGCGCTTCGCCACTTGCGCCACGAGCGCGGCATCCGGGCGCTGCTTTGCGAGGGGGGGCCGGGTCTGCACGGCGAGCTGGAGAGAGGCAAGCTAGTCGATGACCTCTTCCTGACGATCGCCCCGAAGCTGGCGGGGGGCAAGGCGCCTCGCATCCTCGAGGGCGAGCTGCCGGTGGTGGCCGAGCTGGAGCTGGCCTGGCTGCTAGAGGAAGACGGCGAGCTGTTCGCGCGCTACCGTCGCCGCTGAGCTAGCGTTCTCCCGGCCCGAGCCCCGAGGAGAGGACGCCCGATGGACTTCACCCCCAGCCCCCAGGTAGAGACCCTGCGCGAGCGCATCCTCGACTTTATGGAGGAGCGTATATACCCCCAGGAGCGGGAGATCATGGAGGCGCTAGACGCCGAGGTCGGCCCCGGCGTCCCCTACCCGGAGGTCCTGGTCGAGGTCCGCGAGCGAGCCCGCTCCGAGGGCCTTTGGAACCTGTTCATGCCCGACGAGCACTACGGCCCAGGGCTGGCCAACTGGGAGTACGGGCTGCTCTGCGAGGAGATGGGGCGCAGCCCGGCGGCGGCGCCGATGGCCTTCAACTGCGCAGCGCCAGACACCGGCAACATGGAGATCCTCGCTGAGCACGGCAGCGAGGAGCAGCGGGGGCGCTGGCTTGAGCCGCTGCTGGAGGGCCAGATCCGCTCCTGCTTCTCGATGACCGAGCCCGAGGTGTCGGGCTCCGACCCGACCCTCTTACAGGCGCGCGCCGTGCGCGACGGCGATGAGTGGGTGATCACCGGCCACAAGTGGTTCACCTCCGGCGCAGTCGGCGCCGAACTGGCGATCGCGATGGTCGTCACCGACCCCGACGCTCACCCCTATGCGCGCGCCTCGATGATCTGCGTCCCCACCGACACGCCGGGCTTTAACCTCGTCCGCCCGATCCCGGTGATGGGCCATGACCGCGGCCCCGGGCACTGCGAGATCCGCTACGAAGGGTGCCGCGTGCCGGTGTCGAACCTCCTCGGCGAACAGGGCATGGGCTTCGCCGTCGCCCAGGACCGCCTCGGCCCCGGCCGCATCCACCACTGCATGCGGGCGATCGGCACCGCCGAGCGGGCGCTGGAGATGATGTGCCGCCGCGCCAACGAGCGCCAGGCCTTCGGCGGCCCGCTCGCCGACAAGCAGTTCGTGCAGGAGTCGGTCGCTACCTCGCGGATGGAGATCGACCAGGCCCGCCTGCTCACCCTCTACGCCGCCTGGAAGATGGACACCGAGGGCAAGCGGGCGGCCCGTCAGGCGATCTCCGCGATCAAGGTCGTCGCCGCCAACATGGTCATGGACGTCCTCGACCGCGCGATCCAGGTCCACGGTTCGCTCGGCATGACCGACGACACCCCCCTGGCGGCGCTGTGGCGCTTTAGCCGTATGCTCCGCTTGGCAGACGGCCCCGACGAGGTCCACAAGATGGTCCTGGCCCGCCGTGAGCTGAACCGCTGGTCGAAGCGAGCCGAGGCCGAGACCAGCGGCGATCTGACCACCAAACACGCCCCGCGGGCAATTTGAGAGTTTCAGAGGGCGGAAAGGAGAGTGTCGATGACAGGAAAGGCCGACTTCAGCCATGAGGAGTGGGAGGTCATCCTGGAGGGGCCGACGAGCGCCGGGATGATCGTCTCGACCGCCGAGCGCGGCGGCACCTTCCGCGAGGTCTTCGCGATGGCCAAGGCCTACACCGAGGCTCGCAAGGAGCACGGCGACTCCGCCCTCCTCGACGAGATCGTTTCGCACAAGCCCGCGATGGACCACGCCAAGGCCCACTCCCCCGAGGAGGTGAAGGAGCACGGCCTGCAGCGGATTCGAGAAGCGATCGCGCTGCTTAAGCAGAAGGCGACCCCCCAGGAGCTCGATGATTACCGACGCTTCATCACCTCGCTCGCGCAGCGAGTCGCTGGAGCAAAGACCGAGGGCAAGGACCAGCCGGTCAGCGACGCGGAGAGCGCCGCGATTGCCGAGATCACCCAGGCCCTGGGGGCAGCGGCTTGAGACCGAAGATCGCCGCGGCCGTGCTAGTGACCGCGGCACTGCTCGAGGACGGCACGACGATCTCGGGTAGCTCACACATCATCGCCTGGGCCGAAGGGAACCCTCCAGCCGAGTAATCGCACAGATTCGCGCCAAGCCTGGTGTATGTGTAAGTATACTCACCTTCCTGCTAAGATATGCACATGCTAAATCGACGACTTCAGGTTCTGGTCGACGACGAGCGCTATGAGCGGCTGGCGCAGGAGTCGGAGCGCACCGGCGCACCGGTTGGTGAGCTCGTGCGGCGGGCGATCGACCATGAGTTCCCGCGGTCCAGCCGCGACCCCGAGCGGGAACGCGCAGGCCGAGCGCTGCTCGCGATGCCGCCTCCGCCAGATCCGGAGCCCGACTGGGAGGAGCAAAAGCGGGAGATGCTCGACGCTCCAATGCGCAAGTGGGAAGACGCATGAGGCGCTTCCTCTACGACACTTCCATATTCAGCTACGCCCTGGGAGGCGATCATCCCTACAGAGAGCCGTGTCGCGAGATCGTGAAGAGGGCAACCGTCGGCAAGTTGCACGGGGAGGCCAGCGCGGATCTCATTCAGGAGCTCGCCCATCAAAGGCTCCGCCGGACCGGAGACCGCGCCAGCGTCGCCAGATCTGTGCGAAACGTCGCCAAGCTCGTCCAGCTACACCCGCTTGAGCCCGACGACGTGCTGCGCGGAGTCGACCTCTTCGAGACAAACTCCAGACTCGACGCCCGCGACGCCGTCTTCGCTGCCTTGGCACTGAATCGAGGAATCGACGCGATCCTCGCGACTGATCGCGCCTTCGAGGAGATCGACGGACTCGAGCGAATCGACCCCGCCGACGAGAAAGCGCTCGCCGGCTTGAGCAGCTGAACCGGAGGAATCGACCGGAGGCACCCTGACCTACCTCGGGGGCTCAAGGATGCTCGACATCCCGCTGACAGCTTCGACCGCGAATTGGGAAGCTTGGCAAATCTGAAGGCAGCGTCGCCGCGTGGGGAGCTAGCTGAGCGTCACCGCAGGCGATCTGAGAACGAGAGGAGGGCC
Source organism: uncultured Solirubrobacterales bacterium (assembly GCA_963803755.1). Lineage (GTDB taxonomy): Bacteria > Actinomycetota > Thermoleophilia > Solirubrobacterales > 70-9 > CAVUPF01. Next base: position 403,134 of record CAWDNP010000011.1, read on the forward strand.
AAGAGCCGCCCTCTTCCTCTCAAAACTGGACACTTGCCTCAGCTACCGGGGCGCTCGGCCTTCTCGGCATCGCCTCGGCTAGGCGCTCCACCATCCGGGCGAACTGCTGGATGCCCTCGTCCACCTTGCCGTACTGGCCCGCCGCGTAGCGGGCGTAAACACCCTCGAGGATGATCGCCAGCTTCCAGTAGCCGAGGGCGATAAAGAAGTCGAGCTGGGAGAGATCGCGGCCGGAGCGCTCGGCGTAGCGGGCTTTCAGCTCCTCACCGGTGGGAAAGCCCGGCGCCAGATTGGCCGGCTGACCGAGGGCGATCGTTCCTCGCCGCGCTCCGCCCAGTAGACCATCAGCAAGCCGACGTCGGCAAGCGGGTCGCCCAGGGTGCAGAGCTCCCAGTCGACCACGGCGGCCACCTCGCCTTCTGGCGTGAGGATCATGTTGTCCAGCCGGTAGTCGCCGTGGACGATCGTCGACTGGCCCTGCGCGGGAATGCGCACCGCAAGCCGTTCGTGCACCTTGTCGATCACCACCAGCTCGCGTGTCTTTGACTTCTCCCACTGGCCGTGCCAGCGATGCAGCTGGCGGGCGACGTAGTCATCCTTTCGGCCTAGGTCGCCGAGCCCGACCGCGTCGGGGTCAACCGCGTGGATGGCGACCAGCGTATCGGCCACCCCCATCCCGATCGCCCGCCGGTCCGCCTCGTCGGGGAACGCCTCGGCCTCGGCCACGCCGCGCAGGATCGGCCCCTCGATGAACTCCATTACGTAGAAGGGCGCCCCGTTGACGCTCTCGTCCTCGCAGAGCCCGACCACAGGCGCCACCGGCACCTCGGTCGGCCCCAGTGCCGAGACGACCTTGTGCTCGCGCGCCATGTCGTGGGCAGAGCCAAGCCGCTTGCCCAACGGCGGCCGGCGCAGGGCCCAGTGGCGCCCGGTGGCGTCGCTCACCCGATAGGTCAGATTCGAATGCCCGCCGGAGATCCGCTCAAAGGAGAGGGGCGGCTCCGCCCCCGGCACGTGTTCGGCGAACCAGCCCTCGACCCCCGCCCGATCGATCCCCTCCGGCGCCTCCACCGAGCTGTCGGCGGTGCCTGTAGCCTCGTCGCCCATAGCTGCGCAAGCATATGCCCGACGAGGTCTACGGTTGAGCCCATCACTGGCGAACAGGCTGAGGATCGGCTTCGCGATCTGCTTCGCGGTGCTGACCGCGATGGCGGTGATCGGCGTCGCCCGCTTCATCCAGGAGCGCCAGGACTTCGAGAGCTCGATCGAGCGCTCCTACCAGGCCGAGATGGCCGCTCGGGTGCGGCTGGCGCAGGACAGGCGGCCCGCCGCGGCCCGCGCGACGATCGCCACCCAGCAGAACCGGCGCCAGCAGCTTCAGGAAAGCATCTCGATCGACACCCGCAACACGGCGCTGCTGGTCGCGGCGGGGATCATCGCCGGGCTGACCGGCGCGCTGCTCCTGTTCAGCGGGCTGATCGCCTCGATGCGCCGTCCGCTGGAGGAGCTGGTCGACGCGGCGGGACGCCTCGCCGCTGGCGACCGCTCCGCTCGGGTGAAGGTCGGCGGGATGTCGGAGACCGCGACCCTCGGCGCCGCCTTCAACGAGATGGCCGACGAACTGGAACGCGAGGCCAGCCAGCGCGACCGGCTTGACCGGATGAAGGATGAGTTCGTCCTCACCGCCTCGCACGAGCTGCGCAGTCCGCTCACCTCAGTGCAGGGGTTCGCCGAGCTGCTGATGCTGGAGCGAGAGAAGCTCAGCCCCCAGCAGGCCGAAACGGTCGAGATCATCCTCGACAACTCCCGCCACCTGGTGCGGCTGCTCAACGACCTGCTCGACCTAGCGCGCAGCGACGCCGGGCGACTGACGATCCACCCGGTCCCAACCGAGGTCGGCCCGCTGATCGAAGACGCGGTGCGGACGCTGCGGGCGCAGACCAAGTCGGCCGGCCAGACGGTGGAGTGCGAGGTCGAGGCCGGCCTGCCCCGGGTGAGCGTCGAGGCCGACCGCATTCGCCAAGTACTGGTGAATCTGCTTACCAATGCGCATGAGTACTGCCCTAAAGGAGCGGCGATCTGGGTGAAAGCAGCGCGCGTCGGTGCTGAAGTGCAGCTTGCAGTGAGCGACGACGGACCGGGCATGCCCGAGGATCAGCTCGACCACATCTTCGACCGCTTCACCCGCGGCGACGCCGGCCTGACCCAGCGCGTTGGCGGCACCGGCCTTGGCTTGGCGATCTCGAAGTCACTGATCGAGCTGCACGGCGGCACGATCGACGTGAGCTCGACCCCGGGCGAGGGATCCACCTTCCGCGTCCACCTCCCGGCGCTTGCCCCGCCCGAGCGCCCGGCCGCCGACCGCGCCGCGACGGAGGCCCGCTGATGGCCAAAGTCCTGGTCGCTGATGACTCCGAGACGATCCTGCTGCTACTCCGCACCCGGCTGGAGATGGCCGGCCATCAGGTTGAGACCGCGGCGGATGGCCAGGAGGTGACCGAAGCCGTACACCGCGAGGGGCCCGACCACCAGCCCGACGTCCTCCTGCTTGACGCGATGATGCCGCGCAAGTCCGGGATCGACGCGCTGCGGGAGCTGCGCGCCGAGGGGATCGACACCCCGGCGCTGATCGTCAGCGCCCACCAAGACGACGCCGACGCCCCCACCGATCTCAAAATCAGCGGCTACGTCACCAAGCCGATCGACTTCGAACTGCTCCTCAGCAGCATCGCCGAGCTTACTTCTTAGCGATCTCCAGCCGTATCTCTTTGCCGTGGAGCTTGGTGCCGTCGAGGAACTCGACTGCGCGCTCGGCTTGATCGGCCTTCAGCTCGACGAATGAGAAGCGCTCGAGAATCCGGACCGAAGTGACATCGTCGCCGGGGATGACGGCGCCCTCTCGGAGGGCCCAGCGTAGGTCCTCCTCGGTGATTCCGCTGCGCTTGCCGCGGTTGACGAAGAGCTTGGTGTTGCCCTCAGCGGCCTCTTCAGGGCTGCTGGCGCCGTTGGCGTCGCTGCGCTTCTCGCGTCGCTCCGGCCGCTCGCGGCGGCGGGGGCGGGGGGCATGCTCGAGGCGGTCCTCGGGGCTCTCCCACTCGCCGATCGAGGTCTTCACGTCTCGCTCGATCCGGGCGATCTCGTCGCGCTGGGCCGGGGTGACGAAGGTGATCGCCCGACCGGTGCGGCCGACGCGCCCGGTGCGGCCGATCCGGTGCACGTAGACCTCGGAGGAGTCGGGCACGTCGTAGTTGATGACGTGGGTGACGTGCTCGATGTCGAGGCCGCGGGCAGCGATGTCGGTCGCGACCAGCAGCTTCACGCGGTGGTCCTTGAAGGCGATCATCACCCCGTCGCGCGAACCCTGACTCATGTCACCGTGCAGGGCTTTCACGTCCAGTCCCTTGTCCTTCAGCGTCTTCTCCAGCTTCGATGCGCCGATTTTGGTGCGACAGAAGATGATCGCCTGCTCGGGGTCCTCCGTCTTCAGCAACTCGACCAGCCGCGCCGCCTTGTCCTTGGCCGGCACCTCGACGAAGGCCTGAGCGATCGCGTCGACCGTGAGTGTCTTCGGCGTTATCCGGATCGTCGTAGGGTCGTACATGTAGCCCTCGGCGAGCCGCTGTATCGGCGGCGGAATAGTGGCCGAGAAGAGAGCCGTCTGACGCCCGCTCGGGCACATCCGCAGGATCTTCTCGACGTCCTCGATGAAGCCTAGGTCGAGCATCTCGTCGGCCTCATCGAGAATGACGTAGCGGGCGGCGGTAAGGACCAGCGAGCGTCGGGACATCAGGTCCATCATGCGCCCGACCGTGGCGACGACGACCTGGGCGCCCGCCCGCAGCTGCGCCTGCTGCGAGCGGATCGGCGCGCCGCCGAAGACGGCGACGATTTCGACGTCGAGGTGCTCGGCGTAGGCGCGCAGGGCCTGGGTCACCTGGATGCACAACTCGCGGGTCGGGGTGAGAACGATCGCCTGCACCTCATCGTTGCCGGGATCGAGGTATTGCAGCAGCGGCAGGCCGAAGGCGGCGGTCTTTCCGGTGCCGGTCTGGGCCTGGCCGATCACGTCGTGGCCGGCGAGCAGCTCAGGAATCGCCTGTTCCTGGATCGGCGTCGGCTCCTCGAAGCCCAGCTCGTCAAGCGCCTGTTGGATCTCCGGCGAGAGCCCGAGGTCCCTAAACGCGGTCACTTACTCGGATCCAAGAGAAGCTTGCCGGCGGTGCGTCGGCCGATCAGGTCCTCGTGGGCGCGCGCCGCCTCAGAGAGCGGGTAAACGCCGCTGATCGTCACCTCCAGCTCGCCAGCGGCGACCGCGCCGAGAAGCTCGCCGATCATCGGCGCCGCCAAGTCGCGGCGGAGCAGCAAGTGGACGAGCCAGAAGCCGATCACCGACTTGGAGCCGCGCAGCAGGGCCGCCGTGGATACCTCACGCTGCTCGCGCGAAGCAATCCCAAAGACGACCATCCGCCCCAGCGGCGCCAGCGCCGCGAGCTCCGCGTCGAAAGCGTCGCCGCCACTCATGTGCAGGACGGCGTCGACCTTCTCGCCACCGTTAGCCTCGAGGATCGCCGCCTTCAGGTCTCCGGCGCGGGAGTCGACCGTGGCGTCGGCGCCAAGTCGCTCGACCATCGCTCGTTTGTCCCCGCTGGAGGCAAGTCCGATGACCTTTGCGCCGGCCCGCTTGGCGAGCTGGACCGAGAGGCTGCCGGTGCCGCCAGCGGCAGCCTCGACCACGATTGTCTCGCCCGGCTCGACCCGCGCGCAGCGCTGCACCAGCGCCATCGCGGTCAGCCCCTGAAGCAACAGTGCCGCTGCCTGATCGTCGTTGACCTCGTCGGGAATGGGAACCAGCCAGCTCTTCGGGGTGACCGCCTTCTCGGCGTAGCCGCCGGAAGCGAGGATCGAGGCCACCCGCTGCCCATCCGGCGTCCGGCCGCTTACCTCGGCCCCGGGGATCAGTGGCAGGGCCTGCTCGGCCAGGTAGTCGTTCCGGGTTGCGTGCGTATCGGCAAAGTTGACCCCGCTTCGTGCGACATCGATTACAACCTCGTCGTCACCGGCCACCGGGTCGTCGACCTCAACGTGGAGCATCACCTCTGGCCCGCCGAACTCCTCGATCTGAATCGCCTTCATCGGAGGGGGAGTCTCGCAGGGCAGGCGCTAGGCTGCCCACCGATGTCGCTAACCGTCGTCGGATCGATCGCGTTTGACTCTGTCCGCACACCCTTCGGGGAGCGCGAGAGGATGCTCGGCGGCACCGCCGTTCACTTCTCCCTCGCCGCCAGCTTCTTCACCGAGGTGCGCCCGGTCGGGCCCGTGGGCGAGGACTTCGGAGTGGCCGAGTTCGAAGTGCTGGAGCGGCGCGGAGTCATTACCGACGACATCGAGCAGATCGAGGGGGGTAGGTCCTTCTTCTGGCGCGGGCGCTATGAGTACGACCTCAACGTCGCCCACACCGAGGACACCCAGCTAAACGTCTTCGGCGAGTTCGAGCCTAAGCTCTCCGACGCCTCCAAGGCCGCCGACGTCCTCTTCCTCGCCAACATCCAGCCCGACCTGCAGCGCCAGGTGCGCGCCCAGTGCGGCGAGGCCCGCTTCTGCGCACTAGACTCGATGAATCTCTGGATCGACACCGCGAGGGACTCGCTGCTGGCGGCCATCGGCGAGGTCGAGTGCGTGATCGTCAACGATGCCGAGATCCGCCAGCTGACCGGGGAGTCGAACCTCGCCCGCGCCGCCCGCGCCGTGATGGAGCGCGGCCCGCGCGCCATCGTGGCCAAGCAGGGCGAGTACGGAGCGGCGCTGTTCACCGATCAGGGCTTCTTCGCCCTCCCCGGCTTCCCGCTGGAGGACGTGCGCGACCCGACCGGCGCCGGCGACAGCTTCGCCGGCGGCTTCCTCGGCTACCTCGACAGCCACGACGGCGACCTCGACGAGGCAAGCCTGCGCCGCGCGATGGGCTACGGCACCGTCCTCGCCTCCTTCAACGTCGAAGAGTTCGGCACCGAGCGCGTCGGTCGCCTCACCCGCGAGGAGATCGACGAACGACTGGCGAAGCTGCATGCGATGACCCAGTTCGAGCCACTGCCGACCGCCGCCGAGTAGCGCCTCAGCGTTACCCGGCGGTCAACAAGCCGGGCGATCCAAGCTGCGATACTGGCGGCTCCAGCCGAACACAAGCTCGAGGAGGGGTGATGGCCACCGAGCAGCAGATCAGGAACGCAACTGTCGATGGCGCCACTGCCGCCGAGTCGGAGTCGCTGACCGTCACCGACAACCGCACCGGTCAGACCTACGAGTTGCCGATCGCCGATGGGACGGTGCGGGGGATGGACCTGCGCCAGATCAAGGTCTCCGAGGAGGACTTCGGCCTGATGTCCTATGACCCGGCCTTCACCAACACGGCCTCCTGCCGCTCGGCAATCACCTACATCGACGGCGAGGCGGGGATCCTCGAACATCGCGGCTACTCGATTGAGCAGCTCTGCGAGCGCTCCAACTTCCTCGAGGTAGCCTACCTGCTGACCTTCGGCGAGCTGCCGACCGGGCCACAGCTCGATCGCTGGGCCTACGACATCACCCACCACACCTTCGTCCACGAGGACCTGAAACAGTTCTTCGAGGGCTTCCGCTACGACGCCCACCCGATGGGGATGCTGCTCGCCGGGGTTGGCGCGCTCTCCACCTTTTATCCCGGCGCGAAGCAGATCGGCGACCCCGAAGAGCGTTACATGGCGGCGGTGCGGCTGATCGCAAAGGTGCCGACCCTGGCCGCCTTCTCCTACCGGCACAACATGGGGCTGCCCTACGTCTACCCCGACAACGACCTTCGCTTCGCTGAGAACTTCCTATCGATGATGTTCAAGAAGACCGAGATGCGCTACGAGCCCGACCCGCGGCTAGCGCGCGCTCTCGATGTCCTCTTCATCCTCCATGCCGACCACGAACAGAACTGCTCGACCAACGCCGTGCGCGGCGTCGGCTCCTCCGACGTGGACCCCTACTCTGCGGTGGCGGCCGGGGTCGCGGCACTCTACGGGCCGCTGCACGGGGGCGCCAACGAGGCGGTGCTGCGGATGCTGCGGCGGATCGAGAGCCCGGACAACATTCCCGACTTCCTCGAGCGGGTGAAGGCGCGCGAGGAGAAACTGATGGGCTTCGGCCACCGCGTCTACAAGAACTATGACCCGCGGGCGCGGATCATCCAGCAGCACATGGATGAGGTCTTTGAGGCGACCGAGTACAACTCCCTGGTTGAGATTGCACGCGAGCTGGAGAAACGGGCGCTCGAGGACGAGTACTTCACCTCGCGCAAGCTCTACCCGAACGTCGACTTCTACTCGGGGATCATCTACGAGGCGCTGGAGATCCCGGCCGAGATGTTCACCGTGATCTTTGCGATCCCGCGCACCGCCGGGTGGGTCGCGCAGTGGATGGAGATGCAGGAAGACCCCGAGAAGAAAATCGCCCGCCCGCGGCAGATCTACACCGGGGAGCGTGAGCTGGAGTACGTGGCAATCGGGGATCGTGAGGGACCTGAAAAGATCGTCGGACCACCGGCGCGCAGGCCTAAGCGGCCTCGACGGGGTGCCTGAGAACGAGGGCTCCGCAAGGGAGCGGGCGAATGCCCGACCTCTTATCGAGTTCCATACGCTGGGCCAATGAGCGCCGGGTGGAAGCTGACGGTGAGGCACGGATCGGATGTCGAGCACGAGGCGTTTGACGATCTGGATGCGGCGATCGCTGCGATGAAGAGACAAGCTGAGAGAGTGCGGGCCGAGGGGCCGTTGCAGCCTTCTTCGGGGTTGCGGGACTTTGCGCCGGGGGACCAGGTTCATGCGCGGTTGCAGATCTCAGGGAAGGGACTTCTGAGGAAGCCGACCGCCGGCCTCGATGTGAAGGGAGATGGCAGCATGGTTGCCTTTCGCGGGACGGTTTTGCGCGAGGAGCTAGACTCCGGAGAGCTGAAGACGCCGTTCGACGCCGTTCGCGAGATTCTGTCGGAAGGGGCGTGATGCGCGACGCCAGCACCGAGATCCCCAAGGGCAGCTACGCCGCGGGCAACCGAGTCAAGCTGCCGACACGGGCCCAGCCCCCCTTCGTCGTCTTCATCAACGGCGTCGAACAGGTCGAGGGAGAGGCCTACAACGTCCGTGCCGGCGAGATCGTCTTCACCCGCCCGATCGTCAAGGAGAAAGTGGGCGCGGGCCGTTGGCTTGCGATGTACCTGGGCCTCTTCGGCACCTACCGCAAAAACGAGACCATCGACCTCCAGTTCACCCGCGACGGCAAGACCACGCTCGTCGATGACCTCTCGATCGAGCCTGGCTAGCCCTTATTTGAAGACGTAGAGCAAAAGGAAGGCAACCAGGACGAAGCTGACGCCACCGGCGATCATGCCCTTGTCCTCGGCGACGATCGCGGCGGTCGAGCGGTCGTCTGAGCGATCATAGATCAGGTAGAGGTAGCGGAAAATGCAGTAGATGGCCGAGGGGATGGTCAACATCATGCGACTGCCGATCAGCGGGGAGTTCACGGTGTAGATCGCATAGCTGATCACGGTGCCGGTGGTTACCAGGGAGACCATCTGGTCGAGGAAGGGGAGGGAGTAGTGCTCGAGGACCGGGCGGCTACTGGTCCCCTGGTGCAACTCGGAGACCGCCTCCTGGCGGCGCTTGGTGACGCCGAGGAAGAGGGCAAGCATGCCGGTGCAGAGGATCAGCCACTCCGAGGCGTGAGCCCCTACCGCGCTGGCGCCGGCGGCCACGCGGAGGATGAAGAGGCCGGCCAAAGTCATGACGTCGACAATCACCACCTGCTTGAGGCCGAGGCTGTAGGCCACCTGGGCGACGCCGTAGCCGACCACCATCAGCCCCACCTGCCAGTTGATCGTCCCGAAGGCGAGGCCGATCGCCGCCGCCGCCGCGACCGGGGCGATCGTCATCGCGGCACGCTCGGAGAGCTCGCCGGCCGCCAGCGGACGGAGGCGCTTCTTCGGGTGCCTGCGGTCGAGCTCGACATCGGCCAGGTCGTTGACGAAGTAGCCGGCGCTGGAGATCAGGCAGAAGGAGACGAAGGCCAGCATCGCCTCAAAGATCTCGTGGGGATGGGTGAATTTGCCCGAGAAGAGCAGGCCAGCGAAGACGAATAGATTCTTGATCCACTCGTGCGGGCGCCCCGTCTTGATCGCCGCCCGCAGCGGCGAGCGTCGCCGCACGGCGGACTCGGCGGGCGGCGCCTCGGCCTCCGCGGCCCCGGCTGGCACGGTCGGGTGTTCCGAAGTGATGGTTTCCACGTGGACAGGGTGGACGGGCACACGCGCTACCCGCCTGAACAGAGACTCGGTCGCGACAGGGTACCGCCGCTCAGCCTCAGTCCTCTTCGTTCTCGCCCCCTCGGGCGGCTTCCAGCGCCTCCAGGTCGTCGCGATCTCGGGATCGCTCGCTCGCTCGCTTCATCGCGAACAGGTGCTCAAGCGAGCAGACACGCACGACGAGGCCATCCATATCGACATTCGACGCCTCGGCGTCAAGGGAGGCAAACGAAGGCACCTGCGGCAATCCCTGAAGAACGTCGACATTCCCCAGATCGGTGACCACAAGCGTTCGATCTCCGGTGCGCAGAAAGGTCGCGATCGCGTCTGCAGTGAGCAGACGCCCTCCCACCTCGACCTTTCCCCCCAACGCCTTGAGCAGGGCGTCGAGTCTTGCGAGGTTCTCGGGTGAAGGGTCGGGAACCAAATCAACGTCCCGGGTGGCGCGCAGGTAGCCCCACGCATTAACTGCGAGCCCGCCGACCAGCACGAAACGGATCTCGGCTCGAGTCAACCGATCGATCAACTCTCGAAGCCGCAGCGGCTCGGAGGTCAACTCTTCCGGGCGCTCCCGGTGAATGTCGAGAGGAATTCGCTCAATGCGAGACCCTCGGCGAGATTGACTGCGAGGGACCGTCGACCGTCTTCCCTCAGACGACGCCTGCGCGCTTCCTCATTGAGGCGCCAGGGGTCACTCTTTGGCTCTTCGCGACCGTTTTTCACCAGATCAGGGTAGACCGGGTAGCCGAATCGTGAAGCGGGCGCCGCCGCCGGGAAAGTTCTCGACCGTGGCGTCGCCCCCCATCGCCTCGGTCAGCTCGCGGACAATCGCCAACCCGAGGCCAGCGCCGTCGGAGCCGCGGCCCGAGCGGGCGCGCAGGTGGAAGCGCTCGAAGGCGCGAGGAATGTCCTCCTCCGGTATGCCGGGACCCCTGTCGCTCACCGCGATCGCGCCAGGGGCCACCGCCAGCGTCACTGCCTCGCCCTTCGGGCTGACGCGGATCGCGTTCTCGAGCAGGTTGGAGACGACCTGGAGGGTGCGACCGTGGTCAGCCGTGACGAGTGTCGCGCCCCCCTGCACCCTCACCTCCACGCCCGCGCCGCGGGACCGCGGTCGCAACCGCTCCTCAGCCTCGCGAGCGACCGCCGCCAAGTCGACCGGCTCCCGCCTCACCTCCAGCACCCCCTGGCGCAGTCGCGCCAGCGCGAGCAGATCACCAACGAGCCGCTCCAGACGCTCCGCCTCGCGCCCGACCACCTCTGCGGCCTGGCGCGGCTCGACCGTGCCGTCCTCGATCCCCTCCGCATAGCCGCGGATCGAGGTGAGCGGGGTGCGTAGATCGTGGGAGACCGAGAGCAGGACCGCCCGCTCGGCATCACGGGCGTGGGATAGCTGCGCCGACATCCCGTTAAAGGCCTCGGCCAGCTCGTCCAACTCCTCGGTCCCCTCCGGCGGCACCGGCTCGGGCCGTCGACCGGCCGCAAGTTCCCCCGCCGCGGCGGCGAGCCTTCGCAGCGGCTGGATAAGCCGCCGCGAAAGCAGCGCCGCGACAGCTGCCGCGACCAGAGCGGCCACTCCGCTGGCGATCAGCAGTGCCGAGAGGTAGCGACTGAAGTCGCCGCCGGTGACGGCGTCGGGGTGCGTCACCAAAACGACCGAGCGGCCGATGCGCCGCGCCGCAAAGATCTGGCTGCGTCCATCGATCCGGGCCGTCCCATCAGCGGAGCCGCTCTGCCGCAGCTGCGCGACCGCCGCCGCGGGCAGGACATCCGCCGCCCCGGTTAGGCCGAGGATCTCGACCGGGCGTGATTCGGAAGGAGCGGCGACCGGCGGCACGCCCGGGCCTCCCGGTGGTGAGGGTCCACCGAGCGGAGAGCTGGGCGGCGGCGGGGCACCGCGCAGGCGCAGGGCACTCGATGCCTGAAGGCGGGCGAGCTGGGTCGAGAACGCATCCGCCTGGCGCTCGAGATCGAGTCGGATCGTGTCGCGGACGGCGTTCTTGGTCAAAACCACCCCGAGCGCAAGCGAGGCCCCGACGGCGAGCACGACGGTGCCGAAGATCGCGATGAACAGGCGGGTGCGCAGTGAGCGGATCACCGGACAGCCTTATAGCCGGCACCGCGCACCGTTCCGACCAGGCCCGGACGCCCCAGCTTGCGCCGCAGCTGGGCGATGTGGACGTCGACGGTACGCGTCCCGCCGGCGAACTCTCCATGCCAGGCCAGCTCCAGCAGGCGGTCGCGGCTGAGCACGACGCCCGGGTGGGCGAGGAGTGCCGCCAGCAGGTCGAACTCGCGCGAGGTCAGCTCAACGGGACGCCCGGCGACGGTCACCGTGCGAGCCGCTGGGTCCAGCTCGACATCGCCCACGGCCAGTGCCCCGTCGTGGCCCACCGCGCCGCCGCCGGAGGTGCGGCGCAGGATCGCCTTCACCCTCGCCACCAGCTCCCGCGGCGAGAATGGCTTGACGACATAGTCATCGGCACCCACCTCTAACCCCGCCACCCGGTCGACCTCCTCATCGCGAGCGCTGAGGATGAGGATCGGCACGCTGGTGCGCTCGCGCAGGCGCCTACAGACCTCGAAGCCGTCGATCCCCGGCAACCCGATGTCCAACACGACGAGCCGAACGGGATGGCGGGAGAGCTCCTCCAGCGCCTGCTCGCCACTGCGCGCCCAGACGGCGTCGAACCCCTCGCGCCGGAGATAGGCGCGGACGAGCTCGGCGATCGCCTGCTCGTCCTCAACGAGGAGGATGGCTCCCTTCACACGCTTAGCCTCTCACTCGCGCTCGCCGCACGGCCGGGCGGGGTGACCGGTTCGATCACCCCTCCCAGCCATCGCGGATCAGTTGTCGCCCGGAGGCGGAAACTGCCCACCGGCAGGCGGAGCGCCCTTCATCTGTCCCGGCTTCGGCGGCACCATGATGGACTTCGCCGGGCCGCCCTGCGGTCCGCAAACGACCACGGTCTCGCCTTCGGATAGATCGCCGATCGCCGCACTCTGACCTGGCCCGGTGAGGATCTTGGTGTTTTCGTCAAGTGGGATCGTCACCGAGCTGCCGTCGTTCTCGGTCAATGTGATGGAGCTGCTGTTAACCGAGGCGATCTTGCCCTGGTCGAGTCTTAACACCTGCTCCTGCCCGTTCTTTTGGACGTGGAACTCGGCGTAGGTGAGGCCTTTCATTGACGGGCCCATCGGCGGGGGGCCGGGCAGTGAGCCGGCGCCTAGGCTCCCATGGGAGCCATTCTGGGATTCGCTCTGGGCCGCCGCGACGCCGCCAACGACCAGGGCCGCCGCGACGCCGATCATGACGATCGCGCCGATGTGCTTTCGAGCTGCCTGGAACATCTGGAACCTCCTTTTAGGTATCCAACTCATTGCAGCGATCCTCGGGCGGCCGTGTATGAGTCCGGTCAGGACCGTGTAAGGGGTTTGTAAGTCCTCAGGCTGTGTCGATCAGAACACCGGGGTTGAGCATCCCGCTCGGATCCAGCTCGGCCTTCGCCGCCCGTAACGCAGCGGCGAACGGCGCCGGCCGCTGGCGGTCATACCAGGGACGGTGGTCGCGGCCGACCGCGTGGTGGTGGGTGATCGTGCCGCCGCCCTCGATCACCGCCTCTGAGGCGGCGGCCTTGATCTCGTCCCATTGCTCGACCTCGCCGCCCCGCACCGCGGGCGCGATCACCGTGAAGTAAGGGGCCGGGCCATCGGGGTAGACGTGAGTGAGGCGACAGCTGACGCGCGGCGCACCCAGCCCCTCGGCCGGCCCGCCGGAGATCTCGGCGACCTTGGCCCTCACCGCCGCCATCGCCTCGGCGTGAAAGGCCTCAAAGCGGTCCCAGACGATCGCGGTCTCGAAGGTCTCGGAGAGGACGCCGCAGGCGACGAAAGTGTCGCGCAGGTATGGAGCGAGGAGGAAGGCACTCCGCCAGGCGCCGACTGCGTCGGCGCCCTCGCCCCCGTCGCGCACCTCCCCGGGCACACCCCCGTGTCCTCGGGCCATCTCCAGCGCCAGGTCCATCCACGCCTCGACGGGATGATGAGCGGACTCGAACCCCAGCACCAGCAGGTTCTTCTCGCCCGTTCCGGCCCCCGTCGTCCCCGCCTCCAGCGCATCGAGCAACCGACAGTTCGACGGGTAAAGGCCCGACTGTGAGATCTCTCGGACCACCCTGGCCGCGGCCAGGAAGTCGTCGAACTCGACCCCGCAGGACGCCTTGAACTCGGGTCGCGGGCGCACCCGCACCCAGGCCTCGGCGATCACGCCGAGGATCCCCTCCGAGCCGATCAGCATCCGGTCGGGCGAGGGTCCGGCCCCCGACCCCGGTAACCGCCGGCTTTCCCACGTTCCCCGCGGAGTGATCGCCCGCGCCGACTCGACCAGATCGTCGATGTGCGTGTAAAGCGTCGCGAAGTGCCCCCCGGCCCGCGTCGCGATCCAGCCCCCCAGCGTTGAGTACTCAAACGACTGCGGAAAGTGCCGCAGCGTTAACCCACGCTTCCGAAGCTGCTCCTCCAACCGAGGCCCCGTAGCCCCTGCCTGGATCCGCGCCGCCAACGATTCCGCATCGACCTCCAGCACCAAGTCCAACCGGCGCAGGTCCATCGAGACGACGGGGCGATCGCCGGTCCGGGGCTCAACTCCCCCGACCACACTGGTCCCACCGCCGAATGGCACGACAGCGGCCCCCTCCGTCTCTGCCCAGCTCAATACGACCTCGATCTCGGACTCATCCGCCGGGAAAGCGACGAGGTCCGGCGGATTGGGGAACTCCCCCCTGAACCCCCGCACAACATCCCGGTAAGCCTTCCCCAATGCGTGAGCAACGCGCTCGTAGTGCACATCCGTGAAGAGGTCCCCGAACTCCTCCGGCACCTTCAACCTCGCGGCCCGAAGCTCCACCTCTCCCAGCGGAACCGCCGCCTCCGGCCGACACCCGAACCCAAGCCGCTCTCTGATTCCGGCAGCAGCCTCCCTCAGCTCGACCTCAGAGGGCGCTTGGTCCTCATACCCCCACCCCCAGTGCTTGAGTCTCCTTACCAGTGCACGCCTTTCATCAGGTGCGCGAAGGCGACGGCCTCGGTGGACGGCGGTTTATCAGGAGCCTCATCTCCCTTCCCCTTTGCAGCCTGCGACTCGGGGAAAAGCTTGTACGCAGTGTTCAGGATCGTGTCGCTCGCCTTCGGGGCCACCGCGTAGAGCAGCTCGCCGAAGTTCCCAAGCCGCGTAGCCACCTTCTTCGGCTTGGCGACCATCGCCCCGGCGATCATCTCCGCCGCCTCCTCCGGCGTGATCGCCGGGAACATGTCATACATCCGAGTCGGCGCGATCATCGGCGTCCGCACCAGAGGCATGTGGATCGTCGTTATGTGGACGCCGTCGTCGATCACCTCCGAGGCAATCACCCGGCTGAAGGCATCCAGCGCCGCCTTCGAGGCGACGTAGGCGGAAAAGCGCGGAGGGTTGGTCTGCGTCCCGATCGAGCTGACGTTGATTATGTGGCCCGACTTGCGCGCCCGCATCGCCGGCAGCAACGCAAGGATCAGTCGCACCGCTCCGAAATAGTTGAGCTGGATCGTGCGCTCGTAGTCGTGAAAGCGATCGTAGGAGAGCGCGACCGAGCGCCGGATCGAGCGCCCCGCGTTGTTGACGAGGATGTCGACCTGACCGTGGTAGGCGAGCACCTCCTCGGCCATCCGCTCGATGTCCTCGATGTCGGCCATGTCGCAGCGGTGGATGTGCGCGGTTCCGCCCGCCGTCTCGATCTCCTCCTTCGTCTCCTCCAACTTCTCGACCGAGCGGGCCACCAGCAGCACCGTCGCGCCGGCGTCGGCCGCCTTCACCGCAGCCGCCTTGCCAATCCCCGAAGAGGCGCCGGTGATCAACACCACCTTGCCCCGCACCGCCCCCGCCAGCGAACGGTCCTTGAACAGGTCGGGGTCGAGGTTGCGCTCCCAGTAGTCCCAGAGCCGCTCGGCGTAGGTCTCCAGCGCCGGCACCCCGATTCCCGATCCCTCCAGCGCCGCCTGGGCGCCCGAGCAGTCAAAGGTCGTCGGATAGTTGACGTAGCTGAGGATCTCGGGCGGGATGCCGAAGTCTCTCAGCACCACCTCCGCCGCCCGTCTCGCCGGGGGGAAGAGCTTAAGGCCGGTGCCGATCAGCGTCCTCGCCGGATCGACGACATTGGGCTCCAGCCGCACCGCCATCTGCGGCGCGTCGGCCGCCTTGGCGAAGAGGTTGATCGCCTCACCCGCCGTCTTGGGGTGGGGGTCGGTTAGGTGAAACGCCCGGCCGTCGAGTCCCGGCCGGTGGGCGATGTGGTCGATCGCGGCGGCGACGAAGTCAACCGGGACGAGGTTGATCTCGCCTCCCTCAATCCCGATCGTCGGCAGCCAAGTGGGCAGCACTCGCCGCGCCCGCTGCAACGCCTTGAAGAAGTAGTAGGGGCCGTCGATCTTGTCGATCGCCCCCGTCCGCGAGTCCCCCACGACGATCCCCGGGCGATAGACCCGCCACGGCCGCGGGCAGTCCTCGCGCACGACCCGCTCGGACTCATGCTTGGTCCGGAAGTAGGGGTTGGCGTCAAGTCCTTCGGCCTGCTCGAACATCTCCTCGCGCCACTCGCCGCGGTAAAGACCGGCGACGGCGATCGAGCTGACCTGATGAAAGCAGCCGGCCTCGATCGCCCCCGCCAGCTCCACCGCGTGCCTCGTGCCCTCGACGTTTGCCACCTCCTGGACCTCGGCGTCAGCGGTCATGTCATAGATCGCCGCCAGGTGGAAGAAGTGATCGACCTCGCCCCGCATCGTCACCAGGTCCTCCTCGGAGACGCCCAGCCCCGGCTGGGAGAGGTCGCCGGCGACCGGAACGATCCGCGCCCCGTCGGCGCCCCAACTGGTGCGCAGCTCCTCCAGGCGGCCCCGCGAGCCCGCCCGGACGAGCGCGTAGATTGTCCCCTCGCGCTTCAGCAACCGCTCGACGAGGTTGCGGCCGATGAACCCCGTCGCCCCGGTTAAGAAGTAATTCACCTCTGTTTCATACACTCAATCCAGAGATGGCGCAAACGGCGACCTTGCAGATCGAGATGCCCGAGATGGGCGAGTCGGTCACCGAGGGGATCGTGCTCGAGTGGCACGTCGCCGAGGGGGACTTCGTCAACGAGGGCGACACCGTCGTGGAGATCTCGACCGACAAGGTCGACGCAGAGGTCCCGGCACCTGTCGCGGGCACGATCACGAAGCTGATTGCGCAGGTTGACGAAGAGGTAGCGGTGGGCGCTCCACTGGCCGAGATTGAGCCCGGGGAGGGGTCCGCCGAGGGGTCCAACGGCTCGGCTGCGGATCCCGTCACGGGGGAAGGGGGCCCTGCGGGCGGGCAGAATCCGTCCTCGACCTCCCTCCCACGTCAGCCGCAGGGAGATGGGGCAACCACGGGCGGAACCGACGGGGCCACTGAAGATGTGCGGGCCACGCCGGTTGCGCGACGCGTCGCCGCCGCCACAGGCGTCGACTTGGGGGCTGTCAGCGGCTCAGGTCCGGGCGCCAAGGTGACCAAGGAGGACGTGCTGGCGGCCGCTAATGGGGGCGGGCCGGCGACTGCGCCCGGCGAGGCCAAACCGCTGCGCGGGCCGGCGGCGATGCTCGCCTCGGCGATGAACGAGAGTCGGCAGGTGCCGACCGCCACGTCGTTTCGGACTGTCGCCGTCGACACGCTGGACGCCAAGCGCAAGGCGCTGAACGGGGTGGTGAACGAGCGGGGGATGAAGGTCTCCTTCACCCACCTGATCGCCTGGGCGATCGTGCAGGCCGCCAAGGAGTCCCCGGTGATGGTCCGCACCTATGAGGAGCGCGAGGGGAAGCCGTTCGCGCTCGAGATGGGACCGGTCAACCTCGGCATTGCGGTCGATGTCGAGCGAAAGGACGGCTCCCACAGCCTCATGGTCCCGGTGATCAAGGGCGCTGACGGCCTGGACTTCGCGGCCTTTCACTCCTACTACGAGGACCTGATCACCAAGACTCGCGAGAACAAGCTCAGCCCCGATGACTTCCAGGGCACCAACATCTCCCTCACCAACCCCGGTGGCATCGGCACCGTCGCCTCGGTCCCGCGACTGATGAGCGGTCAGAGCGCGATCATCGCCACCGGCTCGATCGCCTATCCGCCAGAGTGGGCGCACGCATCCCCCGACCGGGTCCGCCGGCTCGGAGTCTCCAAGGTGATGACGCTGACCTCGACCTATGACCACCGCGTCATCCAGGGTGCCGAGTCGGGTGCGTTCCTGCGCCGGGTCGAGCAGCTTCTCCAAGGCGAGAATGGCTTCTACGAGGGGCTCGCCGGAGACCTCGGCGTCGACCCAGGCCCGATCGCCGCGGCTCACCCAGTCTCCGCCTCCGCCCCACCGCTCGGCGCCCCCGCGCCGGCGAGCGCACCCACCGCCCCAGACGAGGAACTGCTCCAAGCAGTCGAGTCGGCAACCTCGCTGCTCAAGGGCTACCGCACCCGCGGACACCTCGCCGCTCGCCTGGATCCGCTCGGCTCCGAGCCCCAGGGTGACCCTTCGATCCAGCCCGAGAGCCTCAACCTCACCCCGGAGCTGATGGCGAAGATCCCCGCCTCGATCCTGCACATCGGTGTCCCCGGCGAGACCCTGCTGGAGGCGCTGCCGCGACTGCGCGAGGCCTACTGCGGCACGATGGCCTACCAGTTCGAGCACCTCTCTTCCCACGAGCAGCGACTCTGGCTGCGAGAGATGATCGAGACGGGCGCCCACTGTCGGGCGCTCGACGAGGACGAGAAACGCCGCCTCCTCGGCCGCCTGATCGACGTCTTCGGGTTCGAGCGCTTCCTCGAGAAGGCCTACCTGGGCCAGAAGATGTTCTCGGTCGAGGGCCTCGATGCCGTGGTGCCGATGCTCGACGAGCTGGTAACCCTCGCCCACCGCGCGGGCGCCGAGGAGGTCGTTTTCGGCATGGCCCATCGCGGGCGGCTCAGCGTCCTCGCCCACAACCTCGGCCGCCCGGTCGAGTCGATCCTTGCTGAGTTCGAGGGCGACAAGCGGATCGACGCTGTGAAGGCGGTCGCGGCGATCCCCCTCGGCGGAACCGGCGACGTCAAGTACCACTACGGCCATCAGGGGATCTATGAGACCAGCGAGGGCGAGAAGATCTCCGTCCGCCTCTACCCCAACCCCAGCCACCTCGAGTTCGTCGACCCGGTAGTCACCGGCGGCGCCCGCTTCCTGCAATCCGACCTCAACGGCCCGAAGCTCACCCACGACCCCAAGCGCGCCCTCGGGGTGCTGCTCCACGGCGACGCTTCCTTCCCGGCCCAGGGTGTTGTCGCCGAGACCCTCAACCTTCAGTCGCTAAAGGGCTACAACACCGGTGGCACGATCCACATCATCCAAAACAACCAGGTGGGGTTCACCACCGACCCGGAGGAGGCCCGTTCCACCCCCTATGCGGCCGACATGGCGAAGGGCTTCAACGTGCCGATCATCCACGTCAACGCCGATGATGTCGAGGCCTGCTCTGCCTCGATCCGCCTCGCGATGGCCTACCGCGAACGCTGGGGACGGGACATCGTGATCGATCTGATCGGCTACCGCCGCTTCGGCCACAACGAGACCGACGAGCCCGCCTACACCCAGCCGCTGATGGCGGCGAAGATCAAGGCCCACCCGCCGGTGTCGGAGATCTATGCCGAGAAGTTGATCGGGGAGGGTGTGGTCAGCGCCGAGGATGTCGAGCGCGCCGCGAGCGAGCGGCGCGAGGAGATGTCCGCCGCGCTGAAGGAGCTGCGCGAGAAGATGGAGTCCGGCGAGTATGAGGACCCGACGGCGACCGCCACCGGCACCGGCGACCTCGACCGCACCGCCAGCCCCCCGGTCGACACCGCGGTGCCGGCGGAGAAGCTGCGGGCCCTCAACGAGGCCCTGCTGGAGGTGCCGGAGAGCTTCACGATCCACCGCAAGCTGCGCCGGCCACTGACCAAGCGCCTGGAGGCGATCGAGGCAGGCGGCATCGACTTCGGCCACGCAGAGGCGCTCGCCTTCGCCTCGCTTTTGACCGAGGGCGTACACACCCGCCTCACCGGGCAAGACACCGAGCGCGGCACCTTCTCCCACCGCCACCTCGTCCTGCACGATGAGAACACCGGCCTTGAGTACTGCCCGATGCAGAACCTGGATCAAGCCTCAGCCCCCTTTGAGCTGCACAACAGCCCCCTCTCGGAGGTAGCTTGCCTTGGCTTTGAGTACGGCTACTCGGCGGCGACGCCGAGCGCGCTCGTCCTCTGGGAGGCCCAGTTCGGCGACTTCGCCAACGCCGGCCAGGTGATCATCGACAGCTTCATCGTTTCGGGCGAGGCAAAGTGGGGCCAGACCAGTCGCCTCACCCTGCTGCTGCCCCACGGCTACGAGGGCTCCGGCCCCGAGCACTCCAGTGCCCGCATCGAGCGCTTCCTGGCGCTCGGCGCGGAGGGCAATATCCGCATCGCCAACCCTACCACCGCCGCCCAGTACTTCCACCTGCTGCGCCGCCAGGCGCTGATCCGCAAGCCCCGCCCGCTGATCGTCTTCACGCCGAAGGGCCTGCTGCGCCTGGAGCGGGCGACCGCCAGCCTGGAGGAACTGTCCAGCGGCGAGTTCCACGCCATCCTCGATGACCCCAGCGCCAGCGGCAGGCGTGAGAAGGTCGAGCGACTGGTGCTCTGCACCGGCAAGGTGTACTTCGACATGGACGCGAGCGAGCGGCGCGAGTCGGCGGCCTCGATCGCCATCGCCCGGGTGGAGATGCTCTACCCCTTCGCAGACCAGCAGCTGGCTGACCTGATCGCCTCCTACCCCAACCTGAAGGAGATCGCCTGGGTGCAGGAGGAGCCGCGCAACATGGGTGCCTGGAAGGTGATGTCGCGGCGCATGCCGGGGATCTTGCCCGAGGGGGTCAAGCTGACCTACATCGGCCGCCCGGGCCGCGCCAGCCCCGGCGAGGGCTACTCGGCCGCCCACGCCCGCGAGCAGGAGCGCATAGTCCTGACTGCCCTCACCCCCGATGCCTGATGCAAAAGCCGGTACCCGGGCCGCTGTTCGTGTGGGTAAAGCGCCTCTCTTGGATCGAGTTGACGATCTTCACCGCCCTGATCGTGTTCTGGCTGCTCCCCGGGTTCGAAACCGAGACGATGATTTTCGGGTGGGCGCACGGGATCGGTTTCGTCGGCCTCTGCATAGTGATCTGGGTGGCCGCAGTCAGGCGCGAGGCGCCTTACACCCTGCTCGCCGCGACCCTGACGCCGGTCGGCCCCCTTGGCAGTGTGATTGGAATCGAGCTGATCGAGCGCAGGGGTTGGGGCGTTGCGGATTACCCGCATAGCGCGGTGGACAACCCGCAATAACCGCCCAGTGGCCTTGACCCCGACCGGCTGAGGCTGTATAGGTAGACGGGACTGTTCCTCTGGACAGTCCCGTCCGGGGGAACGGCTGCGTCGGCATCCCTCCCTGGCTACCGACGCGCAGGTGCGGTGTGGGTCGCGCGGACCCCCCTGCCTCCCGCGGCCCCGCCGCACCTACCTCTTCAGGTTGCGGAGAACGGTCTGGAGAATGCCGCCGTTTTGAAAGTAGGTGACCTCCTTGGGTGTGTCGAGGCGAACCCTCGCCTCGAACTCGCTCGGCTCGGCTCCGTTGCGAGTTGCACTCACACTCACCATCTTTGCCTCGCCGCCTTGGAGATCACCGATTTCGATGACCTCTTCTCCAGTCAGGCCGAGGGAGTCCACGCTCTCCCCATCGGGGAGCTGGAGGGGCAAGACGCCCATGCCGATCAGGTTGGAGCGATGGATCCGCTCAAAGCTCTCGGCGATCACAGCGCGGACGCCGAGCAGCTTGGTGCCCTTGGCAGCCCAATCGCGGGAGGAGCCGGCCCCGTACTCCTTACCGGCGAGCACCACCAGGGGTACCCCCTCCTCCGCATAGGCCCTCGCTGCCTCATAGACAGTCGTCTCCTCTCCGTCGGGGAAGTGGCGTGTGAACCCTCCGGGCCTCTGCACCAGGCGGTTGCGGAGTCGGATATTGGCGAAGGTGCCGCGGATCATCACCTCGTGGTTTCCCCGCCGCGAACCGTAGGAGTTGAAGTCGCGCGGCTCAACGCCCTGCTCGATCAGCCACCTGCCAGCCGGGCTGTCCTTCTTGATCGCCCCTGCGGGTGAGATGTGATCGGTGGTGATCGAGTCACCTAGAACGGCCAGCACCCTTGCCCCTTCGATCGGCTCGACGCCGGGGGGGTCGGGCGGCATCCCCTCGAAGAAGGTGGGGCGGCGCACGTAGGTGGAGTCCGGCCAGGTGTAGCGGTCACCCTCGGGCACTTCAACCGCGTTCCAGTTCTTATCCCCTGCGAACACCTCGCCGTAGCTGCGGATGAACATCTCCGAGCGGATCGAGCGGCCAACCAGCTCCTTGATCTCCTCCGAGCTGGGCCATATGTCACGTAGGTAGACCGGCTCGCCATCGGAGCCCTCGCCCAGCGGCTCGGAGAGCAGGTCGAGGTCCATCCGCCCCGCCAACGCGTAGGCGACCACCAGGGGTGGGCTGGCCAGGTAGTTCGCCTTCACGTCCTGGTTGATCCGCCCCTCGAAGTTTCGGTTCCCCGAAAGGACGGCGCAGACCGCGAGGTCCTTCTCCTCGATCGCGCTGGAGATCTCCGGCGCCAGCGGCCCAGAGTTGCCGATGCAGGTCGTGCACCCGTACCCAACCAGGTTGAACTGGAGCCGGTCGAGGTAGGGAGTCAGCCCCGCCCTCTCCAGGTAGTCGGTCACTACCGTGGACCCCGGCGCCAGCGAGGTCTTCACCCAAGGCTTGCGAGACAGGCCCCGCTGCACTGCGTTGCGGGCGAGCAGCCCGGCGCCGATCATCACGCTCGGGTTGGAGGTATTGGTGCAGCTGGTGATCGCTGCAATCACCACCCGGCCGTGATCAAGCTCGACGGTCGTGCCCTCCTGCAGCGTCACCTCGACCGCGTCGTCGCTGCCGCGCTCCACCGTGGCCACCGGCGCGTCGCTCACCGCCGGTCGCGGTCTCCCCCGCTCATCGTCATGGCCCTCGGCCGGCGGGTCCGAGGCCGGGAAGGACTCTTCGATCGCCTCGTCACGGCCGTTGCCAAGCTGCTCGGCCGCCTCCGGGTCGAACTCCACCATGGCCCCTAAGAACGCCTCCTTGGCCTGCGCCAGTGGCACCCGATCCTGGGGTCGTTTCGGCCCGGCGATGCTCGGCACCACCTCACCCAGGTCAAGCTCCAGCGTCACCGAGAAAACCGGATCCTCTGCGCCCGGCTCATGGAACATCCCCTGCTCGCGGGCGTAGGCGTCGACCAGTTCGATCGTCTCGGTTGCTCGTCCGGTCAGCTCCAGATAGCGCAGCGTCTCGGCGTCGATCGGGAAGATCGCGCAGGTCGAGCCGAACTCCGGCGACATGTTTCCGATCGTCGCCCGGTCGGCCAGCCCCAGCGTCGGCAGACCCGGCCCGTAGAACTCGACAAACTTGGAGACGACGCCCAGCTCGCGCAGCATCTCGGTCACGGTGAGAACGAGGTCGGTGGCGGTCGCCCCCTCCGGCAGCTCGCCGTCCAGCTTGAAACCGACCACCTGCGGCAACAGCATTGAAATCGGCTGCCCGAGCATCGCCGCCTCGGCCTCGATCCCGCCCACCCCCCAGCCCAGCACCCCGAGCCCGTTGACCATCGTCGTGTGGGAGTCGGTGCCGACCAGGGTGTCGGGGTAGGCGCGGGTAACGCCGCCCACCTCGCGGCTGTAGACGACCTGGGCGATGTGCTCGAGGTTGACCTGGTGGCAGATCCCCGTCGCCGGGGGCACCACGCTGAAGTTGTCGAAGGAGCGTTGTCCCCACTTGAGGAAGGAGTAGCGCTCGCGGTTGCGCTCGAACTCGCGCTCAGCGTTGAGCGCGAAGGCTCTCGCGTTACCGAAGGCGTCGACCTGGACCGAGTGGTCAATCACCAGGTCGACGTCGACCAGCGGGTTGATCGATGCAGGATCGCCGCCGATCTCCTCCATCGCATCGCGCATCGCCGCCAGGTCGACCACCGCGGGCACGCCGGTGAAGTCCTGCATCAGTACCCGAGCCGGCTGGAATGGGATCTCGACGCTCGGCTCATCCGCAGCGTCCCAGCTCGCGATCGCCTCCACATCCGCCGCGGTGACCTCGGCGCCGTCCTCTAGCCGCAGCACGTTCTCCAGCAGCACCTTGATCGAGTAGGGCAGCCGCGCCACGTCGAAGCGCTCCTGCAAGACGTCTACCCGGAAGACCTCATAGTCGTGCCCGCTCACTTCGAGGGTCGAACGGGCACCAAAGGAATCGCTGCTCATCGTGTCCCCCGCCGAGTCTTCGTCACCTCTTGTCCTTCGAGTGCCCGGCGGCGACGGCCTCAGCCGCCTTCTGCCCGGCGGCACCGCTCTGTGCCCGCACCGCGGCGCTGGGGCTGACCATCCCGAAGTGAGCCAGGGCTCGCTGTGGGAGCGGGGCTACCGCGAGCTCCACCTTGTCCCGCTCGATCGCCTTGACGACTGCATCGCCGACCTGCTCGGGCGTGGCAGTCCCCATCCCCGGGGGCGGCTTCGCGCCCGACTCGGCGAACATCCCCGCCTCGCGGACGAATCCCGGCGAGACGAGCGAACGCCCACTCCGCGCGAGGCCAGGTCGCTTCGCAGGCCCAGCGCGAAGCCGCGCAACCCAAACTTGGTCGCGTTGTAGATGGAGCTGCGCGGGCTGGCTGCCTTGCCCGAGAGCGAGGAGACGAAGACGAGCTGCCCGCCGCCGCGCTCGATCATCGGCGGGAACAGCGCCTGGGCCAGCAGCATCGGAGCCTCCAGGTTGACCCGCAGCGCCCGCTTCACCTCCTCCGGCGTGAACTCGGCGAGCCACCCCGCCGCCGGCAGACCCGCGTTGGCGACGAGGATGTCGACCTCGCCCGCCTCGGCGGCCAGCCGCTCGGCGGCCCCCGGTTCCGCCAGGTCCGCCACCAAGACCCGGTGGCCCTCGCCCGGCAGCGCTAACGCCAGCGCTTCGAGCACCTCGGACTTGCGGGCGCTGAGGGCGACGCCCGCCCCGCACGCCGCCAGCGCCTTTGCGATCGCCCGCCCCAGGCCTCCCGTGGCCCCGGTCAGAAGTGCTGTGCGGCCGGCAAGTTCCATCCCAAGACGCAAGCTAGCAGCCAGCCGGCCGACAGGAATCAGGGTTCCAAGTGCGAAAGGCGACAAATGTTTGTTTTCTGTGAGCAAGCGGCCGGTCGATCGTCTAGACTGCCGCCGTTCCGAACAACCGAAACGCCGAATCCCGAGCGCTTGGAGGCGCCACGGGAGCGGGGGAACCACGTTTTCGGGGCTAACCCACCTCATCGAGGCGGGGGCGCAGGCTCCTTTCGCGCCAGCCCGACAGCTAACCCCGTAGGCCGACGAAGGAGATCGGTTTGCTTCCACACAGGCACAAGCTCAAGCTAAAAGCGGGGATAGCGGCAGCAGGGGCATTGGCTGCTCTCGCCCTTCTGGCTGCGCCGAGCGGCGCTTCTGCCAGCTGTAGCACCGGTGGCCTCACACCAGCCGTGATCAACGAATGCACCCCGACGGCCAAGGCGAAGCTACTGCGGGATGGGGAACTGATTCCCCCGGCCAGCGCTCCGCCCCGAGTCAAAGCTGTGATCGCCGCCGCGAACAAGATTCGCACCAAGCCGTATATCTGGGGAGGCGGCCACGCCCGCTGGTGGGACCGCGGCTATGACTGCTCGGGCTCCGTCAGCTTCGCGCTTCATGGTGGCGACTTCCTCAGCAGCCCGCTGCCCTCGGGTCCGATGGAGAGCTGGGGGCTCCCCGGCCCAGGTCGCTGGATCACCGTCTACGCCAATGCCGGCCATGCCTACGCGGTGATCGCCGGTGTTCGTTGGGACACCGCCGGCGATGCAAGCGGCACCGGCCCTCGCTGGCACCCCGAACTGCTCAGCAACAAGGGCTTCGTAGCTCGCCACCCGGCCGGCTACTAGGGCCAACGTATCCCACTTCTATGCGCCGCCCCGGCCAACCGGCCGGGGCAGATTTGTCCTTGCGTTCCCGACCTGCTCGGCTAACGCCTTCATGTAGCCGCTTCATCCCCTCGGGCCGTCGGGCTCGGGTAAGACGACCACCCGCCGCGACCGGGGCACCCGGATTGAGCGCGGCGGCGTGGAGACCGCCGCGACGGCGACTCCCTAAAGCGGGATGTTGCCGTGCTTGCGCTTCGGCTGGGCGACGCGCTTTGACTGGAGCATGCGAAGGGCCCTGATCAGCTTGGGGCGCGTCTGGCGGGGCTCGATTACGTCGTCGATGTAGCCACGTTCGGCCGCCGAGTATGGATTGGCGAAGTGGGCTTTGTAGTCGTCGATCAGCTTCTGGCGGCGCTCGTCGGGGGTCGGCGAGGAGGCGATGTCTTTGCGGTAGATGATGTTTACCGCGCCCTCGGGGCCCATCACCGCCACCTCGGCGGTCGGCCAGGCGACGTTGTAATCGGCAAGCATGTGCTTTGAGTTCATCACGTCGTAGGCGCCGCCGTAAGCCTTGCGGGTGACGACGGTCAGCTTCGGCACGGTCGCCTCGGTGAAGGCGTAGAGCAGCTTGGCGCCGTGGCGGATGATCCCGTTCCACTCCTGGTCGGTGCCGGGCAGAAAGCCGGGCACGTCGGTGAAGGTGAGGAGCGGGACGTTGTAGGCGTCGCAGGTGCGGACGAAGCGAGCGGCCTTCTCCGAAGCCTCGATGTCGAGCACGCCGGCGAGGTGGGCAGGCTGGTTGCCGACGATGCCGACCGGGTAGCCGTCCAGGCGCGAGAAGCCGCAGACGATGTTCTTGGCGAAGTGCTCGTGCACCTCGAGGAACTCCCCCTCGTCGACGATGCGGGAGATCACCTCGCGCATGTCGTAGGGCTTTGAGGGGTCGTCGGGAACGAGGGTGTCGAGCTCGGAGTCCTCGCGCTCGGGGTCGTCGCTCGGCTCGAAGCGAGGCGGCGACTCCAGGTTGTTGGAGGGCAAGAAGCTGAGCAGGTAGCGAGCGTCCTCCAGGCAGCTCTCCTCGTCCTCGGCGGCAAAGTGAGCGACGCCGGACTTGGTGTTGTGGCTCATCGCTCCGCCAAGCTCCTCGAACTCGACCTCCTCTCCGGTCACTGTCTTGATTACCTCGGGGCCGGTGATGAACATGTGCGAGGTCTCCTTGACCATGAAGATGAAGTCGGTCATCGCCGGCGAGTAGACGGCGCCGCCGGCACAGGGACCCATGATCAAGCTGATCTGAGGGATCACCCCCGAGCACTTCACGTTGCGGACGAAGACGTCGCCGTAGGCCCCGAGTGAAACGACTCCCTCCTGAATGCGGGCGCCGCCGGAGTCGTTGATCCCGATTACCGGCGCCCCGACCTGGGCGGCGAGGTCCATCACCTTGCACATCTTCTCCGCCATCACCTCGCCGAGACTGCCACCGAAAACGGTGAAGTCTTGCGAGAAGACGAAGACGGTGCGGCCTTCGATCGTGCCGTGGCCGGTGACGACGGCGTCACCCCAGGGACGGCGTTTTTGCATCTCGAAGTCGTAGGTGCGATGGCGGACGAAGGTGTCCAGCTCCTCGAAGGAACCGGGGTCGAGCAGCTTCTCGACCCGCTCGCGGGCGGTCAGCTTGCCCTTCGCGTGCTGCTTCTCCACCGCCTCCGCGGAGGAGGAGTGGATTGCCGCCTCGCGCAGCTCGCGCAGGTAGGCGAGCTTCTCCTCATGGGTAACGGGGTTGCGCTCACGCATTGGGCGCGGAAGTCTATGACGAGGGGCTCAGGCGCTGCCGAACGGCTGCTTCTGCGGCTGCGCCAGACTGTCGAGGAGGCGTTCGAGGTCAGCCTCGCTGAGGCCCGAGTCCTCGGCGGCGCGGATCTCCACGCGGGTCCCGAGGCCCTTCCCAGCCATTGTCACCTTGAGCTCGCGAAGCTGCTCTTGCACGGCGATCAGCTCAGCCAGCTCCGGCTCTGACTTCACGAGAGTCCTGGAGACCTCGATCATTGGGGCGGCTTCAACCGGCGCAGGACTGTTTCCTGCCACTGGACGGGCCTGAATGGAACCGTTCAGCGCCTAGAAAAACGCGCCGCCGCGATATTCCCCAAAGACGTCGCGCATGGCGCTGCAGACCTCGCCGATTGAGGCGTTGGCGGCAAGCGCGGATCGGATCGGGCGCAGGAGGTTGCCCTCGCCGCGGGCGACGTCGCGCAGGGCGTTGAGATGGCGGTCTACGGTGGCCTGCTCGCGGGACTCCTTGAAGGCCCGCAAGCGGGCGAGCTGGCGCTGCTCGGACTCAGGGTCGACCCTGAGGATGTCGACGTCGTCGACTTGATCGGTCACGTATTTGTTGACGCCGACGACGATGTCTTGGCCGGTCTTGTAGCGCTCGTGGTAGGAGAGGGCGGACTCCTCAATCTCGCGCTGCATGAACTCCAGCGCCTCGACCGAGCCGCCCAGCTCTTCGACCTTGTCCATCAGCTCCCAGGAGCGGGCCTCGATCTCGTCGGTCAACGACTCGACGAAGTAGGAGCCGGCAAAGGGATCGACGGTGTCGGCGACGCCGGACTCGTGCGCCAGCACCTGTTGGGTGCGCAGGGCGATCCGCGCCGAGCGCTCGGTCGGCAGCGCCAGCGCCTCATCGAAGCCGTTGGTGTGCAGCGACTGGGTTCCGCCGCTGACCGCGGCAAAGCCCTGCAGGGCGACCCGGATGATGTTCACCTCCGGCTGCTGAGCCTGCAGGGTGACTCCGCCGGTCTGGGTGTGGAAGCGGATCTTCATTGAATTGGGGTCCTTGGCGGCGAAGCGCTCCGCGACGATCTCTGCCCACATCCGCCGCACGGCGCGGAACTTGGCGATCTCCTGAAAGACGTTGTTGTGGCAGTTGAAGAAGAAGGCGAGGCGAGGGGCGAACTCGTCGATCGCGAGCCCCCGCTCCAGCGCCGCCTCGACGTAGGCGATCGCGTTGGAGAGGGTGAAGGCCACCTCCTGCACGGCCGAGCAGCCCTTCTCACGGATGTGGTAGCCGGAGATCGAGATCGTGTTCCATTTCGGCACGTTCTCGCGGCAGTACTCGAAGATGTCGGTGGTAAGCCGTATCGTCGGCACCGGCGGGTAGATGTAGTTGCCGCGCGCCATGTACTCCTTCAGCACATCGTTCTGGACGGTGCCGCGCAGCTTCTCAGACGGCACTCCCTGCTCCTCGCCGACCAGCTCGTAAAGCAGCAGCAGGATCGCCGCCGGCGCGTTGATCGTCATCGAGGTGGAGACGCCGTCCAGTGGGATCTGCTCGAAGCAGATCCGCATGTCCTCGATCGTGTCGATCGGCACTCCGGTGCGGCCGACCTCACCGTGGCAGAGCGGGTCATCGGAGTCGCGGCCGAGCTGGGTTGGCAGGTCGAAGGCCATCGAGAGCCCGGTCGAGCCGTGGGCGATCAGGTAGCGGTAGCGCTCGTTGGTGTCCTCAGGGGTGGCGAAGCCAGCGTACTGGCGCATCGTCCAGAGCCGGTCGCGATACATGCCCTCGTGGATGCCGCGGGTGAAGGGCGGCGAGCCGGGCTCGCCGAGGCGCTTCTCCAGATCGGGGGCGACGTCGTCGGAGGTGTAGAGGCGCTGGATCTCGATCCCCGAGTCGGTGAAGACGCGCGGATCCTCGGGCCCGACCACCGGCGCGATCGTGCGCGGAATGTCGTCCCCCGAAGACTCGTCGGCCTTGCTCGCCATAGCGGGGGAGGATATTGAGAGGCGCCGATCGGCAGCGCCGTCCTGCCGTCGATCGGGAATGCGGCTATCGGGGGATTTACCCGGACTCCTTCGTAGTCGGCCCGCCGATTCGGGGCTGACCGAAACAAACTCCAAGAGCTAGTTGTGATGTGCGCATGCCGGGAATAATCTCGGCGGCAAGTCAACACGCCGTAAGTCACCACTCCACAGCATGGGGCGACACAAACCAGCATGTCGGTGTCAACGGGGCTCGGTGTCACAACCCGAGGTCACGGAGGGAGCGCGGCCCTCCCGCCGGCCTCAGTCCGAGGCGCCGACCAAGCGCTCGACGCCTGCCTGTCCGATCGTCTTGCGCAGGCCTTCGCGCAGCTCGACCTGCGGCTCCCAACCGAGCAGGTCGCGGGCGCGGGCGATGTCAGGGCGGCGCTGCTGGGGATCGTCGACCGGCAGCGGCTCATAGCCGATCTCCGAGCGGGACTCGGTCACCTCGACCACCGCCTTTGCCAGCTCCAGCAGGGTGAACTCGTCTGGGTTGCCGATATTGACCGGTGAGTGGGCGTCGGAGTTGGCGAGGGCGACGATCCCGCGAATCAGGTCGTCGACGTAGCAGAAGCTGCGCGTCTGGCTACCGTCCCCGAAGACAGTCAATGGCCGGTCCTGCAGCGCCTGGCGCAGGAAGGTCGGGATCGCCCGCCCATCGTGGGGCCTCATCCTGCTCCCATAGGTATTAAAAATTCGCACGATCGCTGTGTCCACGCCCTGCTGGCGGTGATAGGCCATGGTCAGCGCCTCGGCGTAGCGCTTGGCCTCGTCATAGACGCCACGCGGGCCGATCGGATTGACGTGGCCCCAATACTCCTCTGTCTGGGGGTGGACCTGGGGATCTCCGTAGACCTCCGAGGTCGAGGCGAGCAGGAAGCGAGCGCGCTTGAACTTGGCGACGCCGAGCATGTGATGGGTGCCGTAGGAGCCGACCTTGAGGGTGTGCAGCGGCAGCCGCAGGTAGTCGATCGGACTGGCCGGCGAGGCGAGGTGGTAGATGAAGTCGACCTCCTCTGGGACATCGACGTGCTCGGTGATGTCGACGTTGCGAAACTCAAAGCCCGGATCGCGGATGTGCTCGATGTTCTGCAGCGAGCCGGTCTCGAGGTTGTCGAGGCAGATCACACGGTGCCCCTTCCCGAGCAGGTGCTCGCAGAGGTGGGAGCCAAGGAAGCCAGCGCCGCCGGTGACCACGCAGGTGCTCATCTTCGGCCGATGCTACCTGGGTTCGGGCGCCAGCGCCAGCCTGGGACTTAGTGCAATTTTCATGAACCCTCAGCCCCAGAAAACGCCTAGAGGAGCCTTGGTCGTCCCGGCGCAAAGCGACTGGCCCTCCGAACCGGCGGGCTCAAGGCCAGTCGCGTGCGCGGGCGGCTCAGCGCAGGGCGGAGAGCTGGTCGGCGACCTGGTCGACTAGGTCCTGGGCGCGAGAACTCTGCTCGTCGATCGCCTTGCGGACGCGCTGCTCGACCTCTTCGCGGTTGCGCTTCAGCGTGGTCTCGACGGTACGCTGGCGCCGGCGCGCCTCGCGCTCGACCCGGACTCGGGTCTTCCTGGCTTCGGTGGTCGCCCTGCGACGGGCGGTGGCGCCGCGGCGCTCGGCCCGCTTCAGCGATTTGCGCAGTTGGACGCGATAGGCCTTGATCTGCTTCTCGGCGGCGCTGCGGCCGGTCCAGGGCTCGACCAGGTCCGAGATGCGCTCGGTGACGCCCAGGACAGCGCCGACAGGGAGGTCGACGGCGACCTCGGCGACGGACTGGATCTGGTTGCGCTCGGGAGGCGCGGGTGTGGCCTTGGCAGCGCGAGTGGATTTGGCAGTGCGCTTTGAGTTCGTGGCGGTGCGCTTCGCCGGGGTCTTGGTGGATTTCCCGTTGCTGGTCTGGGGTCGGCATAGAAGTCGTATCCCTTCGATCGTTCGGATTGTCTGCCTCGAGCGTTCGCGAGTGTAGCGAACATATGTTCTTTACGAACACACGTTCTAAAACCAGCCAGGGTCGATAGTTACAGGGCAGTTCCCGGGGCGAGATCTTAGGCCGACTCTAAGGCCGCCTGAGCCTCTCGAACGATCGCGAGGTTGCGGCCGCCGCTCGCGGCGGCGATCAGATAGCGGGCCTCAAGGCCCAGGTCGGCCCGCTCCAGGGCGAGGTCGCCGAAGGCAACCTCGCCGCCTGCCTCGCGGACGATCAGCTGCGCCGCCGCCGCGTCAACCGAGCGGCAGGGACGCAGGCTGAGCATCGCGTCGAACCGACCGGCGGCGACGTAGGCGGCCGTAATCGCGATCGAGCCGACTACGCGCAAGCGGTAGACCTTGGCGGCCAGCGCCTCGATCGCCGGCAGCGAGCGCTCCGGCTCGGCTGCCTCGACCCCGAGCAGCTCCAGTTTGCCGCCGTCCGCGCCGACCCGGATCGGCTCCCCGCCGAGGGTCGCGCCGCCGCCACGCCGCGCGATGAACTCATCCCCGGCCCCGAAGTCATAGACGTAGCCAAACTCGACGTCGGCCATCGAGGAGCCCGAGGCGATCGCGATGCTGAGGCTGTGGGAGGGAAGGGTGCGGCGAGCGTTGAGCGAGCCATCGATCGGGTCGATCACGACCCTCGCCGCGGCGTCGGGACCGAAGCTCACCTCGCCGCGCTCCTCAGAGACGGCGAGGAAGGAGGCGCCCTCCGCGGCAAGCGCCTCCAACTCGGAAAAGACGGCCTCCTCGCAGCGGCGGTCTATCGCTAGGCTGCGGTCACCGCCCTTCCCCACCCCCTCATAGACGGTGCGCGCCTCGATGCCTGGCGCCTGCTCGAAGATCGCTCGCTGGGCGGCCACCACGCGGCGGCAGATTCCCAGCCAGTCTGCGGAGAAAACGTCCACCGAGCCCATCCTATGGAGGGCACCCACTCGGGTAGCGTTGGACCATGCTCGTTTTGGCCGAAGCCCAGGAGCGTGCCGTCCGTCATGGCGATGGCCCGCTGCTGGTACTGGGCGCGGCCGGGACCGGCAAGACCGAGGCGCTGGCGCGGCGCCTAGCTCACCTCTCCGCGGCCGGGGCCAGCCCCGAGCAGGTCCTAGTCCTCGCCTCGACCCAGGCCACGGCAAGGCGACTGCGAGAGCGCGTCGAGGTGCTCTTGGCCGGGCCCTTCGAGGAGCTTTGGGTCGGCGATTGGGACACGCTCGGCGAACGGCTGCTGCGCGAGCACTCAACGGCCGCCGGCCTCAACCCGTTCTTCGACGTGCTCGGGCCCGCGGAGCGGCTAGCGATGCTGCTCGACCGGCTTGAGGAGCTGCCGCTGCGCCGCCACGAGATCCGCGGCAACCCGGCGGGGCTGCTGGCCCGGCTGCTGGAGCGGATCGACGCCCTTAAGGCCGAGGCCATAGGAGCCGAGGCGATCGAGTCCCGCGCCCGTGAAGAAGAGGCCGGGGCGAGCGACGATGCCTCCCGGGAGGCCGCTCGGCGAGAGCGGGAGTTCGCGGAGCTGTTCGACGCGCACGACCGCATCCTCGCCTCCGCCGACAGCCTCGACCGGGGCGACATCTTCCTCGCCCTCAATTGCCTGCTGGCAGACCGGCCCGACGCACGCCGCGAGATCGCGACTCGCTTTCGCTTCGTGATGGTCGACGAGCTGGAGGAGACGACCCGAGCCCAACGGGGAACCCTCGCCAAGCTGGCTGTCGACAACTCAAACCACCTCTACGCATTGGAGGGGGATGGAGCGGCCGCTAGGCCGCGGGTCCTGGCATGGGAGCAGAGGGGCCTGCGGGCGGGGGCATCCTCGGCGCCTCCGCCTTCACGCCACCCGCGGGCAGATGCCTGGTTTCACGATCTCCATCCCGAGGGCGAGGTCGTTGTGCTTAAGCCCCGGTTCCGCGAGCCCGAGGTTCGGTTCTGGCGGTGCGCGAACGAGCGGGCGCAGGCGCAGGCCGTGGCACGCGAGGCTGAGCACCTGATCGCAAATGGCACGAGCCCCGAGGCCATCTGCGTCTTGGTCGAGGATCCGGTGCGCCGTGGCAGCGCGGTCGCGGCGGCAATGGAGGAGCGGGGCATACCCTTCCACCTCTCCGGCCCGGCCGCGCTCTTTCAGCGACCCGAGGTTCGGGACGCGATCGCCTGGCTGCGCGTGCTCGTCGATCCGGATGACTCCGCCGCAGCCGCCCGGGCGCTGACCCGCCCCCCGATCGAGCTGCGCTCCGGAGACCTGGCGCGGCTGACGACGATCTCGCGACGGCGTAAGCTGGATTTGGTCGCGGCCTGCGAGGCGGCGCTCGACAGCCCTCAGATTCAGCCCGAGGCGCGGGAGCGGATCCAGTCCTTCCTGAAGCTCTACCGCGCCGCGGCCGCAGTGATGGAGGAGCGGCGTGCCGACGTCTTCGTGCGACGGCTGATCGAGCGGGTGGGGCTGCGACGGCAGCGGCTCTTCGCGGCGCAGCCCGAGGTGGCGGAGCGCCTGCTCGGGCTCTCGCGGCTGGCCGAGCTGGCGGCGGCCTGGGCGCGCCGCGAGCCGCACGGGTCGACCCGCGGTTTCGTCCGCTATCTCAGCGCCGTCGCCGAGGCGGGGGTCGAGCCGGCCGGCGGAGAGGAGCCGCCCTCGCCAGGGGCGGTACTTGGCCTACGGCTCGGCGCCGTCAAGGGAATGGAGTTCGACCGTGTCTTCGCCCTCGGTCCCGAGGATGGTGGTGAGTGGGGCCGGATCGGTAACCCTGCTCGCGTTGGGCTAGTCCTCTCCCGAGTCGAGAGCGTAGAAGGGGGCGGCCGTCCCTCGCCCTTCTACGAGGAGGCGCGGGCCGCCGAGGGAGCGGATGAGGAGGTCCACGAGGAGGAGCTGTTCGGCCCGGCGGAGGGCCTTCACGCCACCTACCGGATGCTTCGCGAGGAAGTGCTGGAGGCGTCGTGGAAGGCGGGGCGAGAGCTCTCGGAGCCGCGCCTTGACACCGCCATCGACATCACCCGGGCGATCGCTCGCTATCTGGAGCTGCTGAAGATGGCAGCGCTGGCGCAGCGGCCGGGAGACGAGGCGACCGCCGAGGCGATCGAGGCGGTCAATGGCCTGCTGCGCCAGGTGGCGACGCCCGAGCAGCAAGCGGAGCTGGATGCATCCTCGCTTGACTCCTACCTGCTCGACTCCGAGCGCGATCGCGGCCGGAGGCTCGAGCTGATCGCCGCCCGCGAGGAGCCCTCGCTGGCGGCCTTCCTGCCGCGTCGCGGCGACGGAGGACTTAGCCTTTCGGCCTCCGATCTCGACCTCTACCTGACCTGCCCGCTGAAGTACAAGTTCGCGCGGGTCTTCGGCATCCCGCAGGAGCCGACGATCAACCAGCGCTTCGGCATCCTCGTCCACAACGTGCTGGAGCGCTTCCACAAGGACGGCGGGGATGAGGGCGAGGACGGCCTGCGCCGCCTGTTCGGCCTCTTCGACGCGGGGTGGCGGCGCTCGGGGTTCGGCGACAGCGACGACGAGCTGCAGTACCGCAAGCGAGGGCGGGAGGCGATGCGTTTCTACTGGGAACGAGAGAGCGCCGCCGATGGCGAGCCCGTCTGGCTGGAGCGCAAGTTCGACATCCAGATCGGCGAGCACCACGTGCGCGGCAGGGTCGACCGGGTCGACCGCCTGCCCAGCGGCGATTACGAGCTGATCGACTACAAGACCGGCGAGCGCAAGTCCGAGGCCGAGCTGGAGAGCGACCTCCAGCTCGCCCTATACCGCCTCGCCGCCCGCGAGGCGTGGGACGTCGAGGCCGCCACCGGCAGCTACTACTACGTGCTCGACGCCGAGAAGGTGGCGGCGCCGACCAAGCCCGACGACGCCGAGCGGGTGGAGCGAACCGTGCTCGGTGTAGGCGAGGGGGTGCTCGGCCAGGACTTCGAGCCGCGGCCTTCGCCTACCGTCTGCGGGTGGTGCGATTACCGCTTGATATGCCCGGCTGCGGAGGGTTAGGGACGCCCCGCTCAGCCGCTGTTCTGTCGCGGGAGATGCGTTCTACTGACTGCTAACTGCCCTGCTGGCGAAGGAAGCGCTGGAACTCTCGGGCGATCGTCTCTGCGGACGGTAGGTCTTCGGGATTTCCGAGCTGTTCGGATTGCTCGGCCTCTATTCGCGATACGAGTTCCTCGATCTCGGGGTTGGCGGCTACGGCCCGACTGATTTGCTCTTCATAGCTTGCAGTCTCCTGTTCGAGGTCAGAGGCATCTACGGCAATTCCGGTGAGGCCTTCGAGGCGGCGCAGCAGGGCCAGGGCGGCCTTCGGGTTGGGAACCGCGGCTACGTAGTGGGGCACCGCTGCCCAGAGCGAGGCAGAACTCATTCCCACTTGCCGGCAGCAGTCGTGGACGACGCCGACGATCCCGGTCGGCCCCTCATAGCTGGAGCGCTGAAGGTCGAGCTCTTCGACCAGCTCCTCATCGGAGGCGAGCCCGGTGATCGGGACCGGAAGGCTGTGGGAGACCTCGGCGATCAACGCCCCCATCGTGATCACCATCTCCACCCCGAGCGCGTCGGCTGCGGTGGCGATCGTCTCAGAGAAGGTGCGCCAGCGCAGGTTGGGCTCGGTGCCGTCGAGCAGCACCAAATCGCGGTCGGCGGCGGGGACGCGGGCGGCAATCAGGTTGTTCTCGGGCCAATCGATCCTGCGAGCCCGGCCCTCGGTGAGGGTGATCGTCGGCCGGGTCGCCTGGAAGTCGAAGTACTCCTCCGGATCGACCTGGGCGATCAGCTCAGCATCCAACGACTCGGCGACCGTCGCCAGCGCGGTCGAGGCAGCCGCGGCGGCGTCGTTCCAGCCGCGAAACGAGCAGACGAGGATGGGGGCGCGAAGCTGAGGGAGATCGCCGTCCCAGTTGAGAGAGTCCACGCTCTGAGCGTAGCGCCGTTCGCTATGACGGCTTGGCGAGGGAGCGTCGGATGAGCTGGAGGGCGAGGAACAGGGCCAGCGCCGCGAAAGAGAGCTGGAGGGCCCGCTCGGGGACGTGGTTGGCGATCCCGACGCCGATCAAGACCCCAAGCGGGGAGAGGGCGCCGATCACGATCGCGTTGCGGATGTTGACGTTGCCGTAGGAGTTCTGGCGGACCGCACCGACGGCAGCGACGATGACGATCATCAGCAACGAGGTCGACTCGGCCTGCACCTGGGAGAGGCTGAGGAAGATCGTCAGCGCCGGCACGAAGAGGACGCCTCCGCCGACGCCGACCAACCCCCCGGCGAGGCCTCCGGCGACTGCGACCAGCGCTGCGAGGACCTCGCTCATAGTCGCTGCTTCTCCCCGATCGAGTCCGCTCCGTTCACTGGAGAACCAGCTCGATTGCAATCGCGACCAGCAGCGCCGCGAAGAGGAGGGATACGGCGCGCTGGGGGATCCGCTGCTGGATCGTGGTTCCGATGAGGACACCGAGTACGGCGGGGATCGCAAGCAGCAGCCCGGTGATGAGGTGGACGTTGCCGTAGATGCCACCCTCAGCGATCGTGCCGAGCAGACCGATAAGGACGATGGCCGCCAAGCTGGTGCCGGTCGCGAGCCGCTCGCCATAGCCGAACCACAAGATCAGCAGGGGAACGATGATCGTGCCCCCGCCCACCCCGAAGAGACCGCTGAAGGCGCCAGCTGCGGTGCCGATCGCCGCCAGTTTCAGCGTCTGATGGGAGGGCATCGGGCGGCTGGCGGCGGCATCGTGCAGCGATACTAGATGCCGTGCCTCACGAATCTGCGACAGGGGACACCGGCACTCGGCAAGCGCTGCTGGAGGCGCTCCGGGCCGAGCCTGCGAAGACCGCGATCCTCACCGACATCGACGGCACCCTGGCACCAATCGTCGGGCGTCCCGAGCAGGCGGCGGTGCCCGAGGCCGCCAAGACCGCGCTGGCCAAACTGAGCAGGCGCTACGGAGTGGTCGGCTGCGTCTCCGGGCGCCGGGCAGCCCAGGCGCGGCGACTGGTCGGGGTCGACGGGATCGCCTACGCCGGCAACCACGGCCTTGAGCTGCTCCTGCCCGGCGAGGAGAAGGTTCGACCCGATCCCTCGCTGTCCGGGCGCGAGCGAGGCGCGGCGGAGTTCGTGGCCGCGCTCGACCCGAAGGAGCTGGCTTCCGCCGGCCTCAGGCCGGAGGACAAGGGACCGATCCAGGCGCTTCACTGGCGCGGCGTCGCCGATCAGCGGGTGGCCGAGGCACGGGCCCACGAGATCGCCGCAGAGGCAGGTCGCGCCGGCCTGGAGCCGCGCTGGGGTCGCAAGGTCCTCGAGCTGCGCCCGGCCGGAGGGGGAGGCAAGGACACTGCGGTGGCAGCCCTCCTGGCGGCGGAGGGGATCGACCGCGCGGTCTACGCCGGCGACGACCGCACCGACCTCGACGCCTTCCGACGCCTCCGCGAGCTGCGCGAGATCGGCGATCTGGGAGAGGCGATCTGCGTGGGCGTCACCTCCCCCGAGGCCCCACCCGAGCTGGGAGAGGAATCCGACCTCACGGTCGAGGGCCCCGCCGGCTGGGTGTCGATCCTCGAGTCCCTGGCGGAGTGAGAAGTGCCCTACACCGACCTCCTCCGCGTCACGGTCTTCCTCACCGGCGCCGAGGCGACCGCCCTCGGCGCGATCACGGCGATCGGCGCCAGCGAAAGCAACGACGCGACGACCGTTCTCGTCGCGGCAGCCTGGTGGCTGATCTCCCTGGCGATCGGCCTGTACCTGGGCCGCCCGGCCCGCGCCGCCGACGGCGTCCGCGGCGCCCTCGCCGCAGCTCGCACTGCCACTAGCCTTCCCCTGGAGACCCCCGCCCGCATAGCCATAGGCCGCCTCTGGCCGATCGCCCTGACCACGCTTGCCGCAGGGGTCCTCGGCATCTTCTACCCCGGCGTGGCAGCGATAGGGGCCGGCTATGCCCTCTTGGTATCGCTGGCCTGGCACACCCGGGAGGCTGCCGTCCTCGCGATCGAGCACCGCGATGGAGTCAAGTTCTACGTGGTCCCCAACTCCGCCTTGCGCCCGATCAAGCTCCTCCGCACCCCGGGGCTTCGTAGCGACCGCTCCGAAGCCCGTCCCGCATAGGGCCACCGGGCTTACCGCTCGATCAACCGCGAGAACTCCCGCCAGCTCCGCGTGTTGGCGATCTGGTTGGGAGTGAGGCCGGCACCGCGCGCGACGATCACCGCGTAGCTCATGTTGTCGAGCGTCTCGATCCCGTGAGCGTCGGTGTTGAGGGCGACCTTGACCCCGGCCTCCGCCGCCAACCTCGCATGCTCCTCGCGCAGATCCCGCCGACTCGGGTTCCCGTTGATCTCCAGCATCGTGCCGGTCTCCGTCGCCGCGGCGATGACCGACTCGACGTCAACCGCGTAGGGCTCGCGCCTTCCGATCAGCCTACCGGTCAGATGCCCGATGCAGTCGACGTGGGGGTTCTCGATCGCCGCGAGGATCCGCGCCGTCATCCGCTCCTCGGAGATCGAGAAGGATGTGTGGACGCTGGCGATCACCCAATCGAGTTCGGTGAGCAGATCCTCGGGGTAATCGAGCGAGCCGTCGACGCCGATGTTGACCTCGGAGCCCGCGAGGAGGCGAAGGCCCCGCTTGGCCTCGTTCCACTCGCGGATCTCCTCGATCCGCTCCCGCAACCGCTCGGCGGTGACGTTGTCGCCGAAGCCGTGGCTGGCCGAGTGGTCGGTGATCGCCATGTAGGCATAGCCTCGTTCCTGCGCCGCCTCCGCCATCTCCTCCAGCGTGTTGCGCCCGTCAGAGAGGGTGGTGTGGGTGTGGAGGTCGCCGCGGATGTCGGATAGCTCGACGAGGCCCTTGGCGGGATTCTCGGCGAGGAAGGAATCCAGCTCCGCGGTCGCCGCCGGCAACTTCCCGCGCAGCTTCCTCGCCGAAGGGATGTCGCCGGTCTGAAGCAGGGTGCGGATCTTCTCCTCCAGCGTCTTGCCGATCCCGGGTATCTCCTTCACCCGCCCCGTCGCCGCCAGCTCCGCCACCGAGCCGGGGTGGTCGCGGATCGCCCGTGCCGCGGTCCGGTAGGCGCGCACCCGGTAGCGATCCGCCCCATCGCGCTCATACAGGGTCCCCAGCTCCTCCAGCGCAGCGGCGATCTCGGCGTTGTTCACGGCCTGCAAGTTAGTCGCCCTGGCACCCCCGCTCTTTAGACGCCCTTTGCCTTGGCGAATAGCATCCAGGGGATGCCCCAGTCCGCCACAGGCCCCGCCTGGCTGGTCCTACCTACCTACAACGAGGCCGAGAACATCGAGGCCTTCCTCGCCGCGGCGCGGGAGAAGCTGCCCGCCTCCTCCCACGTCCTAATCGTCGATGACAACTCGCCCGACGGCACCGGGGAGATCGCCGACCGGCTGGCCGAGCAGCACGAGAACGTCAGTGTCCTGCACCGGCCACACAAGGAAGGACTCGGCCCTGCCTACATCGCCGGCTTCCAGCGCGCACTGGCCGGCGGCGCCGTGCTGGTGCTGGAGATGGACTCCGACTTCTCCCACGACCCTGCCTACCTGCCGCGGCTGCTGGAGGCCGCCGAGCGGGCCGACCTGGTGATCGGATCGCGCTACGTACCGGGGGGCGGAGTCTCGGAGTGGGGGATGCTGCGCCGGGTGATCAGCCGCGGGGGCAGCACCTACGCACGGCTCGTGCTCGGGGTCGGAGTGCATGACCTGACCGGCGGCTTCAAGTGCTTCCACCGCGAGGTGCTGGAGGCGATCGACCTCGAGTCGATCCAGGCGCACGGCTATGCCTTTCAGGTGGAGATGACCTACCGGGTGATCCAGCACGGGTTCAGGGTCGTAGAGGTGCCGATCGTCTTCCGCGACCGGCAGGCAGGCTCTTCGAAGATGGACCGCTCGATCGTCGCCGAGGCGGCATGGCGCGTGCCTCTTCTGCGCTTCGGCGGGCGACCCGCCAAGCCACGAGGGACGGCCACCGAGAGCCGTCGCTATACTTTCTGAAGTATTGAGCGAACCTCGACACCCGGGAGACCGATCCAAGTGACAGGCAAACTCCGCGACGTGACCGACGCCACCTTCAAGTCTGAGGTTCTGGAGGCCGAGGGCCCAATCCTGGTCGACTTCTGGGCCCCTTGGTGCGGGCCCTGTCGCGTCGTGCATCCGGTCCTCGAGGAGATCGACGGCGAGCGGGAGGACCTGCGAATCGTCAGCCTCAACGTCGATGAGAACCAGCAGACCGCCGCGGAGTACGACGTCCTCTCGATCCCGACCCTGATCCTCTTCAAGGACGGGGCGATCGCGAAGAAGGTGGTCGGGGCGATGCCCAAGCGCCGCCTTGAGGCCGAGTTAGAGCCGGCGCTCGCCTAGATCGACCGATGCCGTTCGTCCACGTCCACTGGTTCGAGGGGCGGACAGATGAGCAGAAGGCGGAGATCGCCAAGCGCATCGAGGAGGCGCTGGTCGAGGTGGCCGGCGCCGCCCCAGAGCACTGCTGGGTGAAGTTCTCCGACTCCTCGAAGTCGGACTTCATCATCGGCGAGCCTGACGAGTAGGGCCGGCGACTTCGCAGGGAGCGCAACTCCCACGTAAAGGCGTCACACGGAGACTCTTCTCCTCAAACGCGAGTCAGAGCGATACGAAGGTCACGACCGTCGACCTTGGCGACGGTGCCCTCGGCGGCGTCATAGGAGGCCGAGGTGGCGAGGACCTCGCCGGCCAAGTAGGTCTCATACTCGCGGGCGGCAGCCAGCAGCTCCTCATCGCCGCCGAGCGCAAGCTCGATCCGGTCGGTGATCTCCAAGCCGGCCCCTTTGCGGGCGTTCTGGACGGCGTGGACGATCTCGCGGGCAAGGCCCTCGCGGCGCAGCTCGTCGTCCAGCTCTAGCTGCAGGGCGACCGCGTGGCCAGCCTCTGCCTCGACCTCATAGCCCTCCAGCGGCTGCAGGGCGAGGGTGACCTCATCGGGGCCGAGGGTGTGCTCATCGCCATCGATGTTGATGCCGACCTCCCCACCACCCGCCATCACCCTCGCCACGTGCACCGGGTCGAGCGCCTCGATCGCCGCCGCCGCCTGCGGCATCCGCTTGCCGAAGCGGGGACCGAGTGAGCGGTAGTTGGGCTTGACCACGTAGCTGACCAACTCGGCCTCCTCGGTCACGAAGTCCAGATCCTTAACGTTCAGCTCCGCGCGGACCAACTCAGCGCGCGCTTCGATCGCCTCTCGCTCGGCCTCGCTGGCGACGATCACCGCACGGCGCAGCGGCTGGCGGACCTTCACCTTGGCTTGGGCGCGGGCGGCGCGGCCCAGCTCGACAGTGCGGCGCACGGCCTCCATCGCTGTCTCCAGGTCGGGGTCGGCCCGGGTCGGGTCGGGCTCGGGGAAGTCGCGCAGGTGGACGGAATCTGGTAAATCGCCCGCCTCCCCGGACTCGCCCCACGCCAAGTTGAGGTGGACCTCATCGGCGAGGAAGGGGGTGAAGGGAGCGAGCAGTGCGGCCGTCTCCAACAGACAGTGACGCAGGGTGGCGAATGCGGCGCGGTCTCCCTCCCAGAAGCGGCGGCGCGAGAGGCGCACGTACCAGTTGGACAGCTCCTCGACATAGGTGGCGATCGCGCGGCCAGCGGCTGTGCAGTCGAAGGCGTCCATCCGCTCGCGGACGGTTGAGAC
Source organism: uncultured Solirubrobacterales bacterium (assembly GCA_963803755.1). GTDB lineage: Bacteria > Actinomycetota > Thermoleophilia > Solirubrobacterales > 70-9 > CAVUPF01. The sequence goes on from CAWDNP010000011.1 coordinate 444,842, forward strand.
CGTGGCCTGAAGTCGCGACAGCGCCCATCGGTCGAGGTCCTCCCCCGGCTCCGGCGCCGCGGCGAAATCGGCCGGCGCCAGGCTCTCCGCGTTCGCGTACAGCACCCAGAAGGAGTACGTGTTCCAGAGGGTGAGCAGGAACTGGCGCACCGACTGTCCCACCGTCTCGACCGAGAAGCGGTACCCCGACCAGGGCTGCTGCGCGGTCAGGTAGTACCAGCGGAAGGCATCGGCGCCGTGGGCGTCGATCACGTCCCAGGGCTCGACCACGTTGCCGCGGCTCTTCGACATCTTCTGGCCCTCGGGGTCGAGGATGAGACCGAGGCAGACGCAGTTACGGTAGCTGGAGGTCTCGAAGAGGAGCGTCGACTCGGCGAGCAGGGTGTAGAACCAGCCGCGGGTCTGGTCGATCGCCTCGCAGATGAAGTCGGCTGGAAAGCGCTCCTCGAACTCGGCTTTGTTCTCGAACGGGTAGTGGAACTGGGCGAAGGGCATTGCGCCGCTGTCATACCAGGTGTCGATCACCGAGTCGACGCGGCGCATCTCGGCGCCGCAGGACTCGCAATCGAGGACGACATCGTCGATGTAGGGGCGGTGGAGGTCGTCAGGGACCTCTCCTTTGGCTCGATCCCGCAGCTCGGCGACCGAGCCGATGCAGTCGACCTTGCCACAGCGCCGATCCATGCAACGCCAGATCGGCAGCGGCGTCCCCCAGTAGCGGTCGCGGGAGAGCGCCCAGTCGACGTTGTTCTCCAGCCATTTGCCGAAGCGGCCGTGCTTGATGTGCTCGGGATGCCAGCCGATCGTCTCGTTGTTGGCGAGCAGGCGGTCCTTGACCTCGGAGGTGCGGACGTACCAGCTCGACTTCGCGTAATAGATCAGCGGCGTGCCGCAGCGCCAGCAGTGCGGGTAGGAGTGCTCGTAGACCTGCTCGCCGAAGAGGAGGCCACGTTCCTTGAGAAAGGCGATCAGCTCGCGGGTGACCTCGGGGTCCTTTACGAAGCGGCCCTCGAAGCCCTTGACGCGATTGTCGAAGGTGCCGTCGGGATCGACCGGGTTGTAGAGGGACTGCACCCCCTCTGCCGGCTTGTAGATGCCGCTGGCAATCGAGACGTCGAAGTCGTCTTCGCCGAAGGCCGGGGCGATGTGGACGAGGCCGGTGCCATCCTCGGTGGTGACGAACTCCCCGGCGATCACCGGGAAGCCGCCGGGCGGGCGATCCGAGAGATCGAAGATCGGGCCCTTGTAGTGGCGACCGACCAAGTCCCGCCCCGGGATGTGATCGACGATCTCGACCCCCTCGCCCAGCACCTTCTCCACCAGCGGCTCCGCCAGGACCAGCGTCTCCCCCTCGACTCGCGCCTTGACGTAGGTCACCTCCGGCGCCACTGCGACCGCGAGATTGCCGGGCAGCGTCCAGGGGGTCGTCGTCCAGATCAGCAGCGACTCGCCCGCCTCAGCGCCTCGATCGTCGAGCAACGGGAAGCGAACGTATATGGAGGGGTCCTCGATCTCCTCGTAGCCGAGCGCAACCTCGTGGGAGGACAGCGCCGTGCCACAGCGCGGGCAGTAGGGGACGACCTTGTGGCCCGCGTAGAGCCGCCCGTCGTCCCAGAGCCTTCGCAGCGACCACCAGACCGACTCGATGTAGGAGTCCTCGAGGGTGACGTAGGGGTCGTCGAGGTCGATCCAGAAGCCGATCCGCTCGGTCAGCCGGTTCCACTCCTCGACGTACTCGAAGACCGACTCGCGACAGCGCTCGTTGAACTTGTCGATCCCGAGCTCCTCGATCTCCTGCTTGGAGGAAATACCAAGCTGCCTTTCGACCTCCAGCTCGACCGGCAGCCCGTGGCAGTCCCAGCCGGCCTTGCGCGGCACCCTGTAGCCGCACATCGACCTGTAGCGCGGGTAGACGTCCTTAAAGACGCGGGCGAGGACGTGGTGGGAGCCGGGGCGGCCGTTGGCGGTCGGCGGCCCCTCGTAAAAACTCCAGACCTCGGCCCCATCGCGTTTGGCGAGCGAGCGGTGAAAGACGTCGCCCACGCGCCAGCGCGCCAGCACCCGCTCCTCCAGCTCTGGAAAGGACTGCTTGGGATCTACGGGCTGAAAGCCGGGCATTTCGTCGATTCTATGAATGGCCGAGTAGGCTCCGGGCCGTGACCTATGACTTGAACGGGAAGGTGGCGCTGGTAACCGGTGCCGCCCGGGGAATCGGCTTCGAGACCGCCCACCATATGCACCTCCGGGGGGCCTCGGTGGCGGTGCTCGACCTCGATGCGTCCCAGGCGGGCGAGGCGGCGGAGCGGATCGGCCCGCGGGCGATCGGGATCGCCGCCGACGTCACCGACCAGGGGGCGATGTTCGCGGCGGTCGCCGAGACCGTGGAGAAGCTCGGCGGGCTCGACGTCGCCGTAGCCAATGCGGGGATCGCGCAGTCCCAGTTCGCGACCGCGCGCGGGATCTCCGGCGAGGAGTGGGAACGCGTCTTTGAGGTCGACCTGCTGGGCGTCTGGCGAACCGCCCGCGCGGCGCTGCCCCAGATCGTCGAGCGGCGCGGGCAGGTGATCGTCATCTCCTCCGTCTATGCCTTCGCCAACGGCATGGGCAACACGCCCTACGCCGTCGCCAAGGCCGGGGTCGAGTCGCTGGGCCGGGCTCTGCGGATCGAGCTGGCCCCGCATGGCGCCAGCGCCACCGTCGCCTACTTCGGCTGGGTCGACACGAAAATGGTCCAGGACGCCTTCGCCCAACCCGACGCCGCCCGCGTCAACGAATTCACCCCCGGCTTCCTGCTGAAGCGGATCACCCCCAAGGAGGCCGGTGCCGGGCTCGTCCGCGGCATCGAGGAACGCGCCCCTCGCGTCTTCGTACCGAAATGGTGGCGCTACGTCTCCGCCCTGCGCGGCCTGGTCAACCCGCTGCTGGACCGCCGCATGGAAAAGGACCCAAAGGTGGCGGCGCTGATCCGCGACCTCGACGCGAAAACCGTCGACGCCGCCGAGAACGTCAAGCGCGAGTTAGCCGCTCAAGCAGCAAGACGATCGACTCGTAGGGCTCGCCGGTGGCGCGCTCGAGGCCGATCTCGCAGGTGCGGTTGCTGGAGAGGTGGGCATCGAAGCGGCGGCTCTCCAGCTCGGCGGCCTGGTCGCGGGTCGCGGCCTCGGTCAGCTCGGGGTGGGAGATGCCGCGGTCACCGGCGAAGCCACAGCAGGTCGCCGAAGGGGCGACGTAGACATCGTCGGCGAGGACTCCGGCGAGCGACTGGAGGCGGTGGGTGAGGCCCATGTGGCGGGTCGCGCAGGTCGGGTGGACGGTGGCCGAGCCGACCTTCTCGCCGACCTTAAGCGACGCCAGCAGGCGATCGTGCGCCCAGGTGATTGAGTCGAGGATCTCGAGTTTGCCGAGGCGCTCGGCATTGGCCTCGCTGAGGATTCCCTCACCCGGGTCGGCGACGCCGTGGGTGCAGGAGGCAGCGTCGATCACGATCGGCATCGCCCCCTCCCCGCTCCAGGCCCAGAGGCGCTCGACCATCTCGCTGGCCTTGTGGCGGTGGGCCTCGATGAAACCTTTCGAGCTCCAGGGCAGCCCACAGCAGCTGCCGCCGACGTCGTCGGGGATCCAGACCGGCCGCCCGGCGCGTCGGGAGACCTCGACCAGCGCCGCCACCGGCGAGCCGCCGAAGATGCGGCTGGTGCAGGAGGGAACGTAGACTGCGACCGCGCCTTCGTGCAGGGTCCTCGGCAGCTTCCCCGGCGCCGCCCTCGGCAGCGCCCGGCCTTGTCTCGTCCGCCGCGCCAGCGGCCCGCCGAGGCGCAGACAGGCGCGTGAGGCACTCTCGACCACGTCCCAGTGCCTGGCAGTGGCCAGCGCCGCCTTCTCGGCGCGCCCGGTGTGGCGCTGGTGGCGAAGCTCCTTGACCAGCTTGCCGGTGTCGATCCCCACGGGGCAGGCGAGCTGGCAGGAGCCATCGGCGGCGCAGGTCTCCAGCGACTCATAGGAGAGCTCCTCCAGCAGCGCCCGCTGTACCGGCGAGCCCGCCGGCTGGCGCGCCATCTCGCGCCGCAGCACGATCCGCTGGCGCGGCGTCGTGGTCAGGTTGCGGCTGGGGCAGACCGGCTCACAGAAGCCGCACTCCACGCAGGCGGTGGCCGACTCCTCGATCGGCGGCGTCGTCTTCAAGTTGCGCAGGTGGACGCCCGGGTCGCGGTTAAGAACCACGCCAGGCGAGAGCACGCCGTCGGGGTCGGCCAGCCGCTTCACCCGCCACATCAGCTCGGTCGCCCTCTCCCCCCACTCGCGCTCCACGTAGGGGGCCATGTTGATCCCGGTGCCGTGCTCGGCCTTCAGCGAGCCGTCGTACTTGCCGACGATCAGCTCGACCAGCTTCGACATGAAGGTCTCATAGCGCTCGAGGTCCTCCTGCTTGGCGAAGTCGGGGGTGAGCATGAAGTGGAGGTTTCCGGCCGAGGCGTGGCCGGCGACCCCGGGCAGGAAGCCGTGCTCACCGAGCAGCGCCTGCAGGTCGCGGGCGCCCTCGGCGATCCGCTCCGGCGCCACGCAGACGTCCTCGACGATCAGCGCCGTGCCGGGCGGGCGCAGTCGCCCGATCAGCCCGTGCAGGCCCTCGCGCACCCGCCAGGCCAGCTCGATCTCCGCCGGATCGCGGGTGAAGTCGACCGGGCGGATCGTCGTGTGCGAGGAGAGGACCTCGCTGGCCCGCTCTAGGTAGCCGTCCAGCTCTGCATCTGAGTCGGCGCCGAACTCGACCAGCAGCACCGCCGAGGCCGGCGGCAGCTCCTTCCACTCCTGGGGCGCCCCGACCATGTTCCAGGCGGCGGTGATCAGCGCCGGGGCGACCATCAGCTCGACCGCGGTGGCGCCGGCGGCGAGGAGCTCGCGGACCGGGGCGATCGCCGCTTCGATGTCGGGGAAGTGGACCCAGGCGGTTGTGGTGCGGGCCGGCAGCGGCACCGTCTCGAAGACAGCCTCGGCGAGGAAGGCGAGCGTGCCCTCGGAGCCGACGAGGAGACGACGGAAGATCTCCAGCGGCTGCTCGGCGTCAAGGAAAGCGCAAAGCCGATAGCCGGTCATGTTCTTGATCTCGTACTTGCGGCGGATGCGGTCGGCGAGCTCGGGGTCGGCGCGAAGCTCCTCGCGGATCGCGGCGAGACCGGCGGCGAGCTCGGGCTCCGCGGCGGCGAAGCGCTCGGCGGCGCCCGGCGCGGCGGTGTCGATCGCCGTGCCGGAGGCGCAGCACGAAGCGTGAGTCGACGCGAACGGTCGAGTAGGGGTCGCGAAGGACGCCGCAGCGCATGCCGCCTGAGTTGTTGGCGATCACGCCGCCGACCGTGGCGATGTCTGTGCTGGCCGGGTCGGGGCCGAGCTTGCGGCCATGCGCGGGCGAGCAGCCGGTTGGCATGACCGAGCACTGTGCCGGGCTTGACCCGGGCGAGCGCGCCGCTCTCCTCCACCGCGACGCCGCAGAAGTAGCGGCGCACGTCGATCAGGATGCCGTCGCGTCTGGCCCTGGCCGTTGAGGCTGGTGCCGCCGGCGCGGAAGTTGACGGGAATGCCCTTCTGGCGACGCGTAGGCGAGGACCTTGCGCAACCTCGCCCGCATCGCGGGCCATCACCACCGCCTGCGGGAAGAGCCGGTAGGGGCTCGCGTCGGAGGCGTAGCGGACCAGGTCGATCGCGCGGCGTCCGAGCACGCGCTCGGCGCCGAGCAGCGCATCCAGCTCACCACGCAGCGGCTGCGGCGTGCCGGCGGCGAGCCTGATCGGGTGCGCGGTCGGGGGCCGGCGCGCGCCGGGTGAAGGCGCGAGCGAGCGAGAGCGTTGCGCTCAAGCAGCGCCAGCTCGCCTCAGACGAGCGCCATCCCTGGCGCGACGTGGACCTGCGACCAGCGCGCGGGCCGTCGCGGAGGCGAGCGCGTCGGCCAGCGCGTCGCGCAGCTCCTCGCGCCCGTGACGCTGGGCCGGGACGCCGTAGCTCTCGGCGACCGCGGCGACGTCGAGCTCGGGCAGGTCGAGCCCGGGCGCCCCCTGACCTCTCGAGCTCGGCGAACCACTTGAGGATCGAGTACTCGTTGTTGCGCAGGACCAGGAAGTTGACCGGCACCTCGTAGGCGGCGGCCGTCCAGAAGGCGGTGATCGCGTACTGCGCGGAGCCCTCGCCGAGCACGCAGACGACCGGGCGCTCGGGCTGGGCGAGCTGGACGCCGACCGCCGCCGCAAGTCCGAAGCCGAGCCCGCCGCTGGCGCTGAAGTAGTAGCAGCCGGGGCGCGAGAGGCGCAGCTGGTTGCGCAGCGCGGCGGTGCTCGACGGGGGACTCGAGCACGACGATGCCGTCCTCGGGGAACAGCTCGGCGAGGGCGCGAGTGCACGGTCGGAGCGGCTGAGCGGGTCGGCCGCGGCGGATCTCCTGGGGCCGGCTCGTTTGGCTCCGGCGTCGGGCGGTCCGACTCCGTAACCAGCTTCGAGCAGCGCGCGCAGGGTCAGCGCACGTCGGCGAGGATCGCGTCGCCCATCGGCGCGCGCGCGGCCTCGTCGGGGTCGCTGGTGATCGCGACCAGCTCGCCGCCCTCGGGGAGCAAGTGCCGGGGATGTTGGGGTAGTAGGGGAACACCGAGCGAGCCGGCGACGAGCACCAGGTCGTGGCCCTCGAGCGTCTGGGCGAGCGGGGCCGATGGCCGGCGGCAGCACGCCCTGGAAGGTGGGGTGGTTCTCGGGGAAGCCGATCCGGCCGCCGCCGGTCGCCGGCGAGGCCCAGACCGGCAGGCGCTGGCGCTCGGCAAGCGCGATCGCGGCGTCCCAGCCGCCGCTGGCGTCGATGTCGGGGCCGGCGACAAAGACCGGGCTGCGCGCCGCGTCCAGCCGCTCGGCGAGCGCGCGCGACCGCCTCGGGGTCGGCGCTGGCACGCCCGCTCACCGTGCGCGCGATCGCCTCGCGGGCGGCGGCCGGCTCGACCTCTGCGGACCAGTCGTCCATCGGGATCGAGACGAAGACGCGGGCCCCTCGGCGGCAGCGAGGCGTGGTGGATCGCCTGTGCGAGCGCGAACGGGACGTCCTGCGCGCGAGGCGGCTCATAGGCCCACTTGACCAGCGGGTGGG
>CAWDNP010000012.1:0-404280 GCA_963803755.1 uncultured Solirubrobacterales bacterium
CGGTCGAGGTGGCGCTGGAGATGGCCAAGGACCCGGCCGGCTACCATGCCCTACCAATACGGCAACGAAGGCGAACCCGCGCGCCCACTACGAGGGGCACCGCGGTCGAGATCCTCGAAGAGCTCGACGAGGTGGCCGCCTTCGTCGGCGGGCTCGGCACCGGCGGCACCCTGATGGGCAATGGCCGGCGACTCAAGGAGGCCAACCCGGAGACGCTGGATCGTCGCCGCCGAGCCGATGCAGGGGCGAGCTGGTCCAGGGGTTGCGCTCGCTCGACGACGGCTTCATCCCGCCGATCATCGACCTCGCGCTCCTCGACCGCAAGATCATGGTCTCCAACCGAGATGCGATCGTCTGGACTCAAGCGGGCTGCTCGACGAGCAGGGTATCTTCGCCGGTGTCTCCTCCGGCGCGATCGCCGCGATCGCCGTCCGCATCGCCTGCGAGCTGGAGGGTGGCAACGTCGTCTTTCTCGATTCCCGATGACGGCTGGAAGTACCTCTCCTCCGGCGTCTACACCAACCTCGATCGAGGAGATCGAGAACTTGGATCTACCGTCTGGTGGTAGCTGAGGAATTAGTGCGGATTCCCGAAGAAGTGAGTCGATGAGATGGTCGCCCACGCGCGGGGGGATCTCCCCAACGAGTGCTGCGGGATGGTTGGGGGAGGAAAAGGGACGACGAGGCAAACGTCGTCATCCGGGTCACCAACACGGCGGCGAGCCCGCTGGCGGCCACCGAGATGGACCCGCAGGAGCAATACAACGCGCTGAAAGCGATCGAAGACGAGGGTGGCGAGCTGCTGGCGATCTACCACTCTCATACCAAGAGCGCCGCCTATCCGTCGCAAACCGACGTCAACCAGGCGGTCGCCTGGCCCGAACAGATCTATCTGATCGTCTCCCTGGCCACAAAGACGCGCCGGACGTGAAGGGGTACCTTCTTAGGGATGTGGATGCCGATGCCGGGTCGCGATCTCATAGCCAGATCGCGGATTCCCGTGCCCAGGGCGCCAATGGCGGCGGCGGCTTGGATGGGCACGACGACGGTGGTGGAGGCCGGCGGCGGTGGTGGCAAGCTGGTCAAGATCGCCTTCGCCCCAAGCCAGGTGGAGGCCGAAATGATCCAGGGGCTGCTCTCCGAGCACGGTATTCCCAGCATGCTGAAACGCGGACCCGGTTTCGACGTGCCGGAGTTCATGGCGGTCGGGCCTCGCCAAGTGTTCGTCGCCGAAGCGGCGGTAGGAAGGCGCGCGAAGTGCTTGAGGGGGCTCCGGGCGGCAGCTAGTCGACGTTGGGCCGGGCTATTGCGCGAGGTAGTCGCGCCAGGCCGACTCGACCTCGCCGATGCGGGATCGAAGGCGGCTTCCAGGGTCGGCTTCGCACCGCCGGGCAGGAGACGGAGGGCGAGTTGTTGGCAGGCCTCCGGACCGCGCTCGTTCTCCAGAAGGTCGAAGATCGTTCCGCCGAGGATCACAGCGTCGCGGCGCGAGGGGGGAAAGGACGGGCCGGCGCTCTCCCGCAGGCGGCGGATCACCGCCGCACGGTAGAGCCCGACCTGGCGGGCGAAGTACTGGGCGCCGCCCTCGGCCAGCCAGGCCCAGCTCAGGTAGCGGGCGAAGCGGCGCGGCGTCCAGGAGGGGGGAGGTCGGGGTTGTTGGCGGCGATCACGAGCTGCGCGTAGAGCCGCTCGGCGGTGCCGCGCAGGGCTTCTCGCGAGTCATCCCCCGCGGCGCGACGCTCCATGTGGGGGTCGTTGAGGACATGCAGCTCGGTCGCCATCGCCCAGCCCGCCAGGTAACGCCGCCCGGCCGGCGCCGCCGACCAGCGAGCCGCCGGCAGGAAGGGGTGGGCCATCGCCAGCCAGGCGGGATTGGTGTGGACGACGACCGTGACCTCGCCGGGAACCTGCTCAAAGCGATCCTCGAGTCGCAGCCGCAAGTTCTCCATCCGGTCGAGCGTGCGCTCGGCGAAGGCGGTGTCGCCGCTGTCGTGACGTGCGGTGAAACTGAGGGACTTCGTTCGACCCAGGACACGCGCCGAGCGTACTAGCCGTTGTCTAAGGCGGTCCTTAGACCAGTATCGGCTCGGCGTCGCTGGCGCAGACCGACTGGATCTCCTGCCGGGCCCGGTCGAACTCCTCGTCGGCCATCACCGGCGTCCCCTCGAAAGGAAGGTCGCGATCGATCTCGACCCAGGAGCGGCATCCGTGGTACTCCTCGCGGACTCGCACCGTGACCGGGCGGGGGATACGGTGGACCCGTAGCAGGAGGACGTGCAGCGGGTGGCGCCGCTTCCAGTTAAGCCGCTTCTCGGCGTAGTCGGGAGTCCAGACGTAAAAGGGGGAGAGAGAGTCGAGCGCGCGGCGGTCGGTGATCGTGAAGTGGTCGGTCACCTCGGCCCAGGCCCGCAGGCGGACGCGGTCGGGCTGGGATATGCCGCCGTCCTGAATCAGCGCCCTTGGCGGCGGCTCCTCGTCCGGCCAGACGCCCTCTTCGAGCGCGCGGCGCAGCTCCGGGTGGTGGGACTCGCGCACCAAGTCGTTGCGCTGGTGATCGAAAGTCGGGTAGAGGAAGAAGCGCTCGTGCTCAAGCTCGAAGTGCTTGTTCTCCTCGCGGATGCCACCCTTGCGGAGGGTGAGCAGCTGCTCACCCTCGGCGAGCGCACGCACCGTTACGGCCCATTCCTTGAAAGCGATCGGCATTTGGAAGCTGTACCTGAGAAGGTCGGTGATTCGGTGACTGGGAGAGGACGCCTCGAACCCTGTCTGGGCAGTCGGTCCGCCCGGAGCGGGGATTCTGACGAGCCCGGCCGAATCGCCAAATTAAACCTTCATAAATGTGCCCTGTCGGCCGTATCCGCCGCCCCCGGGGGTCTCGATCCGCAGCACGTCGCCCGGTTTCAGCGTCCCCTCGGCCTTGCTCGGCAGCGGCTTGCCGTCCAGGAGATCGCGTCCCGGTGCCCCGTCGGCGCCTCCCTCGCGGCCGCGAGGGGCGTGGCGGCGACGCTCGGCAATCAGGGTGAAGCGCATCGGCGCCAGGGCCTCGATCTCGCGGGCGATCCCGTCGCCGCCCCGGTGTAGCCCGGCCCCGCCGCTTCCCCGCCTGACCGAGAGCTCGCGCACCCGCAGCGGCAGTTCGGCCTCCAGTGCCTCCACCGGAGTATTGAGCGTGTTCGACATCGTGACGTGGATGGCGCTCGGCCCGTCGGCATCGGGACAGCCTCCCTGGCCGCCGCCTAGCGTTTCGTAGTAGGTGAAGCCCTCCCCGGCAAGGGTGAGGTTGTTCATCGTTCCCTGGCCCTGGGCGGGGACTGGGCGGGCGCCGCCGAGCGCCGCGATCGTCAGGTCGGCGACCCGGCTGGAGGTCTCGACATTGCCCGCCGCCACGGCTGCAGGAGGGAGGGCGTTGAGCAGGCAGCCCGGTGGGGCGATCACCTCAATCGGCCGATAGGCTCCGGCCGAAGCGGGCGCGTCGGGATCTATAAGTGCCCGCACCGCGAAGAAGGCAGCTGACCTGGTCACCGGTAGTGGGCAGTTGAGGTTGCCCTCAACCTGCGGGTCGGTGCCGCCGAAGTCGAGCCGCAGGCTCTCACCCTCGATAATCGCCCGAACTCGCAGCGTCAGGTCTCGCGCGGTGCCGCCGAAGTCGTCCTCCAGCACGTCCTCGGCCTCATAGTCGCCGTCGGACAGGGCAGCGAGCGCGGCGCGGGTACGCCGCTCCGCGTAGTCGAGGGTCGCGGCCATCCCGAGGCGCAACTCGTCCAGGCCGTGGCGCTCCGCCAGCTCGGAGAGCCGCGTCGCACCGATCCGGTTGGCGGCGCGCTGGGCGCGCAGGTCGGCGAGTCGCTGATGCGGAGAGCGCATCCGCGTCGCCAGCTCATGCAGTGTCTCCTCGTCGGCCCGGGTCGGAGGGATTACGACGCCCTCCTCCTCCAGACGGGTGGAGTGGGCCGGCATCCCACCGGGTGTCGGCCCGCCGACGTCGGCGTGGTGGGCGCGGCTTACGGCGAAGCCGAGCAGGGCGCCGCCGGCGAAAACGGGGCTGATCAGGGTGATGTCCGGAAGGTGGGTGCCCCCCTCGTAGGGGTCGTTGAGGATCCAGGCGTCGTCCGGCCGGTGGTCGCGGTTAAGGACCGCAGCCACCGCCTCCGGCATCGAGCCGAGGTGGACCGGGATGTGCTCGGCCTGCATGACCATCTCCCCGGCGGCGTTAAACAACGCCGTTGAGCAGTCGCGACGCTCCTTGATGTTGGCCGAGTAAGAGGCCCGGATCAGGACTGCTCCCATCTCTTCGCAGGCGGCGCGCAGTCCGCCGGTCATCACCTGGAGGGCGATCGGGTCCATGCTCAGGAGCCGCTCCTGCGCGCCACGATCGTCCCTGCGCCGTCGACCTCGGCCCGCCAGCCGGGCGCCAGCACCAGCGTCGACTCGGGCAGCTCGAAGATCGCCGGCCCATCGGCCCGGGCGCCGACGGGCGGCTCTCCGCGCAGGACGTGCGCGGAGAGCCACTCGCCGCCGAAGCGTGCGCTTCGGCGGCTCTCAGACAGGCCCTCTTCTGCGGCCGCTGCCGGTCGTGGCCGCGGGCCGTGGACGACCATCCCTAGGTCGATATGGACTAGCTCGACTTCGCCGTTTGGGTTGCTGTAGCCGTAACGCTCCTCGTGGGCGGCGGCGAAGCGCTCCAGCAGGTCGGTTGGGTCGGGGTCGACCGGCCCCGGTACGGTCAGCTCGAAGGCCTGCCCCCGATAGCGCATCTCGTAAGCGACCTCGGGCGTCGCGTCCGGCAGGTCGCGTCCGGCTCGGTCGATCAGCCTCTCGACCTCCCAGGCGATCCGCTCGCGGCTCAGCTTCTCGCCGCTCAGCATTACTGTGCGGGCGGTGTTGCGGCGGCGGTCTGAGGCGCAGAGGCCGAGCGCCGAGAGGACGCCGCCGGCGTGCGGGCAGAGGATCGTCTCGATCTCCAGCTCGGCGGCGATCGCGGCGGCGTGCATCGGGCCAGCGCCACCGAAGGGAAGCAGCGCAAAGCGGCGCGGGTCGACGCCGCGCTCGACGGTGAGGACGCGCAGCGCCCGCACCATTTCCTGGTTGGCGACGCGGACGATCCCCTCGGCGGTATCCAGCTCGTCAAGGACGAGCGAGCGGGCGAGCCCGGCGACCGCCGCCTGTGCTGCGTCCTCGTCGAGGGCAACACCTCCCGCGAGCCGCGAGTCCGCCGCCAGGTAGCCGAGCAGTAGGTTGGCGTCGGTGACAGTCGGTTCGACGCCGCCGTGCCCATAGCAGGCGGGACCGGGATCGGCGCTCGCCGAGCGCGGGCCGACTCGCAGCGCTCCGCCGGGATCGCGCCAGCCGACCGAGCCGCCGCCCGCCCCGACTGTGTGCACGTCGACCATCGGCAGCTGGATGACGCGGCCGCCGATCCGCCGCGAGTCGGTGCGCCGCACCTCGCCGTCCTCGACCACGCAGACGTCGCACGAGGTCCCTCCCATGTCGAAGCCAATCGCGTTGCCGTCGCCGCTTACCCGGGCGAGAAGGCCGGCCCCGACCGCGCCGCCCGCCGGCCCGGAGAGCACGCTCCAGGCGCCGGACCGTGCCGCCTCCTTTGCCGTGGCGACGCCGCCCGAGGACTGCATCACAAGGGGCCGGGGGAGGCCCGCCGCGACTGCGGCTTTGCCGAGTCGGTCCAGGTAGCGGCCGAGCAAGGGGGAGAGATAGGCGTCGATCGTGGTCGTCGAGCAGCGCTCGTACTCGCGGAAGCGGGGCAGCACCTCATGAGAGGTGGAGACGTGCACTCCCGGCAGCTCGCGGCGCAGGTGCTCGGCAATGCGTCGCTCATGGGAGGGATCGAGGTAGGAGAAGAGGAGGCAGACGGCCACCGACTCGGCGCCGCATTCGCGGATCAGGCCGGCGAGCCTTTCCGGCTCTTCCACGCCGAGCGGTTCGACCACGCCATCGGGCCCGATCCGCTCGCCTGCCTCGAAGCGCAGCTCCGGCTCGATGAGCGGCGCCGGCTTTGGTGCGCAGAGCCGGTAGAGGTCGGGCCGTGCCTGGCGGCCGATCTCCAGTAGGTCGGCGAAGCCGCGCGTGGCGACCAGCGCCGTATGAGCCCCGCGCTCCTCCAGCAGCGCGTTGGTGCCCACCGTCGTCCCGTGCGCGAACGCCTCCACCTCCGCGGCGCCCGCTCCGGCCCGCTCCAGCGCCTCCTCGATCGCCGCCATCACCCCGGCCGACTCTTCGCCGGGGGTGGTCGAGGTCTTCGCTGTATGCAGCGTTGCGCCGTCGAAGATGACCGCATCGGTGAAGGTTCCGCCCACGTCAACCCCGAGCAGCATCGGTTTGAAGCTAACCGGACTCAGAGTGGCGTGTCAGCGCCACTGCTCGCGGCGGATGTCACCGTCGGGGGAAAGGGCGAGGTGGACGCCGTCCAACTCGTGGTCGATGCCGGGGAAGTCGATGCGTAGGTGGCCGCCGCGGGACTCGCGCCGCTCCAGTGCGCAGACGGCGATCGCGCGGGCCAGGGGGTAGGGGTCGCCGCTCAGCTCGCTCAGCCCCTCTGGGCGCCGCAGCGGCCCGGCCGAGCGCCAGACCGCGTCCCGCGACTCCTCAGTGGGGGGGCCAAAGCGCCAATCGGGCAGCGGCGGACGCTGTGTGGCGGCGCTCTCCTCAAGCGCAGCCAGCGCCGCCCGCCCGCCGAAAACGAAGCACTCGCTGAGCGAGTTGGAGGCGAGCCGGTTGGCGCCGTGCAGGCCGGTGCAGGAGCACTCGCCGACCGCGTATAGCCCAGGCAGGGAGGAGCGCCCGTCGAGGTCCACCGCGATCCCTCCCATCACGTAGTGCGCCGCCGGCGCCACTGGCACCGGCGCCGAACGCGGCTCCAACCCAGCTTCGATCAGCGACTCGAACACGTTGGGGAAGCGGGTTGGGTCGACGTCGCGCAGGTCGAGTTCGACGTGAGCCGTGCCGTCGGCCTCGATGCGGTCGAGGATCGCCGCTGTGACTGCGTCCCTCGGGGCGAGCTCGTCGGTGAACCGTCTTCCGGAGGCGTCGAGCAGGGTCGCTCCCTCGCCGCGCACCGCCTCGGTTATCAACAGTCCGTCATAGCGGGTGCCCGGCAACGCCAGCGCGGTCGGGTGGAACTGACAGAACTCGAGGTCGGCGAGGTCGGCCCCCGCCGCCTGGCCCAGGACCGGCCCGGCGCCGATTGCGCCGCGCGGGTTGGTTGTTCGCCGCCACAGCGCCGCAGCGCCGCCGGTCGCCAGCACGGTCGCCTTCGCGGCGATCGGCTCGGCCTCGCTCAGCACGCCGTGACAGCGCTCGCCGTCGCTCCACAGAGCGGTCGCCGAAGTCCGCTCGCGCACCTCTATCCGCCCCTCGGCGGCGACCATCGCGGCGAGCTTCGACGTGACCTCGTGCCCCGTTTGGCTGCCGCCAGAGTGGACGATGCGCCGCCGCGTGTGGCCACCCTCCAGCCCCAGCGCCAGCTCTCCATCCTCGTCGGTGTCGAACGCGACACCGCGTTCGCGCAGCTCCCGCACCGCCGCAGGTGCCTCCTCGACCAAGGCCTGAACTGCCGAGGGCCGGCAAAGGCTGCGCCCTGCCGCAATCGTGTCGGCGGCGTGGCGGGCGGGCGAGTCGCCCGACTCCAGTGCCGCCGCCAGCCCTCCCTGAGCCCAGAAGCTGGCGCTCTGTGAGAGCGGGGTGCGGGAGATGAGGCAGACGGAGCCGCCGCGCTCGGCGGCGCGCAGCGCCGTCCAGAGGCCGGCCGCGCCGCCCCCGACCACGGCGACGTCGAACTCGGCGTCTGCGGCTATCGCCCCGCCTTTCGGCGGACGGACTCGATCTGGCCTTGTAGCCAGGTCGCCGCCGCCTCGCGGGCGCGCGCCTCGCCGTCGGCGACCGCCGCCTCCACGCGTTTTTCCGCCGCCTCGGCTTGGGCCTCGATCTCAGCCAGGCGGCCTTCGGCGGCGGCGATCGCCCGCTCCTTGGCCTCGCGCTCAAGCCTCAGCTCCTCCTCGGCCTCCGCGGCGCTGAGCCGCGCCTTCTCCAGGTCGGCCTCCAAGACGCGGATCTCGGCGATCGCCCGTTGCTCGGCTGCTTCGGCCGCCTCCGTTGCTGCTCGTAGCCGGTGTCCGGCCTCCTCGACCTGCACGTCGAGGCTCTCGCCACTCGCTCCGCTCGTCCCCTCGCTCATCATTGTCGCTCGGCTCAATCTATTACTGAGCTGGCGAGAACGTCACGATAGGCCTCGATGACCCGTTCGGCCATTCGCATGGCGGAGAGGGATGCGGCGCGGCTGGCGCCGGCGACGCGCGGGTCCGCAGCCTCCAGGTGAGGGCGGACCGCGGCGCTCCAGGTGGCGGCGTCGAACGGGGCGCAGAGGCAGCCCTCAATCCCACCAAGAGCGTAGGGAGCGACGCCAACTGGGGTTGAGAGCACCGGCACGTTGCAGGCTAGGGCCTCGACACAGGCGAGGCCGAAGCCCTCGTACTCGGAGGTGATAAGGACGGTGTTGGCAGCGTTGATCCAGAGTGGCATCTCGTCGGGATCGATCGCGCCGCCGATCAGCAGCTCCGCCCCGCAGGCTGCCGCCAGCTCGGCGGCACGATCGTGGCGCTTCTCGGGCCGCGCCGGATTGGCGGGGAAGAGCAGGTAGCGCCCGCCGGGATCGAGCCCGAGCGTTTCACGCGCCTGCGTCCGCAGCGCCGGCGCAAAGCGGCCGAGGTCCGGCCCGCAGGGAAGTACCGCCGCGCCGGGGACGCGGGGCAGGCCCGCCCTGCCGTCCTCGGGCGCAAAGAGCGCTCGCGAGACTCCGGCGACAAGATCCGCCCGCCAGGCCAGTCGCCGCGACAGCGGCCCGACGACGCCGTGGCGGACATCGGTGCCGTGGAAGGTGACTACCAGCGGCCGCGCCCCGGCCAGCAGCGCGCACCAGCCCGGCAGCCCGTAGTGGGCGTGGACGAGGTCGAAGCGCTTGTCCCGCAGCAGCGCCCGCAGCCGGCGCGTCGCCGGCATGTACTCGCCTCTACCTCGCGGGAAGGCGAAGAGGTCGACCTCGACGCCCCGTCGCCGCACCTCATCGACTTGGTCCCGCACCCAGCGCCCCCGCTGCGGGGTCGAGGCGTCGGGCACGAAGTTGGTGACGACCAGGACGCGCACCGGGGAAGGGTATCCGCGTCGGAGGCCAGCGGATGGCACTTTGGCCCGACTGCTGGGGGCGGGATGGTCACCACGATGATGTGCTTAGACAGCAAGCAGTCACAGATCAGGAGCCAGGCGCCTGATCGCGACAAGCTCTAGGAGGCGATCGACAGGTCGCTTCCAAATAGGGGAAACTCGCTGCGATGCCCGCCTCCCGCAGCTACGATCGCGCACCGGCCGACATACGGCCGGTGACGATAGATCCAGGGTTCGTCGCTACCGCCGACGGGTCGGCGCTGATCTCCGTCGGCAAGACAAGGGTTATCTGCACGGCCTCGATCAGCGATTCGGTGCCACGCTGGATGCAAGGGCGCGGACGAGGCTGGGTCACCGCCGAGTACGCGATGCTGCCAGCCTCGACCGGGGATCGCAAGGCGCGCGACATCTCGCGGGGCAAGCAGGACGGCCGCGGAGTGGAGATCCAGCGGCTGATCGGTCGCTCATTACGGGTCGTCGTCGACTTCCAGGCGATGGGGGAGCGCAGTGTCTACATCGACTGCGACGTGCTCCAGGCCGACGGGGGCACGCGCTGTGCCGCTATCACCGGTGGCTACGTAGCGTTGCGCCAGGCGTTCCAGAAGCTTCTGGACGCCGGCACGATCGAGGGTATGCCCTTGAACGGGTCGGTGGCCGCGGTCAGCGTCGGCATGGTCGACAACCGGGCTCTGTGTGACCTCGACTACTCCGAGGACTCTGCCGCGGAGGTTGATGCGAACGTGGTGATGACCGGCGACGGCGGCCTGGTCGAGGTGCAGGCGACGGCGGAGCGCACGCCGCTGTCCCGCACCTCGCTCGACGAGCTGCTCGGTCTCGCCGAGCTCGGGATCGCCCGTTTGCGGGAGGTGCAGGAGCGGGTCATTTGATCCTCGCCACCCGCAACGAGCACAAGTTGCAGGAGCTGGCCGAGATCCTGCCGGAGGTGGAGCTGCGACCGCTGCCGCCCGGGGCGGAGACGCCAACGGAGGACGGCGACAGTTTCGCCGCCAACGCACTCATTAAGGCTCGCACCGCCCACACGGCTACCGGCGAGGCGGTGCTCGCCGACGATTCCGGGATCGAGGTCGCAGCACTCAGAGGCCGGCCGGGCGTTTACTCCGCGCGCTATGCCGGCGAGGGCGCCAGCGATGTGCAGAACCTGGAGAAGCTCCTGCGCGAGGTCGGAGCCGCCGGAGGTAATCGTCGCGCCGCCTACGTCTGTGTTATTGCCCTGGTCGATGAGCGGGGTGGGGAGCGCACCTTTGAGGGCCGCTGCGAGGGGCGGTTGACGATGACCCCGCGCGGCACTGGCGGTTTCGGCTATGACCCGGCCTTCGTGCCCGACGACACCGGCCCGGGCGACGAGCGGACGATGGCCGAGTTGAGCGCCGCCGAGAAGCACGCGATCAGCCACCGGGGGCGGGCGGCGCGGCAGCTTGCCGCCCACCTCGGCGCGGCGGTCCCGGAGGCGCGCCGGTGATCCGCACCAAAAGCGGCGCCGCCGCGCTCTCGATCGGCTCCAACGCGCTCCTGATTGCAATCAAGCTGGCCGCCGGGGCGATCACCGGCTCGATCGCGATCGTCACTGAGGCGGTCCACTCGCTGATCGACCTGGTCGCCTCGGTGGTCGCCTTCGTCTCGGTGCGCAAAGCCGATGAGCCCGCCGACGCCGATCATCCCTACGGTCACGAGAAGGTCGAGAGCCTGGCGGCAACGATCGAGGGGATGCTGATCCTCCTCGGCGCCGGGATCATCGTCTATGAGGCGACCCACCGGCTGGTGGTGGGGGCGACGGTCCGGTCCCTCGGCGTCGGGATTGCGGTTATGGGCTTCTCGGTGCTTGTCAACCTGGGGGTCTCCACGGTGCTCTCGCGCCAGGCCAGGGCACACGAATCGCCGGCACTGGAGGGCGACGCGGCGCACCTGCGGGCCGATGCCCTCACCTCGGTGGGGGTGCTGGTGGGCCTCGGCCTCGTCCAGGTCACCGGCGACGCCGCCTTTGACTCGATCACTGCGCTCGTGGTCGCCGTGGCGATCGTCACCGCCGGCATCAGGATCATCCGGCGCTCCTCCGGCGTGCTTGTCGACGAAGCGCTCCCCGGCCCCGAGATGGACCGGATCGAGGAGGCAATCGCCTCTGCCCGCACCGCCGAGGTGGCCGGCTACCACAGGCTGCGTGCTCACCGCGCCGGCAGGCGCCGCTACATCGACCTCCATGTCCAGTACCGCTCGGGCACCAGCCTCGAGCGGGCGCACGAGCTGGCCCACCGGATGCGCGACTCGATCGAGGCTGAGGTCCCCCAGGCCGAAGTGCTGATCCACGTCGAGCCCCAGGCCTCCTTCCGCGAACCGGATACGGAGCGCTCCGGCCCTTTCCGCGCCGGTTAAGGACTCGGCAGTAGATTGACCGCCGCGGCGAGGCCGACGGCGCCGACGGTGATCGCGTAGCCGGTATAGCCGCCGATCGCAAACAGCACCACGGCGATCGCGCAGATCGCCACCACGGTGATCCAGGAGGCTCGAGCCAGGGGCATGGCCCGGTATTTTGGCCGAGATGCCTGACGCCGCCGCCACAGAGGTAGTTTCCGGCGACCCCGCGGAGCAGGCGCTTGCCTATCTGGCCGAGATGTCGCCCGACCTTCGCGGCGCGGCGATACTTGACTCCAAGGGCGGCGTGCTGGCTGCCGCCGGGGACTCGGATCGCTGGCGCGAGGACGTCGCTGCGCTGCTTACGGTCGCCGACCGTGCCGGCGGTGAGCCGGTCGAGCAGGTCCACATCGCCACCGAGCAGGGTGAGGTTTTCGCGGTTCGCGACGCGGGGCTGGTCGCCGTCGCGGTGACAGAGCGCTTCGCACTCGCCTCGCTGATGCTCTTCGACATGCGCTCTGTCCTGCGTGACCTGGCCGCCGGCGGGGCTGGGGCGGTGGTCTGATGCCGCCGAAGCCACATCGAGTGTTGCTTGACCGCGTCTCCGGCTACGCCGACGAAGCCGCCGCCTTCATGCGCCGCCGCCGCATCGCCCGCCGCCCCTTCGCCCGCCTCTACTACGGAGGGGGACGCAGCGCCGAGCGCGCCGCCGACTCCCTCGCCGGCGGCGAGCTGTTCGTCGCCGCAGGACGCCTGATTGAGGTGGCGGGAAAGCGGCCGAAGCCGTGAGCGAGGCGACCATGCTGATTGAGTCCGCCGTCGCCGAGGGCGTCCTCGTACGCGCCCTCGCGGCGGGCGGCGAGTTCGCCGAGGTTTTCGCCGAACGCCGCCGCGGCTTATCGATGTCGATCGACGAGGCGCGGATCGAGTCCGTGCAGGCCGGTGCCGAGGAGGGGGCCGGCGTGCGGGTGATCAGCGGCGGCACCACCTACTTCGCCCACGTCGACGGGCTCGACCCAGCAGACCTCGAGCGCGCTGCGGCAGAGGCCGCGTCAGCGCTGCGGGGGGACCGAGCCGAACCGCGCTCCCTGGAGGCGATCAGCCTGGCGACTCCGCAGTCGATCGAGCAGCGCCCCGAGGACGTCCCCGCCGAGCGCAAGGCGGCGCTGCTGCGCGAACTGGACGAGCGCGGCCGGGCTGCGGGCGGCGAGGTCACCCAGTTCTCGGCCTCCTACGGCGAGGCGCGCCGCGAGGTCGCAGTCGCCAACTCCGAGGGCCTCCTCTGCGCCGATGACCGCACCCGCGTGCGACTCGGCGCCCAGGCGGTGGCGCGCCGCGGCGACGTGGTCCAAACCGGCTTTGAGACCCTCGGTGCGCACCGCGGCTTCGAGCTGCTCGACGGCGACCCGGCGCGGATCGCCGAGCAGGCTGCCCGCAAGGCGCTCACCCTGCTCGAGGCCGACCCCGCCCCGGCCGGCTCGATGCCGGTCGTGGTCGGCGGCGGCTTTGGCGGCGTCCTCTTCCATGAGATGACCGGCCACGGCCTGGAGGCCGACCACGTCCAGAAGGGGGCGAGCGTCTACGCGGGCAAGCTCGGCGAGCAGGTCGCCCAGCCGTTGCTCAGCGCCTACGACGACGGTCGCTTACCGGGCGAGTGGGGGACCGACGGAATCGACGACGAGGGGACGCCTACTCAGAAAACCCTGGTGATCGAGGACGGCCGGCTCACTGCGTTCCTCTACGATCGCCTGCGCGCCGAGCGCGACGGCGTCGCCTCGACCGGCAACGGCCGCCGCGAGAGCTTCCGCCACCTGCCGATCCCCCGCATGACCAATACCTACATCGCCCCCGGTGAGGCCGAGCCGGAGGCGATCATCGCCGAGGTCGAGCGGGGCTTCTACGCGGTCTCCTTCGCCGGTGGCCAGGTCGACCCGGCGACCGGTGACTTCGTCTTCGGCGTTCTCAGAGGGCTACCTGATCGAGGGCGGCAAGGTCACCAGGCCGTGTCGGGGGGCGACCCTGATCGGCAACTGCCTGGAGGCGCTGGCGGCAATCGACGCGATCGGTAACGACTTCGAGATGAAGACCGGCTTCTGTGGCAAGGGCGGCCAGAAAGTGCCGGTCGGCACCGGCCAGGGCCACGTCCGGATCGGGGCGATGACGGTCGGGGGGACCGAGGTTTGAGCGAGTTGGACGCGGCGGCGGGGCGCGCCGTCGAGGCGGCGCTGGCGGCTGGGGCGGGCGATGCCGAGGCCTATGTCTCCGAGGAGACCGGGCGCGAGGTACGGGTGCACGGGGGGGAGGTGGAAAGCCTGACGGCGGCGACCCAGCGAGGCATCGGCGTGCGTGCCTGGCTCGGCGGCCGGGTCGGCTACGCCTACGGCACCGACCGCTCCGAGCGGGGCGTCATCGCGATCGCCAGCCGTGCGGCCGAGGCGGCGCGCACCGCCGATGAGGACGAGTTTGCAGGGCCGCCGCGGCCGGCTCCGGTGCAGCCGCTTGCAGGGCTGCTCGACCCCTCCGTCGCGAAGTGGTCAATCGACAGGGTCACGGAGCTGGCGCTTGCGGTAGAGCGCGCGGCGCTGGCGGCGGACCCACGGATCGCCGGGGTCGAGACGGCGGTTTATGCGGACTCAGCCGACCGGGTCGCGATCGCCTCCTCGACCGGCGTCTCCGGCGAGTTCGAGTCCTCGAGTGCTTATGCCTATCTGCAGGCGCTGGCCGAGGGCGACGGTGGTCGGGAGAGCGGCCTAGGCTTTGGCCTGGCCCGTGGCCCCGCCGGCCTCGACCCGGCGGCGATCGGCGGCGAGGGGGCAGAGCGCGCCGCGGCGATGATCGGCGCCTGCAAGCCCGCCTCACGTTCCTGCCCCGTCGTCCTCGACCCAACCGTCGCCGCCAGCTTCGCCGGCCTGATCGGCGGGGCGCTGGGGGCCGACGCCGTGCAGCGGGGGCGCTCGCCGTTTGCCGAGCGGCTTGGCGAGGAGATCGCGAGCGAGGCGTTGGCTCTGCACGACGACGGGCTTGACCTCGCCGGTCCGGCCTCCTCCCCCTTCGACGGCGAGGGGGTCCCCCGCCGCCGTTCCGCGCTGATCGAGGACGGGAGGCTGCAGACCTACCTGCACAGCACCTACACGGCGCGCCGCGCCGGCGTCGCCTCGACCGGCAGCGCCGGGCGCGGCGGCTACCGCTCACAGCCATCGGTCTCGACCTCCAATTTGATCGTCGCCGCTGGTTCGCCCTCCCTTGAGGAGCTGTTCGGTGAGGCCGGCGAGGGTGTCTACGTCACCGACGTCGCCGGCCTTCACTCGGGCGTCAACCCCGTCTCCGGCGTCTTCTCGGTTGGTGCCTCGGGGCGGGCGATCCACGGCGGCGAGCCGGCCGAGCCGGTGCGCGAGTTCACAATTGCCAGCGACCTTGTCTCGATGCTCCGATCGGTTCGCGCCGCCGGCGCCGACGCGCGCTGGGTCCCCTTCGGGGGCTCAGTCCGCACGCCGTCGCTGCTGATCGGCGAGATGACGGTCAGCGGTTCCTGACCCTTACGCCGAGCCCACTGTTAGATTGCGGCCGTCTTCAATCCTGAGGAGGAATTTCGAACGTGACAAAGGCTGAGTTTCTCGATCAACTTTCGGGCGACGAGCGGGTTGGCAGCAAGAAGGCCGCCGCCGACGCCGTGGACGCTGTGCTCGACGCGATCACTGAGACGCTGAGTGGGGGCGGCGAGGTCAGTTTCACCGGCTTCGGCAAGTTCCACGTCGCCGAGCGCGGACCCCGTCAGGGCGTCAACCCGCGCACCGGCGAGCGGATCACCATCCCCGGTGGCAAGGTCCCCCGCTTCTCCGCCGGCTCGGCGCTGAAGGCAAAGGTCAAGGGCTGATACGAACCCGATTCCGGGCGCGTCGCAATCTGGTGCTTTCGCGCTCGGAATCGGGTGAAGTCCAAGTTGTGACCGTTTCTTTCGGGGAATCGCCTTGCCTGCGCGCCGGGGGGTTTGGGACGTTTCGACCGCCTGAAGATGCCCTGAGCGGTTATACGATCAGCGGCGCCTATCCGATCCGCCGCCCCGCTACATGGAGAAACGCAACACAGCCCTGGCCCGGGTCTTCGCCACGGTCGCCCTGGTGGGCGGCTTCTTCGTGCTGGTCCTGATCGCGACCTCGGTGGGCGGCGGCGGATCGGGCGGGTCGAAGATGCCAACCCCCGCCGGGCAGGTAGCGCCCAGGGACGGCAGTGGCAAGGTCAACACCCCCGCCACCTACGTCGTCAAGAACGGCGACACCCTGACCTCGATCGCTCACAAGACGGGGGTCTCGGTCGTTCGTATCCAGGCTCTAAACCCCCACGTCGACCCGCAGATCCTGATCTCCGGCGAAAAGCTCAGGCTGCGCTAAGGACGCGAGGCCGGGTAGCGTCTGGGCTCGCCGCCCTTCTGCTCGCGACGCTGGCGGCGCTCGTTCTGATCGGCTCGGCGACGGCGCTCGCCAGGCCGCCGAAGGTCGAGGCTCGGGCCTGGGCGCTGATCGACGCCCGCACCGGCGAAATGCTGAGTGCTCACGCAGCCTCTCGGCATTTGTTGATCGCCAGTACGACCAAGCTGATGACCGCTTGGGTGGTTCTCCACGAGCTGCCGCTGGACAAAATCGTGCGGGCCGCTCCCTATCAGGCGACCCCTGGCGAATCGCTGCTCGGGCTGCGAGCCGAGCAGCGGATCAGCGTGCGCGACCTCCTCTACGGGATGGTCCTGGTCAGCGGCAACGATGCCGCCTACGATCTCGCTCTGGCGGCGGCCGGGTCGGAGGCGCGCTTCGTGCGCCAGATGAACGTGCAGGCAGCGACGCTCGGCCTCGCCGACACCCACTATGCCAACCCGATCGGGCTCGACCAGCGCCGCAACTACTCAAGCGCCCGCGACCTCGCCGAGCTGGCGCAGCACCTGATGGGGATACCTGCCTTCGCCAGGATCGCCGACTCGCGCAGCGCGGTGCTGGGAAGCCTGCGCCCTCCGCGGCGGATCTCATCCATCAACGAGCTGCTGCGGATGGCGCCCTGGGTGAACGGTGTGAAGACCGGCCACACCTCCGGCGCCGGGTACGTCCTGGTTGGCTCGGGCCGCCGCAAGGGGGTCGAGCTGATCTCAGATGCGATCGGAGCTCCTACCGACGAAGACCGCTTCTCCGACAACCTGAAGCTGCTCGACTACGGCTTCTCGCTCTACAGGCGGCGGGTGGCTGTCCGCGCCGGCCAGGTCCTCGCCGAGCCGACGATCCGCTACGCGGGCGGCGAGCTGCCATTGGTCTCTGTTCGGACCGTCAAGCTTGCGGTTAGACACGGCCAGCGGCTGACCGTGAAGACCCACTCACCGCGCGAGGTGCAGGGTCCGATCAACCGCGGCGGCGTGCTTGGCCACGCCGCCGTGCTCCTCGGCGGCTGGCATGCCGCGACCGTGCCGCTGCGCGCCGCCCACTCAATCCCGGGTGCGGGCACCCTCGCCAGAGCGCGAAGCTTCGTCAAGGAAAGCGCGATCCCGGCTGCACCGATCGCTTTCGTGATACTGATTGGCGCGGCATTCCTTTGGCGCCGTCGGCGCCGCGGGGAACGATGGAGAGGAGCTGATCCGGGTGAGTCGCGAGGAGATGCGAGCCGCTGGCGATCGGAGCAGGAGGGGGAGGTTGGCCCGGTGATACTCACCGTGACGTTGAACGCGGCCATCGACCGCACCGTCGCGGTGCCGAACTTCCGGCTCGGTCGCCGCCACCGTGCGGTCGAGAGCCGCACGGTGGCGGGTGGCAAGGGCATCAACGTCGCTCGCGCGCTGAGCCTGCTGGGCCGTCCGGTGATCGCCACCGGCTTCGCCGGAGGTCCGACCGGGGCGCGGGTCCTCGAGCAGCTAAACGAAGAGTCGGTTCTCACCGACTTCACCCGGATCGCTGCAGAGACGCGAATCAACCTCGCCGTGATCGACCCCACCTCCGGTGAGCAAACCGAGATCAACGAGCGCGGCCCGGCCGTCAGCCCCGAGGAGGTGGAGGCGTTCTTCCAGCGCATCGCCTACCTCGCCGGCGGGGCGAAGATCTGCGTTCTCGCCGGGACGCTGCCGCCGGGCGCCGGCGATGACCTCTACGCACGCTTGGTCAAGGATCTGCGCGCCCGCGGCATCGTCGTCGTCCTCGACGCCGAGGGGGAGGCGATGCTGGCTGGGCTGCGGGCCGGCGCCTCGGTCGTCACCCCCAACGAGCGCGAGGCCGAGGAGCTGGTCGGCCAAGAGTTCGCTGACCGCGGCGACCTCGTGCAGGGCCTCTCAGAGCTGGTCCGCCTCGGTGCTGGCGAGGCGGCGATCACTCGGCCCGCCGGCTGTGTCGGGGTAGTTGGAGAGGGCTCCGAGCGTCGTTTCCTGGAGGTTTGCACCGAGCCTCTGGAACCGGTCTCCACGGTCGGCTCCGGGGACGCCTTCCTTGCCGGCTACGTGGCCGCCCGCTACGAAGGCCGCCCGCCCGAGGAGTGCCTGGCCTACGGTGTCGCCTGCGGCGCGGAGTCGACCCAGCACTTCGGCGCGGGCGCCGTCGACCGCAACCAGGTCGAGCGGCTGCTCGGGGAGGTGGCGGTGCATGATCTGGGGGTCCCTGCGGAAGTGTAGGCTGGCTATTCAACGCCATCCCTGGAGGACCTAATTGGAGATCGACATCGGTCGAGGCAAGAAGGGGCGGCGCGCCTACGGATTCGACGACATCGCGATCGTCCCGTCGCGCCGCACCCGCGATCCCGACGACATAGACATCAGCTGGACCCTCGGCCCATATCGCTTTGACCTGCCTCTCGTCGCCTCGGCAATGGACGGTGTGGTCAGCCCCGAAACCGCGGTGCTCGTCAACGAGCTGGGCGGGCTCGGCGTGCTCAACCTGGAGGGCATCTGGACCCGCTTCGAGAAAGCCGAGGAGCAGCTCGAGAAGATCGCCGCCGCTCCCAAGCACCTGGCGACGCGGATCATGCAGGAGATCTATGCCGAGCCGGTCAAGCCCGAGCTAATCGGGCGGCGCGTCACGGAGATCAAGCAGCGCGGCGCCGTTGCCTGCGGCTCGCTCACCCCGCAGAAGGTGCGCGAGCACTACGAGGTCGCGGTCGAGGCTGGGCTCGACATCCTCGTCATCCAGGGCACGGTGATCTCCGCCGAACACGTCTCGACCACGGTCGAGCCGCTCAACTTGAAGGAGTTCATCGCCGAGGTGCCGGTGCCGACCGTGGTCGGCGGCTGCGCTTCCTACTCGACCGGCCTGCACCTGATGCGGACCGGCGCGGTCGGCGTCTTGGTTGGGGTCGGCCCCGGCGCCGCCTGCACCACCCGCGGCGTGCTGGGGATCGGCGTCCCCCAGGCGACGGCGATTGCCGACGTCGCCGCGGCCCGCGCCCAGCACATGCTGGAGACCGGCGAGTACGTGAACGTGATCGCCGACGGCGGGATGCGGACCGGGGGCGACGTTTCCAAGGCGATCGCCTGCGGGGCCGACGCGGTGATGGTCGGCTCGCCGCTGGCCCGCGCCAAGGAGGCGCCGGGTCGCGGCTTCCACTGGGGGATGGCGACGTTTCACCCCTCCTTGCCGCGCGGCACCCGAGTCTCCACTAAGCAGGACGGGACGATGGAGGAGATCCTGCTCGGCCCCGCCCAGGAGAACGACGGCACCTTCAACCTGATGGGGGCGCTGAAAACCTCGATGGCCACCTGCGGCTACGAGGACATCCGCTCCTTCCAGCGAGCCGAGGTGATGGTCGCCCCCGCCTTGATGAGCGAGGGCAAGAAGCTCCAGAACGAGCAGTCGGTGGGGATGGGCTCCAACGGCCGGGCTGCGGTCTCTGCCGGTGTTGGAGTCGCCGACGATTGAGGCCGGCGCCAACGCGGCGCCGGCGCAGGCCTCCGAGGAGGTTCTCGTCCTCGACTTCGGGGGCCAGTACTCCCAGCTCATAGCCCGGCGAATTCGCGAGTGCGGCGTGTTTTCGGAGCTGCTGCCGTCGACGGCCTCGGTCGAGGCGATCCGGGAGCGGCAGCCCAAGGGACTGGTGCTCTCGGGTGGGCCGGCTTCGGTGTATGAGCCCGGGGCGCCGCCGTTCCCCACCGAGTTGCTGGACCTGGGGATCCCGATGCTCGGGATCTGTTACGGGATGCAGGCGATGGTTCAGGCTTTGGGGGGGAGGGTGGAGGCAGCCGAGGCGGGGGAGTTCGGACGCACCGACCTGGTCCTGCGCGATGGCGGCGGGAAGCTGCTCGGCGGCTTGCCTGCCGAGCAGCAGTGCTGGATGAGCCACCGCGATGCAGTCTTCGAGCCACCCGAGGGTTTCGCGGCGCTCGCCTCCAGCCCCGGCTCCCCCGTCGCTGCCTGCGAGCTTCCCGACCGCGGTCTCTACGGCATCCAGTTTCACCCCGAGGTCGTCCACACGCCCTACGGGACCGAGATCCTCACCCGCTTCCTTCGCGATGTCGCGGGTTGCGAGCAGCAGTGGTCCCCGCAGTCGGTGATCGCCGAACAGGTGGCGCGGGTCAAGGCCCAGGTTGGCGAGGGCCGGGTGATCTGTGGACTCTCGGGCGGGGTTGACTCCTCGGTCGCGGCGCTGCTCGTCCACAGGGCAGTTGGGGAGAGGCTGACCTGCGTCTTTGTCGACCATGGCCTGATGCGCATGAACGAGGCCGAGCAGGTCGTGGAGGCGTTCGGACGGTTCGGCATCCCGCTCGTTCACGTCGACGCCGAAGAGCGCTTCCTCGCCAGGCTCGCCAGCATCGAGGACCCCGAGCGCAAGCGCAAGATCATCGGCAAGGAGTTCATCCGCGTCTTCGAGGAGGAGGCGGCGAAGTTGAAGGGCGTTCGCTACCTGGTCCAGGGCACGCTCTACTCGGACGTGATCGAGTCGGGCGGCAGCGACGGGGCCGAGACGATCAAGTCCCACCACAACGTCGGCGGCCTGCCCGAGGACCTCGACTTCGAGCTGATCGAGCCGCTGCGGATGCTGTTCAAGGACGAGGTGCGGGCGGTGGGTGCCGAGCTGGGCCTGCCGGAGCGGATGGTCTGGCGCCAGCCATTCCCAGGCCCTGGCCTGGCGATCCGCATCGTCGGCGGCGAGGTGACGAGGGAGCGGCTCGACATCCTGCGGACGGCGGATGCGATCCTGCAGGAGGAGATCCGTGCCGCTGAGCTATACCGGCAGCTCTGGCAGTCCTTTTGCGTCCTGCCGGTCGTCCGCTCGGTCGGTGTCCAGGGCGATGGCCGCACCTACGCCTACCCGATCGTGATTCGCGCAGTCACCTCCGACGACGCGATGACCGCCGACTGGGCGCGGCTTCCCTACGACCTGCTGGAGCGCGTCTCCGGCCGGATCATCAACGAGATCCGCGACGTCAACCGCGTCGCCCTCGACATCTCCTCGAAGCCGCCGGCGACCATCGAGTGGGAGTAGGCGGGCCCGCGCCTGCCGACGCGCATCCTTCCCCTGGCTCTTGCGGTCAAGAAATGAGAATAAGACTTAATCATGAGATAGTGTGCGCGCCGCCAGCCCCGGAAGGCGCCGGGATCAGACGACCAGATCGAGGTTTCCATGGACATCTCACACCGCGGACACCCGCACGAGCTGGGCCGAGCACGCGCTGTCCGCCCTTGCCGACGCCGGTTACCGTCGGGGCGGCGCGCGGCGGGCGGTGGTCGAGGCGCTGGCGCGTCAGGATTGCGCGGTCACCGCGCTGGAGATCGACGACGACCTGCGTCGCCGCACGCCCGGCGTCGGGCGCGCCAGTGTCTACCGTGCCCTCGAGCAGCTTGAGCAGCTCGGTCTGGTCCAGCGCCTCGAGGTGGCGCGAGGCACAGCGGGCTATGAGCGCGTCGAGCCGAGCGGCCACCATCATCACCACGCGATCTGCCGGCGCTGCGGGCGCGTGGTGCCCTTCGAGGATTCCCGCCTTGAGCGGGCGATCGACCGGGTGTCGAGCCAAGTGCGCTTCGAGGTCACCGAGCACGATGTGGTGCTTCGTGGTCTCTGCGAGCGCTGCGGAAACCTCAAGGGGCCTGGTTCCCTATCATCCACCGGCTCTTGAAGACCTACGTTGCCACCCCCGCCAACCGCCAGCGAGACTGGTATGTCGTTGATGCCGAGGGGCAGACCCTGGGGCGGCTGGCGACGCGGATTGCCGACGCGCTGCGCGGCAAGCGAAAGCCCGAGTACACGCCCCACATCGACACGGGCGACTTCATCGTCGTCGTCAACGCGGAGAAGATCCGCGTCACAGGTGACAAGATGGCGCAGAAGGTCTACTGGCGACACAGTGGTTACCCGGGGGGGATCAAGTCCCGCACCCTCGCCGAGATGCTCGATCGCCGCCCCGAGGAAGTGATCCGCAAGGCCGTCAAGGGCATGCTGCCGCGCAACCGCCTCGCCCGCCAGCAGCTGACGAAGTTGAAGGTCTACGCGGGCCCCGATCACCCACATGCGGCGCAAATGCCGAAACCGATGGAGATCGAGAGATGACAGAAGAAGAGAAAACTGAGGGCACGCCCCAACCTGAAAACGCCGAAGCTGGCGATGAAGTCCCGGATCAGGAGGAACAGGGTGTGCCCGATGGTGGCGCAGGACCCGGCGCCGCCGGAGGCGAAGCCGAGGAGACGGCGGTCGATGAGAACGCCGCCCGAGGCCGACTCCGATCACGATCTGATTTCCTCGGAGTCGGCCGAGGGTCCTGCCGAGTCGGCTGATTCAGCATCCGAGTCTCCCGATTCCGCCGAGTTGCCCCCGGAGCGTCCGAAGGCCGAGGAGAAGAAGGTCGACGTCATTCCCGGTGCCGATCTGGAGCCGATTGCGGTTGAGCCGGAGGCTCCACAGTTAAGCGCCGAGGAGCAAGCTCGGCTCGAGGCGGAAGAGGAGGAGCGGGCTCGCCGTGAGGCGGAGCTGGTTGGTGATGCTGAGGAGCCCGACACGGCCAGCCGCGCCCCCGCGCAGATGGAGAGCGGCGCCCGCTATCTGGCGACCGGCAAGCGAAAGAACGCGATTGCCCGGGTAACCCTGACCCCCGGCAACGGCAAGTTCGAGGTCAACAAGCGCGCCCTTGAGGAGTTCTTCCCACGTCCCCTGCACCAGACGATGGCCCGCCAGTCTCTGGTGGCCGCCGGCTATGAGGGGAGCGTCGACGTGCGCGTGCTCGTCCACGGCGGCGGCATCAGCGGCCAGGCCGGAGCGGTCCGCCACGGGATCGCCCGGGCGCTGACCGAGATCGACCCCGAGTTGCGCGGCGACCTCAAGCGCCGCGGCTTCCTGACCCGCGACGCGCGGGTCAAGGAGCGTCGCAAGGCGGGGCTGAAGAAGGCCCGCAAGCGGCCCCAGTTCAGCAAGCGCTGACGGGTGCCCTGTGACGACGGAGCGCAAGCTCTTCGGAACCGATGGGGTCCGAGGAGAGGCTGGGACGTTCCTCAGCGCCGAGCTGGCGACCGCGCTGGGCCGGGCGGCAACCGCTTCGCTTGAGTTGGAGCGGCCGCAGGTCCTGATCGTCCGCGACACGCGCGAGTCGGGCTCGATGCTGGAGGCGGCTCTGGCCGCCGGGATCGCAGCTGCGGGTGGCGACGCACTGCTGGGCGGGGTGCTGCCGACCCCCGCCGCGGCGATCCTCGTCAAGCGGCTCGGCCTCGACCTGGCGGCGGTCGTTTCCGCCTCCCACAACCCCTATCGCGACAACGGCATCAAGTTCTTCTCGGCGCAGGGCGTGAAGCTCGACGACGAGGCCGAGGTGGGGATTGAGTCGCTGCTGGATGGATATGTCCCAGCCGCAGAGCCGGGCCGCGTGAGCGAGCTGAACGGCGGGCTCGAGGATTACCTGCGCGCCCTCGAGGCCGCCTTTCCGCTCGACCTCTCTGGCCGGAAGGTGATGCTCGACTGCGCCAACGGCGCCACCCACCGCGCCGCCCCGGCGATCTTCGAGCGGCTGGGGGCCGAGGTCGAGACGCTTGCCGCGGAGCCGGACGGGCGCAACATCAACGCGGGCTGCGGCTCCACCCACATCGAGAACCTGGCCGAGCGCATCGCCGTCTCCGATGCCGAGATCGGCTTCGCCTTCGATGGCGACGGCGACCGGATGCTTGCCGTCGATGCCTCCGGGCGCCCCCACGACGGCGACGAGCTGATCGCCCTCGCTGCCGCCGGGATGGCGGCCCGCGGCGAGCTGGATGGAGGTGTCGCTGTCACCGTGATGAGCAACTTCGGCTTCCACCAGGCGATGGAGGAGGCCGGGATCGACGTCGCCGTCACCAAGGTCGGCGACCGCTACGTGCTCGAGGAGATGCGCCGCAATGGCCGCGCCCTGGGCGGCGAGCAGTCCGGCCACATCATCGCCTCCGACTTCGCCCTCACCGGCGACGGGATCGCCGCGGCACTGATGACGATGCGGGAGCTGGGCTCCCGCGACCTCGCCGAGGCGATTCCGATGCGAAAGCTTCCCCAGACCCTTGTCAACGTCGAGGTGGCCGACCGGGAGGCGGTGGCCGGGGCCACGGCCGTCTGGGAAGCGGTTGCGCGGGAGGGCGAGGGCCTCGAGGGCCGCGGTCGCGTTCTTCTGCGCCCTTCCGGCACAGAGCCGCTGGTCCGGGTGATGGTCGAGGCGCCGAGCGCCGAGGAGACCGACGCCGTCTGCGAGCGCCTTGTCGGCGTTGTAAGGCGGGAGCTAGGCTGAGGCGCCAGGGCGTCTACCCTTTCCCCTTCATGTGCGGCATCGTCGGATACGTGGGCGCTCGTCCCTGCCGTGACCTCTTGGTCGCTGGGCTGGAGAAGCTCGAGTACCGTGGCTATGACTCGGCCGGCGTCTCGGTGATCGACGACGGTCGAATCGACAGCGTCCGCGCGGTCGGCAACCTCTCGAACCTGCGTGCCGCGGTCGCCGAGCACGACGGCGACGGCGGGGTCGCGGTCGCAGCCCCGCCGGCCACGACCGGAGTCGCCCACACCCGCTGGGCTACCCACGGCCGGGTCACCGAGGAGAACGCCCACCCCCACGGCGACTGCTCCGACCGCATCCACATCGTCCTCAACGGGATCGTCGAGAACCACGCGACGTTGCGGCGCGAGCTGGAGGTCGAGGGCCACGCCTTCAGCTCGGAGACCGACGCCGAGATCGTCGCCCACCTGATCGAGCGCAACTACGAGGGCGAGCTGACCGCCGCCGTGCGCGCCTCCTTAGTCGAGTTGCGAGGCCATTACGCCTTCGTCGCCATGCACGCCGACGAGCCGGGGCGGCTGGTCGGGGCGCGCAAGGAGTGCCCACTGGTCGCCGGGGTCGGAGACGGCGAGACCTTCCTCGCCTCGGCGATCCCCGCCTTCCTCGCCGAGACCCGTAACGCGATGCCGATCGAGAACGACGAGGTTGTCACGATCGAAGCCTCCGGGGTGGCGATCCTCGACGCGACAGGAGCGCCGGTCGAGCGGGCCGCCGAGAAGATCGCCTGGGACGAGGACGCCGCCGAGAAGGGGGGCTATGAGACCTTCTTGCTGAAGGAGATTCACGAACAGTCCGACGCCGTCGCAGAAACGGTCGCCGACCGCCTGCCGACCGACGAGGGCGTCGACCTCTCAGAGGTCGACCTCGACGACTCCTTCTTGCGCGACCTGCGGCGGATCGTGATCGTCGCCTGCGGTACCTCCTACCACGCCGGCCTGATCGGCCGCTACGCGATCGAGGAGTGGGCGCGGGTGCCGGTCGAGATGGACATTGCCTCCGAGTACCGCTACCGCAATCCGGTGATCGGCCCCGGCGATCTGGTGATCGGCATCACCCAGTCGGGCGAGACCGCCGACACTCTGGCGGCGATGCGACTCGCCCGCGATGCGGGCGCCAAAGTGTTGGCGATCACCAACATCATGGGCAGCCAGGCGACCCGCGACGCCGACGCCGTCCTCTACACGCGGGCCGGGCTGGAGATCAGCGTTCCCGCGACCAAGACCTTCGTCGCTCAGGTCGCGGCGATGTATCTGATCGGGTTGCGGCTGGCAGAGCTTCGCGGGACCCTGCCGCCCGAGCGCATCGCCGAGCTTGTCGTCGAGCTGAAGTCGTTGCCGTCGAAGATCGAGACGACGATCGCCGCAGTCGAGGACCACGTGCGCGAGGTCTCCTCCACCCACCACACCCAGCAATTCTTCCTTTACCTTGGCCGACACATCGGCCTTCCGGTTTGCCTGGAGGGGGCGCTGAAGCTTAAGGAGATTTCCTATATCCCGACCGATGCCTACGCGGCGGGGGAGATGAAGCACGGCCCGATCGCGCTACTCGACGAGTCGACCCCGGTGGTCTGTGTCGCCACCGACAGCCCCGTTCTCGACAAGGTCCTCTCCAATATCGAAGAGGTGCGAGCGCGAGGCGCGGAAACGATCGCGATCGCCACCGAGGGCTGCGAGAGGGTCGCCGAGGTCGCCGACCAGACGATCGAGGTCGCCCGCACCGACTGGATCTTGCAACCGATCGTCGCGATCCTCCCACTGCAACTGCTCGCCTACGACATCGCCCGCGCTCGGGGCCTCAACGTCGATCAGCCGCGCAACCTGGCGAAGACCGTCACCGTCGAGTAGCGAACGGATAGGGTGTCGCCGGTGAAGGTTCAGTCTCGTCCTTCTCGCAGTGGCAATCGCGGCGGTCTTGGTTTTCGCCGGGTGTGGCGGGGGCAGCTCCAGCCCCGATCCCGCCAGCGTGGCGTCGCCCAAATCGCCACTCTTCGTCGAAGCCACTGTGCAGCCGCAGGGGACGCTGAAGTCAAACATCCAATCGCTGGCGAAGAACGTCGCCGGGGTCGATGACCTCGGCGGTCTGATCGTCTCCAAGCTCGAAAGCTCGGCACACGCCTCCGGTGAAGGACTCGACTTCGGCAAGGAAGTGAAGCCCTGGCTGGGCGAAAAGGCCGGCGTCTTCTTCGAGCGCTACGACGGCAGCAACTTCAGCCGCTACGGCGTCGCCGTGCAGACCACCGACCCGAGCGCGACGCAGGGCTTCATCGATAAGCAGGTCAAGTCGAGCCGCGAACCCGTCAAGGGCGCCTCCTACGAAGGGGTCGACTACAAGGTCGAGGGCTCCGACGGCACCTCGATCGGGGTGGTCGGGAGCTTCCTGGTCATCGCCGAAGACGAACAGGTCTTCAAGGATGCGGTCAACGCGTCCAAGGGCGAGTCGCTGGCCGACGTCGGCTCGTACTCAAGCGCCGCCGCCGCCAAGCCCAGCGAAAGCCTCGCCGACGCCTACCTCGACATCGGATCGCTGATCCGGCAGTCAGGGAGCGCGGTCGGTGCCCAGGCGCTGCAGCTGTTCAAGTCGGCCGGGATCGAACCCGACCACGCGACCGCCCTCTTGAGCTTCGTGCCGGGCTCAAACCAGGCGGAGATCGACATCAGCAGCAACCTCGGGGGGGAGAAGCCTCCGAACGGGGACGCCTCCGGCCTGCTCGGCTCCTTCCCGGCGAGCTCCTTCGCGGGCCTTGCCGCCTCCGGCTTCGGCCTCCAGCTGAAGAAGGCGATAGACGGCATCGACGCTTCCGGCATCCCGCCGAACGTGCCGCCGCACCAGCTGAAGAGCACGATGGCTCGGGCGGGTATCGACCTCGACAAGATCGCCGGCTCGATCGAAGATGCCGGGGTGTTCGCTGAGGGCGCCAACAAGGCCGGCCTTGACGGCGCATTCGTGCTGACCACAAAGGAATCGAGCGAGGCGACAGACACCGTTACCAACATCGGCCTGCTGCTGCGCCACGCCGGCGTCCCCGGTATGACAGCGATCAACGGCAAGGCCAGTGGCTTCTCGGTTCACAGCCCCGAACTCGGCAGCAAGCCGCTCGTTGTTGTCGCGGAAGGAAGTCGGATAGCGATCGGGTACGGGTTGCCGGCGGCTTTGCAGGGGCTCTCTACGGAATCGAGCCAGTCCCTCTCCGGCGCCCCGAGTTACAAGGAAGCGGTCGCGGCACTCGGCAGCACGCCGATTAGCGGCTTCGTCGACGGACCGGCGGCGCTGCGGCTGGCCGAATCGCTCGTGCCGCGCTCCGAGCAGGGGTTCCAGGAAGCGAAGCCCTACCTGGAGAAGATCGGCTACGTCGCTCTGGGCACGGGGAGCTCGGGCGGACTCGCCACGGCAAAGTTGATCGTCGGCTTCAACAAGTAGCGGACTTAGATGAGAGGTCTCAGAGAGCATTTTCTGAGCTAGCGGCTCTGGCGAGACCTTCGAGAGTCAGGTCAGTCTGAGCGCGGACGATCGCGAAGGGATCGTCCGGCTTTGGCGGTCCTTCAGCCCGAGCCTGTCTCCGCAGCTTGGTCAGCTCGTCACCGGCCAGGTAGTAGCGGGAACGGCGCTCGCCGACTGTTTGAAGGAGTTCCCGCTCGACCATCGCTCTCAGGTCCCGCGAGGTAGCAAATATCAATGATTCATCGGAGCCGGGTCGCTAGAGAGTTGCCGAGTTAGGCTGCATCGAGATGGAGCCCTGGTTAAACCCGCTGTACGACGCGGAGGGGATGCGTGCCGTCGACCGGTGGGCGATCGAAGAGATGGAGGTGGCCTCGCTTGAGTTGATGGAGACTGCTGGGCGGGCTGTGGCGGAGGCGGTTGCCGGGCTTGCGCCCGAGGGGCCGGTGCGGGTTGTTTGCGGGAAGGGGAACAATGCTGGGGATGGGTTGGTCGCCGCCCGGCACTTGGCCAGGATGGGTTATGAGGTCGAGGTGCTGCTGCTCTGGGCGGGGGAGGAGTTGCACGGGGACGCGGCGGTCAACCTGGAGCGCTTCGGGGGGGAGCATGTGGCATCGGGTTTGGATGCGCGGCTTGTCGGCTCCGGCGCGGTGGTCGACGCGATCTTCGGGACGGGGTTCTCCGGGGTGGCGCGGGAGCCCGCTGCAGGGGCTATCGATGCGATCGGCCGGTGTCGGGTGCCCGTCGTCGCCTGCGACATCGCCTCTGGGGTCGATGCCTCCAGCGGGGAGGTCGAGGGGGTTGCGGTCGAGGCCGACGTCACAGTCACCTTCCACGCAGCGAAGCTGGGGCACTTCGTCGCCCCCGGCAAGTGGCGCACGGGGGAGCTGCGGGTCGCGCCGATCGGGATTCCCGAGGGGGCTCCGAGTGCGCCCGTCGGCGGCGTCATCGATTCCGCGGTATTGGAACTGGCGCCGAAGCGGGGAGCGCGGTCGACCAAGTTCACGTCGGGGCAGGTCGCGATCGCCGGGGGCTCAAGGGGGTTGACCGGGGCGGTGCGGATGTCCTCGCAGGCGGCGATCCGCGCTGGAGCCGGGTACGCGACGGTCGCGGTGCCGGCCGATCTGGAGGCGATCTTCGAGCAGGGCCAGCCCGAGGTGATGTCGCTCGGTTGCTCCGGCGGGGACGGCTGCCTAGCGCCAGCCTCGCTGAAGGCCGTGCTGCGCGTCTTCGAGCGCGCCGCGGCGGGAGTGCTCGGCCCCGGCCTGGGCCGGAACCCCGGCTCGATCGAGCTGGCGCGGGAGGCGGCGGAGGCGATCGAGGCGCCGCTGGTGATCGACGCCGACGGGCTCAATGCGTTCGCCGGTCGGCTCGAGCGAATCGCCGCTCGAGAAGCGCCGACGGTCCTCACGCCGCACGCCGGCGAGCTGGGGCGGCTGCTCGACCGCTCCTCCGAGGAGGTCGCCTCTCGCCGCCTTACCTCGGTGCGCGAGGCCGCCCACGCCGCCGGCGCGGTCGTCGTCCTCAAGGGCGATGACACGATCGTCACCGACGGGGAGCGAGTCGCCGTCAACGCGCTCTCTGCACCGGCGCTCGCCACCGCCGGCACCGGCGACGTCCTCTCGGGGATGACCGCCGCCCTCCTCGCCCGCGGCCTAGGGCCTTTCGATGCGGCCTGTGCGGCCGTGGTGGCACATGCCCGCGCCGGCCGAGACGCGGCCCGGCGAGTGGGCTCCGCTGAGTCGGTGATCGCCACCGACGTGATCGCCTCGATCCCGGCGGGGATGCTCCCCGATGTTCGCGTCGAATAACCTCGCCGAGATGTCAACCGCAGCCGAGATCATGGACGCCGACGTGCCGACCGTCTCCCCGGAGGATGATGCACGTGCTGCGATCGATCTCCTCGCCAAGACCGATATGGGCGCGATCCCCGTCGTCGATGACGAGCGCAAGGTGGTCGGGATCGTCAGCGAGTCAGACCTGATCCTCAGCGACGAGGAGTCCGACCTGCATCTGCCGCACTACGTCAACATCATGGGGGGCATCGTCTTCGTCGGCTCGATGAAGGGCTTTGAGGAGCGGTTGAGCAAGGCCTTCGCGACCAAGGTCTCCGAGCTGATGACCGCCGACCCGATCGTCGCCCGCGCCGAGGAGAGCGCCGATTCGGTGGCGAAGACGATCGCCGACAGACACCACAACCACCTGCCCGTGGTCGACGCCGAGGGTCGCCTGGCCGGCATGGTCACCCGGGCCGACGCGCTCGCCGCGCTCGTCGACGGCTAATCATGGTGCGGGCGCTCGCCCGGATCGATCTCGGCGCGGTGCAGGCCAACTGCGCCCGGCTGAAGGTCACGCTGGGGCCGGGAACCGAGCTGTGCGCGGTGGTCAAGGCGGACGGCTACGGCCACGGCGCCGACGCCTGCGCCTCCGCGGCGCTGGCCGGGGGCGCCAGTAGGCTGGCGGTCGCCACCGCTGCCGAGGCCGCCCAGATCGGCCGTCGCTTTCAGCACGTTTCGCTGCTGACGATGGGGGCGCTGACCCCCGAGGACGTGGACATGACTCTGTCGTCGGGGTCGGAGCTCGCCGTTTGGCGGGAGGGCTTCCGGCGCCTCCTCTCCGATCGTGCCCGGGCGCAGGGCCGCCCGGCTCGGGTCCACGTCAAGCACGACAGCGGCATGGGACGCCTCGGCACCCCTGATCCCGCCGAGGTGATGGCGCTGGCGCGTGCCTGCGCCGAGGATCCCCATCTCGAGTTGGTCGGTGTCTGGACCCACTTTGCCACCGCCGATGAGCCCGGCTCCGGGTTCTTCGTCGAGCAGCTCGACCGCTTCGCCGCGGTCGCCGACGCGGTCAGGGCGGAGTTCTCGGGCGTCACCGTCCATGCCGCCAACAGTGCCGCCGTCTTCCGTGATCCGCGCTCGCACTTCGACATGGCCCGATGCGGCGTCGCCCTCTACGGGCTAGACCCCTTCCAGGGAGACCCGGCCGAGCGCGGCCTCGCCCCGGCGCTCTCGCTGCATTCGTATGTCGCCGACCTGAAGCGCTTCGCGGCCAACGACAGTGCCGGTTACGGACGGACCTGGTGTGCTCCGGCCGACACCTGGGTGGGGGTGCTGCCGCTTGGCTACGGCGATGGGGTGCGGCGCGGCCTCTCTAATAATGCCGAGGTGCTGATTCGCGGAAGGCGCCATCCCCTGGTCGGCACCGTCTCGATGGACAACGTGACAGTCGACCTTGGTCCCGAGACCGAGGTCGAGCCCGGCGACGAGGCGGTGCTGATCGGCACTCAGGGGGAGGAGGCGATTCTCGCCGAGGAGGTCGCGGCTCGGCTCGACACGATCAACTACGAGATCACCTGCGGAATCTCGGCGCGGGTGCCGCGAGCTACTGCGTGAGCGTCGCGGATCGCCTCGCGACGGCGCCGCCTGCCGACTTGGCCCGGCGCGCTTTGGAGGGCGGCAGCGAGGCGTGGATCGTCGGCGGCGCCGTCCGCGACGCGGCGCTCGGCCGTGAGGTGACCGACCTCGACCTCGCCGTCGCCGGGGACCCCGCGGTGGCGGCAAGGGCGATCGCCGAGAGAGCGGCGGGCACGCCTTCGAGCTCTCCGCGGAGTTCGGGACCTGGCGGGTGGTGGCATCCGATCGCTCCCGCCAGATCGACGCCACGGCGCTGCGTGGCGAGACGATCGAGGCAGACCTGGCGGCGCGGGACTTCACCGTAGGTGCTGTCGCTGTTCCCCTCGCCGGAGGCGAGCCGCTCGATCCATACGGAGGTCTCACCGATCTCGAGGTAGGGCTTCTGCGGGCGGTCGGCGAGGGCAGCTTCTCCGAGGACCCGCTGCGCCTGCTTCGCGCCGCGCGCCTGGCGAGCGAGCTGGAGCTGGCGATCGACCCCGGAACCGTCGCCCTGGCCCGTGCCGAGGCCGCCCGCGCCGCCGAGCCCGCCGGGGAGCGGCAGCTAGCCGAGCTGCGCCGGCTTGTCGGCGGGCCCGACCCGCTGCGCGGCCTCGCCCTGCTCGACGAGCTGGGGCTCACCGCGGTCGTCCTGCCCGAGCTAGAGGCTCTGCGGGGCGTCGGGCAGGGCCCCAATCACCACCTCGACGTTCATGGCCACACGCTCACGGTCTTAGGGCACACGCTTGAGGTAGAGGCCGACCTGGAGCGCTATGCGGGGAAGCGCGCCGGCGAGGTCGCGGAGCTGCTCGCTGAGTCTTTGGCCGACGAGATAACTCGCGGCACCGCGCTGCGCTTCGGCGCCCTCCTACACGACGTCGGCAAGCCGGCAACGCGCGCCGAGCGGGGGGACTACGTCACCTTCATCGGCCACGACCGCGTCGGGTCCGAGATCGTCGGGGACCTCTGCGCACGCCTGCATGCAAGCCGCCGGCTGACGCGCCACCTGCGGGCGCTCACCCTCCACCACCTGCGCCTCGGGTTCCTCGTCCACGAGGCACCGCTGCCGCCACGCCGCATCCACGAGTACCTGCGCGCTACCGAGCCGGTCGCCGCCGACGTCACCCTGCTCACCGTCGCCGACCGGCTCTCGGCCCGCGGCAGCGGGCCGTTTGCCACTGAGGAGGCGATTGAGGCACACCTCGGCCTCGCCCGCCAGATGCTCGCCGCGGCGCTCGACTGGCGCCGCGACGGCCCGCCCGTCCCTCTGCTGCGCGGCGACGAACTGGCCACGGAGCTGGGGATCGAGGAGGGGCCGGAGCTGGGCGAGTTGCTGGCCGAGCTGGAGGCTGCCCAGTACGCGGGGGAGGTGAGGACCCGTGCAGAGGCGGTCGAACGCGCCCGCCAGGTTCGCGGATAACCCGCCCGAAACTTGGTCAGGTACCCTCACGGCCGCATGGCCAAAGAGGAAAAGATCGAAATGGAGGGGGAGATCACCGAGGCTCTCCCCAACACCATGTTCCGGGTCAAACTCGACAACGGCCACGACGTCCTCGGCCACATTTCCGGCAAGATGCGCCGCCACTACATCCGCATCCTGCCCGGTGACCGCGTAAAGATCGAGCTCTCGCCCTACGACCTCGACCGCGGCCGCATCACCTACCGCTACAAATAGCTCGACCGCGCCGACGGGTCGGGCTCTGCCAGCTCCGCGATCAGCGCCGACCAGGCGAAGTCCTTGGCGCCCAGGCCCCTCCCCGTGCGCGGGTCGTAGTACTCGCGCAGCCCTTCGCGCTTCACCGCCCCGATCAGGCCCTCTGCGAGACGGGCCGCCTCCTCCGCATAGCCGAGGCGGCGCATTCCCAGCCAAACCATCCAGGCGGAGTTGACCCAGGTCGGGCCGCGCCAGTAACGGCGGACCGGGCCGTGGCTGCCGCCCGGCTCATAGCTCGGCTCCGAGGTGGCGACCGAGGGCGGCGCCACCGGGGTGAGGAACTCACGATCGTTTAACAGATGCTCCTCGACCAGGCGCCGCCCGATCTCCTCCGGCAGGTCGGGCAGGGCGAGGGGGGCAAGGGCGGCCCAAGTGAGCACACCGGGTCGCGCCCCCCGGGCTGCACCTCGTCGAGGAAGAGCCCGCGGCGCTCGTTCCAGAGCCGGTCGACCAGCGCCCCGGTCGCCGAGGGCGCTCCCAGCGCCTGCAACGACAGCGACCACATCGTGTTGACCAGCGTCTCGCAGAGCACCGGGCCGCCACGATCGCGGATCCGCCGCGCGTCCCAGCCGAGCCGCCGGTTGCGATGCACCAGCCAGGGGAAGCCGATCCGGGAGTTGGCCTGCCGGCCCCAGACGGGGTCGAATTTGGGCGAGGCGTCCAGACCCGACTCGTCGGGCTGGACGATCCACAACAGCCCGTCCCCTTCGAGGTCGCGGTTGCGGGCGAGCCATTCCATCTGGGCCGCGATTCGCGGCTCGGCGGCGGGCTCGCCGACGGCGATACGCCACGCCCAGGCCAGCAGCGGCGGCTGGATCGTCTCAGTCTGCAAGGCGCTGCGTGAGGCGACGTTATAGAAGGGCAGCCGGCCCAGCGAGACCGGCCGGTGCCAGAAGATCGTGTGCCCGAGGAAGCCGTCGGGCCGCTGCGCGGCGAGCAGGCTCTTCAGCTCGGCCCGCGGGCGGGCCGCGTCGAGGCGCCGCCAGACGATCGCCGCGAAGCAGGAGTCCCAGTACCACTGCCACGGGTAGCGGGTGGGGCTGGGGCGGGTGTAGGCGAATGGCAGGCCCTCGCGCGCGCCCTCCAGCCAGTTGCGGCGCAGGACTCCCTCGGCGATCTCGGTCGCTGCTGCGCTCACACTGCCGTGCGGCGCATCTCGCGCAGGGCGAGGGTGCCGAGGATGGCCAGCATCCCCACCAGCGCCAGAACCCCGGGCCAGGTTTCTGCCCAGGTGACGCCGCCGATGAAGCCCTGCCGCGCCGCGTCGATTACCTGTGTGACCGGGTTGACCCGGGCGGCCTTCTGCAGCCAGCCCTGCAACAGGACGAGCGGCGCGTAGGCGGTGGTGGTGAGGATCAGCGCCATCATGCCCGCCTGCATCAGTGGCGCCGCCGACTGGCTCTTGAAATGAAGAGCCAGCATCGATCCCCAGCAGGCGGCGACGGCGGCCATCGCGGTGACCATGAAGTAGGTGACCAGGAGGCCGTCGATGCCCGGGAAGCTGGCCCCGAGCGCCAGCGCGACGGTGAGCACGAAGGTTGCCGGGATCAGCGAGCGAGCGCTCGCCGCCAGCACGGTGCCGGCCAGCAGCACCCAGCGGGGAGCGGGGGAGACGAGCAGGCGGTCGAGCCATCCCTGCTCGATGTCCCGGGCCAGATTGACGCCCGCCGCCGCTCCCGTGAACCCCGCCCCCTGAAGCATGCTGACCGGCACGATGAAGCTCTCGTAGCTGCCGGTGGTAAAGCCTTTGAGATGGGTGAGAGCCCCGAAGACTCCGTTCAACCCGAGGAAGAAGATGGTCGGTGCCAGCACTCCGGGAATCGCCGCCCCCGGCACCCGCAGCAGCTCGTTCTTGGCGCGTGCCATCAGCGCCCCGATTGTCGCCAGGTTTGACCTCCAGGCCGGTAGCGGCGCCGCAGCTTCCATCAGCCGACCCTCAACCTGTGGCGCAGCGCCCGTGCGCTCAGCACCAGTCCCAGCACCACGATGCCTGCAATCGCCAGCACGGCGTAGAGCGTTTCGGAGGCGCTGATCCCGGAGATCATCGGGCTGCGGATCCCATTGACGATGAGGCTGAGCGGGTTGTATTCGGCGATCGTCTGCGCCGGCTGGATCATCAGGTTCTCGGGGAAGAAGGCGGAGGAGAGGAAGAGGACGACCAAGACCAGCGGGAAGAGCCCCTGCACGACGCTGGCGCTGCCGGTCCGCAGGGCGATCGCGGCGCCGATCCCACCGACCGCCAGCGCCGCCGTGGTGACCAAGACGATCGCGATCAGTGCCCCCGGAACGCCGCTCTGGATTTCGGCCCCGAAGACCAGCCCCAACGCCAGGAACCAGAGCGCCGAGAAGAGCCCCAGCGCCGCGGTTCCGGCCAACCGCCCGAGGACGATCGTAAAGCGCGAGATCGGCGCCGCGAAGAGGCGGTCGGTGAAGCCCATCTCGATGTCGACCGCGAGAGCGATGCCACCGCTGTTGCCAGCCAGCATCAGCGACTGCATCATCGCTCCCGCCAGCATGAACTGGAGGAAGCTCTGTACCGGCGGGAAGCCGGGCAGGTGGACCGCCGCGCCGGCGCCCCCGGTCTGGATCGCCAGCAGCAGGGTGGGGAAGACGACGATTGGCGCGATCAGCTGGGGGCGACGGAAGGTCTGGCGGATCGAGCGCATCCCCAGCGCTCTGATCACCCTTAGATTCGTCGCCAGGGCGGTCAAGCCTCGACCGGCTCCTTCTCGGCGCTCTCCTCGCTCTCTTCCTCCAGGTGGTAGCCGGTCTTCTCGACGAAGACGTCGTCGAGCGTGGGGCGGACCAGCTCCAGCGACTCGACCGCGATCCCGGCCTCGTCGAGCGCCCGCACCACCAGCGGGATGTCGGCGGCCCCGTTCTGCACCTCGACCAGAACCCTCTTGCCGTCCTTGGGGGGCAGCAGCCTGCCGATCCGGGCGCATATCTCCTCGGCTTGGGCGACCGATCCCTCGGCAAGCTGAAGCTGGACGTGCGGGTGGCCGACCTCGGCCTTCAGCGACTCCGGCGTCCCCTCGGCGACGATCTTGCCGCTGTCGATGATGCCGACGTTGTCGGCGAGCTGATCGGCCTCCTCTAGGTACTGGGTGGTGAGGAAGACGGTGGTGCCATCGTCGTTTAACCCCCGCACCTCCTCCCAGATCGTCTTGCGGCTGACCGGGTCAAGGCCGGTGGTCGGCTCGTCGAGGAAGAGGACGCGAGGTTCGTGGACCAGTGCCGCGGCAAGGTCGAGGCGCCGCTGCATTCCGCCCGAGTAGGTGCCGACCCGGCGATCGGCAGCGGCGGCGAGGTCGACCCGCTCCAAGAGGTCGTCGCCGCGCCGCCTGCCCTCCTCGGTGGGGATGCCCTGGAGCGTCGCCTGCAGGCGGATCAGCTCGCGGCCGGTCATCAGCGGGTCGAGCGCCGCTTCCTGGAGGGCGACGCCGATCGACCCGCGCACCGCCCGTGCCTCCTTGATCACGTCGTGCCCGGCGACGGTGGCGTGCCCGCCGGTTGGCAGCAGCAGCGTCGTCAGCATCCGCACGGTCGTGGTCTTGCCGGCGCCATTGGGGCCGAGGAAGCCGTAGATCTCGCCCTCGTCGACCTCGAGGTCGATTCCCTGCACCGCGAGTACCTCGTCGAAGGCGCGCTCCAGCCCCTCGACCACGATCGCCGGCATCAGGCCTCCGTCGGTTCGGCCTGCCGCGCCAGTGG
This sequence comes from uncultured Solirubrobacterales bacterium, assembly GCA_963803755.1. Classification (GTDB taxonomy): domain Bacteria; phylum Actinomycetota; class Thermoleophilia; order Solirubrobacterales; family 70-9; genus CAVUPF01. The sequence goes on from CAWDNP010000012.1 coordinate 36,520, forward strand.
CGAGAGCGCCTCCACCCAGCGTCGCCCGTTCGCCCGCTCCAGCGTCTCCGCCGCATCGAGCAGCAACTCATCGCGTCCCCAGGCGGCCTGGAGCTGCAGGCCGATCGGCAGCTCGTCGGCGAGGCCGACCGGGACGCTGACCGCCGGGATCCCGGTCAGGTTGGCGAGCCCGGCGCCGCGCACGTTGGCCTGGTCGGCGGTCAGCGTGCCGGAGGGCAGCTCGACCAGCGGCGCTTCCAGCGGCGGTGCGACCGCGGGGACGGTCGGCCAGGCGATCAGGTCAACCTCCTCAAAGGCGGCGGCCACTCGGTGTCGCATCAGTGTGCGGACGCGGTAGGACTTCATGCTTGCCGCCGCCGGCAGGAGCATCCGGTACTTGACGAAGCCGCGATTGATCGGGCTGAGGTCGGGATGGAGGTGGTTGAGCCGCTCCGGCGAGATGTTGCCGAGGACCTCGGTGTTGGCGATCAGTACCGTCGCCAGCGCGGCCGCCTCGATGTCGGCGAGCGCAACCTCGCGCACCTCCCCGCCGCTCTCGGCGCGCAGCGCCTCGATCGCTTCCTCGCAGGCCGCCCTCACCTCGGGCGCGACGTCCTCAGAGACGGTGTCGCGCATGACCCCGATCCGCAGGCCGGTGGCCTCCCCGGCGACGAGCTCCTCCCCGAACAGCGCCGATCCCAGCAGCCGGCAGTCGGCCGCGTCGGCGCAGAGCGGCCCGGAGACGATCGTGCTCGAGATCGACGCCATGTGGTGCCCGGCCATCGCCGAGCGGCCGAAGGTCGGCTTCAGCCCGGTCAACCCGCAGTAGGCGGCGGGGAAGCGGATCGAGCCGATCCCGTCGGCGCCGACGGCGCCCGCGACGAGGCGCGCCGCGACCGCGGCGGCCGGGCCGCTGGAGGAGCCGCCCGGACAGCGCTCGGTGTCCCACGGGTTGCGGGCGGGGCCGTAGACGGAGGCGTTGCCGGTGCTGCTGGAGCCCAGCTCGTGCATGTTGGCGACCCCGACGATCACCGCGCCGGCGTCGCGTAGGGCCCGATAGGGACCGGATTCGCCGGGCGCAGTCGGAGCGAACATCTCGGCGGCGCCAAAGCGCTGGGCGCGCCAGGGCAGTGGCCACTCGTCCTTGATCACGACCGGGACGCCGCGCAACGGCCCGTCGGGCGCCGCCGCAAGCATCTCGCGTGAGCGCTCCGGGAAGGTCTCGACCACGGCGTTGATCGTCGGATTGCGCCACTTGATCCGCTCCAGAGCCGTCTCGAGCAGCTCAGCTGGGTCGGACTCGCCGGCGGCGATCGCCGCGGCCTGGTCGCGTAGTGGCAGGTCGAGGGTGCTCATATCGTTCGGGGGGCTTGGAGAGGTCCGGGCAGCGCTCTGCCTCGACACCGCTTGTGTCGAGCGTGAGGAGCTCGATGATCCCCGGCCAGAAGAGCTGATGGGCGGCGCCCATCACTGCTAGGTCCACCTCGTCGGCCTCAATTCCGAGGGAGGCGAGACCGGCTGGGACGAAATCTTCTGCGCGGTTGGAGGCCTCCATCTGGCGGGGCAACCCTACAGAGGCGAGGTGGCCGGGATCGTGCAGGCGCTCTCCTTGCGCCGCATTCCATCGCCTCGGACGGCAGAATCCCGGCCGCAACCGGGGTGCTCGCCTCGTGTTTGCCTAGGAGCCGATGGCCTTCGAGCAAGCGACAAGCCGATCTGGCAGGACGCGCGCGCTGGCGAGCGCCGCGGCCGCTGCCTGCCTGTTCGCCTCACTGCTTGCGGCGAGTTGGCCCGGCGCGGCCGACTCGGCTCCCCTGCGGGTCGTCGTCCTCGGCCAGACTCCCTCAACGCCGGCCCCGTCCTGCCCCGGCAAGATCGTCAATAACGTCGAGATCACGCCGTGCCGGGTCGAGGGTCACATCACCGGCTTCCAGACCCTCGCCGACGGCGTGGCGAAACCCTACGTGGCGCCATTCGAAGGCAAGGTTGTCGCCTGGTCGATCGCCCTCTCCAGCCCCTCCACCAAGAACTCCGCCACCACTACCAACGAGGTCAGCTTCTTCAACGAATTCCTCGGCCAGCCCTCAGAGGCGAGGATCAGCGTCCTTCGCCCCGTCAAAGCCAACCCGCCCCAGTTCACACTGGTGCGCCAGAGTCCGGTCCAGGTGCTCAACCCCTACTTCGGCAGCACCCCGATCTTTGCCCTCGAACACCCGCTCGCCGTCCTGCAGGGCCAGACGGTCGCCCTCACCGTGCCGACCTGGGCGCCGATGTTCGCCTTCAACGTGGCGGCCAACAACACCTGGCGCGGCAGCCGCCTGCCCAAGCACTGCTCTTCCAAAGAAGACATCAAAAACGGCCGCCCGCAGCAGGTGGTGGGCAAGACGAAGACCTACGGCTGCTACTACTCCAACGCCCGCCTGCTCTATACGGCGACGCTGGTCAAGAAGCCCTGACGGCGCTCACGAGCTGCCGTCGAGCGCCTCTTGACGCAACCCGCAGTAGGGGCAGTCGCTGACGTCGAGGCCGATCAGCTGGTCGCAGCGGCGGCAGGCGCGGAGGTTCTTCGGCGCTCGGGGCAGGGCCGAGGCCGATGGAGCGAGCGGCAGGACCATCGCCACCGGCTCCATCTCCTCGCCGGTCTCCCGATCGACGTAGACGGCGCCAGGCTCCGCGTAGGCGAGCGCCTCGCGGCCCGAGGCCGGGGCGCGCATCCGGTAGAGCTGCTTTGGGTTCACGGCGGCGAAGACTAATAGCTTCTGCGGAACCGATGCGGGTTCTCATCTTCCACGGCTACATGTTGCGCGGGACCGGCAGCAACGTCTACAACGCCAACCTCGCCCAGGCGCTGGCTCGCCTCGGCCACGAGGTCCATCTCCTCTGCCAAGACCGGCAGGTCACGCTGGAGGGTGTCCAGATCCACAACCCCGACATCGGCGGCCTGCTCCCGGTCTATGTCAAGGATCCCTACGGGGGCTTCGAGGTCAAGGCATTTCCCGAGCTGAGCGAGGAGGCGCTGGGCCGCTACATCGAGGCCAACGTTACCGCCGTAAGGGAGGTGGCGGAGAAGGCAGGTGGAGTGGATGCGGCTCTGGCCAACCACCTGATCATGGGCCCGGCGATCCTCGCCCGCGCCAGCATCGGCCCCTTCGCGGCCAAGGTCCATGGCTCCGCCCTTGAGTACACCGTCAAGCCCAACCGCCGCTTCCTTCCCTACGCAAGGGAGGGCATGGAGGCGGCATCCGGCGTCTTGGTCGGTTCCCGCCACACCGCCGAGTCGCTCTGGACCACGCTTTCAGATTTGCCGGGCCTGCGAGAGAAGACCCGCCTCGGCCCTCCTGGGGTGGACACCAGCGAGTTCAGACCGGGAGCCGAGCGCGAGTCCCTGGTCGTCTTCGTCGGCAAGCTGATCGCCTCGAAGGGGGTGGATCTGCTGTTGGCGGCGTGGCCGCTGGTCCACGCGGCGCATCCGGAGGCCAGGTTGCGGATCGCGGGATACGGCGAGTATGAGGACGGACTACGGCGGTTGCTCGGGGCGCTTGAGAGAGGGGATCTCGACGACGCCCGCGAGGTCGCGCGGCTAGGGCGTGAGCTGGAGGGCGGAGCCGCGGAGCCGCTGTCGATCCTCTCGGCGTTCCTGGCGGATCCGCCCGCTGGCTATGTCGAGGCGGCAAGGGTGGCGACAGGGTCGGTCGAGCTGATCGGGCGGCTGGAGCACGATGAAGTGGCTGAACTGCTTCCCCAGGCGGAGGTCCTGGTCATGCCCAGCACCTTCCCGGAGGCGTTTGGGATGGTCGCCGTGGAGGCCGCCGCTTGTGGAGCGCTGCCTGTCTCCGCCGATCACTCTGGCATGCGGGAGGTATCGCGGCAGCTGGCCGCGGAGCTGCCGGAGGGGGTCGGCCGGCTCACGTCGTTCTTGGTTCAGGAGGGCGCGATCGAGGCGATCGCCAAGCGCCTCAGCGTCTGGCTGGCACTGCCGGAGGGGGAGCGGGTCGCGGCGCGCGAGGCGCTGGTCGAAACGGTCCGCCGACTCTGGAGCTGGGAGGGCGTGGCCCGCGGAGCCCTCGCCGCATCGGCTGGCAGATTGGACGAGCTGCCAGCGCCTGGATAGCTCGTGTCGAGCGTCATTTGGGCTTCAATGCCTCCCGCCGCCGCTTCAATAGAATGCCCGCCGCGCTCATGTACGGCCGCCTGCCGATAGTCAAGATGCTTGCTGCGACCTTCGCGCTGGCCGCGGCGATCTCGGCGGTGATGCTCTCGATCAACTGGGACGGCCAGGAGGCCTCGACTGCGGCGCCGAAGATCGACGACCTCCTGAACATAATGATCGTCCTCTCCTCGATCGTCTTCTCGCTCGTCATCGTGATGCTGTTCTACGCGCTCTACAAATTCCGCGCCAAACCCGGTGATGAATCCGACGGCGAGCCGATCCACGGCAACACGCGGCTGGAGATCGCCTGGACCTTGATCCCGACGATCATCGTCCTCTTCGGCGGGGGCTACAGCTGGAAAGTGCTGAACGAAATCGAACAGCGCGGCAAGGATCCGATGACCGTCGACGTCTTCTCCCAGCAGTACGCCTGGAGCTTCGGGTATCCGGGCAAGGGGGATGTCTGGTCTCCAGGAGAACTGCGCGTGCCGGTTAATCGCCAGATCGTCTTCAGGATGCACTCCCAGGACGTGATCCACTCCTTCTGGGTGCCGGAGTGGCGGATCAAGAAAGACAACGTCCCGGGCATCACGACGACCGCGGTGATCACGCCCGACCGGATCGGGACCTACCAGGTGATTTGCACCCAGCTATGCGGGTTCGGCCACTCCACGATGCGCGCCAAAGTCGTGGTCGAGTCACCGGTGCGCTTCCAAAAATGGGTGTCGAGCCTGAAGGAGAAGGTCCCGCCGCCTTACCAGGAATCGATCAGGCAGGACACCGAAGCGAACCCGCCGCCGTTGACGGCGGGCGGGGCATAATGGAGGCGATCTGATGGCGGCTGCGATCAAGCGACCGGGGTGGGTTAGGGGGGCGCTCGGCGCTGTGTTGGCCGGAGCCTTCGGCTTTGGTTTGGTTATCTCGCTGCGGGCGATCTCCGGTCTCCCCATCTACCAGACCGCTCAGAACGGCTACCCGCAGGTGATCGTGCCGCTGATCACCACACCGTTCGGCTTCCTCGTCGGCTTCGGCTGCTTTGACTACTGGCTGCGCTGGGCGATCGGGATGCCGACGATCCCCGATGACCACTCCCAGCACGGCGCCAAGAGCTGGCGCGATTACTTCCGCTTCAACACCGATCACAAGGTGATCGGCATCCAGTACATCTGCAACAGCTTCTTCTTCTTCTTCGTGGGCGGTCTGCTGGCGGAGATCATGCGGGCCCAACTATCCCAGCCGGGCAACCAGATCGTCGATCCCAGCACCTACAACGGCCTCTTCTCTACGCACGCGGTGCTGATGATCTTCGTCTTTGTGATTCCGATCTTCGCCGGGATCGCCAACTACGTCCTGCCGCTGATGATCGGCGCTCCGGACATGGCTTTCCCGCGCCTCAACGCGCTTAGCTTCTGGCTGCTGCCGATCGCCGGGCTGCTTTTCGTCGGCAGCTTCCTGGCGCCCGGCGGCGCCTTCGACGCGGGCTGGACCGGGTATGCGCCACTCTCGACCGGGGCGCCCCTCGGGCAGTCTTTCTTCAACCTGGGCGTGCAGTTCGCTGGCGCCTCCTCGATCGCCACTGCGCTCAACTTCCTGGTCACGATCATCACCATGCGCGCGCCGGGGATGAACTTCTGGCGAATGCCGCTGCTCGTCTGGGCGAACCTCTCGACCTCGCTGCTGGTCGTCGCCGCGACGCCGTTCATCGCCGGTGTCCAGTTCATGGTCCTCTTCGATCGCCTTCTGCACACCAACTTCTTCCAGTTCACCGGCGGCGGCGACGTGATCAGCTACCAGCACATCTTCTGGTTCTACTCCCACCCCGCCGTCTACATCATGATGTTGCCCGGCTTCGGGATCATCAGCGAGGTGATCTCGACCCATGCCCGAAAACCAATCTTTGGCTACCGGTTGATGGCGCTGGCGCTGATCGGCATCGTCGTGCTTAGTTACTCGGTCTGGGCGCACCACATGTTCGTCGCTGGGATGTTCAGTTGGCTGCGGGTGCCGATGATGTTCACCACACTGCTGATCGCGGTGCCGACGGGCATCAAGATCTTCTCCTGGCTGGGCACCCTCTACTTCGGGAAGATCCACACCTATTCGACGGCGATGTTATTTGCGCTCGGCTTCATCGTCACCTTCACGGTCGGCGGAATCAGCGGCGTGATGCTGGGCATGGTGCCGATCGACATCCACGTCTCCCAGACCTACTTCATTGTCGCCCACATCCACTTCGTGCTTGTCGGCGGCTCGGTCTTCACGATCTTCGCCGGCATCTACCACTGGTTCCCGAAGATGACCGGTCGGATGTGCGACGAGAAGCTCGGCCGCGTCCACTTCTGGGGCACGCTGGTCTGTACCTGGGGGACCTTCCTCCCGATGCACTGGATCGGGATGGACGGGATGCCGCGTCGCGTCGCCAGCTACGCCGCCCAGTTCGGAGACTGGAACCTGCTGATCAGCTGCTTCGCTTTTGCCCTCGGTGCCTTCCAGCTCGTCTTTCTCTACAACATGATCGTCAGCTGGCGCTTCGGCCCGCGCGCCGTGGCCAACCCCTGGCGGGCGAACTCGATCGAGTGGCAGGTCTCCTCGCCGCCGCCAATCTTCAACTTCGACGAGATCCCGCGGGTCGTCGGCGGGCCCTACGAGTACGGCGTGCCAGGCGCCCGGCACGCGATCATGGGCGGTGAGGGGGCCGAGGTGCCCACGGTGGCGCCGAGCGTGGTGGGCAGCACATGAGCGAGCCGGCCGAGGGCCGCCCGCTGCTGGTCTTCCTCAACGAGGTTGCGGGCGGGCGCAAACTGCTGGCGGCGGTGCGAGAGCGGACCGAGAAGGTGCCCTACGTCGCCGTTGCCGCGCCTCAAAACCAGCCGGCAGTCGGTCAGCTGATCGACTCCGGCGAGTTGCGCGACGCTGCGCGGGCCAGGGTCGAGGTGACGATGGCTGTGCTCTCGGAGTTCGGGATCGGCTCGGTCGGCGAGGTGATGGACCCCGACCCCGCGCTGGCGCTGGACGACGCGGTGCGCGCCCATGAGCCCGGCGAGGTCCTGCTCTCCTGCCTGCATGGGACGCGCTTCGGGATCACCCGCAAGGACCTGGTCGAGTGGGCGAGGGCCCGCTTTGAGCCAGAGGCTGCGGTGACCCACATCCCGGTGCGAATCGAGGATGACTCGATCCGCTGGGACGTGATCCACACCCTGGTTGTTGCAACCAAAACCGTGGCGACTCCAGACCTCGTCAATCGGCTCAAGGAGCGCGCCGCGGAGCGCCCGCACCGCTACACGATCATCTGCCCGCGCTCCGAGGAGGTCTCCGAGGCCGAGGTGGTGGGCGACCTCGCCTCGACGATGGCCGCGCTCTACCGCGCCGATATCGACGCGACCGGCCAGCCGATGAGCCCGGACCCCTTCCACGCCGTCAAGAACGCGATCGAGCACTACCGGATCGACGAGATACTGATCTCGACCTTCGACGGCGAGCGCTCGCGCTGGCTTGACGACGGCCTGATCGGGCGGGTGCGCGAGATAACCGAGAAGCCGGTCGAACACCTGGAGGCTGGTAGTCCGGCGACCGCCGTCGCGGCCGCCGTTGCCGAGGGGGGAGAAGCCTGATGGAGAGCGCGACCGTCGCCCTGGGTCACGACGGACACGCTGAGCACCACGGCCCTCCCGAGGCCAATCAGAGCTCCCGAATCGACCGCCAGACGCTGGGGATCTTGCTCTTCATCGTCTCTGAGGTGATGCTGTTCGGTGCATTCTTTGCCTCTTACTTCTTCTTGCGCATCGTCGTCAACCCGTCCGCCTGGCCGCCCCATCCCTACGAACTGCCGGTGGCAGTCGCCGGCGTCAACACGGCAATCCTCGTCTCCTCTAGCTTCACCGTCCACTACGCCCTAGAGTCGATCCGGCGAGGCAACCGGAATGGGATGAAGTTGGGCTTGGCCCTCACCTGGATGCTCGGTGCCACCTTCCTCTTCATTCAGATCAACGAGTACGTCCACATCGGTTTCAGCGCCCGGGACCTCTCCTTCGGCACGATCTTCTACTGCCTCACCGGCTTGCACGGCGCCCACGTCTTTGTCGGCCTGATGCTGCTCAGTTTCGCCACGATCCGCGCCTTCCGGGGCCACTTCGGCCCTGCGGCGCAAGATCACCGCGGCGTCGAGATCCCCGGCATCTACTGGCACTTCGTGGACGTGATGTGGATCATCGTCTACACCGCCGTTTACATCCTCTAGAAACCGCTCTCGCAAGCTATTTTTAGATTTCGTGCGCCACTCGTGCGCCAGTTGATGCGCCAGGTAGACCGCCGCCAGCCCACGCCGATGCCCTTTTTTGCGGTGGCGATGCGCCCTGCTTGGAGCTGTACGACTTCGCGATGCTCTTATCGATGCATCACGATGCTAAGGTATCAGAATGCGTACGACGGTCACCCTTGCCGACGATGTAGCCGCCAGCGTCGAGGCGCTCCGTCGCGAGCGTGGGGTTGGGCTCAGCGAGGCGGTCAACGATCTCGTTCGCGCCGGATTAACGGCGAAGCGGCCGACATCCACGTTTCGCCAGGAGGCTCACGATCTGGGCCGCGGCGTCGATGTCTCAAACATCGGCGAGACGCTCGAGACGCTCGACGGCCCGGCGGCGCGCTGAATGCTGCTCGACGCCAACCTTCTCCTCTACGCGGTCAACGAGCGCGCGGAGCCTCACGAGGCCGCGGCGGCCTGGCTGACCGAGCGGCTGAACGGAAAGCGTCGTGTCGGCATTCCGTGGCAAAGCCTTGCGGCCTTCCTGCGAATCTCGACCCACCCCCGCGCGTTCGAGCGGCCGCTCGACGCGGCGACCGCCTGGGCGCGGGTCACCGATTGGCTTGCGGCGCCAGCCGCGTGGATACCGCAACCCGGCCTCAAGCACGCGGAGCTGCTCGGCAAGCTGATCACCGAACACGATGTGCGAGGCAACCTGGTACCCGACGCGCAGCTCGCTGCCCTCGCACTCGAGCACGGGCTGACCGTGTGCTCGGCCGACGGCGACTTTGCCCGCTTCACCGAGGCTCGCTGGCAGAACCCGCTCGCCTGACATCGGGGCCGCTCCCGCTGTGCCGCTCAGGGGTGCCGGCTGCGCGAGCGGCCTCCTCGGAGCGCTCGCGCCGGGCGGCGAGGTAGCCGTCGAGCAGGCTGGCCGTCTCCTGCCTGAGTCAGGCATCAAAGGCCCGTAGCGGCGCGGATGACGTCGCGCCGGCGAAGGCGACCTCCTCAGCACGGAGCACCCGCAACTCGCCGAGTGGCAGTCCCGCGTAGATCGCGGTAGCCCTTATGATGGGGCCATCGTCTACACGGCGGTCTACATCCTTTAGCGCGGCTGCTGCAAACCGACGCACCTCGGGGTTCTCGGTCGGCGGGATCCAGTCACGCGCAAGCCGGCGCGTTCGCCAGCTTCCCCGGGTCTCTGGCCAGCTTGATTCTCGCTGCCGCCCGTGGTGTAAGGAGTTGAGATGAGGATTTCTGAGGAGGCGGTTTTCCGCTGGGTGGTGATCGTGGCGATTGCCGCTGCCTCTGTGATTGCGCTGACGCTACTGACGCAGCCCTTGGCCGGGGGGCTCTGGGGGTTGCTGCTGATCTGCGCCGGAGTCGCGCACTGCTATCGCTGGCTTAAGCGTCGTGGCGCGTCCGCGGATCTGGACTACGGCCAGGGTGAGGGCGATCGGGACGGTCGCCGGTAACTCCTCAACGGCGAAGAAGAGCAAGTCGAACGCCAGAGCAAGGACGGCGGCCAGGGCGGCGCCCTTGAGTTGGAGCCGACGGTCGCGGGCCAGCAGCGCTCCCAGGGTTGCGGCGATGAAGAGGTCCCCGAACCCCATCACGGCGGACCCGAAGGACACGTACTGCAGGCGGGGGAGGCTGCCGGGGGAGACGGCATTAAGGACCGCATTTGGGCCCTGAAGCAAGTCTGAGGCGACCAGCCAGGTATCGATCGCGGCCATCGCGTAGATCCCCAGCCTCAGCCACCCGGCGGGGACGACGCAGGTGAGCAGCCAGCCAAGGCTGACGCAGGCCAGGGCGGAGAGGGCCAGCGCTGCTGCCTGGCCTGAGGGCGATCCCTGGAAGGCCCAGGCCGCGGCAAACAGGGGGATGACCAACAGGCCAAGCGCCGGGCGCCCGCCGCGGGCGATCGCGCCCAGGGCCAGCGCCGCCAGCGGCGGGGCCCCGCACAGCGCCAGATAGGTCAGCACGTGCGCCGAGGTGGAGTCGAGCGCGATCGCGGCGATCGCGGCGATGATCGAGACCGGCAGGACGAGCGCCCACCAGCGGCTGCGCAGGCCGGCGAGCGCCGGCAGGACGGCGGGCCTGGGGACGGCGACCAGTGAGGCCTGCGTGAGGCTGAGAATGCCGATCGAGAGGGAGAAGGGGAGCATCGGGCTGGTCTGGGGCGGCCTGAGTCTAGGCTGCGCCAAGGTGGCGCCGCCCCTAAAGGGGCTTGACGCCTGTGCCCAGCTCGAGCCGGCCGGCATCTCCCATCGAGGGAGCGGTTGCCTGGCGCGGCTCAAGCCGGCCGGCGACGGCAACGGTCCAGAGCATCGCCAGCCAGGTGACGGTGGCGAGGGCGACGTGGACCCAGACGATCTCAGTTGGCAGCTTCAGCTCCCACTGGACGCCGCCCACGATGCCCTGGACTCCCAGCAGGCATATCAGCGCGGTGAGGGGCCTCAGGGCACGCCTGTCACCCCCTTTGCGGCGCAGCAGCAGGAAGACTCCGATCGCCGCGAGCCCGAAGACGGCGGCGATCGCCGCGTGTCGCTGCACGACCCATTCCAGCGTCCCCCTCCCCTCAAAGGTGAAGCGGTGGACCAGTTGCCCGGCATTTGCCCCGGCGTGCGGCCCCGAGCCGGTCGCCATCGTTCCAGCGAGGATCGTCAGCTGGCCGAGCGGAATCAGCCCGCGGACCGCCCAGACGCCCAGCCGATCGCTGGAGCGCCGCCGCTCCCAGGGCTCATACCGTGAGCACCAGGCCAGCGCGAAGGCCGCGTCCAGCAGCATCATCGAGAGGATGAAGTGGAGCATCACCAGTCCCGGGGCGAGGTGGTGCTCGACGACCTCGGCGCCGAGGATCGCCTGGGCGATCACTCCCAGCGGCAACAGCGCACCGATCAGCGCCAGATGCTGGCGGTAGGGCCGGCGGAAGAAGGCCAGCGTGCTGGCAGCAACTACCGCGATGCCCAAGAACCCGGTCAGGATCCGGTTGCTGTACTCGATCACCGCGTGGGATTGGAGCGGAGGAACCACCTGCCCGTAGCACCTGGGCCAGTCCGGGCAGCCGAGGCCGGAGTCGGTGAGGCGCACCGCGGCGCCGGTGAGGACGATCAACGAGAGCGAGCCGAGGGCGACGAGGGTCACCTGCGCGTAGCGCTGGGGCGAGATCTCGAAGCGGTCTCTGAGTCGCTCCCGCATCTTCGGAGATGATGCCAACGGCCGCCCGGCCGTTGGCATCATCCGCCCTTGCTCTTCGAGCTGCCGCTCGACCCACCCTTGGAGGTTGAGGCGATCAGGTATTCGACCAGCTCGTCGATTTCATTTGGTTTGAGGATCGTGGCGAAGTCCTGAGGCATCACGTTGGCCGGGTAGCCCGGGGTGATTTTGGCGTTGGGAGCGACGATCGATTCTTTGATCATTGCGGCTGTCTGGCCCGGCAGGACTTTGTTGAAGTCCGGCCCGGTGGTTCCGCCGGATTTGGCCGCGGCCAGGGTGTGGCAGCCACCGCAGCCGTTATTGGCGAAGACCTGAGCCCCGGGACCACCGGGGACCTTTGGCGGCGCCGCTCCCGGGACGCCGGCGTAGCGGCCCACGTAGGCTGCGACATCGTCGAGGTCCTGGCCGGTGACGACGTTGTGCGGCATCGAGATATCGGGGTCGGCGTTGCTGGGCCGCGGGAACCCGACCTGCGCTTTGACGACGCCTTCGATCGTGGCGCCGCCCTCACCCGCCGCCCGCGCCGCGGCGAAGGCGTCATCGAGGTTGGGACCCACCTGCGCGGTCGTGCCAGCTTGCGCCAGGGTGTGGCAGCGGCCGCAGTTCTGGACGAAGAGGACCCTGCCGCGTGTCACGTCGGCGGTGCTGGTCCCGCAACCGGAAGCGCCCAGCGCGACCGCGGCCAGGGCGGCGAGGGAGATAAGCAGTCGAGTGGATTTGGGCGGCATGGGCATCGGGCGGACGGCGGGCCGGATTCTATATGTCGAGGCCCCGGTGAAAGCGGCTTGCCAGGCACGTTCGGTGGGGTAGTCTTGCGTCGATTCGCACGATCTCCAGAAGGCTGGAAAGGAGGACCCGATGCAGGTACGGGAAGGAATGTCGGAGGTGGTGTTGACCGTCGGCCCGTCGCACACCCTGCGCGCGGCGGCCGAAAGGATGGTGCAGAAGGGAACCGGCGCGGCGCTCGTCGCCGACCCCGAGTCGCCGGCGCCGGGAATCGTCACCGAGCGCGACATTCTCGTCTCGGTCGGCGGCGGGCAGGATCTCGACGTCGAGCTAGTCGCCGATCACATGAGCGCCAGCGTGATCGCTGCCGCCCCCGATTGGAGCCTCGAGCGCGCCGCGGCGGAGATGTCGCACCGCGGCATCCGCCACCTGGTCGTCCTTGAGGACGCGGAGGTGGTCGGGGTGCTCTCGATGCGCGACATCGTCCGGGTTTGGACCTCCGCAGGCGCTACCTCGGGGATGACCCCCAACTAAACCCTAGCCCTGCGGAGGGCTGATGGCTTCCACGGGAAGCACGGCACCGCGCACCCTCTGCCTGCGGGGCAGGCGGTAGTAGTCGCGGACCGCGCCGCGGACGAGGCTGCGGAAGGCGGCGAGGAAAAAGATCACGCCGACGATCGCGTACACCCAGGAGGGGAAGATGAACCCGTTGGCGTAGATCCCGCAGAGCATGCCCCCGATGCCCGCGGCGAAGAAGGCGGGCGCCCAGGAGGGGCGCGGCATGAAGACCAGCTCGCCGGGCTCGGGGATGTTGCGGTGCTCGCTCATCCCTCTATGAGGCGATGTAGAGCAGGGCGACGACGAAGGAGAGGGCGAAGACCGCCGCGGCGAAGCCGCCGGCAACCAACCCGGCTTTCATGCTGCGCCTTGCGGTCTCGCGATCCACGGCCGGATTTCTATCAGGCGAGCCTGGCGTCGACCGCCATCGCTCCGAAGAGCAGCGCCAGATAGGAGAGAGAGTAGAGGTAGGTGCGCAACGCCCAGCGGCGATCGGCGCTGCGCAGGAGGCGAACCGCGCAGTAGATGAAGATCGCCCCCAGGGTCATCGAGGCGGCCAGGTAGGCGACGCCGAAGCCACCAGCGCAGAAGGGCAGCTGCGTGACCGCGTACAGCAGCACGGTGTAGAGAAGGATCTGGCGACGGGTCTCTGTCTCGCCTCGCACCACCGGCAGCATTGGCACGCCGGCATTCGCATAGTCATCCTTCATCAGCAGCGAGAGGGCCCAGAAGTGCGGCGGCGTCCAAAAGAAGACGATCGCGAAGAGGTAGAGCGCGGTACCGCTGAGCCCGCCCGTCACCGCCGCCCAGGCGACCAGCGGTGGCACCGCCCCGGCGGCGCCGCCGATCACGATGTTCTGCGGCGTGGCGCGCTTCAGCCAGAGGGTGTACACGCAGACGTAGCCGAGCAGGCCGGAGAGCGAGAGCGCCGCCGCCAGCGAGTTCACCGCCAGAGCCAGCAGCGCGACCGAAGAGCAGCCGAGCAGGACCCCGAAGGTGGTTGCGGCAGCGGGGGAGACTCGCCCGCTGGCGACCGGCCGGTTGGCGGTGCGAGCCATCTTGCGGTCGATATCGCGATCGATCGCGTGGTTGATTGCCCCGGACCCTCCGGCCGAGAGGGCGCCGCCCAGGCAGGTGAGGAAGACGAGCCCGATCGAAGGGTCGCCGGCCACGTACATCGTTGTCACGGTGATGAAGAGCAGCAGCGACTGCACCTTCGGCTTGGTCAGCGCCAGGTAGTCGCGTAGGACAGTCGGCGTGGCCGTGCGCCGTGCGCCCGCCGCCGCCGCTGGAGTGGGGGCGGTCTGCGCTCCGACGCCGGCGTCCATGCCGGTCAGGCTACCGGCTGGGACTCGCGTGTAGGCAACTCGGCCCGGTTGGCCCGGCGTGAGATCGCCTCGCGGATGTCACGCATCGGCCGGGCGCTGCGCACGTCGGGGAGCACGTCGAAGTTGTGGGGGTCGGGCGGGGAGAGCGCCAGCCACTCCAGCGCGTCCCCACCCCACGGGTCATGCCCGGCCTCCGCGCCCCCGGTGCGGCTGAGGATCGCGTTGAGAAGTGTGATCACGATCCCGATCGCGAGGATGAGGACGCCGATCGAGGCGATGAGGTTGTACGTGTTGACTCCGGTGTGATCGAAGAACTTGTAGGCGTCGACGACCTCGCCATGAACGGCTCCCGCCAGGAGGAGCGGCACGAAGGCGACGAGAATGCCGATTGCCATCGTCCAGAAGGAGATCCGGGCGAGACTCTCGCCCATCGTTCGCCCGGTCATCTTCGGGAACCAGTAGTGCAGCGCGGCGAAGCCACCGAAGACACTCCCACCGACCAGCGCGAAGTGGGTCGCCGCGGTCGCGTCGGTGGTGCCCTTGAGCTCCCACGCGGCGGCGACCATCGACTGCTCGAGCTCGGCGGCAAGGCCGATCGAGATCGCCGAGATCGCCCCGATCGCGAACAGCAGTGGCGCCCGCATCCGCAGCGTCCCGCCGATCATCGTCGCGATCAGGTTGAAGACGAGGAGGCCAAAGGGGACGATCAGCGCCAGCGACATGATCATCGCGAAGTACATCCAGCCGATCCCGATCGGCGCGGTCAGCATGTTCTGCATCCAGGCCAGGGTGCCGATCACGGCGATCGCAACCAGCGAGCCGATCACGGCGCCGCGGTTGAACAGCGGCTTGCGAGCGAAGGTCGGGATGATCTCGCCGATCGCCCCGAATGCGGCGATCAGGATCAGCATGTAGACGCCGGTGAAGAAGATCCAGCTGAGGTGCTGCCAGAGCAGCGGCGACCCGCCGGAGCCGCCGTTGAAGAAGATGCCGCCGAAGTTGCGGTCGATCATCAGCATCGTGATTGCAGCAAGCATCACCGGGCCGATCACCAGCATCAGCCACGAGCAGATCGCCCCTGCCCAGGCGAAGACCGGCAGCCGTCGCCAGGCCATCCCTGGCGCTCGCATGGTGCGCATCGTCGCCACCAGGTTGATCGCGATGAAGACGAAGCCCAGTGTCGCCATCCCGGTTGCCGTGGCCCAGGCGTTTACGCCGTTGTTGGTTAGGTAGGTGAGTTCGGAGAGGGGCGCCAGCGGGTTGACCCCCGCCTCTGAGGGGGTGAAGAGGAACCCGGCGTACAGCACCACCGCCCCGGCCACGTAGAGGCACATTCCGAGCTGCCCGAGGCGCGGCAGCGCGGTGCCACGCGAGCCGATCTGAAGTGGCACCAGGTAGTAGAAGAGCCCGAACGCGAGTGGGATCGCGAAGAGGAAGATCGCCGTCGACCCATAGACGGAGAGAATCCGGTTGAAAGTCACGGGGGTGAGGAAGGTGTTTTCGGGGATCGCCAGCTGGAGGCGCATCAGCAGCAGGTCGACCACGGCGAGGAAGAGGAAGCCGAGAGCGGCGGCGATCAGGACCCGTCCGACGTCCTTGTGGTCGGCGCTGGTCGCCAGCTCTACCCAGCGCGGGCGGCGCTTCGGGAAGCCGTCGACGACCAGCTCGGGGGCGGGGCTGGGGCTCATGGAACCTTCCCGCTGTTAATCAGCCCAATCACCCGGTTCTGAGCCGCCTGGACTTCTGCCTTCTGCCGTTTGATGAAGGCCAGGTAGGCGGACGGCGAGACTACGTCGACCTCGGTCCGCATCGCCGCATAGCCCTGACCGGAGAAGGTCGATGACTGGCCGGTGTAGGTCCCTTCTTCGTTAGCTCGGAATACGACCTGGTTTTGCTTGCCGGGCACCGCGTCGCGCTTGCCGGCCAGGTCGGGAACGTCCCAGGTGTGGACGACGTCAGTGGACGCCAAGTCAAGGACGACCGCGGTGTCGACCGGCACCACGAGTTTGTAGTAGGAGAAGGCCCCGTTGGGATAGTTGTAGCGCCACAGCCACTGTTTGCCGGTCGCCTTGATCATCAGCGGCTTGGAGCGGGCGGCCGCGAGCCCCGCGGGCCCCGTCGTCGGTATCTGCTGCGCCTTGTCGGTATAGATGATGCTGAGGATTAGGATCGCCGCGGCGAAGACGGTCAGCGCCGCGCCGACCCGGAGCTGGATGCGTCGCCCGCCTCGCACCTGGCGCGGTTCGGCGCCGCGCTCGGCCCGGTAGCGACGCACCGCGTAGATCAGCGCGACGTTGATCACGACGACGACGATCGCCGCGGCGACAAAGCCAATCCAAAGCAGAGTGTGGATCTGGTCGGTGCCAGGAGAGTGGGGCGCCAAAGCGCGGCCATTCTAATCACGCGGCGCGGCGCGGCGCCGCTCCCAGCATCGTGCGCCGACCTATACTCGCCGACCTTATGCGGACCCGGTCTCGTCCATCTCCGGCGCTGCGCGTGGCGGTGCGGGTCGGAGCCCTGGCTGCGGTCGGCGCCGCGTTCGCGGTGCCGCTGATACGCCGACGCCACCGCATCCCAGCGCCGGTCACCGTCGCTGCCTGCGCGGGCGGTCCGCTGGCGCTCGCCGTGCTCACGCCCCGCTCCAAGAGGCGCGACGTGGTGCTGTTCGCGATGCAGATGTGGGCCTTCATCATGGTCCATGAGATCCCCTACGACGACCCCGAGCGCCTCCGCCGCCGCCTCCGCGTCAACTACCCGATGGCGATTGACCGCGCCCTCGGTTGTGGCAGCCTCCCCAACGCGCGCCTCCAGCGTGCCCTCGCCCGCCTCCGCCGGGTCAAGGCGATCGACCGCGTCCTCACCTGGGCGCACTGGCTCTGGTTCTTTGAGCCCTACCTCGCCCTCTCCTTCATCCTCCTCCGCCACAACGAGCGCTTCCCGCGCGCCGCACGACAGCTCGCCGCCGTCTTTGACATCGGCTGCGTCGTTTACTTCATCGCCCCGACTGCCCCGCCCTGGTGGTCCTCTGAGCATGGGCTCACGGGAGAGGAGGTTCGCCGGATCATGGTCGAGGTGGGTGAGGAGACCTGGGGCTCGGCCTGGCCTGGCATGTATGAGGCGCTGGGCGGAAACCCGTGGGCGGCGATGCCCTCGCTGCACTTCGCGACCGCGCTGACGATGGCGCTGGCCCTGGCCGAGGCCGGCCCGCTCGAGGGCTTGGCCGGCTGGGGCTACGCACTCACCCTCGGCTTTGCCCTGGTCTACCTCGGAGAGCACTACGTCACCGACCTTGCGGCTGGGGCGCTGCTGGTCGCCGCCGTGAGGCGCGGCGAGTCGCTCGCCGCGCCAATGGCGCGGAGGGTCAACGGCACCCTGCGGCACTTGGAGCGCCTCGCCAGCGGGTAGCTTCCCAAGGGTGTCTCAGGAGGACTCGGCGAACGGCGAGGTGACCGTCGAGCTGCCGCTGTTCACGGTGCGGCGGCTGGTGCAGACGGTGATCGTCGTCCTGGCACTGCTGATCGGGATCTACTTCCTCTTCCCAAAGCTGGTTGGCCTGGGCGACGCGCTGAGCAAGCTCGATGAAGCTGAACCGGTTTGGATCGGGGTGGCGCTCGGCTTCAACGTCCTTGCCTTCGCCACCTACATCGCGCTCTTCAAGGCAGTCGTCGGCGGGAAGGCTCTGCGGCTCACATGGACGGAGACCTACGAGATCAATATGGCCGGTCTGGCGGCGACGCTGCTCTTCTCGGCGGCCGGGGCAGGGGGGATCGCCCTCACCTATTGGGCGCTGCGCAAGGCCGGGATGCGCCGCAGCAACGCAGGGCGGCGGATGGTCGCGTTCCTTACCCTGCACTACGCTTTCTACCCGCTGGCACTGGTCGTCTTCGGCGTGCTGCTGCGAACCGGTGTCCTTGACGGCCAGCACCCGGTCGAGCTGACTGTCATACCGGCCGCGGTCGCCGGGTTGCTGATCATCATCGGTGTGCTGATCGCCCTGATTCCGTCGGACCTGGAGCGCCGGGTAGCTCCGTTCGTGCGAGGCGAGCGCGGCCGCGCAATCGCCCATACGGTCGCCAGAGTGCCGGCAACCCTCGGGGAGGGGTTCAGGTTCGCACTCGGTCTCTTCGCCCACCCTTCGCGCGGTGGGCTTGCGGTGCTGGGCGCGGCGGGGTTCTGGGCCGCCAACATCGGCATCCTCTGGGCTTCATTCCACGCCTTCGGCGTCCACGTCCCGCTGGCGGTCGTCGTCCAGGGATTCTTCCTCGGCATGGTCGCCAACCTCTTCCCGCTCGCCCCGGCGGGAGTGGGGGCGGTCGATGCGGGGATGATCGGCGCCTTCGTCCTCTTCGGCCTACCGGAGGACACGATCTTCCCGGCGATCCTGATCTACCGGCTAGTGGCCTTCTGGACGCCGATTCCGTTCGGTGTCGTCGCCTTCTTCCAGTTGCGCAACAAGGTCCAGGAATGGGAATCGGACGGGCTACCGATCGACCGCGGCCGCGCTGCGGGGCCGAAGCTCGAAGCCGGCGCTGAGCTAAGCCGTGGCAGTTGACCCTCGGAGTAGCTCCTCGGACTTGTTACACCACTTCTAAGGACGCGGCCAGCCCTCGGATCGTTATGGCCAGCTGCTCGACTATCTCGAGCATTTCGTTCTCGCTTCGCCGGGTTCGCCAGCGTGCCGGTAGCCGTACCGGCGCCCGCGGCCGCGTCTTGGATGCGCTTCAGCTTTCGCTCTGACGGGCCATGGAACGCCTTGAACAGCCGATCGGCCTCAGACTGTAGGCGGGTGACATAGACCTCATCGCGCTGACCTTCGGGCATTCCGGGGATCGCCCGTAGTCCTTCCCGCTTCATGTCTTTCTCGATCTGTTCGCGGACGTTGCTCTTGAGCTTGCTCTTGCCCGCGGCATGGAGTAAGTCGCCGCCATGGCAGACCAGCACGCCGCCCTCAGCCGCTTCGACCGCAGCCTTTAGAGCGTTTATGTTCTCGAACTTCGGATCCTTAAACTTAGCCATCTGGACTCCTGCTATCACTTGCCCACATAGGCAGATTTCCAGGGAGATTACCGCGGACGGTCGAATCTGGGCCACCCGTTTACTAACCTTGCACGGCAGCTTGCCCCGTAGGCTTTGGCTGCCGCTGCTGCGATCACTGCTAGGCGGCCTTAGCCTGAGGAGCCTCATACCCGTCGACTCCGCTGGACCGCGTCGCATCGATTGAAAGGGTTCAGACACATCCAGAGATGGGGAGCCTGCCGAGGCAGGCCCACTGGCTCATCCTCAACCTAAGGCGATCTAGTTGAAGGAGATCCGCGACGCGGCCTGACCGCGAGTGAGCTGCTGTGCGATCAGATCCGCGCTGCGACCGGCGTGTCCGACCCATGCGCAAGAGCCAGAAGCCGCCGGTGAGCAAACAAAAGAAAAAGCGCCTACCGGCGCTACTATAAAAAGTAAAGTAACTAGTCTTAGGCGGCGAAAGATGGCTGACGAGAAGAAGGTTGAGAACGTGATCGTCGTCGGTGGCGGCCCCGCCGGCTACACGGCGGCGCTCTATACGGCGCGCGCCAATCTCGAGCCCCTCGTTGTCGAGGGCTTCCGGTGGGGCGGACAGCTTCAGAACACGACTGATGTCGAGAACTACCCCGGCTATCCCGACGGGATCATGGGGCCGCAGATGATGAGCCAGTTTCGCGCCCAGGCCGAGCGCTTCGGCACGCGGTTCGTGACCGACGATGTCGATCGGATGGAGCTCTCTGACGGGGGCATCCAGAAGGTCTTCCTGGGGGACGAGGAGCACCGGGCAAAAACCGTGATCCTGGCGATGGGCGCAGAGCCGCGCCGGCTCGGCATTCCCGGTGAGATGGAGTTGGGCGGTCGCGGAGTCTCCACCTGTGGGGTTTGCGACGGCGCCTTCTTCAAAGGCCAGAGGGTGATCGTGATCGGTGGCGGAGACTCGGCGATGGAGGACTCGATCTTCATCTCCAAGTACGCCAGCGATCTGACCATCGTCAATCGTCGCGATGAGTTTCGAGCATCGAAGATTATGCTCGAGCGGGCGCGCGAGCAGGACAACATCGACTTCAAGACCCCCTATGTCCCGGAGGAGTTCCTCGCCGGCGAGGACGGCAAGCTGAGCCGGATCCGCCTCCGCCACGCCGAGACCGGTGAGGCCGAGGAGATCGAGACCGGCGGCGCCTTCGTCGCGATCGGCCACATCCCCAAATCAGAGATCGTTCAGGGCCAGGTCAACACCGACGAGGACGGCTATATCATCACCAACCCCGGCTCGACCCGCACCAACCTGAGCGGCGTCTTCGCCATCGGCGACGTCGTCGACCACACCTACCGCCAGGCGGTTACCGCTGCCGGCACCGGCTGCATGGGTGCCCTGGACGCCGAGTGGTACCTCCGCGACACCCCCCCGATGGTGGAGGCCCACTGGATGCCAGGAGGCGAGCCCGTCGAGATCGCCCCGACCCCGAGCTCTTAGCCCGGCGCCGGCGCGCTAGTTGAGAAGTTTCTTGATCGTGAAGGCCCGCTTGCCCCGCGGTGTCTCGATCTCGATCGGCTCGCCGATTTTGCGATCCCTGAGAGCGCGTCCGATTGGCGACTCCGCCGAGAGCCGACCCTGAGCCAGGTCGGCCTCGGTCGAGCCGACCAGGGTCCAGGTGTTGACCTTGGCGCTTGCCTCGTCGAGCACCTCGGCGGTGCGACCAAAGGCGAAGGAGTCGGCATCGCTGTCAACATCGACCACCACCGCATTGCGCAGCCTCTCCCGCAGCCTCTTGATGCGCGTCTCAAGGTGCGCCTGATCCTCCTTGGCGATGTGGTAATCGGCGTTCTCCTTCAGGTCTCCCAACTCTCGCGCTGCCTTGATCCTCGCCGCCATCTCGCTGCGAGCCGGCCCCTCCAGCCGCTCGATTTCCGCCCGTAGCGATGCGATGCCCTCCTCGGTGATCGGCTCCCCGCCGACCTCGCTGCCGCTCATCCCGCCACCCTCGCAGATACACAGGGCCAAGGCCGTCGCGATACAGCGGATCGACTGGTGCGGCGTCAAATAATTGGCTAAGGTCGTCCTACGGCCGCTACGTGCACCCATCTCGACTCTGTCCAGCGCCTTGAGGTCCCGCCCGAGGTCATCGGGTGCGAGGAGTGCCTGGCTCTGGGGATGCAGTGGGTTCATCTGCGGATGTGCCAGAGCTGTGGGCACATCGGCTGCTGCGACAACTCGCCCGGCAAACACGCCACGGCTCATTTCCACGCCACAGCGCACCCGATCATCCGCTCGGCCGAGCCGGGAGAGGGTTGGAGCTGGTGCTACGTCGATGAGTTGATGTTCGAGCTTCACGGCGGATGAGCCTGGTCCGCCCCGACGGTCAGCGTCCTCGGGCACCGTTTGGGGCCCGAGGACAACGCTTCCGCGACTGCCTGGCCCGGGTCGCGCAGCTCTTCGAGTGGTTCAAAGCCAGGACTCCGGCTGCCGAGAGTCGCTGGCGGCTCACGGGGCGGTCGGGGCCGAGCTCCCGGTCCTGATCGACTGCGACAACGTGATCGCCCCGGCTTCGGTCGAGCGCGTTGTGCAGGCGTGGAATGAGAGCACGTCACCGTCGCGGACCTCATACGGCATCGCTGATCGTTGGGGCCGGGCCTGCCGGGCTGGCGGGGCGCCCTACACGGCTTAAGAGGGTTTGTCCACCGTCGCGCCGGAGCGAGGGAGCGCCCTGCGAGTAGCCGCTGGCCGGTGATCCGCTCGCTGAGGACACCCAGCGACTTTAGGCGGCTAGCTGCCGCAGCGGCGCTCCACGCTCGGCGGCGGTGTACAGCAGCGGGGCCACTCGGTATGCCTCTCCGCGCGAGTGCTCCAGGTCCTCCAGCAGCGACCGAGCTAGTCCGGCTCCAATCAGGTCGGCGAACTCGAGCGGGCCACTCGGCCAGTTGAAGCCGAGCCGCATCGCGGTGTCCATGTCGGCGGGTGAGCCGACCTTCTCCTCCAGGGCGAAGGCCGCCTCGTTGGCGATTTGGGCGAGGAGGCGGGGGAGGATCAGTGGCCCGGCCGGGTCGATCTTCGCCAGCTCGCCGGGGTCCAGGCTCGGCGCCTCGATCTCGAGATCGAGGTCCGGGTCGCGGTGGGGGCCCTTGTTGTAGCTGTAGAAGCCGCGCCCGCTCTTGCGACCGAGCTGGCCCTTCTCGACCAGCCCTTCCTGAATCTGACTGGGGCGCCAGCGCTCCGGCTCACCGCCCTGGGCGTAGAAGGAGCGGGCGACGCTGAGGTTGACGTCGACGCCGATCAGGTCGATCAGTTCGAAGGGGCCCATGCGGAAGCCGCCGCCGACCCTGCAGACGCAGTCGATCGTCTCGGCGTCCGCCACCTCATCGTCAAGCATCCGCAGCGACTCCAGGGTGAAGGGGCGGGCGAGGCGGTTTGCGAGGAAGCCGGGACTGTCCTTGGCGCGGATCGGCGTGCGGCCCATCCGCCTGGCTGCCTCAGCGGTCGCCGCCAGGGCACTCTCGGCCGAGTCGGCCGTGGCAACCACCTCGACCAGCCTCATTAGCGCCGGCGGATTGAAGAAGTGCATGCCGACTACGCGCTCGGGGTGCGGCGTCCCGGCGGCGATCGCGGTGACCGGGAGGGAGGAGGTGTTGGTGGCGAGGATCGTCTCGGGGCCGCAGGTCTCGGCCAGGGCGGCAAACAGCTCGCGCTTCAGCTCCACCTCCTCCGGTGCCGCCTCGACCACCAGATCGCAGCCGGTGAGGTCGGCGAGGCTTGGGGCGGGGTCGGCTAGCTCGCTTGCCGCGTCGGCGTCCGCCTCGCTCCACAGCCCCTTCACGGCGCCTTTTGAAAGTCCGCCCCGCAGCCGCTCCATCCCGGCGTTGAGCGCCTCTGGGACGGGGTCGTGCAACCTCGCCTCGTAACCGCCCAGCGCGGCGATCTGCGCGATCCCGGCGCCCATCGTCCCGGCGCCGACGACGCCGACTCGCTTGACCGTCATCGTCCCTTGAACTCCGGCTCGCGCTTTTCGAGGAAGGCCCGCATACCCTCGACCCGATCCTCGGTCGCCATCGCCAGCTCGTAGAGGCGGCGCTCACTGTCCAAGCCCGCGGAGAGCGCCGTCTCCTCTGCGGCGAGCACTGCCTGCTTGGCGAGTCGGGTCGCGATCGGCGGCCGCTCGACCACGGCGTGGGCAAGGGCCATCGCCTGCTCGAGCCAGTGTCCCTCCTCGACGACCCTGTTGACGAGCCCCATCTGCAGTCCCTCGGCGGCGTCAAAGCGGCGGCCGGTCAGCACGTACTCCATGGCCCGCTGCTTGCCCAGCACCCGAGCCAGGCGCTGGGTGCCGCCGCCGCCGGGGATGATCCCCAGGTTGATCTCGGGCTGGCCAAACTTGGCCGTGTCGGAGGCGACGACCATGTCGCAGGCCAGCGCCAGCTCGCAGCCACCGCCCAGCGCGTAGCCGGAGACGGCGGCGATCAGCGGCGTCTTCACCCTGGCGAGGCGCCTCCAGAACTCCGCCGCGGGGTGGTAGAGGGCCTCGGCGAGGCTCCGCTCGCTCATCGCCCTGATGTCGGCGCCGGCGGCGAAGACCGCATCAGAGCCGGCGATCACGACGCAGCGCACCTCGGGGTCGGGGTCGAGCCGCTCCAGCTCGGTTGCGAGCCGCTCCATCATCTCGGGTGAGAGGGCGTTGCGCGCCTCGGGCCGGTTGAGGCGCAGCAGGGCGACGTGGCCATCGAGCGAGCGCTCGACCACCTCGCCCATCGCTCAGCTCTCCTCGAAGGGAAGCATCGCGTTAATCCCCGTCGCCGCCCGGCCGATGATCAGCTTCTGGATCTGCGACGTGCCCTCATAGAGCGTCGTCACCCGGGCGTCGCGCAGGTAGCGCTCGACCGGGTAGTCATCGACGTAGCCGGCGCCGCCGTGCACCTGGATCGCCAGGTTGGCGCACTCGACCGCCGACTCGGTCGCATAAAGCTTCGCCACCGAGGTCTCCATCGTGTTCGACTTGCCTTCGTCCTTCAGCGCGCCAGCGCGGTAGACCAGCATTCGCGAGGCGTCGCGCTTGAGGATCATGTCGGCGATCATCTCCTGGACCAGCTGGAAGCGGGCGAGCGGGACGCCGAACTGCTTGCGCTCTTTCGAGTACTGGACCGAGGCGTCGACGCAGCCATCGCAGATGCCGACGCAGCCGGCGGCGACGCTGTAGCGGCCGTTGTCGAGGGCGCTCATCGCCACCTTGAAGCCGTCGCCGACCTCGCCCAGCATCGCGTCTTCGCCGACCTCGACCTCATCGAGCGAGAGCGAGGCGGTGTCTGAGGAGCGCAGGCCGAGCTTGCCGTGGATCTCTTGCGAGTCGAATCCCTCGCTGGCGGTGGGGACGAGGAAGCAGGCGAGTCCGCGGTGCTTCAACGAGGGGTCGGTCTGGGCGAAGATCAGCGCCACCTCGGCGAAGCTGCCGAGCGAGATCCACATCTTCTGGCCGCTGATCGACCAGCCCGAGTCGGTCTTGGTCGCGCGGGTGCGCAGGTTGGCGGCGTCAGAGCCCGTGTCGGGCTCGGTCAGGCCGAAGCAGCCGAGCGCCTCGCCCGAGCACAGGCGCGGCAGCCACTTCTGCTTTTGCTCCTCCGTTCCCCAGCGCTCGATCGAGCCGGCGACCAGAGAGGTCTGCACCGAGACGACGGTGCGGGCGGAGGAGTCGGCGCGCCCGACCTGCTCGACGATCAGGCCGTAGCCGATGTAGTCGAGGCCGCGACCGCCGTAGCGCTCGGCGACCGGGGCGCCGAGGTAGCCGACCTCGCCCAGCTTGCTCGCCAGCTCGCGGTCAAAGCGGCCCGCGCGGTCGTTGTCGCGCACCCGCGGCACGATCTCGCGGTCGGCGAACTCGCGAGCCGCTTCGGAGATCAGTTGCTGCTCATCGCTCAGCTGGAAGTCCATCTCACCCCTGCTCCTTCGTTTTCGGCGACTTCAAAGCTCCTGCCCCAGCGTCGCCGCGAACGCCGCCTGCGCCTCGCGGGTGCGAGGCCCCGGCGCCTCGGCCAGCTCGGTCCCGTCGATCGCGGACACCGCCTGGATCTCCCGCGTGGTCGAGGCGAGGAAGGCCTCGCTCGCGGCGCGCAGGTCGGCGACCGGCCAGGCACCCTCTTCGACGTGCAGCGCCTTGACAAGGCGGTCGCGGGTGATCGACTCCAGTACCCCGGCATCGAGGGCCGGCGTCCGCAGCGAGCCCTGTGGGGAGACCCAGAAGATCGAGGAGGTCGGCGGCTCCAGCACCGTGCCGTCGGGCTGGACCAGCACCGCCTCCTCGGCGCCTTGTGCCTGGGCGAGCCTGGTCGCCTGCATGTTGGCGGCATAGGAGAGCGACTTGACCCCGTTGAGGATCACGGTCGGGCAGTAGGTGACGGTGGCGAGTCGCAATGTCTCGGCGTGGGGCGGCAGCTGCTCGGTTGCGGCGATCCGCCTCCCGCCACGGGTGACGATCAGGCGCAGCTGACCGTCGGCGTCGCCCGCCTCGGCGAGCAGCTCATCGATCTCGCGCTCCAGCGCCGCCAGGTCGAACTCCAGCTCGATCGCCGCTGCTGAGCGCTGCAGCCGGTCGAGGTGGTCGCCGAGCGCGAACGGTCGCCCCTCATAGAGGCGGATGACCTCGAAGGCGCCGTCGCCACGGTAGAGGCCGTCGTCGCGCAGCGGCAGGGTTGCCTCGGCGGTGGGCGAGATCGTCCCGTCGACGCTCGCCAGCTCGTTGAAGGTGGTCGTCATCGGCGCGGCGAGGCTATCTCAGACTGATTCGAACACGGTCGCAAGGCCTTGGCCGACGCCGACGCAGAGGGTGGCAAGGCCGTAGCGCCCGCCGCGACGGCGCAGCTCCCGCACCAGGGTCGTGGCGAGGCGGGCGCCAGAGCAGCCCAGCGGGTGCCCGAGCGCGATCGCGCCGCCGTTGACGTTTAGGCGCTCTTCGTCGATTCCCAGTTCCCGCGCGCAGGCCAGCGCCTGTGAGGCGAAGGCCTCGTTCAGCTCGACCAGGTCGATCTCCTCGAGGGAGAGGCCAGCGGCGGAGAGGGCGCGCGGCACCGCCTCGACCGGGCCGATGCCCATGTAGGCGGGATCGACGCCGGCGACGCCGAAGGAGACGATCCGGGCCAGGGGCTCGGCCCCGAGCAGCTCTGCGCCTGCCTTGGAGGCGATTAGCAGGCAGGCGGCGCCATCGTTGAGGGTCGAGGCGTTGCCGGCGGTCACCGTGCCGCCCTCGCGGAAGACCGGGCGCAGCGCGGCGAGCTTCTCCAGCGAGGCGTCGGGCCGCGGCCCCTCGTCGGCTTCGACGTTGACGGTCTCGCGCCCCCGCGGCGCCTCGACCGGGACGATCTCCTCGGCGAGGAGTCCGGCCTCTGCGGCGGCGAGGGCGCGCCGGTGGCTGCGCAGCGCGAAGGCGTCCTGATCCTCGCGACTCACTCCGTAGCGCTCGGCCACGTTCTCCCCCGTTTCGCCCATAGATTCGGTCGAGACCCCCAGCTCCGCCATCCGCGGGTTGATCATGCGCCAGCCCAGGGTCGTGTCGTGCATCGTCTGCGCGCCGCGTGGCAGCCCCCGCTCGGGCTTCTCTACCACCCACGGTGCCCGGCTCATCGACTCGACCCCGCCGGCCAGGTAGAGGTCGCCCTCGCCGAGCTTGACCGCGCGGGCGGCGGCGTTGATCGCCTCCAGCCCCGAGGCGCAAAGGCGGTTGACGGTCGCCCCGGGGACGGCGTTGGGAAGGCCGGCGAGCAGCGCGGCCATCCGCGCCACGTCGCGGTTGTCCTCGCCCGCCTGGTTCGCCGCGCCGAAGTAGACGTCGGTGATCCGCTCGGGATCGACGCCGCTACGCTCGACAACGGCTCGGATCGTGTGGGCGGCGAGGTCGTCCGGGCGCATGGCGGAGAGCGCGCCACGGTAGGCGCCCATCGGAGTGCGAATCGCGTCGACTACGAAGGCCTCGGCCACGGGACGTGGATTAAACAGGGACGCGGGAGGCGGAGGGCTGTTCGCGCTTATCCTTACTCGGTGGGTTTCCTCCTGGGGACGGTGGCGATTCTCCTTTTCCTGGTCGGCGTGCTGCTCGTGGTCGGCCGCTTTTATCCCGGCAGTGCCGCCGATCTCCTCGACTGGCAGCCGACCCGCTCGCCCGAGGTCGAGGCCCAGAACGAGATCGACGACGTCCGGCAGATGCTGGAAGCCCAGAACGAAATGCGCCGCCGCCGCGGCGCCCCGGAGATGACCGAGGGGGATCTGCGCGAGAGGGTCGACGAAGACGAGCGCGACCGCCTGCGCTGGCAGGGGCCCTTCGGGGCCGCATAGAGTGGGAGTGGTGGCGAGGGCGCTGATCGTCGGCTGCGGTTGCCGTGGGCGGCTGCTCGGGGAGCGATTGCTTGCGGAGGGCTGGGCGGTGCGCGGAACAAGCCGTCGCGACGATGGCCTGGCGACGATTGAGGCGGCTGGGATCGAGCCGGCCCTCGCCGACCCAGACCGTCCGGGCACCCTGCTCGATCTTGTTGGCGACGTCACGGTCGTCCACTGGCTGCTCGGTTCTGCCCAGGCAGAGCCAGAGGTGATCGCGGCGATCCACGGCCCGCGGTTGGAGCGCACGGTGGAGAAGCTCATCGACACGCCGGTGCGGGGCTTCGTATACGAGGCGGCAGGCCGGGTGCAGCGCCATCATCTGGAACGGGGGGAGGCGATCGTTCGCGCGGCTGCCGAGACCTGGATGGTGCCGGTCGAGGTGGTCGATGCCGGCCCTGGCGACCCGCAGGCATGGGCCGATGAGATGGTCGCGGCGACCCTGCGGCTGGTCGGCTGAGAGGCGCTCTGCGCCAATTCTTGATTGAATGAGTCAGGAATCTGAGCCGGCAGATGAATATGTCTAAACTCGGATGGGAATTCGGCAGATTAAAGAGTCCATGGAATTCGGAGGTTGCGGATGAGCTATGCAAAGGATGTCCTTGTCGAGACCGATTGGGTCGCCGAGCACCTCGACGACGACTCGATCCGCATCGTCGAGGTCGACGAGAACCCGGCTCTCTACGCCGAGGCCCACATCCCGGGCGCGATTGGCTTTGACTGGAAGGCCGACTTGCAGGATCAGGTCAAGCGCGATTTCCTCGGCCCTGAGGACTTCGGCGCCCTGATGGGCAACCGTGGCATCTCCAATGACCACACCGTCGTCCTCTATGGCGACCGCAACAACTGGTTCGCCGCCTACACCTACTGGTACTTCCTCTACTACGGCCACGACAAGGTGAAGCTGGTTAACGGGCCGCGCGAGAAGTGGATCGCAGAGGGGCGGGAGACGACGACCGAGGTTCCCGGCCATCCCGCGACGACCTTCACGGCGCAACCGGGGGACAGCTCGATCCGCGCCTTCCGCGACGAGGTGACCGCCGCACTTGACTCCTCGACCAACCTGGTCGACGTCCGCAGCCCGCAGGAGTACTCGGGCGAGCTGATCGCGATGGCCGGCTACGAGCAGGAGGGAGCACAACGCGGCGGCCACATCCCGGGCGCCGCCTCGGTGCCATGGGCGCAGGCGGTCAACGAGGACGGCACCTTCAAAGCGGCCGATGAGCTGCGCGACCTCTACACGTCAAAGGGCGTGATCTCTGACGGCACGCCGATCATCGCTTACTGCCGGATCGGAGAGCGCTCCGCCCACACATGGTTTGTCCTGCACGAGCTGCTCGGCCAGGACGACGTAAAAAACTACGACGGCTCCTGGACGGAGTGGGGGAACCTGGTCGGAGTGCCGGTCGAGAAGGACGTTTAGCCGAGCCGTTCCAGCAGGTCGCCGAGGATCCGCGCGGTCGCCCCCCAGATCAGGTGCTCATCGACCGAGTAGGTCGGCGTGTGGATGGGGACACCGCGGCGGAGGAGGCTGCGCATTGCGTAGCCGTCTCGCAGCCGCTTGAGCGAGAAGGTGAGAACCGTCTCCACCTCGGCCGGGTTCGGCTCGAGGCCCAGCTCGGCGGGGTTGGGGAGGAGTCCAACGAACGGGTGGATCCGGTAGCCGGTGACGAAGGTCGAGGTCGGCGGCAGGGCGCCGCACAGCTCGACCGCGGCCGGATCTAGGCCGATCTCCTCCTGCGCCTCGCGCAGCGCCGTTGCGGCGAGGTCGGCGTCGGCCTCGTCCTGGCGCCCGCCGGGGAAGGAGATCTCTCCAGCGTGGCGTCGCAGGTCGGCGCGGCGCTCGGTGAAGAGGAGGCCGGGCTCCTCGGGCCAGCCGTAGAGCGCGACGAGCACGGCGGCGGCGGTGTCGCCCCGCCCCTCCATCGCCGCCGCTTTCTCGGGGGAGAGCAGGAGGCTGTGGAGACCTTGTCGGCCCGCCGTCAGATGATCACCTGGACGGTGCCGCCATCGACTGACCAGGCGGCACCGCTGACATAGGAGGCATGCTCTGAGCAGAGAAAGACGATTGCTGCGGCGATCTCGCCGACCTCCGCCAACCTGCCAATCGGGCGCTTTGATCCGGCCGCCTCCAACGCTTCCTCGCGACTCGCCGTGCCGGACATCGCCTGCGACTGGTCGAGCAGACCTCCCGGCTTCATCCACAGCTCCGAGGCGACCGGGCCGGGGCAGATCGCGTTGACGAGGACGCCCCGGTCGGCGTAGCGCTCGGCGAAGAGGCGGGAGAGTGAGAGCTCGGCTGCCTTTGCCACCGAGTACTCCGGCATCGCAGCCGAGGGGCGCTTGGCGGCGCTCGAGCAGACGTTGACGACGCGTCCCCAGCCGCGCTCGGCCATCGCCGGGGCGGCGGCGCGCATCGCCCGCAGCGGCGCCATCACGCTCAGCTCGTATTGGGCGCGCCAGTCGGAGTCGGGGACCTCCTCGAGGTCGCGCCAGCTGGCGACGCCGGCGTTGTTGACCAGCACGTCGAGGGCGCCGAAGCGTTCGCTAGCCGCGGCGAGCATCCGCTCACCCGCGTTCTCGGCGGTGACGTCGAGGGCGATGTGGGCGACGCGCCCGCCGGCTTTCGTCCCCGCTGCGCCCGCCTCCTCGGCCGCCTGCACCAGCCGGGCCTCGTCGCGGGCGACCAGCAGCACGGCGGCGCCCTCCGCACAGAGAAGCTGTGCGGTCTTGCGGCCGATGCCGCTGCCGGCGCCGGTGATGACGCAGGCGCGTCCGGCGAGTCCGAGGTCCATCTAGAGGGACTCGACTCGGTCGGCGACCGTGACCGGCGTCGCGCCTGTCAGGACATTGTGGACTGGGCATTTGTGCGCGATTGCGATTAGGCGCTTCCTCTGCTCCTCGCTCAGCTCCGCCTGGAGGCGCAGGGACACGGCGAACGCGCTCGGCGTCGCTCCCTCGTAGTCGACCTCGACATCCACCTCGACCGCACCGATCCCCCAGCCTTTGCGTTCCGCGTACATCTCAATCGTTATTGCCGTGCAGGCAGCGAGGCTGACGGCGAGCAGGCGGGTGGGGGAGGGGCCGGTGTCGGTGCCGCCGTCCTCAGCCGGCTCGTCGACGATGACGGTGTGCCCGCCCTCGACCTCGACCTCATGGAGGAATCCCTCGCGGCGGCGGGCGACGACCTTCACGCGGGCCCCCCTCTCGCATAGCGTTGGGCTGATCCTAGGGCCGCCCGTGCCTGGTTTACGCCTTGGAGGTCCATACCTGAGCCCAACGAGAAGCGAGAGGGGGACGCGGGCTAGGCCTTGCGCCGACCCTCAAACAGCGCCGGGTTGTTGACGTCGGCGAAGCGGGCCATTGCGTAGGCAAGGTCGGAGGCGCGGTTGACGAAGTGGATCACGGTCTCGCTCGCCAGCTCTCCGGCCTCGGCCAAGGCGGCGATTGCCCGCTCGGCGCGACGGATCGCGGTGCGGGCGACATCGAGCTGGGCGGAGAGCTGGTTGCCGCCTGGGATCACGAACTGGGGTGGCAGCTCGACCTGCGACATGTAGTGGTCTATCCGCTCCTCAATGGCGCCGACCATCTCCTCGGTGGCGCGGCTGATCCCGTCTTCGAGCCGGTCCGCCGCCTGCGGCGCCGTCGCCAGCTCCGCCCCAGCGACGAAGATGTCGTCCTGGAGGCGGAGGATGTCGGCGGCCAGCTCCGCCTTGCCGGGACCGCAGAGGGCGCGGGCGACGCCCAGCGCCGAGCAGGCCTCGTCGAGCGAGCCGTAGGCTTCGGTGCGCCGGTGGTGCTTGGGGACGCGCCCGCCGTACCAAAGGGATGTGGTCCCGTCGTCGCCCTTCTTGGTGTAGATCTTGACCACGGCTCGATCCTATGCCGCGGTCCTCAGCCCAGCGGGTTGAAGACCAGCCCCGTAATCACCTTGGGGAAGAAATAGGTCGACTTCGGCGGCATGTTCTCGTCGGTCTCGGCGACCGCGCGGACTTGATCGACCGGGATCGGTCGCAGGAGGAAGGCGACGTCATAGGAGCCTTCCTCGAGCAGGGCCAGTGCGTCCTGCACGCTCTTTGCGTAGCCGATGCCGCGCTTGGCGGCGATGTCCTCCTCGCTCATCCCCGCGATGCCCTTCAGCACCAGCGTCTCCAGGATCGCCGCGTCGAGGCGGCGATAGCTCTCCGGCTTACCATTGAGCCGCCGGTCCAGCTCGGCCGTTTCTTTCAATCGCAGCCGAAAGGCGCGTTTGTGGAAGGTGTCGAAGAGGCCGAAGACGCCAACCCCCTCCTCTGCGGCTGGGTCGAGTTCGGCGATGTCTATCTCGGCCACGTCGAACAGTTCGCGCATGCCACTGCCGAGACTCTGCTGGCGCTCGGGGTCCCCGGCGAAGCCGGAGAGGAGGCGGTGGGTGGGATAGACGGTGAGGCCCGGGTCGTCGAGTCCGGTTAGCGCCATCAGGGTGTAGTTGTGGAGGCCTTCGCCGCCGATCTCGTCGCGGTAGGCGCGGGCGGTCTCATAGCGATGGTGGCCGTCGGCGATCAGCAGCTCGGCGTTGGCGAGCCGCTCCGCCACCGCGGTGTGGATCGCCGGGTCGCTGACCCGCCAGACGCGGTTGACGGTGCCGCTTTCATCGCTGACCTCGCCCCAGGGCTCGCCCTGGATCGCCGGCTCGACCAGCGGCCAGGCATCCTCGGTGCTGAGCGAGAAGATCGGCGAGAGGTTGAGGTGGGTGGCGCGGGTCAGTTCGAGGCGGTCCTGCTTGGGGCCGGGCAGTGTCCGCTCGTGGGGGCGGACCTTGCCGGCGCCGTAGTCTTCGACCAGGACGCGGACGAGAATACCGTGGCGGATGTGGGCCGATCCGTCGGGCGCGGTGTAGTCCTGGGTCAGCGCCCAGATCGCCGGCTCGGGGTCCTCGATCAGAGCGCCGGCCTTGCGCCAGGCCTCGATCGTCTCGGCGGCCTGCGCATAGGGGTCGTCGTCGGCTTCCTGCGGGCCGCTCACGCCGTAGGGCTTCGGCAGGTCAATCGCGACAGCGTTGAAGGGCGAGCGCTCGAGCAGCTCCGCCCGCTGATCAGCGTCGATCACGTCGTAAGGAGGCGACGCGACGTCCTCCAGCGCTCCGACCACGCCGAGGTCATAGTGGAGGGCGTTAAGCGGTCGCACGTCTGCCATCGCCGCGAAAGCTAGCGGTTGTTCTCCGGCCGGCTCTGTCACAGGGCCCGGAGCGGCTCTAGACTGAGCGCTTCGGGGCGTGGCGCAGCCTGGTAGCGCGCGGCCTTTGGGTGGCCGAGGTCCCCGGTTCGAATCCGGGCGCCCCGATTAGATCGTGGACGATGTCCGGTCCGTCCGGTCTGGTGTCGATAGTCGCATGGATGAATGGCGGAGATCGCATCGCGCATAGGATCGAGCGGGCGGTGTTCGAAACCGACCGGCAGCTGATTGTCGGTGACGTGACCCAGCCGCCGGAGGGCTACCAGAGCCGCTTCTCAGACTCTCTAAATCGCGGCGAGCTCGACTTCGTCCCGTTGACCAACGTCGAAATCACCTCGCTGGAGACGGGCAAGGTGATTGAGCGGCCGTTCATCGTCGTCGGCAAGGCTCACATCCGGGTCGCCTTTACAACCTAGGCCCGCGCGGCTCTTCGCTGCCCCTCCCGCGCGTAGGAGCCGAGGTCGATCAGGAACGCCAGGATGACGATGAACCACTCGAAGCCCTTGACGCCGTTGGAGACACTCCACATCGCCGCGTAGGCCAGCGTCGTCCAAGGCAGAAGGAAGAAGCCCAGGAAGGGCACGAACCAGCTCTCGAAAGCGCGGCTGAGTAGGTTGGTGAAGAGCCACAGCGCGATCAGCGCCAGCCGTGGCGAGATGAAGGCGAAGAGGACGACGAGGCAGCCCATGGTCTCCACGTTACCCAGGTGGGCGGTCTCTGAGATCTGTGCCGTGGCGCTCGGCGCTAGGCTCGCCAGTGCATGAAGGAGCCAGTCCCAGGCGCCGTAGTCCCTCGCGTGACGAGCTCCGTCCGCGCCGTTGCCCTTGCGCTGCTCGTTGACGTTCGATTCCCGAAAGAGCGCTTCCTCCTACTCTCCGTCGCTGTCCCATCCCGCTCTTGCATTCGCCGTCTTGCGCTTGCGCGGGCAATCTCGTTCTGCGGGAGTACGTCCGCGGTCGCGCCGGTTTTCGCCCCGACTCTGGCGGCGCTCGTTGCGGGTGGGACGGGCGAGGGCGTGACCGGCCATCCGCGGCCGTGTCCTGGTGGCGCTTGAGGCGGTCGCGCAGGCCGGCTTGCGCTCTCGGTGCCCTCGTAATGCTCGAGTCGAGGGGGCTGCGGCGGTAACGTCCCTGGCGTGAACAGGCTCGGGAAGCTAATGACGATGCTGAACCCGGAGAAGACGCGGATGCCCTCGGTGGAGGAAGCGCTGCCGGGGCGAAGCGAGCCGGCCTTCGAGGTGTCCGGGCGACACGCGGTGCTCGGCACCCCGCTGAAGCCTCCCTTCCCCGGGGGTGTCGAGAGCGCCTACTTTGCGCTCGGCTGCTTCTGGGGGGCCGAGCGGCTCTTCTGGGAACTGGATGGCGTCTACACGACGGCGGTCGGCTATATGAACGGGACCACGCCCAACCCGACCTACGAGGAGGTCTGCAGCGGGCGCACCGGGCACGCCGAGGCGGTGATGGTTGCCTTCGAACCGGCGAAGATCGCCTACGCCGACCTGCTCAAGGTCTTCTTCGAGGAGCACGATCCGACCCAGGGGATGCGCCAGGGAAACGACGTCGGCACCCAGTACCGCTCCGGCGTCTACTTCGCAAACGATGCCCAGAAAGCGACGGCGGAGACGGCGCTGCGGGCCTACGACGAGGCGCTGCGCGCCGCCGGCCATGAGCCGATCACCACCGAGGTCGAGGCCGCCGGCCCCTTCTACTACGCTGAGGACTACCACCAGCAGTACCTGTACAAGGTGCCGAATGGCTATTGCGGCCTGGCCGGCACGGGGGTGTCCTGTCGCATCCCCGCGGCGGCCTCCTAGCTCGTGCGCCTGCGCGCCGACTAGCATCCCGCGCCGGTGAGCCCCTCCCTCGGTTCCTATATCGGCGGCTGCTGCGCCGTCATCGGTATCTTCTCCGCGCTCGGGCTGGGCGGCTATTGGCTGCGGCGCTGGATCGTGCCCGAGTTCTCCGGCGCGCTCGCTCGTCTCGCCGACATCACGATCACCATCGCGCTGCTGATCCTCTCGTTGGAGCTACTCGGCACCTTGAGCATCCTGCGGCTCGGCTGGATCGTCGTGACCTGCACCGCGGTGGGCCTGCTGGCCGCCCTGCTCGGCTGGCGCAGGGCGCCTCGCGAGGCCATCGCGATCGCGGCCCCGAAAGTGCAAAAAGCCGCCCTGTGGATCGCGATAGGCGTCGCCACCGTCACCGTTGCCGAGTGGACCGTCCCGGCGCTGCTCAGCCTCGAACAGGGGATGTTCGGGGGGATACCACGTGGTACCACATGCCCTTCGCGGCGCGGATGGCCCAGGAACACTCAACGGTCCATCTGGTCTACACCGACCCCCTGCGCCTCGCCGCCTGGTTTTACCCGCAGAGCTCGGAACTGATCAACGCGGCTGGGATCCTGTTGATGCACAACGACTGGCTCTCGCCGCTGATCAACCTCGGCTGGCTGACGGTCGCTCTGCTCGCCGCCTGGTGTGTCGGTCGCCCCTACAAGGTCGGCCCCGCGACGCTGGTCGCCTCGGCTCTGGTCCTCGCCTCCGGGGTGCTGATCGAGCTGCAGCCCGGCGAGGGCCGCAACGACATCATGGGCCTCGCATTCTTGATCGCCTTCGCCGCCTTCATGATCAATGGCCACCAGCGCCGTGCTCCGGCGACCGGGGCGGCGGTTCAGGACGCGCCCGAGCGCGACGCGCCGCTGCTCGACAAGGGTCCGCTGGTGCTCGCCGGAATCGCCGCGGGGCTGGCGGCGTCAGTGAAGCTCACCTTCCTGATCCCGGTTGCGGCGATCGCTGTTGGCGTGGTCCTCTTCAGCGGCAAGGGGCGTCGGCTCACGACCGCGTGGGTTCTGGGGCTGTCGATGTTCGTGGTCGGCGGCTACTGGTACGTGCGGTCGGCGCTGAAGAGCGGCGGCAACCCAATCCCGCAGATCGGTTGGGGGCCGCTGAGCCTTCCTCGTCCCGATCAGATGCCGCTCGATCCGCGACCGCGCTTTGCGGTGTCGCACTACCTCTTTGACCTGACCGTCTATCGCAAGTGGTTCATCCCCCAGCTCGACAACGCGTTCGGCCCGCTCTTCCCGCTGATCCTGATCGCCGCCTTCGCCGCGGTCATCTACGTCGCTCTGCGCTCGCGCAACGTGATCCTGCGCGTGCTCGCAGTCGCAGCCCTGCTGACCGCGATTGTCTACGTCTTCACGCCGCTAACCGCCGCCGGTACGGAGGGCTCGCCGACCGGGTTCTTCACCAACACTCGCTACCTGACGCCGGGGCTGATCCTCGCGCTGGCCATGCTGCCGCTCGCCCGGCCGCTGCGTGCCCCCGACAAGCGCGCCTGGCAGACGCTGCTTGCCCTCACTGTCGTCTTCGCGGTCACGGTCCTGGCCTCACCTCACGTTCACCTGGCCTACATCGTCGGCACGGTCTTCCTGGTCCTTGCGCTGGTCTGGGTGCCGGCCGGTCTGGGGCTGCTGCGCGAGAACAGGCGGGTGGGCCGCGCCGCAGTGGCCGCAGTGGCCGCGGCGGTCGTGCTGTTGGCTGTGCTCCTCGGTCGAGGAGAGGAGGTTCAGTATTACGATCACCACTACACGGATCCGAGCCTCTTCCTCGGGGGAGGCGGTCCCAAGCGGGCCTATACGTTTGCCCGCCGCCAGCACGACAAACGGATCGGCATCGCCGGATCGGGGGAGATCTTCTTCGGTCAGTATGGCTACTACGGCGCCGACCTCTCCAACTACGTGCAGTACATCGGAGTGCCGGGGCCCTATGGCGCCTACCGCCTCGCCACCAGCTGCCCCCAGTTCCGCGGTCGAGTCAACGCCGGCCACTACGATTACCTGATCGTCAGCAAATACACCGAGGACTCCCGCACCTCGCCCTATTGGTACCCGATCTACGCCTGGCTGAAAACCGACCCGGCGCTGAAGCAGATCATCGCCGAGCCCCATGTCACCCCCGAACCCGACTACGTCTTCAAGGTCAACGGCAAGCTCGATCCCGCCGGTTGCGCCAAACTTGGTACCAAGTCCTGAGGCGAGGGTTTCTCGCTGGGCGACGC
Source organism: uncultured Solirubrobacterales bacterium (assembly GCA_963803755.1). Classification (GTDB taxonomy): domain Bacteria; phylum Actinomycetota; class Thermoleophilia; order Solirubrobacterales; family 70-9; genus CAVUPF01. The sequence continues at coordinate 73,352 of CAWDNP010000012.1, forward strand.
TTCTCCAACCGGGCGACGAAATTGGCGATTCCCGGGCAGAGAGGAGTCACGATGAACCGAAGGACGTTGAGCAGCAAAGAGCTCAAGGTGTCCGCCGAGGGTCTCGGCTGCATGGGGATGTCGGAGTTCTACGGCTCCTCCGATGAGGGCGAGGCGAAGGAGGTCATCCAGCGGGCCATCGATCTGGGCGTCGATTTCCTCGACACCGCCGACATGTACGGGCCCTTCACCAACGAGAAGCTCGTGGGCGAGGCGATCGCCCCCCGCCGCGACGAGGTCGTGCTGGCGACCAAGTTCGGCAATGTGCGCGGGCCAAACGGCGAGCGCCTCGGCGTGCGCGGCGACCCCGAGTACGTGCGCGAGTGCTGCGAGGCTTCGCTGCGGCGCCTCGGGGTCGAGCGGATCGACCTCTACTACCAGCACCGCGTCGACCCTGACGTCCCGATCGAGGAGACGGTCGGGGCGATGGCCGAGCTGGTCGGGCAGGGCAAGGTGGGCCACCTCGGGCTCTCCGAGGCGGCGCCGGAGACGATCCGTCGTGCCCACGCCGTTCACCCGATCACCGCGCTGCAGACCGAGTACTCGCTGTGGAGCCGCGACCCCGAGGACGAGATCTTGCCGACCGTGCGTGAGCTGGGCATCGGCTTCGTCGCCTACAGCCCACTCGGCCGGGGCTTCCTCACCGGCCGGTTTCGCTCGCTTGACGACCTCGCCGAGGACGACTTCCGCCGCTACAGCCCCCGCTTCCAGCAGGGGAACTTCGAACGCAACCTCGAGCTCGTGACCCGGGTAGGGGAAATCGCGGATGAGAAGGGAGTGACGCCGGGCCAGCTCGCCCTGGCCTGGGTGATGGCCCAGGGCGAGGACATCGTTCCGATCCCTGGAACGAAGCGTCGTCGCTACCTCGAGGAGAACGTTGCCGCGGCTGAGATCGAGCTCAATGAGGACGAGTTGTGCAGGATCGCGGAGGCGGCGCCCCAAGGGGCCGCCTCCGGCGATCGCTACGCGGACATGTCGCCGGTCAACCGCTGATCGCCTCGGGCTGCGCTCACTGCGCGATCGTGACCAGCGTCCCAATCGGCGTGTAGGGCCAGACCTTGCTGGCCTCTTCGAGCGGCATCTCGACGCAGCCGAGGCTCTGCGGGGTGCCGAAGGAGGCGCGGTCGAAGGCGTGCAGGGCGTCGCCGCCGTTGAAGTAGCTGACCCATTTGATCCCGGGATCTTCGTAATGGGAGCCGTCAGGATTGGTCCCGCTCATCGTCGTTTCTTCGAGGTGCTCGAAGACGGGGTAGGTGCCGAGGGCGGTTTCGGCGCCGGGGATGCCGGTGTTGGCCGCGGTCGTGAGGACCTTGTGGCCGTTGTGCCAGAGTGTCACCGTCTCGGGGAGCGTCTCGCTCACGTAGACGTAGCTGTAGCCCGATTCCGACTTGCGCTTGCCGGCGATCGCGGCCCGTAGCAGCGCCGCCCAGACCTTCGAGCCGGCTTCCCCGTCCGTTTCCATTTCGTGGTCGTTCTCGAAGGCCATTACGGCGCCGCGGGTGATCGCGTTCGGCTTCCCCGCATACCAGTTCGCGCGCAGACCGGCGGGAGTGTTGGGGTAGCGCCAAGAGAAGCTGCCAGCCGGCGGTTCGACCGCCGCCCGCACCTCGCTGGATGGTGTGCGGGGCACCGGGGCGCCGGCCGGCTTCCATTCGAGCGGCAGGTAGCCCGCCTGGGCGAGGAGCTGCTGGAGGCGCAGCGTCGAGCCCGGCGGGATCGTCCAGCCGATTTCGCGGCCGGCTTGGAGGGTGCCGCCCGGCTGGATGATGTCGAGCTGGCGGGGAAGCTCGGCGTGCAGAGTGGTGTCGAGGCCCGCGCCATAGCCACTGGGCGTGAAGATGAGCGTATGGCTATCGGTCTGCCGCCATGTTCCCGACGCGCCGGAGGAAAGGGTGGGTAGAGCGGAGCCGAGGACGTTTGCGACCGGCTTTGAGAAGGTGAGGCGCAGGGGCGTCGCCGGGGAGACGGCGACGCCGGGCGGCGGGCTGGCGGCGACGCTAGGCAGGCTGCCGGCCGGGAACCAGGTGACTGGCTCGGGCGGGCTCAATCGCTCCCACGAGCGGGCGGCGCTGGCGACCAGTACCGTACCGGCAGCCTCGCGGGCCCCAAGGCTGACGGAGCTGCGGGGCTGGGCGAAGATCTCGCGGCGCAGATGCCCCGAGACGCCGTAGGCGACCTCGCGGACGGGCTGGTTGAAGGAGACGCGCGGCGCGGCCGAACTGACCGTCAGCCAGTGGCTCCGCACTTGCGCCGCCGGCGCCTTGAGCGTCAGCTGCTCGTGGTCTTCGCTGCCAGCCAGCCAGCCGATCCAGCCGGGGCGACGCAGGACAAGGTCGACGGACACCCGCTCGCCGGGCGTGATCTGTGTCTTCGGCACCAGTCTGTCGTCGCGAACGCTCACCGGGATCGGCCGTCCACCGGGGCCGAAGGCCTGCGCCTTCTCGACGGTCCCACCGAACGCCTGCACTTCGTAGCGCGCGAGCGCGACCGGATCGGTGCTCAGCGTGGCGCCGGACATCGCGAAGGCGGCGATCACGAAGGCGGCGGCAGCGATCACGACCGCGCCGGCCAGGCTAAGGAGCGAGCGACGGCGAAACTCCGAGCCGCGTTCCTTCGACGAGCCGTGCTGAGGACTTTGCTCCTCGGTCACCGTCACCGTTTAGAGGATAGGGAGATAAGCGGGTGCGCAGGGCGTGTTTGTTGCAAGCTGGACTTCTGCTCCCGTAGCTCAGTGGATAGAGCGACGGCCTTCTAAGCGTCGCCCCAAGTCTGATTTTTCGGCTCTACAGAGCCGAATGAGTCCCTTAGCACCGGAAGAAATGATGGCAGTCAAGGATCAAAACAACCTCGGAGCGTTACCACTCCGTACAGGTCAGGTCCTACCTACCCCGGGCAGGCCCACGAACTGGGCACTGCGCTCCCAAAGGCCCTCGGCGAGCGTCTCGTCCTGGGCCTGGGCGTTGGGAGCCAGCACCTTCTCGTCCTGTACGTACGCGCCGGTGAGTGCGGCAGTCTCGTCGGACAGCGCGAGCCAAACCAGTGGGCGGGCGCCACGCTGTGGCGAGCGAAAGAACGGCGCGCCGAGCGTGGTGAGGACCTTCCAGATCCCGTTTTCGCCCTTGCCGAAGCCGGTGCGCACCACACCGGGGTGAAAGCAGTTGGCCTGTAGCTCGGGTGCACGCCTGGCCAGCTCGCGCGTGAAGAGGATGTTGCAGAGCTTGGAGGTGCCGTAGACACCCATCGCCGAGTAGGAGTGCTCAGACTGTAGGTCTTCGAGATCCAGGAGCCCCGACTGGTGCGCATCGGATGCGGTGGTGATCACGCGGCCACCGTCCAAACGATCACGCAGCAGATTGGTGAGCAGAAACGGCGCGAGATGGTTCAGCGCGAAGGTTCGCTCGAAGCCCTCGGAGGTCTCCCCGCGCGAGGCGAACAGCGCCCCGGCGTTATTGGCCAACACGTCGATGTGCTCGTAGCGGCCGCGAACCTCTTCGGCGAGCGCTCGGACGTCGGCCATTAGCGTCAAGTCGGCGACGTGCTCATGGACGGGCGCGCCTCCGACGGCCTCTGTTGCCTCCCGTGCGACCGCCTTGACACGCGCCGGATCGCGACCCACTAGTGCGACCTCGACTCCCCGCCCGGCGATCTCGATCGCAGCCGCACGTCCGATCCCGCGAGTGGCTCCCGTCAGCAGGACAAGTGTCACGTTGGGGAATCTACTTGCACCTACACGTGCCTCTAAGGCCCGTGGACGCCGCTCGATCAAACGCCGCGATCCAACCCTCTTCGTGTTTTGCGACTTGCTGGATGCTTCGATACCGCAAGCCTCCAAGGAGGCCCGGATGAGCAACGTGGTCAGGAGCTACATATAGGTCTTGTGGAATGAAGGACGAATGCAACCTGCGGAGAGCCAATGGCGCGTGGATTCGAGGAGAGAATGCGATGGCCTTGCGATTGGCGCCGAGCTCGGCCCGCTGGGCGCCTATCTCTCCTACAACGGCGCCCCCGCGAAGCGGTCAGCGACTGCCCGATCTGCGAGACGCCGCTTGCCTTCTCCAAGGCGGTGCCGAATGGCACCGCGACGAAGACGTCAGGCACCACCGCCACCCGTCCGGAAGCGAGCTGGGCGCCTACGGCGGTCGTTTATCCGCGCTGCCTCACGAACGGCTTGAACGACCTCCTCGTCCCGCCCCTCCTGCCAAACCGGGAGTGTCGAGCTGCACTCTCATGCGCCACCTCATTGTCAGCTCGCCGGGACGTTGTCGGCCGCGTTGCGCAGCGCTTCGATGTCGATCTTGCCCATCCCGAGCATGGCTTTCATCGCTCGATTGGCTCGTTCGGGATCCGGACCGGTGAACAGCTCCTCCATCCCGGTCGGAACGACCTGCCAGGAGAGGCCGTAGCGGTCCTTCAGCCAACCGCACTGCCCTTCCTTCCCACCCTCGGACAGCCGCTCCCAGTAGTAGTCGACCTCGTCCTGGGTCTCGCAGTCGATCTGAAAGGAAACGGCCTCGTCGAAAGTGAACTGGGGGCCTCCGTTGATGCCGACGAATCGCTGACCGTCCAGCTCGAACTCCACGATCATCACCGTGCCGGCTGCTCGCGGCCCAGCCTCGGTGTAGTGGGCGACGTTGAGAACGCGCGAGTTCTTAAAGACGGAGATGTAGAAGCCCGCGGCCTCCTCGGCCTCGGTGTCGAACCACAGGTTCGGGACGATCTTCTGTTGCATGGCGCTGCCTCCTTTTCTATTGCGGGACGGTGCCCCGGATAGATACTGATCCTTAGACCGTCGGCCACCGGGAACTCATCGCAATCTTGTAGGCCTGTGGCATCGTCGTCGAGGGGTAGTAGCCGACCTCCTGAGATCGGCCCGGCCTCTATGAGATTCCTTCCCGCTCACCCTGTTTGCATCATCCCCCGCTCGGTGATCGGTCGGGCTCGGCGGCTGAAGCGTCGATAGGGCAACTGGCAAGCGGCAGAGGGTGGCGGTGGAGGCGGTGTGGCGACGGGCAGCCCCTCGCGCGGGCTGGACCCTCGGCGCCGCGAGGGAGGCCCGGCCCTCCGTCTAGAAGGTTCCCTCGACCGCGACTGGTGTGCCGTATCGAGGGATGAGCGTGATGCTGCGCATGACCACGGGATCAGGTTCTGCACGAACGGCTCGGAGGTTGGCGCGTGATACAACCGCGCGGATCACCTCCGACATCTCGGCCTGTGCCAGCGCGGCCCCGATACAACGACGGATACCGCCTCCGAATGGAAGCCAGGCGTAGGACTCGACGCCCTCCTCGAGGAACCGCTCAGGGCGAAACTCCTCGGCACCGGGGTAGAGGTCCTCACGGCGCTGGACCAATGCAATAGCTGGGTAGACCCGGATTCCGGCGGGAAGCTCCCAGCCCCCAACGACCCGCGGTTTGGTGAGCGTGCGCTCGTTCGCATCAATCACCGGCCGCAGCCGCAGCGTTCCGCTGACCACGGCATCCAGGTATGCGTCGTCTCCCTGTCTTCAACTCGTCCCGTAAACGCGTCAGTACCCGAGGGTTGTGCAGCAGCAAGTCAAAGGCAAAGGCCAGGGCGGTGGCGGTTGTCTCATGGCCGGCAGCCAACATCGTCACCAGCTCATCGCGCAACTCGACGTCGCTCATCGGTCGCCCGTCTTCATCGCGGGCCCCCAGCAGGATCGACAGGATGTCGGTGCGCTCCCCAATGTCTTGTTCGCGCCGCCGCCGAACGATCTCCTCATACACGAACTCATCCAGTGTTCGCACACGTCTCCGCACCTGCCCCCAAGGGCTCAACGGGCCGAGGTCTCGCCGCAACAGCCCGGGAAGATAGAAAGCGGGCCCAAACTTGACCAGGGCGGAGAATGCCGTACGTAGGCGCTCGACCCGATCGGGGTCTGCGAATCCAAAGACGGCGCGACAGATCACCTCGAGGGTTAGAGCGCGCATCCGGTCCTGGAGCGCGAACTCAGTGCCCGTGTTCCAGTGAGAGACCTCGGCCTCCGCCACATCACGGATCACCGTGCGGAAGGCCTGGACCGCAGAGCCCTGAAACGGCGGCAGCAGTAGCTTTCGCTGGCGCAAATGCTTGGCGCCGTCGAGCACGAGGACCGAGTTCTCACCGACCAGGGTGGAGAGAGGCGCGTTGGCCTCGCCGGCATGCAGGTCAGATTGATCGCCGGTCAGCAGGTCGCGGATCGCGTCCGGATCGGCGACGTAGACGCCAGTACCGAAGACCAGGTATCGAACCGTGAAGACGTCGCCGTAGCGTCGATGCCAGCCGAGCAGCGTCTCGATCGGATGGCGAGCTAGCCGCAAGGTGTTCAGAGTCGCCGGTGCCCGAGGACCTGGGGGCAGCTCCGCGTGCTTCGCCGCCCTTGCGATGTGATGAGGCAGGGGTGGGGAAGTTTGCTGAGCTTCGCTATTTACGGCGGGCAATGGCCGGACAGTAGCGCAGGCAAGACTGGGCTTACCGTGGCCGTAAGGTCGTTGTCTGAACCGTGGATCGCGAGCTAGCCTTCCTGGACGACAACTAGCGAAGGGAGGGGCCGATGCTCTCGTGGCTGGCTGAGAAGATGATCGCCCGCAACATGAAGTCGATCCGTGCCGGGGACCCCGGGTCGACCCTGGCGATGGACGCTGACGACGTCAAGTTCACCTTCCCCGGCGACAGCTCCTTCGCTCCGGGAGCAAACAACAAGCGGGAGTTGGAGCAGTGGCTCAACCGTTTCGTCAGCCTTGGGGTGGCAGATCTACCCCGACCAGGTGATCCTCAAGGGGTTCCCGTGGCACCAGACGATCTGCGCCCGCGGCCACGTCCACCTCGACGACCCCACGGATGGGCGCGTCTACGACAACCGCTACGTGATCTGGGGTCGGATCGCCTGGGGGAAACTGCGCGAGTATGAGGTCTACGAGGACACCGAAAAGAGCCGCAAGCTCGACGAATACCTGGCGAGGGTCGGCAGGGCGTAGCGCGAACGGACCGCAGCCGTGACCGAGCGGGCGGACGCGGACGCAACGGCGGTTCGCGCGCTCGTGCGCGGGGAGGTGCAGGGCCGCGGATACCGCGACGCGGCGCTGCAGAGGGCGCACCGTCTCGGAGTGATGGGCTGGGTGCGAAACGTGCAGGACGGCAGCGTGCTCGTCCACGCCGAGGGACCCGAACGGACGGTTGAGGAGCTGGTGGCCTTCCTGCACGAGGGGCCGCCTGCCGCAAGGGTCACCGACGTGGCGATCGAGCCCGTGAGGGTCGAGGGACACGAGCAGTTCGCAATCCGCGGCGTCAGCGCCGGTGCCTTCGTCGTCGGGGAGCACGCCGCCACCGCCCATCACTTCGACCTGCGCTTGGAGGTTGGCGGGGTAATGCGCTCCTGGGCGGTCCCGAAGGGTCCCTCGATGGATCCTGCAGTCAGGCGCCTCGCCGTGGAGGTCGGCGACCACGCGATCGACCACAACGCCTTCGAGGGCGTGATCGGAGACGGCCGTGTGATCGTCTGGGACCGCGGGCGCTACGAGCAGGGCGGCCGGGTCGCCTGGCCGCAGGCCCTTGACCGCGGCCACGCCGTGTTCGTCCTGCATGGGGAAAAGCTTCGCGGCGGCTTTGCCCTGCAGCGCACCCATCCCGGCGAGAAGCCTCAGTGGCTGCTGATCAAGCGTCGTGACGAGCACGCGCGCCCAGGCTCAGATGTGGTCGCAGAACACCCGCAGTCGGTGATCAGCGCCAATACGCTCGATCAGCTCTTCCGAGACGTGACTGAGGCAGGCTTCTTGTCCCGCCGCCCTGCACCGCCTCAAGCCCGACCAGAGTACTGCCCTGATCCTCTTCGCTAGTGGTTACTCCTACCGCTATGCCGACCTCCGGGTTATGCGGGGAGCAAGCTTGAGAGACGCCCCGGGCTGGACTCGAACCAGCGGCCTGTCGCTTAGAAGGCGACTGCTCTTTCCAGCTGAGCTACCGGGGCGGGATCGTCGAGATTATCCCGCAATCGAGGCTGGGCTGGGTAGGAACACGGGTAGGAACAAAACCGGGAGAATTGTGTCCGTTCTCGTCTTCCTCTATCATCTTGAAAAGCTACTTTTTGCAGGCAAAACGTTCCCTAGAGCAGGTGATCAAGCCGTGATGCTGCCTTCTAAGCCGTGGGTTGCTGGTTGAATCCAACCGGGGGCGTCCAGATCGGGGACTGCTCAGCAGGCGTGAACAAGGGCCGCACTCTTGACGACTTCGAAGGCGCTGCCGGGGATGCGCTTCAGCTGGTCGAGGTTTTCGTTATTCCAGCGCCGGTCGCTGGTGCCGCTGAAGTACCAGTTCGAGCCGTTGTCGGCGACGACCAAGCCGTAGCGTTTCAGCGCGGTGGCGATCGTCTTGGCCGCGCCACTGAAGCCACCGAGGCCGTAGTCGGCCTTCAGTCGCAGGCGCAGCCCCATCGGCGGCGCGTCGGGGCTGGAGGTGTCGCCGGCGCAGTGGGAGGCGGGGTGGACCCAGGCGTTGCGGGTGCTTTCGAAGGTGACGCGGATCGCGTGGTCGATCTTTCCGGAGGCGGCTTCTTCGTAGCGGACCAAGCCGGGGAAGATCGGCAGCCCGGCAGCGTCGGCCGAGGTCCAGGAGTCCGGCCGCCGCGCGATCGAACGGAGATTCCAGCGGACTCCTGAGTCGGCGTCCCAGTGAGGATGCCCTCCGGGCACAAAGAAAGCCCGGTAGAGCTCGTAGAGCATGCAGCTGGAGCGGTCAACGACTAGGACGTGGCGATCGCCTTCGCTTCGCTGCCCGCCCTCGATCGGTGCGCCCTTGGGGATAGGGAACGGGCCGGGGTCGCTTTCGCTGCCATAGGCGGTGTAGTGGATCGGTAGCTTGCGTTGATGGGCGCCGACGACGGCGTATGGGAACCCGTAGGCGCGGGGCGAGCCGAAGTCGGGGTGCAGGTGATCGCCGCCGTGAGAATCGATATAGGCGATGTAAGCGGCCGAACGGGGGTCAACCGGCGCCCTGGAGATGTCTTGGTTCCAGGCGGACTCGTTTGGCTGTGACGGCGCGGTAGCCGGCAGCGAGGCGGGAGGGTCGGGGAAGACTGGGCAGGTGCCGAGGCTGGGGTAGGGGCCGAGCTCGCTGGCGCTAGCCATCGGAGACCTGGCCGCAATCGCGACGCCGGCGAGCGCTGCAGTGGTCATGACCACTACAACCGCGATCGTGCTCCACGCTTGGCGCCTCACGCTTCTGGTGAGCGCTCGCGGATCCGCAGGCGACCGATTTCAAGGTCCTCGACCTTGAGTTTGGCGATCGAGGCGCGCCGGATCGCGAGCCGGCCGACGCTGAGGCGCCCGATCGCAAAGCCGCCCACAGCGGCCGCGCCCACGGCGAGTGCGCCGAGCGCCGCTGCCCCCCGCGCCTGCGCTCCGGTCATCGTCGCCGGGCGAAGCTCCGGCCTGAAGATGGCGATCGACCGCAGTCTTTGCATCCCGCGCACCGTAGCGCGATTAGCCTGCGGCTCGTGAATGATGCCACGCTTCCGCCGCTACTGGTGCTCAGACATGCGTCCTGGGAGGGCCCGCACCGAATCCTCGACGCCTTCGGATCGCTCGCCGTCAGGATCGTCGATCCCCTCGAGGGCGACCCGCTGCCCGGCTTGTTGGAGAGCTCGGGCGTGCTGGTGATGGGTGGGCCTATGAGCGTCGACGAGACCGCCCGCCACCCGGAGCTCGCGATCGAGCGCGATTGGATCGCCGACGCAGTGCACCGAAACATCCCGGTGCTCGGCATCTGCCTCGGCGCCCAGCTTCTGGCGAGCGCGCTCGGTGCCTGGGTGAGACCTGGGGAGAGGCCAGAGATTGGGTTCGCTCCAATCGAGGTACTCGACCCCACCGACCCGATCGTCGGGGCCCTGGCCCCCGCGCAGAACGTCCTGCACTGGCACGGCGATGTCTTCGAGCTGCCCGATGGCGCCCAGCTCCTTGCTTCCTCTGCGCAGACCGTGAACCAGGCCTTCCGTTTCGGCAATGCCTGGGGCTTGCTCTTCCATCCCGAGGCGGACGCGGCGCTGGTCAAGGCCTGGCTCTCTGTGCCGCAGATGGCCGCAGAGGCCGAGCGTGCCCTCGGTCGTGAGGGCGTCGCCGCCCTGCTCGGCGAAGCGTTCGCGGTGCAGCGGGAGCTGACCCGGAGCTCAACCCCCGGCTTCCGCGCCTTCGCCAAGATGGTCGAAGCTGCAAAATGATGGGGTGAGTGCGGTGGCGACGGCAGAGCGGATGGCTAATGAGGCGGGCGCCGTCGCCATCTCGGTTCGCCAGCTGAGCAAGTCCTTTGGCGAGATTGAGGCGGTCCGCGGCGTCAGCTTCGAGGTGGCGACGGGGGAAGTGTTCGGCTTCCTCGGCCCCAACGGTGCTGGCAAGACGACGACGATCAACATGCTATGCACGCTGAGCGCGCCCAGCGGCGGCGCCGCCAGCGTCTCCGGCTTTGACGTGGTTACCCAGCGCGATGACGTGCGACGCCACATCGGCCTTGTCTTCCAGGACCCGACCCTCGACGGGTACCTGACGGCGGAGCAGAACCTGCGCCTGCATGCCGAGCTCTACGGCGTCGAGAAGCAGCTGGTGGCGCCGCGGATGCGTCAGGTGTTGGAGATGGTCGGGCTGTGGGAGAGGCGAAAGGCGCAGGTCCTCACCTTCTCGGGTGGGATGCGGCGCCGACTGGAGATCGCCCGCGGCCTCATGCACTCGCCGCGCGTGCTCTTCCTCGACGAGCCGACGATCGGGCTCGACCCCCAGACCCGCAACTCTATTTGGGGCTATATCCGCCAGCTCCAAGAGAGCGAGGAGATCACGATCTTTATGACCACTCATTACATGGACGAGGCTGAGTTCTGCGGGCGGATCGCGATCATGGACCACGGTGAGATCGTCGCCCTAGACACGCCAGAGGCGCTCAAGGAGGAGATCGGCGCTGACCGGATCCGGATCGAAACCGACGACGACAGGGCGGCGATCGAGGCGATCCAGGAGCGGTTCGGGCTCGAGGCCCAGGTCTCTGAGGGGGCGGTCACGTTCGCGGTGCCCGACGGGGAGGAGTTTGTTCCACGCCTGTTCGCAGAGTTGGGCGTGCCGATCCGCTCGGTTAGCCTCTCCCGCCCGACTCTCGACGACGTTTTCATGTCACACACGGGGACGACGATCCGCGACGCGGAAGAGTCGGGTAACAAAGCGGCGAACCGGATCGCGATGCAGATGATGAGCGGAGGGCGGCGGTGAGCGTGCCGACGGAGACCGCGACAGTTGCGGCTGGGACGCCGCATGAGGTCGTCACCGTCAGGGTGCCGGCGCGCAGCTTCGGCAGCGAGCTGCGGGCGATCAAGATCGTCTGGCGCCGTGAGCTGATCCGCTTCTCCAAAGACCGGATGCGAATCATCACCTCGCTGGTCCAGCCGCTGCTCTTCCTCTTCGTGCTCGGATCGGGGCTCCAGCAGCTCTCGGCGGCGAGCACCCACGGCGTCAACCTAAAGACCTTCATCTATCCGGGGATCCTCTGCATATCGGTGATGTTTACCGCGATGTTCTCGGCCGCCTCGATCGTCTGGGATCGCGAGTTCGGTTTCTTGCGCGAGATGATGGTGGCGCCGATACGGCGCAGCTCAATCGTGATCGGCAAGTGCTTCGGCGGGGCGACGGTCGCTGCTCTGCAGGGCGTGATCCTGCTCTGCCTGGCGGGGACGGTCGGTGTTCCCTACGACCCATTGATGATCCTCGGCGTCTTCTTCCTGCAGCTACTGCTCGCCTTCAGCATCACCGCCTTCGGCGTCATGGCGGCAGTCCGGGTCAAACAGATGCAGTCGTTCATGGGCCTGATGCAGATGGTGATCATGCCGATGTTCTTCATATCCGGCGCGCTGTTCCCGGTCACCAACCTGCCCGGCTGGCTCGCCTTCCTCAACCGCATCGACCCCCTCACCTACGCGGTCGCCCCGATGCGCAGTCTCATCTTCAGCCATCTCGCCCTCAGCGAAGCCGCTAAGCAGGCGCTTGATCCCGGCATCACCTGGTTCGGCTGGACCGTCCCCGCCGTCCTTGAGGTTGCCACCGTCCTCGTCCTTGGCCTGATCATGCTGGCGATTGCGATCTGGGAGTTCAACGCGGGGGAGTAGTCGACCCCCCCAGTGCGTGCCCCGGTTGAATGCGATCGGCCTCGGGCCGCACGCCAGATCGATGCTGCGCGGTGGACGTAGTTCAGTTGGTAGAGCTCCTTTTGCACTCAATCCGTAGCGGGCGATGCACTCGTAAGGCGACCAGAGGGAATCGAACCCTCATTGTCGCGACCACAACGCGAAGTTCTACCGTTGAACTATGGCCGCCATGTAAGCCGGGGCAGCTTATCGAGGCCCTATCCCCAGGTGCCTGGATGCCCGCGAGAAAGCCCGGCACAGCACCATGGCCACCGCCATGGCGAGCCTTGGATGGTCCTCGACCACCAGCACCTTCCTTGTCCAAGCCGGTGCCTGGCACCCCCAAGGATGCCCGATCTGTCACACAGCCACATACAGCGTTTTAAGGCGGTGTTATCCCTGACGTCGTATAACGATCTCCGATGCAAACGGTCCGCCAAACTAAGGAGATTCACGATATGAAGACAATGCAAGCGATTTCGATGCCAAGGCCACACAGGCTGTGGATTGCCCTACCGCTTGTCATGTCAACCTTGGCGGTGGTGCTCTTTCCTGTCTCGGCGCATGCGGCACCAGAACCCCCGGCGGCGCCAACCGCGAAAGCATTGCGGGAAGTTCGAAGCGGGAATAACCCATGGGTTCGCGGTTACAACAACCACTGGGAATACGGCCCCGGCCCGATGATGAACCGCCCTATTGGCGTTGGCGACCGAGGCGCACCGCGCTGGTTGGCGGGCCTTTTGATCGTGCTCGCCGCCGCCCTTGCCGTCGCGTTGGCATGGAGCCTGCTGAGGAACAGGGCCAAGGGGGCACCCGAAGGAGGCGCGCAGCAGATTCTCGAACGGCGTTTGGCTGAGGGAGCTATCGGCGTTGAGGAGTTTGAACAGCGTCGAGGTGCCCTCCGAGGGAACGACCGAAAGCTCAGCTGACCACCAGCCTGATCTTGAGCAAGGGTGGATTCAGAGCGAGGTGGGCACGGTGTCTTGTTGTCCGAACTGCGGAAGCCTCGATCTCCTAAAGCCGACGAGGTGAGATCCGGCGGGTTGACTCGATGGACAGTCGAGGCGGCGTCGGCGGCTGCTGTCGCTTCCGCTTCGAACACCGTTGCGTGTCGCTCTTCGCGCGCGAAGGCAGGGGCGCTCAAATCAGTTGCGGTTTGCTATATTGAACCAAATGGTTCAGTGTAAGCCCGAACTCGACCGGACCTTCGCGGCGCTCGCGGACCCGACACGCAGGTCAATCCTTGAGCGGCTCGTCCAAGGCAGCGCCACCATCACCGAGTTGGCGGAGCCGTTCGGGATGTCGCTGACCGGGCTGAAGAAGCACGTGGGGATCCTGGAGGACGTCGAGCTCATCACCACCGAGAAGGTCGGGCGGGCTCGTCAGTGCAGCCTTGGCCCCCGACGCCTTGAGGACATCCAGCGATGGATTGAGACCTATCGTCAGATGCTGGACGCTCGCCTCGATCGATTGGAGAAGCTCCTCGAAAACACGAAAGGAGAGTCGAAATGACCAACGACCAACAAGGACCATGGCCGAGACGACAACGCTGAGGACGCCCTCGGATCGCGAGATCGTCACCGAGCGCGTGTTCGACGCGCCCCGGAGTCGCGTGTTCGCGGCCTACACCGACCCCGAGCTCATTCCCCAGTGGTGGGGTCCCCGACGCATGACCACGATCGTGGACCAGATGGACGTCAGACCCGGTGGGGTGTGGCGGTTCCTCCATCGCGACTCAAGCGGAGATGAGCACGGTTTCAGGGGGACGTATCGAGAGGTCACACCACCCGAGCGCCTCGTCCAGACGTTCGAATGGGAGGGGATGCCAGGCCACGTCGTCGTGGAGACTGTGATGTTCGAGGACCTTGGTGAGCGCACGAAGGTGACGACCACGTCGCTCTTCCACACCCCCGAGGAGCGCGACGGCATGCTCGCCTCGGGCATGGAGAGTGGTCTTACCGAATCCCACGATCGCCTTGCCGAGTTGCTCGCTCGAGAGGAGATGTGATGAGGAAGGTAGTCCTAGAATGAACGCCACTGAATCTATGGCGTATCGGCGCATATCGACGTAGACCAGCTTTCAGCTCCCAGTCAGAAGCTGCTGCAGCTCAACCGATTTTCGTGGGCGAATAAGGGCGTTTCATTGGTGGTCCAGGCGTCGCTGGCTCGAATCCGGTCGTCCACCTTCATTCTTGGAAGCCCATACCGGCAGGGGCGCGGGATGGGGGGTCGAAAAAGGGCGCATGGATCGGAAGCTCGATGTTGGCGACGCTCTCAGCGAGGTCTTCTCGACTTATGGCGCCCAGGCGGGCGTGCTGCTGCCGGTGGCGTTCTAGCTCTTCTTGGTCGTGGCCATCGTCAACGGGCTCATAGCTACGAGTCTGACCCTGCTCCCGATCGCGCTCGCGATCAACGTGGTCGCTGGAACGCTCTATCAGGGCATGGTCGTGGGGTTGGTTCGAGATGTCCAGGACGGCCGCCGGGACTCCTCGATAGGAGAGCTGATGCGCTCGGTGGCTCCGGTAGTCCCGCCGCTGGTCGGAGCCGGTTTGCTCTCCGGTCTGGGCGTCGGCGCCGGCGCCGTGCTGTTCGTTGTTCCGGGCCTGGTCTTGCTGACGATCTGGGCCGTCATCGCGCCGGTGATCGTGGTCGAGCGCTCCGGCGTCATCGACGCGTTCGGCCGCTCGCGCGCACTTGTTCGCGGCAACGGATGGCGGGTCTTTGGCGCGATCCTTGTCGTATTCCTGATCACCTTCATCGCCGAGCTCGTGCTCAGCGCAATCGGCGCGAGCGTCGCCAACGGAGCCGTCGTGCGGATCGTTTTCAACGCAGTCGCGGCGACGCTCACCGCGCCTATCGGGGCGCTCCTTGCAGCGGTGCTCTACTTTCGCCTGCGTGCAATCGAGGAGGTCGCGGGCTCCACCGCCGCGGGCCCAGCCGATCCGCCGATACCGCCAGGGGCGGTATAGCCTCAGCCCATCTCGATCAGCTCGACCCGGTACCCGTCTGGGTCGCGGACGAAACAGATGCGGGAGCCCTCCGTGCGGCCGCCGGGGCGGTAGGGAGGCTTCTCGGGGTCGATGCCGTCGGCGGCGAGGCGCTCGAGGGTGCCATCGAGGTCGTCGACGCCGATCGCGATGTGGTTGTAGCCGGTGCCCAGCTCGTAGGAGTCGACGCCGTGGTTGTAGGTCAGCTCGAGGCGCGGATCCTCGCCTGGCATGCGCATGAAGACGTTGATCGCCTCCTCACCGATCGGTATCCGGCCGACCTCCTCGAAGCCCAACTTCTCATAGAAGGCAACCGAGCGGTCGATGTCCCCGATCCGGTAGCACGTGTGTAGGTAGGTGGCCATATGGGTCACCAGGCTATCGCCCGTCGATGCCAGGAGAGGATCCGCGCCGCCGCTTTCACGGCGATCGTCGGTTCTCTCTAACAAAGGGATTCGCGGCTAGGGTCCAGGCGTCCGTGACATCGATTCGAGGAGGACTGACGCGAAGAAGAGTTATCTGCGGTTGCCGCTGACGGCGGCGCTCATCGTCGGGGTCGGCCTTAGCGGGTGTGGTAGCAGCAGCAACACGACCACCACCACCGCAACGACGGCCGCGATCACCAAGACCGAATTCGTAGCGAAGGGCAACGCGATTTGCGTGGCAGGCAACAAGACGCAGCAAGCTGCACTCAACGCTTTCGGCAAGAAACACGGTCTCAAGGAAAACCAAGCACCGACCAAGGCTCAGCAAGCCGAAGCCGTAGAAACTGTCTTGGCCCCCGGCATCCGGTCCCAGATCAACGCGGTCAAAGCCCTCGGAGCGCCGAGCGGTGAGGAACAGCAGGTGAACTCGGGGGTGGAAGCCGCCCAGCAGACGCTGGACAAAATCAAGGCGAACCCAGAACTGGCCTTCGCCAAGGAAAACGCCTTCGCGGCCGCCGGAAAACAGCTGCACGCGCTCGGTCTCACGAAGTGCGCAGCGAACAGCTGAGCAAGTCGATTCCAAGCACAAAGCAGAAGGACGCTATGGCGCCCTTCTGCTTTGGATACCGCCCCAGTCCGTCTCCGTCTAAGGTCGCCGGGCTCGTGTCGGTCTTAAGCGGGTCGGAGCCCCGCCTCTGGGTCCTCACGAACCACACGGCGCCGACGATCGTCAATATGCAGGCCACGTAGAAGTTCAGCCGCAGGCCGAAGATGTAGTGGGCGGGATCGACTCGTAGCGACTCCTCGAAGATGCGAAAGGCCGAGTAGCCGGTGACGTATAGGGCGAACAGGCCCGGCGGCTTGATCCGACGGTGGTGGCCCAACCAGACGAGGAACGCGGCGAGGCAGAGGTTCCAGATCAGCTCGTAGAGGAAGGTGGGCTGGAAGGTGGAAAAGCTCGAATAGCCAGGCGGGCGGTGGGCCGCTGAGATTTGAAGCGCCCAAGGCAGGTTCGTCGGCCCGCCGAAGAGCTCTTGGTTGAAGTAGTTGCCGATCCGGCCCACCGCTTGGCCGACCAGGAGCGCTGGGGCGGCCGCGTCCATGAAGGGGCCAGGTGAGACGCCGGCTCGGCGCAGCCGCCACACCCCGACCGCTGCGCCCAAGGCGATGCCGCCCCAGATTCCCATCCCGCCGTCCCAGACCGCGAACGGCCCCCACCAGTGCGGGGGAACCAGGTTCGAGCTGGTCAGGTCGAAGTAGATCCGCCCTCCGATCAGCCCCGCCGGGAAGCCCCACATCGCGACGTCATAGACCAGCTCGCGCGAGCCGCCGATCGCCTCCCAGCGGCAGACCGTTATGAAGACCGCCAGCGCCAGCGCGATCACGTACATCAGCCCGTATACGTGGACTTCGAAGGGGCCGAGTTGAAAGCCGCTGGAGGAAGGGCTGGGTATCGAGGCGAGCATGGGGGGCTGAATTGTCCCTGACGGCGGCCTCAACCCGGCGAGCTGAGGTCAGCGGCGAGACCGGCGACGCCCTGGCCGCCCTCGATCTCATAGCGGTTCAGTTCGTAGGGGCGACTGCGACTCGCGTAGCCGGCGTTCTCGGTGACGGCGCCGGTGTAGCCGGCGGCGCGCACCGCGGCGATCGTCGCGCTGTTGTAGAGGCTCGACGGGTAGCAGAAGTTGTGCGAGGGCACGTGGTAGGTGCGCTGTAGGAAGCGGCGCGAGCCGGCCACCTGGTAGGTGAGCTCGGAGCCGCTCATGGTGGTCAGGTCGGGGTGGGTGGCCGAGTGTGAGTCGACCTCCCAACCCTTGGCGATAATCGGCTTGATGTAAGGCGGGGTCAGGTGTTCCACGGTGATCTCGAAGAGGACGCCAGGCCAGCCGTACTTGTCCAGCACCGAAGGGGCGAAGTGGACCTGGGCCGGGTAGCCGTTGTCGAAGGTGATCACGATCGGCTTCGGGGGCAGCGTCCCCTTGCCATACCAGGCGTGCTCGACCTCATCGAGGGTGACGCCTTGATAGTCGTTGCGCGCGAGCCAGGCCATCTCTTCGCGGAATTCGCGCGGGGAGACGTAGAGCCCGGGGTAGGCCTCGCTGGGTGGGGGGGTGCCGATCGCGTGGTAGACGAGAATCGGCACCGGGCCTCGGTGGGGCTTCCAGCCGGGCTGCGGTTGCGCGTTACGGACCAGCTCGGAGTGGGGGTGGGGACCTTCTGAGCCGTGCGACGCGGCGCTCTTTGACCTCCCGGCGCCGCCGGCCGTCCCCGAGCTGCCGCTCGTCCGCTCGAGGACCTTCAGCGCTGCGAGCGCTAGGGCGGCGATCAGCGCCAAGACGGCGATCAGGCGCCGCCGCCGCATGACCCGGAGCCGCCGCGCCTCCGCGCGCCTCTCCTGTAGCCGATCGGGGGAGTGCTCGTCCGTAGCGCTGCGCAGCCTAATTCGTAGGCGGGCGGTTGAGAGCTTCCAAGGCGGGGCTTGCCCTCGCTTAGGGCATGGCCAAGGGCCTTACCCACGTCAAGGTCCGCCAAAGCGCCGCTGCGTCCGGATGATCCGCCGCCTCACAATTCGCGGATCGCTGGTTCTGTTCGCGGTCGCCTGGGCGATCGTCTTCGGCCAGCTGGTGACCGGCAACGATCCGGCTCTCAGCCGCGCCCACAGCACCCGCAGGATCTCTCGTCCATCGCGCCGATCAGGGTCGGGTTGACCAGGCCACCGCTTCCCTCGGCCGCGGCCAGGCCGATCTTGACCGCCTCGCGAAGCAACTCGGGGGCGGGACGCGCTCGCGCGGGTCGGCGTTCAGCGCGCACAGCTCGCCTGCCGGGTTTAAAGTGCGACAGCGCCGGTCGATTTCGGCCAAACGCGAGGAGCTGAGGAATGCAGCCGATGTGTGAGCCCTGGACCGACCGTCAGGACGCTGGCAAGGAGCTGGCGAAGCGACTGCTATCGCTAGCCGACGAGCACCCCGTCGTTGTGGCGCTCCCCCGCGGCGGCGTCCCGGTTGCGAGGGAGGTTGCGATGGCGCTTGGCGCACCGCTGGAGATCCTCGCCGTCCGCAAGCTCGGCGCCCCACACAACCCCGAGTACGGAATCGGTGCCGTCGTCGAGGACGGGACCCGCTTGATCGACGCCGAGGCGGTCGCGGTGCTGGGGATCAACGGAGGCGTCCTCGATTCGATCATCGCCCGCGAGACGGCAGAGCTTCGCCGCCGCGTGAGCGCTTACCGCGACGATTGTCGACCCCTTGAGCTGAAGGACCGAACGTTGATCGTCGTCGACGATGGCGTCGCGACCGGAGTCACCGATACGGCGGCGCTTCGCGCGCTGCGACGTCGGGAACCACGGCGGGTGATCCTCGCGGTCCCGGTCTGCGCGGCGGATACGATCCGGCGGTTGCGCGGGGAGGCGGACGGGATCGTCTGCCTGCTCGTCCCGCCGTTGCTGTACGGCGTTGGCCAGTGGTATCGGGACTTCCCACAGGTGTCAGACGCGGAGGTCGTGTCGGCACTGAGAGAGCTCCGCAGCGCCGCGGCTTGAGGGTCTAAAGGCGAGCGCGATGCGCCGCTACGGGCACCGCGAGGTCGGCCTGTGGCTGCTCTCGCTTGTGTTTCTTCGTCGGCGTTGCGAGGGCTTGATCATCACTACGGCGGCGGTGAAGCCGGCCGCAGCTGACATGAGCGCTCACATGGGCTGTCGCCCATGTGAGCGCCAACCCCTAGAGTCTCGGTCTGCTGCACGTCAACGCGCTCGAAGGAGGTCAGATGGGATTCGATCAGTATCACGAGCCACCCGAGGAGCTGCCCGCCGAGACCCGGACCTTTGCCCGGGTGTGCGCCTCGCTAACCGAGGAGGCAGAGGCGATCGGCTGGTATGAGCAGCGCCTCGCGGTCGAGCCCGACCCCGACGCGGAGGCGATCATGCGCGACGCCCAGGGGGAGGAGTTCAAGCACTTCGCGATGGATCTCGAGTTCCTCCTCCGCCGCACCCCGAGCTGGCGCGCGATCGCAGAGGGAGTCCTCTTCCAGCCCGGAGGTATCGTCGAGCACGGAGAGCAGGCCGAGGCCGAGACGCTCGACGGCGGCTTCGGCGGGGACTCCTCGGCTGATGAGGGCTCCGGCTCGCTGGGCATCGGCAGCCTCAGGGAGGCGGCGCGATGAACCACCTCCTTCGCTCGCTCGCCCCGATCACCGACTCCGCCTGGGATCTCCTCGACGAGGAGGCCCGCGAGCGCCTCAGCGGCGCTCTCGCCGCGCGGCGGCTGGTCGACTTCGCCGGCCCTCACGGCTGGGAGCACTCGGCGACCAACCTCGGTCGCGCCACCCGGGTGAAATCGGCCCCCGCCAAAGGCGTCACCGGCTCGCAGCGACGTGTTCTGCCGCTGGTCGAGCTGCGCGCTAACTTCGTCCTCGCCCGCGAGGAGCTCCGAGACCACGACCGTGGCGCGGTCGACGTCGACCTCGCGGAGCTCGACGACGCGGCGCATCGCATGGCCGTCGCCGAGAACGCCGCCGTCTTCCACGGCTGGCCTACGGCCGGCATCTCGGGGATCGCCGAGGCCGCGCCGGGTAAGCCGATCGCGCTCGGGAAAAGCGCCGAGGCCTATCCCCGCTCGGTCGCCGGCGCGGTCGAGCGGCTGCTGCACCGGGGGGTCGGGGGCCCCTACGGCCTCGCGCTCGGTCCCGATGAGTACACCCGCGTCAGCGAGACCGCCGAGCACGGCGGCTATCCGTTGCTCGACCACCTCGGCAAGATCCTCGCGGGCCCGATCGTCTGGGCGCCTGGGGTCCGGGGCGCGGTCGTCGTCAGCCTGCGCGGCGGGGACTTTCTCTATGAGTCCGGCCAGGACCTCTCGATCGGCTACGACAGCCACGACGAGGGGACCGTGCGCTTCTACCTGGAGGAGAGCTTCACCTTCGTGGTAGCGACGCCCGAGGCCGCGGTGCCGCTCAGCTCCTGAGCGACGGTTGCGCCTGGCAGTCTAGGGGCAATGGCGCCCTGGAAGCTCCCCCTGCTCGCCGCCGCGATCGTCGTCCCGATCGTCCTTGCCTTCCTGACGGGTGGCCCCGGCGCGGGGGTCCTCGTTGGCGCCATCGTCGCGGTGGGGATCGTCGCCGTCGCTGTCGCCCAGCGGCCCCGCGGGCCGATCGCCTCGGCACCGCGACGGGATGAGCGCCGCCACCTCTTGGTCGTCGTCAGCCGTCCGGTGGATGAAGCTGCGGCGGTTCAGGCGATCCTCGCCGAGGCACGCGGCGACGGCTTGGAGGGCGAGGTGGACGTCCTCGTCCTCGCGCCCGCCCGCATTGGCTTCCTCGATCGCTGGGCCTCCGATCTCGAGGGATCTCGCCGTGGGGCCCAGCAGAGCCTGGTGATCACTGTCGCCTCCCTGGCGAAGGCCGGCGTAGCCGCCGAGGCCAGGGTCGGTGACGAAGACCTCGTGCAGGCGATCGAGGACCAGCTTCAGAGCTTCCCTGCCACCACCGTGGTGCTGGTGACCGCGAGCGCCGAGGAGGATCCGGCCGCCAGCGAGGCGGCGCAGGAGTTAGGGTCCCGGCTGGAGGCCGAGTTCCACCATCTCATCCTTTAGGTTCGCGCCGTCAGCCGGCCAGAAGCTCGTGAAAGCGGAGGGCGGCGCGGGTCGGGAGGACGAAGGAGTCGTGACGGTGCAGGAGGCCGGCACCGGCGAGGTCGCGGACCGCCCGCTCGATCGCGTCACGCTGGTCGAAGTTCGCGGACTGCCCGCCGACCTCGCGGGTCAGCTCGGCGAGGGTGATCTGGGCGGGATGGAGGGAGAGCACCTGCTGGAGGACGGCGGACTCGGTCGCGGCGTCCTCGCGGGCGGGGCTTGTGGTGTCGTCGATTTCGTCCACGCGTGGCAGCCTCTGCGTACCTAAGAGGGTGATCGGCTGATCTCTCCCCCCCAGCGCCGCCGTTTGAGGACTCGTTGCCGGCGATCCCGAGAGCGAACCGCGCCCACTCCACCTCCAGCGAGGAGCGATAGAAGTGCTGCGTGGACCCTCGCACCTGCCGCGTCCCGGCCAACTCCAGGACGCCGCAATCAACGAGCACGCGAACGTGATAGCTGACGTTACTGAGCGGCTGGGTGAGACTTGCGGCGAGCTCCCGTGGGCTGACGGGCTGCGGCCACTCCGCCATCGCCTGGAGGATCTGCCGCCGCAGCGGATGCCGCAGGGCGATCAGCAGGTCGTTGGTGTCCGAGTGAGTTGGGACTTCCATCGAGCAGGCAAATATAGAGCAAACGAAATGTTTTGTCTGTAGGTCTTTCGTCTGCGGGCTCAGGCGTCCTCGCGGACGCCGCCCATCTCGGTGAAGACGGCGGTGGGACCGCCGTCTTCGCGCTGCTCGTCGGCGATCACATGGGAACGGCGTTGATCAGCGCCAGATGGGTGAAGGCCTGGGGGAAGTTGCCGAGGTGCTGCCCGCTCTCTGCCTCCAGCTCCTCGGCGTAGAGGTCGAGTGAGCCGGCGGCATTCAGCAGTCGTCCACAGAGGGCCCGCGCTCGCTTCGGCTCGCCGATCTCCGAGAGCGCCGAGACCAGCCAGAAGGAGCAGATCAGGAAGGTGCCCTCCTCGCCGCTTAGGCCGTCGTCGGTCTCGTCCACCCTGTAGCGGAGGACCAGGCCGTGTTGGGTCAGCTGGTCGGAGATCGCCTCGACGGTCGCCTTGACCCGGGGGTCGTCGGGAGGGAGGAAGCGCAGCAGCGGGATCAGCAGCAAGGAGGCGTCGAGCGCGTCGGTGTCGTAGTGCTGGCGGAAGACCCCGTTGCGCACCCCCCGCTTGAGTATCTCCTCGCGGATCTTCCCGGCCGTCTGCGCCCACTCCTTGGCGATCTCCTTGAACCCGAGGCCGCGGGCGAGACGGACGCCGCGGTCGACCGCGACCCAGATCATCAGCTTCGAGGAGACGTAGTGGCGGGGCTCGCCACGGGACTCCCAGAGCCCCTGGTCGGGGTGCGGCCAGGCCTCGATCGCCGCCTCCACCTGGTAGCGGATCAGCTCCTGATCGGCCGGTGTGCCCGCGCCCCGCAGAGCTTTCTCATGCAGATAGATCGAATCCAGCAGCGCTCCCCAGACGTCGTTTTGGCGCTGGTCGTAGGCGCCGTTACCGATTCGCACCGGCTTGGAGCCCACGTACCCGTCGAGGTGGTCGAGGGTCTTCTCGGTCAGCTCCTTCTCGCCGCCGATCCCGTACATGATCTGGAGGTCCGGATTGTCGCGACAGACATTGACGATGAAGCGCATGAAGTCACGCGCCTCCTGGTTGAAGCCGAGCGTGTGCAGCGCCCAAAGGCTGAAGGTCGAGTCGCGGATCCAGCTGAAGCGGTAGTCCCAGTTGCGCTCGCCACCGAGGGCCTCCGGCAGCGAGGTGGTCGGCGCGGCGAGGATCGCGCCGGTCGGTGTGTAGGTGAGGCCCTTGAGGACGAGGGCAGAGCGCTGCAGGTGGATTCGCCATGGGTGATCCGGGAAGTCGCCATCGCGCAGCCAGTCGCGCCAGAACTCTTTGGTCGACTCCAGCCTCTCCATCGCCTCTGGGGCGCTGCGCGGACCGCCGAGGTCGTCCTCGCCCCAGGAGACCGCGCAGAACCCGTTCTCGCCCTCACGCAACCGCAGTCGGCCACGGGCGGCGCCGTCCTGCAGGGTTAGCTCCATGTCGCTGGTCAGGCTCAGCTCGACATCGCCGCCACCCGCGATCGCCTCGCCAAGCTCGCCGCCGCTCCACGCGGCCTCCTCGAGGCCGTAGCCGAAGCGCGGCAGGCACTCCATCTCCAGGTCCACCTCGCCATCGACGCAGGTCATCAGCCGCAACAGCGAGTGGTCGGACTCGTGTTCGGTCTGCGGCCGGGAGCCGGCGCCGCCCTGCGCTGCCCACTCGCCGATCGTCAATGCGTCGTGGATCACCACCCAACCGGTGTCGGTCACCCAGGTCGTTCTCGACGATCAGCGTGCCTGGCTCATAGCGGCGGCTGATCGGGACGACGACGCCGCGCGGACCCAGCCTGAAGTGGCCGGCGGCGCGGTCAAGCAGGGCGGCGAAGGCGCTGGGTGAGTCAAAGCGCGGCAGGCAGAGCCACTCGACGGCGCCCGAGAAGGAGACCAGAGCGCTGGTGTGGCAGTCGGAGAGGAAGCCGTAGCTCCCGATCGGCGGGAAGCGGTTCTGGGGAGCTGTCACGGCGTCGCCAAGCTAGCATCGCTGGCGGGCGCCGCGGGCGCTACGCTCACCGCCATGGTGGCCTCGCGCAGCCCGGTCTCAGCCGTCGCAGACGAGGTGCTCGCGTGGATCGTCACCGGGCCGCTGGGACGGGGGGTCTCCTTCGCGGTCGACTTCGCGGTAGCGCTGCGCACAGGCCTCGCCCGGCGTCGGTAGCCCACAGCTCGATTCCTCTAGGGTCAGGCGCCAATGGAGACCTCGGTCACAGAGCTGCCCGGCTCTCGAGCGCGCGTTGACGTCGAGGTTCCTGCCGCCGATGTCGATCGTGCCATGCAGCGCGCCTCTCGCGCCCTTGCGCGGGAGATGCGGATGCCGGGGTTCCGCAAGGGCAAGGCTCCTCCGTCACTGGTCATCCAGCGGCTTGGCTTCGGCTCGGTGCTGGAAGAGGCGATCCGCGACGCGCTGCCTGAGTGGTATGAAAGGGCGCTGCTCGCCTCCGGCATAAGCTCGGTCGGCGATCCCGGCATCGAGATCGTCTCGACCCCGGAGGAGGAGGGCGAGCCGCTTGAGTTCAAGTTCGAGGTCGGGGTGCGTCCCAGGGCAAAGCTCGGCGACTACAAGGGCCTGGAGGTGGGGCGGGCGCAGGCCGAGGTTCCTGACGACATCCTCGAGCGGGAGGTCGAGCGAATTCGCGAGAGTTTCGCCAGGCTTGAGCCGATCGAGCGGGCCGCCGCGGAAGGTGACGTCCTCTTGATCGATTTCGAGGGAACGATCGATGGCGGGGCGTTCGAGGGCGGCAAGGCCGGCGACTACCTGCTGGAGTTGGGCGGCGGCCAGCTGATCGAGGGCTTCGAGGAGCAACTCGCCGGCGCGAAGGCGGGCGAGGGCCGCGAGGTCGAGGTCAGCTTCCCCGAGGACTACCAGGCCGAGCAGCTCGCCGGCAAAGACGCGGTTTTCGCGGTCGAGGTCAAGGAGGTGCGCGAGAAGATCCTGCCGGCCCTCGACGACGACTTCGCCTCCGAGGCCTCCGAGTTCGACACGCTTGAGGAGCTGCGCGACGATATCCGCAAGCGTCTGGGGGAGGCGGTCGGGCAGCGGATCGAGCAGGACTTCCGGATCGCCGTGATCGACGCGGCACTCGCGGGCGCGACGGTGGAGCTCTCCGACGAGCTCGCACTCGCCCGCGCCACCGAGCGCTGGGAGCGGGTCGAGCGCCAGCTAGCCGGTAGCGGCATGGACCCCGCCGCCTACCTGCAGGTGCAGGGCAAGACCCGCGAGGAGGTGATCGAGGAATCCAAGCCCGACGCGGAGCTGGAGTTGAAGCGGGAGGCGGTGCTGGCGGCGATCGCCGAGGCGGAGGCGATCGAGGTCTCCGAGGAAGAGATGGTCGAGGCGCTCCAGCACACCGCCGAGCACGAGCGCATGACGCCCGAGAAGCTGCTCGAGCGATTGCGCGAGAATGGGCGCGACGCGATGGTCCGCGAGGACGTCAAAACCCGCAAGGCGATCGACCTCCTCGCAGAGTCGGCGAAGCCGATCCCGATCGAGCAGGCCGAGGCTCGGGAGAAGATCTGGACTCCCGAGAAGGAGCGCGAGGCCGCCGGCAGCCTTTGGACCCCGGGCTCGGACTGAGCCTTGCGCGAGCACGCCGGATGCCTTCTATAGAGTGCGGAACATGAGCCCTTTGGTCCCGATGGTGGTCGAGCAGACCTCACGCGGCGAGCGTGCTTTCGACATCTACTCGCGCCTGCTGGGCGAGCGGATTGTCTTCCTCGGCACCCCGATCAGCGAGGACATCGCCAACCTGGTCGTCGCCCAGCTCCTGCACTTGGAGTCCGAGGACCCCGATAAGGACATCAGCCTCTACGTCAACTCGCCGGGCGGCTCCGTCTATGCCGGCCTTGCGATCTACGACACGATGCAGTTCATCAAGCCCGACGTGCAGACGATCTGCGTCGGCATCGCGATGAGCATGGGGGCGCTGCTCTTGGCCGGCGGCGCCGCCGGCAAGCGGATGTCGCTGCCCAACTCGAAGATCCTCATCCATCAGGTCTCCTCCAGCTTTCAGGGCCAGGCGACCGACATCGAGATTCACGCCAAAGAGATCATCGATGTCCGCCGACGCCTCGACGAGATCCTCGCCAAACACACCGGCCAGCCCTTTGACAAAGTCGCCAAAGACACCGAGCGCGACTACTTCATGAGCGCGGAGGAGGCGAAGGAGTACAACCTCGTCGACCGCGTCATCGAACACCACTGACGCTTCACGGGTCCAGTTCGTAGGCGATCCAGGTCGAGCGCTCGGCGTCGGTTTTGTCGTAGAGGCGCTGGGCGGTGAGGTTGTCAGGGGCGGTGACCCACTCAAGGTGGTGGGCGCCTCGCTCGCGGGCTGTGGCGGCGCTCGCCTCGATCAGCGCGCGGCCGGCGCCGCGACCACGGGCCGCCTCGTCGACGAAGAGGTCATTCATCAGCACGATCTCGGCCGGCGTCAACGAAGTGAAGGTCCAGTAGAGGCAGGCGTAGCCGACCAGCCGCTCGCCGTCCCAGGCGCCGAGCAGCAGGCCGTCGTCGCTGGGGGCAAGGAAGCGGCGAAAGAAGGCGCGGTTGCGCCCCTCGTCGATGTTGTGGACCTCATAGAAGCGTTGGTAGGCCGCGATCATCGGTAGCAGCGCCTCGAGCTGTTCCGCCGTGATCGGCTCGATCCTGACCTCGCCCGGCACGCCGCCCACCGTAGCGCGGCGGCGCAACGCCGCGCTCACGAGGAGGGACGGGAGCCCGCGCGAAGTAAACGACCCGACAGGCCCGGCTTGTCCCCTGTCTAAGCTGTCGGGGCGGCCGGGAAGTAACGATCGCCCCGTAAGGAGGGGATTCCGCTGGCACGCCCCACAGACTCCAACGAGCAACTCCTCTGCAGCTTCTGCGGCAAGTCGCAACGCCAGGTCAAGAAGCTGATCGCCGGCCCCGGCGTCTACATCTGCGATGAGTGCATCGATCTCTGCAACGAGATCATCGACGAGGAGCTGACCGCGCCGCCGACTTTCGAGCTGGAGAACCTGCCGAAACCGCGCGAGATCCACGAGCTGCTGCAGGAGTACGTGGTCGGCCAGGAGGCCGCCAAGCGGGCTCTCTCGGTCGCCGTCTACAACCATTACAAGCGGGTCCAGATTGCTCAGTCCGAGGACGCCGAGATCGAGCTTCAGAAGTCGAACATCATGATGCTCGGCCCGACCGGTTGCGGCAAGACGCTGCTCGCCCAGACCCTCGCTCGCATCCTCAACGTCCCCTTCGCGATCGCCGACGCGACCGCGCTGACTGAGGCCGGCTACGTCGGCGAGGATGTCGAGAACATCCTCCTGAAGCTGATCCAGGCGGCCGACTTTGACGTTAAGAAGGCCGAAACGGGAATCATCTACATCGACGAGATCGACAAGATCGCGCGCAAAGCCGACAACCCGTCGATCACTCGTGACGTGTCCGGTGAAGGCGTCCAGCAGGCGCTGCTGAAGATCCTCGAGGGGACGGCCGCCTCGGTGCCTCCTCAGGGCGGACGCAAGCACCCCCACCAAGAGTTCCTGACGATCGACACGACCAACATCCTCTTTATCTGCGGCGGCTCCTTCGCCGAGCTGGACAAGGTGATCGAGCGCCGGATCGGCGACCGAGGCGTGGGCTTCGGCGCCGCGATCTCCTCACGCCAGCACAAAGACACCGGCGAGTGGTTCGAGCATGTGCTGCCCGAGGACTTGATGGAGTACGGGCTGATCCCGGAGTTCATCGGGCGCCTGCCGGTCGTCGCCGCGATCCACCAGCTCAGCCGCGACGATCTGATCACGATCCTCACCGAGCCGCGCAACGCCCTCACCCGCCAGTTCCAGCGCTTCTTCGAGTTTGACAACGTCGAGCTCGTCTTTGCCGAGGACAGCCTCGAGGCGATCGCCGACAAGGCGCTGGAGCGCGAGACCGGCGCCCGCGGGCTGCGCTCGATCCTCGAGGAGACTCTGCTCGACGTGCAGTTCGAGCTGCCCTCCCGCCACGACGTTACCAAGTGCGTTGTGACCAGGGAGACGATCGTCCAAGGACGCCGCCCGACCCTGGTCACCGAGGCCGCGCACCAGGACATCGGTGGGGCCGAAGACGGCCTCGCCGAGGAATCCGCCTAGCCGGCACGCCGAAACTAAACTCGGCGCCATGAGCGCGGAGCGAGCGAGCATGCATCTCTGGTTCATTGCGCAGCGAATGAAGCGCGAACTTGGCTCATGACCGAAGGACGCAGAGACTCGCTGCAGGACAAGACGCGCTATGACCCCGCCGAGGTCGAGCGGCGGATCTTCGCCGAGTGGATCGAGGGCGGCTACTTCCATCCCGCCGCGGAGGGCACGCCGGCGGAGAACTTCTCGGTCGCGATCCCGCCGCCCAATGTCACTGGCGCCCTGCACATGGGCCATGCGCTGAACGGCTCGATCCAAGACGCCCTGGTGCGGATGAACCGGATGCGGGGGCGCAACACCCTCTGGGTCCTTGGCACCGACCACGCTGGGATCGCCACCCAGTCTGTGGTCGAGAAGGAGCTGCGCGCCGAGGGCACTTCGCGCCAGGAGCTGGGCCGCGAGAGGTTCGTCGAGCGGGTCTGGGTCTGGAAGGAGGAGTACGGCTCACGGATCGTTGAGCAGTACAAGCGGCTTGGCGCCTCCTGCGATTATGAGCGCGAGCGCTTCACCCTCGACGAGGGTTACGTCCGAGCGGTGTACCGGGTCTTCAAACGGCTGTACGACCACGGTTACATCTACCGCGACAACTACATGGTCAACTGGGATCCGGGCTCGCACTCGGCAATCTCCGACCTCGAGGTGGAGAACCGCGAGGTCAAGGACACGCTCTACTCGATCGATTACCCGGTCGGGGGCTCCGAGCGGGTGTTGAGCGTCGCCACGGTACGGCCGGAGACGATGCTCGCCGACACCGCGGTCGCGGTCAATCCCGATGACGAGCGCTACGCCGAGCTGATCGGGCAGCATTGCGTTCTGCCGCTGGTCGGCCGCAGCCTGCCGATCATCGCCGACCCGCACGTCGACCCCGAGTTCGGCACCGGGGCGCTGAAGATCACCCCTGGCCACGACCCCAACGACTTCGAGATCGGCCGCAGGCACGGGCTGGAGGAGATCGTCGCGATCGGTCCCGACGGGCGGATGACGGAGGAGGCCGGCCGCTTCGCGGGGCTGAGCGTCGCCGAGGCCCAGGAGGCGGTGGTCGCGGCGCTGCGCGAGGAGGGGCTGCTGCGCGCCGAGGTGCCCTACGTCCACTCGGTCCCCTTCTCGCACCGCTCGGGGGAGCGGATCGAGCCGCTGATCTCGTTGCAGTGGTTCTGCCGCATGGACGAGCTGGCCAAGCCGGCGATCGAGGTCGTGGAGCGCAACGAGGTGGGGATTGCTCCGGATCAGTGGAAGCGCGTCTATCTCGAGTGGATGAGGGAGATCCGTCCCTGGTGCATCTCGCGCCAGCTCTGGTGGGGCCACCGCATCCCGGTCTGGTACTGCGACGCCTGCGATGGAGACGATCGTCGCTGAGCGCCCCCCTGAGCGCTGTGGTGCCTGCGACGGCGAGCTGCGCCAGGAGGAGGATGTGCTCGACACTTGGTTCAGCTCGGCGCTTTGGCCGTTCGCGACGCTCGGCTGGCCCGACGACACGCCGGAGCTGCGCGCCTTCTATCCGACCAGCTTCCTCACCACGGCTCGCGAGATCCTCTTCCTCTGGGTGGCGCGGATGATCATGATGGGGCTGGAGCTCCCCGGTGAGGTCCCCTTCCGCGACGTCTACGTCCACTCGGTGATCCAGGCTCGCGACGGACGGCGGATGTCGAAGAGCCTCGGCACCGGGATCGACCCGCTCCAGGAGATCGATGTCTACGGCGCCGACGCGCTGCGCTTCGGCCTGCTGGCGATGTCCTCGACGCAGGACGTGCGTTACTCAGACGCGAAGGTGCAGCAAGGCAGTGACCTGGCAAATAAGGCCTGGAACGCAAGCCGCTTGATCCTCCTGAACGCCGCCGAGGTAGAGGCGAAGCCGCGACAGGCTTGCGTCGAGGATCGCTGGATCCTCTCCCGGCTGGAGCGGACGATCGCCTCGGTCACCGAGCTGCTGGAGTCATGCGATTTCGCCCACGCGGTCCAGGAGGCCTACTCGTTCTTTTGTTCGGAGCTCTGCGACTGGTACCTGGAGATCGTCAAGCCGCGCCTCTACGGCGGCGAGCCCGAGGTCTCAGCGACGCTGCTCTGGGCGCTGGAGCGGGTGCTCGCCCTGCTGCACCCGATTATGCCCTTCATCACCGAGGAGATCTGGTCATTCCATCCGGCGCGGCGAGGTCACCTCGCGGTACACCCGTTCCCCGAGCCCGAGGAGTCGCTGCTCGATCCCGCCGCCGAGGCGGACGTCGAGGGTGGGATCGAGCTGACGCGGCGGCTGCGCGCCTGGCGCGACCTGGTCGAGGTGCCGGTGGCGAGCGTGCTGGCGGCCCGCGTCGAAGGTATCGAGCCGCAGGAGTTCGTCGCTCGCCTCGCCCGTTTCGAGTTCACCGGGGACGGTGGCGACCCCGTCGCCTCGGTCGGGCAGGTCAGGGTGCTCGCCTCCGCGGATCTGGACGCCGGTGCCGTTGCCGGGCGGCTGGAGAAGCGCCGCGAGGAGCTGCGCTTCGAGATCGATCGCGCCGAGCACAAGCTCGCCAACGAGGGCTTCCTCGCCAAGGCCCCCTCGGCGCTCGTCGAGGAGGAGCGCGGCAAGCTTGAGCGCCACCGCGCCGAGCTCGAGGGGCTCTCCGAATAGACCCCGAGGCCTACCTCGAATCTCTGGAGCCGATCGGGTGGAAGCTCGGCCTCGAGCGGATGCGCAAGCTGACCGCGGTGCTGGGAATGCCCCAGCACCGCTTCGCCTCGATCCATGTCGTCGGCACCAACGGCAAGTCCTCAGTGACTCAGATGATCGCCGCCCTCCTGGAGACGCACGGGCTCAGTGCCGGGGCCTGTGTCTCGCCCCACGCGGCGCGCTGGTCGGAACGGACCCTGATCCACGGCGAGGAGATCGGTGCGGCCGAGTTTGCCGCCGCGGTCGAGCGGGTCGCACAGGCGGCTGAGGTCGTCAATCGCACCCTGGAGGAGGGCGAAGCCGTCACCCAGTTCGAGGCCGCCACCGCCACCGGCTTCGTTGCCTTGGCGGCGGCCCAGGTGCAGGTGGGAGTGATCGAGGCGGGGCTGGGGGGGAGGCTCGACGCGACCAACACGATCCCCTCGCGGGTGACCGTGCTGACCTCGATCGGCCTCGACCACACCGAGTGGCTGGGTGACACCGAAGCCGAGATCGCCGCCGAGAAGCTGGCTGTGCTGCGTGACCAGTCGACCCTGGTGCTGGGGAGGGTGAACCCGCAGGTCGCGGCACTGGCTGAGGCGCTCGCCGCCGAGCGGGGGGCGCGGCTTCTCCCGGCGGCCGAAGACCCCGGGCCGGAGCTTCGTCTCCGAGCCTCTGGCGCGTTTCAGCGGCGCAACTTCGCGCTGGCGCTCGCCGCGGCGGAGGCGTTTCTCGGCGAGCTCGACCCCGACCGGGTCGCCGAGGTCGCCGCGACCCTGACGATCCCGGGGCGCCTGGAGCAGATCGCCGAGCGGCCGCCGACCCTCATTGACGCCGCCCACAATCCTGACGGCGCCGCCGCGCTTGCCGAGGCCCTGCCGGCGCTCTCCGCGGGCCGCCCGGTCATCGCCTGCCTGGCGATCCTCAAAGGCAAGGACGCGGCGGCGATGGCGCGTGCCCTGGCCCCGGCGCTTGACCGCGTGGTTTGCACCGAGCTCCCGACGGCGGCGCTTGCTGCTCGGGGACGCCCGGGAGCCGCCTCTCACTCGGCCGCAGAGCTGGTCGGCGTCTGCGCGGAGGCGGGGCTGCCTGCGGAGCCTCGGCCGGCCTTTCCCGAAGCGCTTCGGCGTGCCCGCGCGCTTGCCGCCGAGCCCCCCGAAGGGATGCTCCTCATCACTGGATCGCACTACATGCTGGCGCCCGCTCGCGCCGCGCTGAGCGCCGCCGGAAGGGCCTGAGAGGGCGAGCGGCAGTGGCCGGAACTGTGCGAGGATTCGGCGATGGATCGAAGCGCGGGCTCCGAACTGCTCTCGATGATGGCTCTGGTCGCCAGCGTTGTCGCCATTGTGATCCTCCTCTTCTTCGGAGTCGGGTACCTGTTCGGCAGGCTCTTCTTATGAGTGTTCGCACAGGGTTCGTGAGATCTGCGGCGAAGTAGACTGCCGCTCTTCCCCCGCGGCGCCCCCAGCCATGTCACTAGCGATCTTCGGCATCAGCAACAGCGGCCTCAACTTGGCTGTCTCCCTGCTTGTGCTGGTCTTCGTCGTTGTTTGGCTGGCGCTGATCGTCTACACCTACCTTGACGCCAAGCGCCGCCTCTCCGATCCCTTCCTGGTCGCCTGCGCGACGATCGCCTCCTTCTTCCCCTACATCGGCACCGCGGTGTACGCGATCGTGCGCCCACCGGAGTTCCTCGAGGACGCGCACGAGCGTGAGCTGGAGATCAAAGCCGCCGAGTTGCGGGTGCGCCAGCTGACCGAGGCATCCTGCCCCAGATGCGAGTTCCCGATCGAGAAGAACTTCCTGCGCTGCCCCAATTGCCAGCACCGCCTCAAGGACCCCTGCCCGAGTTGCGGCAGGCCGGTCGGGTTGGACTGGAAGCTCTGCCCATATTGCGAGACGGCCCTGCAGGCACGCGAACAGCGCCCCCGGAAGGGACAGGAGCGCAACGCTCCTTCCCCGCGTGGGGAGGGGGCGGCTCCACGAGAGGAGCGATCCTCCTCCCGCGAGGAAAGGCCTTCCTTCCGAGAGGAGCGATCAGCGCCAAAGCGCCAGCCCGTCGCCCGCAAGAAGCCTCCTGCGTCCGCGAAAAAAGAGCCGGCCACGCGCGCCGCCTCCAAAGAGGCGCCGAGCCCCAAGCGACAGCAAAGGAGCCCCAGCCGTGAGCCGGACCCTGATCCTCGTCAAGCCTGACGCCTTCGAGCGCGCCCTGACCGGCGAGGTGATCGCCCGCTTCGAGCGAAAGGGCCTGCGCATCGCGGCGCTGAAGACGATGCGCGCCGACGAGCCGATCGCCAACAGGCACTACGCAGAGCACGCCGAGAAGCCCTTCTTTGGCGAGCTGGTCTCCTTCATCACCGGCGGCACGCTCGTGGCGATGGTGCTGGAGGGCCCCGACGCCGTCGTCGCCGCCCGTCAGCTGGTCGGCGCGACCAACCCGGTTGAGGCGGCGCCCGGTTCGATCCGCGGCGACTTCGCCCTCGAGGTCACCTTCAACATGGTCCATGGCTCAGACTCTGAGGAGTCCGCCGAGCGCGAGATCGAGATCTGGTTCCCAGAGCTGTCCTGAGAGTCGTACTCGCGTCCGGGTCTCCCCAGAGGAGCGAGATCCTTCGGAAGCTGGGAGTTGAGTTCGAGGTGGTGGTGCCAGGCATCGAGGAGCTGACCGACGGCGATCCAGAGGTCGAGGTGCTCGAGAACGCTCGGATGAAGGCGGCGGCCGTGGGGCGGGGCGGGTTGGTGATCGCATGTGACACCGATGTCGTCCTCGACGGGCGCGCGCTGGGTAAGCCCGCAGATGAGATGCAGGCTCACGAGTACCTGGAGCTGCTCTCGGGCAGAGCGCATGAAGTCCTGAGTGGGCTAGTGGTGCTCTCCGATGAGGGGGAACGGAGTGGGGTGGAGCGGACGACGGTTGTGTTCAGGGAGTTGGGTGAGGGGGAGAGGGCGCGGTACGTGCGGTTCGGGGAGTGGCGCGGGCGGTCGGGGGGGTATGCGATCCAGACGCTGGGCTCGACGCTGGTGAAGCGGATCGAGGGAAGCGTCTCCAATGTGGTGGGGCTGCCGGTCGGTCTGCTCATTGAGCTGGCCCCGGAGCTCTTCGAGCTGAGTTGACCGCCAGCGGCCGGTCCCGCCCGTAGCCAAGATCCTCGGCGCGGTGGCTGGCGGAGGACGATCTCTCCTTCGCAGCCAACCCGATGATCGCGTCGGGCACAAACCTCAGGAATTGCTCAAAAGTCGAGCCGGCTTCATCCCGGGTTGGCTGGGGCGGACTCGTGCTGGGGAAGCGCCGCCAGGATTGGGGCGGCCTCCAATTGGTCAAGCTAGTCTGATCGTACTCCGCCGTATACAGGGAGCGAATGACCCACTTGCGGCGTCTGAGATGATCAGCCCCGAGATTCATCCAAAATGGGCCTTTTCAGCTACCTGACTCGACTCGGCGGCCGCGACATGGCGGTCGATCTAGGCACCGCTAACACCCTCGTCTACGTGCGGGGCCGCGGAATCGTGCTCTCGGAGCCCTCGGTTGTGGCGATCGACTCGCGCAACGGGCAGGTCCATGCAGTCGGCGTCGAAGCGAAGCGGATGCTGGGCCGGACGCCCGGAACGATCACCGCGATCCGTCCGCTCAAGGACGGCGTCATCGCCGACTTCGACGTCACCGAGCAGATGCTGCGCCACTTCATCAAGAAGGTTCACCCAAACCGCTTTGCTCACCCGCGCGTTGTCGTCTGCGTGCCTTCCGGGGTGACCGGTGTGGAGAAGCGCGCGGTCGAGGAGGCCTGCCTCTCGGCCGGTGCCCGCCACGCCTACCTGATCGAGGAGCCGATGGCCGCGGCGATCGGCGCCGGGCTACCGGTCGGCGAGCCGACCGGCTCGATGATCGTCGACATCGGCGGTGGCACAACAGAGGTCGCGGTGATATCGCTCGGCGGGATCGTCGTCTCGAAGTCGATACGGGTTGGAGGCGACGAGCTAGACGACGCGATCGTCGGTCACTGCAAGCACGAGTACAAGCTGGCGATCGGCACCCAGACGGCGGAGGAGGTGAAGCTCGAGGCCGGCTCAGCCTCGCCGCTCCCCGAAGAGGTGCGGACCGAGATCCGCGGCCGCGACCTCGTCTCCGGCCTGCCGAAAACGATCACCCTTGACTCCGAGGAGATCCGCGTAGCGCTCGACGAGACGGTCGGTCACATCGTCGATGCGGTCAAGGACACCCTTGATCGCACCCCGCCGGAGCTGGCAGGCGACATCATGGACCGGGGAATCACCCTGGCCGGCGGCGGCGCCCTTTTGCAAGGACTGGAGCAGCGCCTCCGTGACGAGTGCCAAATGCCCTGTCAGCTGGCAGAGTCGCCGCTGACGTGCGTCGCTGTCGGGTCGGGAATATCGCTTGAGGAGTTCGAGGCGATCCACCGCGCCAGCAAGAACAATTCCGGAGCGCGGCGCTTTGCTTAGCCGTCGCTCATGTCAAGCCCCAAACTTAGGCCTTCACCGTGTACCGAAAGCAAGTACGCCGCCGTAGGGCGGTACTCGCGCTGTTGATCATCGGCTCCTTCGTGCTGCTGTCGATCACCTATGGGCAGGGCTCCGACGGCTTGCAGCATGGTGTAGCCACGATCTTCAGCCCACTTCAGGAAGTCGCCAGTCGAGGGCTGAAGCCCGCCCGCGACCTGGTCAACTGGTTCGATGAGACCTTCGATGCGCGCGGCCGCAACAGCCAGCTGGAGTCCGAGCTGGAGAAGGCTCGCAGGCAGGCGGTCGCCGACCAAGCGGCGATCGCCGAAAACGCTCAGTTTCGCAAGCTCCTCTCTCTCGATCGCAGCGTCGTACCCGGAGGCTACAAACCGGTCACCGGCAGCGTGATCGCCCGCTCGCCGACCGTCTGGTACTCGGCCGTGACCATCGACATCGGCAGTGGCAACGGGGTCGCGGTAAACGACCCGGT
Organism: uncultured Solirubrobacterales bacterium; assembly: GCA_963803755.1. Taxonomy (GTDB): domain Bacteria; phylum Actinomycetota; class Thermoleophilia; order Solirubrobacterales; family 70-9; genus CAVUPF01. Next base: position 108,899 of record CAWDNP010000012.1, read on the forward strand.
GATCGACGGTGACGGCCTGGTCGGCAGGGTCGCCGCGGTGACCGGCGGCTCCGCGCAGGTGACGCTGATCTCCGACCACTCAAGCGCCGTCTCGGCCAAAGTTGTCCCGCAGGGGGTGCAGGGCGTGGTGAAGCCGGTGGTCGGAAACCCCGACGAACTGATCCTCGACTTCCTCGACTCGAGCAAACGCGTCCACCAGGGCGAGACGGTCGTCACCGCCGGCTGGCGCGCCCAGGGGCTCGCCGCGCTGTTTCCGCCAAACCTTCCGGTCGGGGAAGTGGGGCAGGTGTCGATCCCTGGGCAGGAGGCAAAGCAGCAGGTGCCCGTGCGTCCCTTTGCCGACCTGCGCAACCTCGAAATGCTTCAGGTTCTGACCGGGGGGTCGCGCCGGTGATCGTCACCCCGAAGATCCTCGCTCGCATCGTCGCGATCATCGTCTTCGGCGTGGTGCTCCAGCTCAGCTTCTTCTCGCAGGTCGCCCTCTTTCACGTCAGCCCCGACATCCTCCCAGCCCTGGTCGTCTCCCTGGGCTTACTCGGTGGCACCATGACCGGGGTGGTGACCGGGTTCTCGATTGGCTTCCTGGTCGATTGCCTGCTGGTCGAGCCGCTTGGCGCCAGCTCTCTCGTGCTACTCACTACCGGCTATCTCGCCGGCCTCTTCCGCGAGCGCTTCGAGATCCACAGCCCCCTCGTCCCGCCGCTGCTCTGCATGGGGTTGACCATATTCGCCGAGCTGGGGTTCGGGCTGCTCCAGTTCCTCCTCGGGTTCGACGCCACGGTCAGCGCCCTGGTGCTGCGGGACGTACTGATCAAGGGCATCTACGCCTTCTTCCTCGGCTGGCCGATCTACCTCGGTGTACGGCGCGCGCTGCGACCGGCGCTGGTCGAGGACCCGACCGTGCGGCGACGCAGGCAGCCGACCGTGCTGGGAGCCTAGGGAGAGCCGATGTACCTTCGCTCCGACGACAGTCGCCCCAACGGCTTGGCGCTGCGCATCGCCGTCGTCGTCGGCTTTGCGCTGACCCTCTTCGCGGTGCTCTTCTTCCGCCTCTGGGACCTGCAGGTGCTCTCCGGTAAGAAGTACCTGGAAGAGGCGAACAACAACCGCACGCGCGAGTTCCGCGTCGAAGCGCCGCGCGGGGAAATACTCGACCGCAATGGCAAGGCGCTGGTCGAAAACCGCACCAGCCTGGCGCTCCAGGTCAACCTGCAGAAGCTGCCGACGCTGCCGGCGAGGCGCCGAGCCGAGCTGGCGCGCCTCGGCGCCCTCACCCACATGTCCTTGCGCCAGGTGCGCAAGACGATGCACCAGCAGCTCGCGGTGGCCGGCGGCGCCCCGATCACCCTGCGCCGCGACGTCGGCTATGACCTCGTCTACTACCTGCAGGAAAACCAGGACAGCTTTCCCGGGGTACAGGTACAGCGCGTCTTCGTCCGTAAGTACCCGCACGGGACGCTGGCCGCGCACGTGCTGGGCACCGTCGGGGAGATCAGCGAAGAAGAACTGAAGGAACCGCGTCATCGCAACCTGCAGCCGGGGGACGAGGTCGGCAAAGGCGGGGTCGAGCAGACCTATGACCGCTACCTGCGCGGCAAGCCGGGCATCACCCGCATCCAGGTCAACGCGCTCGGCGAGCCGACCCCCGGCGGGGAACTGGTCTCCAAGTCGCCCGTGCCCGGCGACAACCTGAAGCTCTCGCTGATTGCCAAGGTGCAGGAAGCGGGGGAACAGGCGCTTGCCGCCCGCGGCCTGCCTGGCGCCTTCCTGACGATGAACGTCCACAACGGCCAGATCCTCGCCCTCGGCTCCTACCCGACCTACGAACCTAGCGTGTTCACCAAGCCGCTGACCCAGGCCCAGGTCAACACCCTCTACCGAAACCAAACGCTCTCCCCGCTCACCAACCGCGCCACCGAAGGGCTCTATCCCACCGGCTCGACCTTCAAGCTGATCACCGCGATGGCGGCGCTGAACAGCGGCGTGATCACCCCGGAAACGACGATCGTAGACAACGGCGCCCTGACGGTCGGCGGCGAGAGCTTCCACAACGCGGGCGGCGCAGCCTACGGCGCGCTCACCCTCGTCCCGGCGATCAAGGTCTCAGACGACGTGTTCTTCTACGAACTCGGGTATAAAATGTGGAACACCGGGGCGCTGCAGCACTGGGCTCACCTGCTCGGGATCGGTCGGCCGACCGGGATCGACCTGCCCGAGCAGACGCCCGGCCTGCTGCCCAGCAAACAGTTGATAGAACGCCGCTACAGGCGAGGAGAAGTCGAAGGCCCCTGGTCGCCTGGTGACAACATCCAGCTGGCGACCGGCCAGGGCTTCCTGCAGACGAACCCCTTGCAGATGGCGATCGCCTACGCGACGGTGGCCAACGGTGGCACCGTGCCGACGCCGCACGTCGGGATGCAGATCGACGACCCCGCCGGGCGCGTGCTGAGGGAAATCGAACCGCCGCCGCGCCGCCACGTCGATGTCAACCCGACCTTCCGGGCGGCGATCCTCGAAGGCATGCACGAGGCGGCGCAGAGCGCCGGCGGCACCTCCTACGCGGTCTTTGGCAACTTCCCGGTGCCGGTCGCGGGCAAGACCGGAACCGCGGAACGGCTGCCCCATCGCGAACAGTCCTGGTACATCGTCCTGGCCCCGTACCCGAACCCGCGTATTGTCACTGCCGTGACGATCGAGGAAGGCGGCTTCGGGGTCGAATCGGCGGCCCCCGCGGCGCTGCAGATCATGGAAGCCTATTACCACAAGCACGCTCGCGGAACGGCCGGGCCCAACGGCGGGAGCCCGGGCTGATGTACGCGACCCGCGCCCGCCAGGCTCGCCCCGAGCCGTTCATCGCACGGCCCGGCATCATCGAGCGGCTCGGCCTGCCCTACATAGACCCAATGCTGGCGCTGTCGGCGATCGCCCTGGTCGCCTTCAGTGCCTTCGTGCTGAGCCAGGCGACCCTTCATGACGTCCCCGGCAACCCCAACTACTACGTCGATCGCCAGATCGTCTACGGCGTGCTCGGCATCGTCGGGATGCTGGCGTTGGCCCGCATCGACTACTCGCGCTTCCGCGAGCTGCGGGTCGGCATCTATACCTTCCTCTTCGCCAGCATCGCGCTGATCTTCGTCTTCGGCATCGCAGCGCGCGGCTCGCGGCGCGCTTTCGAACTTCCCTTCTTCAGTTTCCAGCCATCTGAGCTCGGCAAGCTCCTGCTCGTGCTTGCGCTCGCCGGGTTCGTAATCGATGGCGCCAGGCGCGGTTCTGCGAGGCAGCGCACGGTGCGCTACCTCTGTCTCGGCCTGGCACCGGCTGCGCTCGTCTTCTTGCAGCCCGACCTCGGCACCTCACTGGTGTTCGCGGTCGCAACACTCGCCGTGATGTACTTCGGAGGCGTCCGCTGGACGCACTTCGCGATCATCGGCGGGGCCCTCGTCGCACTCATAACGCTGGTCCTTGTGGTGGCGCCCGCAGTCGGGACGCCGGTCCTGAAGGGCTATCAGGCAGATAGGCTGACCTCGTTCCTGCACCCCAGCCAGAACCCTCGCAACGCGGGCTACCAGCAGCACCAGGCACTGATCGCCATCGGCTCCGGGGAGAAAACCGGGCGCGGCAATCAGGCCACCCAAACGGGGCTCGACTTCGTCCCTGAGCGGAGCACCGACTTCATCTTCGCGGTGATCGGTGAGCGCTACGGATTTGTCGGAGCCGCGTTCGTCCTGTCCCTATACGCCCTGCTGATCTGGCGGGCGCTGCGGATTGTGACGCTCTCGAAGAACTCCTATGGAACCCTCGTGGCGGGCGGCATCGCCGTCTCGCTGCTGTTCCAGGTTTTCGTCAACGTGGGGATGAACCTCGGGATCATGCCGATCACCGGGGTTCCCTTACCGCTGGTGAGCTACGGAGGGTCCTCCGTGCTCGCGACGTTCCTAGCGGTGGGCGTTCTCCAGAGCATCCACATCCAAGCGCGGCTCAGCCAGAAGGGCAGGTTCGCCTGGTGACCCCTCGAAGAGGGACCGGCGAATGCGTACCTATCTGAACTGAGCTGACCAAATGAAAAAGACAATCCTGGTTTCCGCCGACAGCGGCGAGACCCGCGTCGCCGTCCTCGAGTCAAAAGCGAAAGGAGGCAAACGCGACGTCGCCGAGCTCTATATAGAGCGCCGCGGCCGCCGCTCGATCGTCGGCAACATCTACAAGGGGAAGGTCGACAACGTCCTTCCCGGCATGGAGGCCGCCTTCGTCGACATAGGTCTCGAGCGCAACGGCTTCCTGCACGTCGACGAGATCGTCCTGCCGGGTGGCGAGCAGGCGCCGAAGCGCGGCCGGGGCACCGGGCGCCGCATCAACGAGCTGATCAAGCCCGGGCAGGAGATCGTCGTACAAGTGGTAAAGGATCCATTGAAGACAAAGGGCGCCCGGCTCTCGATGAACGCCTCGATCGCCGGCCGCTACCTGGTTTACGCGCCGCAGGGAAGCGGCGTCGGGGTCAGCCGCCGGCTGAGCGACTCCGAGCGCGATCGCCTGCGCAAGATGGTCGATCGCACCTACAAGGGTCCCGGTGGTCTGATCGTCCGCACCGCCGCGCACGGGGCGAAGAAGTCCGACTTCGTGCGGGAGGTCGACTACCTGCACAAGCTCAACGACGTGCTCGAGCGGCGCACCGCAGAGACCAAGGCGCCCAACCTCCTCTTCCAGGAGGCCGACCTCCCGGTGCGGGTGCTGCGCGACGTCTTTCTCAGTGACTTCGAGAAGGCGATCATCGACTCCCGCAAGCAGTTTGACCGGGTCACCGGCTTCTTCCAGCGCACCGCGCCGGAGTTGGTCGACGGGGTCGAGCTCTACATTGACCGCAAGCCGCTGTTTGAGAAATGGGCGATCGACAGGGAGATCGAGTCGACGCTGAACCGCCGGGTCGACCTGCCTTCCGGCGGCTACCTGATCATCGACTACGCCGAGGCGCTGACCGTGATCGACGTCAACAGCGGCAGCTTCACCGGGCGCGGCAAAGGCGGCCTGGAGGAAACGATCACCAAGGTCAACACCGAGGCCGCCGAGGAGGTCGTGCGCCAGCTGCGGCTGCGCGACATCGGCGGGATCATCGTCATCGACTTCATCGACATGGCCCGCGCCCGCAACCGCGACAAAGTCCTGAAGACGCTGCGCAAAGCGCTCGACGCCGACAAGTCGAAGAGCTATGTGGTCGAGGTATCGCCGCTGGGCCTGGTCGAGATGACCCGCCAGAACGTCACCGACGGGGTGCGGGAGATCCTCACCGCGCCGTGCCCGACCTGCGAAGGCGAGGGCGTCGTCCTCTCGGCTGAGACGGTGGCGCTGGAGGGCCTGCGCAAGCTGCGCGACATCGCCGCCGAGCACCCGGAGCCCGAGGCCTTCCTCCTGCGGGTCAACCCGAAAGCGGTGAGGGAGCTGACCGATCCCGACAGCGGGCTGGCCGAGCTGGAGGCCGAGACCGGCAAGCGGTTCCACTTCGAGGGCGGCGACGCGCTGCCGATCGACACCTTCGACTTGGTCGAGTCGGGTAGCCGCGAGGAGATCGAGGAGCGGGCACTGCCGTTCAAAGTGGGCGAGGAGGTGTTGGTCAAGATCGACGAGCCGCACATGTACAACGCCGACGATGCGGTCGCTCGCATCGACTCCTACATCGTCAGCGTCACCGGCGGTGGGCGCTTCGTCGGGGAGCGGAAGCTGGTGCGTATCGAGGAGGTGGCGCGCTCCTCGGCTACCGCGTCACTGCCCGGTGTGGAGGCGCGCAACGGGGCCGGAGGGGGCGAGGAGGACAGCCCCGAGCTACACTCCGGCGCCTCGCGCAGCCGCAGCCGCGGCCGCAGGGGCGGTCGTGGGCGTTCGCGCGCCAACCAAGGCAGCAAGGACGAGTGAGCATGTACGCAGTGGTCGAAAGTGGTGGCAAGCAGTACAAGGTCGAGAAGGGAACCTCCCTGCTCGTCGACCGTCTCAGCGCGAAGGAGGGCGACAAGGTCGCCCTGCGGGCGGTGATGTTCCGCGACACCGAGGTCATTGCCGAGCCGAAAGAGCTGGAGAAGGTCAAGGTCGAGGCGACCGTCGCCGAGCATCTACGCGGGCCGAAGATCAAGGTCTTCAAATACAAGCCGAAGAAGGGCTACCGCCGCCGCGCCGGGCACCGCTCCGAGCTGACCAAGCTCGAGGTGACCGATCTCAAACTGGTGACCCGAAAAGCGGCGGAGAAAAAAGAGCCGGCGGAGGGGAAAGCAACTGTGGAGAAAAAAGCGGTTGCTAAAAAACCTGCCGAGAAGAAAGCCGCCGCCAGGAAACCGGCCGCGAAGAAACCCGCTGCGAAAAAGGAGGGCTCCGATGGCTCATAAGAAGGGACTCGGCTCCAGCCGCAACGGGCGCGAATCCAACCCCAACATGCTCGGGGTCAAGGTGTTCGCGGGGCAGAAGGTCTCCGGCGGCGAGATCATCGTGCGCCAGCGGGGGACTCGGTTCTGGCCCGGCGAGGGGACCGGGCTGGGGCGGGATCACACGATCTTTGCGACGCGAGCCGGGACGGTTGACTTCAAACCGTCGCGGCGTGGGCGCAGCATCTCGGTTCTTAAGGACTAGGGGGTCAAAGCGGGGAGAGGGGGCACCCGCCCTCTTACCCGCTTCTTTTCGCCGGGGTCCCCATACCCTCTCGGTAGCTGATGTATGACAAGGCGAAGATCTGGGTTGAGGGCGGCGCCGGCGGTAACGGGTGTGTGAGCTTTCGACGGGAGGCTCATGTGCCGAAGGGGGGGCCTGACGGTGGAGATGGCGGTCATGGCGGCGATGTCGTGCTCGTCTGCAACTCATCGCGGCGGGACCTCGGAGCGCTGAAGGGGAGCAGGCACTTCCGAGCCGATAGGGGCAGGCATGGGGAAGGCTCGAACCGGCATGGAGCTCGAGGTGAGGACCAGCTGATCCCGGTGCCCGCCGGCACTCAGGCGGTCACGGTGGATGGGAGCGCTGTGGACCTGGTCGAGGTTGGACAGCGGGCTGTGGTTGCGCAGGGGGGGCGTGGGGGGCATGGGAATAAGCGGTTCGCAACTTCGACTCGGCAGGCCCCGCGGTTCGCCGAGAAGGGGACCGGGGGGGAGGCGGGGTGGATCGAGTTACGGTTGAAGCTGCTGGCCGACGTGGGGTTGGTTGGACTGCCCAATGCGGGGAAGTCCTCGTTGCTGGGCCGGCTGACTCGGGCGGCGCCCAAGGTGGCCGACTATCCGTTCACGACGATCTCGCCGGTGCTGGGGACGATCGATGGAGACGATCGACAGGCCGTAGTTGCCGACATCCCTGGTTTGATCGAGGGGGCGGCGGAGGGAGCTGGGCTCGGGCACGAGTTCCTCGCTCACATCGAGCGCTGCTCGATGCTCGTCCACCTGGTCGATCTGGCGCCGCTGGAGGGAGAGCCGGAGTCAAGCTATGAGGCCGTTCAGAGGGAGCTGTCGTCTTACGGTGCCGGGCTCGACAGACTGCCGGAGCTGGTCGTGCTCTCCAAGCGCGATTTGCTCGCCGCGGATCGGGTCAGGTCGGCTGTGGAGGAGTGGAAGGCGCGGCTGGGGGGCCGGGTCCTCGGCGTTCTGGCGGTCTCCTCGGCGACGGGCGAGGGGTTGGATGAGCTGCGGCAGCGGATCCTCTTCGCGCTGCCAGAGGTCCCGACTCGGGTCGAGACCCTGGGCGAGCCCGCAGGCGAGTTCGAGGCCGAGCACCGGGTCTACAATCCGGCCGGCGAGGGTGGCTATCGGGTTGAGCGCGAGGAGAACGGCGGCTTCCGAGTCCTCGGCCGCGGCGTTGAGCTGCTCTTCGAGCGCCATGACATCTCCAACGAAGAGGCGCTTGCCTACTTGGAGCAGAGACTGGGTGAGATCGGCGTGATCGCGGCGCTGAGGAAGGCCGGCTTTAAGCCGGGTGACGACGTGCGCGTTGGCGACCAGGAGTTCGAACTGCATCCCGGTTCCTAGACTTGCTCGGGCCATGACCCTCGTCGTCAAGCTGGGCTCCTCGATCGTCGCCGCCGACGACGGCGAGCTGCGCGTCGAGGTACTCGACTCGGTTTGCGCCCAGGTGGCAGCGCTCGAGCAGCAGGGCGAGCGGGTCGTGATGGTTACCTCGGGGGCGATTGCCCGGGGGATGCGGTTGATGGAGCTGGGGGCTCGTCCGCGGGCGATGGATGAGCTCCAGGCGGCTTCGGCGATCGGCCAGGGCGACCTCTTCCGCGCCTACGAAAGCCGCCTTGCGCAGCGCGGCACCCGTGCCGCGCAGGTGCTGCTGACCGCCGCCGACATCGCCGCTCGCACCAACTACCTCAACGCTCGCCAAACCCTGCGGCGGCTGATCGAGTGGAATGTGGTGCCGGTCATCAACGAGAACGACACCACCGCCACCGATGAGATCACCTTCGGCGACAACGATTTTCTCGCCGCCCAGGTGGCCGTCCTTCTCGACGCCCGCCTGCTCGTCCTGCTCACCGACATCGACGGCCTCCACACCGCCGACCCGCGCATCCAGCCGGATGCGGAGTTGGTTACTGAGGTCGAGGACTTCTCCCGGCTATCGGGCCTGGAGATCGGCGATCGTACGTCGGCCTATGGGTCTGGCGGCATGCGCAGCAAGGTCGCCGCGGCGGAGATGGCAAGCGAGGCCGGCATTCCGACCGTGATCTGCAATGGCACCTGCGAGGGCACCCTCACCGCCGCGGCGAGCGGGAAAGCTGGGGGAACCAGCTTCCCCGCCCAACCGTCGACGGTGTCCAGCTTCAAGCTCTGGCTCAAGTACGCGAAGCCGACCCACGGAAGGCTGGTGGTCGATGCGGGTGCGGCACGTGTGCTGCGCGAGAGCGGCTCGAGTCTCCTGCCAGTTGGGATCGTGGGCGTCGAGGGCGAGTTCGCCGCCGGAGATGCGGTCGAGGTGGCGGCAGACGGAGCGGTGATCGGCAAGGGGATAGCGGACTATTCCGCCAGTGAGCTGTCCCGCGTGATCGGCATGAAAAGTGAGCAGGTAAGAGAGCTGCTCCCGCACGCGGCGGATGAGGTGGTCCACCGCGACCGCTTCGTGCTCGTGTAGATCGGCGGGGATCAGAGGCGTTCCGGGCTCTTGCCCACCCGTCGTCTCCACCGGAGGGGTCCTAGGGCTCCAGCTACCCTTCATCCCTAGTGGCAGTGATGACTACCACCGTTTCGGAGACCTGCGCCGTCGCCAAGCGAGCGGCGCTAGCCCTCGCCGCTGCCCCCCCGAGGCCAAGGATGCCGCGTTGGAGGCGACGGCGCAGTTGCTCGAGGAGCGAGGCACCGAGGTCCTGGAAGCCAATGCGGCCGATCTCGCCGACGAGCGGGCCGCTGGGCTGAGCGAGGCGTTGCGGGACAGGTTGGCACTGACCGAGGCGCGGGTGGCGGCGATGGCTGAGGGGGTGCGGGCGATCGCTGCGCTGGAGGACCCGGTCGGCGAGGAGCTGGAGCACCGGACGCTGGCGAGTGGGATCGACCTGCGGAAGGTGAGGGTGCCGCTCGGGGTGGTCGCGGTGGTCTATGAGGCGCGGCCGAACGTGACGATCGACTGCGCTGCGCTGACGATCAAGAGCGGGAACGCGATCGTGCTGCGGGGGTCGAGCTATGCGGAGCGATCGAACGGGGCGCTGGCGGCGATCGTTCGCGAGGCGCTCGCCACGGGGGGACTGCCGCAGGATGCTGTGTCGCTGCTCGCGGGCGGCGGTCGGGAGGATCTGGCCGAGCTGGCGACCCAGGACGGCGTTGTCGACCTGCTGATCCCGCGTGGTGGCGAGGGGCTGAAGGCGGCGCTGAAGGACGTGGCGACGGTGCCGGTGATGTACGCGGCAGCCGGGAACTGCCACGTGTACGTGCATACCGGCGCCGATCTCGAGATGGCGCGGCGGATTGTGGTCAACGCAAAGGTGCAGCGGCCCGGGGTCTGCAACGCGGCGGAGACGCTGCTGGTCGACGCGGCCGTTGCCGAGAGCTTCCTCCCTGCTGTCCTCGCCGACCTGCGCGAGGGCGGGGTCGAGCTGGTCGGAGACGAGCGGGTGGGCGGGTTGGCAGTCGGTGTCGAGGTCGGTCCCGCCACAACCGAGGACTGGGACACCGAGTACCTCGACCTGAAGATGGCGGTGGGAGTGGTCGACTCCCTCGACGCGGCGGTCGATCACATAAACCGGCACGGCACCGGCCACTCCGAGGCGATCGTCACCTCCTCGGCGCAGGCGGCGGAGCGCTTCGTCGCCGGGGTCGACGCGGCCGCCGTCTACGTCAACGCCTCGACCCGCTTCACCGACGGCTTCGAGTACGGGATGGGCGCCGAGATCGGCAACTCGACCCAGAAGTTGCACGCCCGGGGGCCGATCGGGCTGCGCGAGCTGACGACCTTCAAGTACGTGGCTCACGGCGACGGCCAGGTGCGTGAGTAGCCCCCCCGCCGGCATCGGCGTCCTCGGCTCGGCGTTCAACCCGCCGCACCTCGGCCACCTGGCGCTCGCCCAGGAGGCGCTCTGGCAGCTCGGCCTGAGCGAGGTGGTCCTGGTCCCGACCGGGGAGGCTCCGCACAAGCGGATCGTTGATGACCCGGGGCGCGAGTTGCGGCTTGCGATGACCCGGCTCGCGGCGGCCGATGACCCGCGGTTCTCCGTCTCCACCCTGGAGGTCGAGCGCGAGGGGCCGTCCTATACGTATGAGACGTTGGAGCTGTTTGGGCGAGAGAGAGGCGACACGGAATTGGTGTTCGTGATGGGGGCGGACGCCGCCGTGGGCCTGGAGAGCTGGCGCGAGCCACGGCGGGTGGTCGAGCTGGCGCGGCTGGCGATCGCCCGGCGGGCAGGAGTCGCCGACGCCGAGGTCGGGGCGGTGCTGCGCAGCCTTGGCGCCGCAGACCGGGCGACGATGCTGGAGATGCCGCAGTTCGGCGTTCCTCCTCGGCGGTGCGGGAGCGCGCGGCCGCGAGCCGGCCGCTGCGCTACCTAGTTCCCGAGGCGGTGGCTCGGTTCATCGAGGAGAAGGGGATGTACGCGTGAGTGGTCTGGCCTCTGAGGCGCTGGCGCGGCGGCTGGCGGAGCTGGCCGACTCCAAACAGGCCGATGAGGTCGTTGTCCTCGACATGCGCGACCTCGTCTCCTACACCGACTTTCTGGCGATCTGTACGGCCCGCAACGAGCGCCAGGCGCGGGCGATCGTCGAGGAGGTGAGGCTGCGGGCGAAGCAGGAGCTGGGTGTCCTGCCGGGCGGCATTGAGGGCGCCGGAGATGCCGGTTGGATCGTGCTCGACTTCTTCGACTGCGTGCTCCATGTCTTCACCGCCGAGGAACGGGAGCGCTACCAGCTCGAGGACCTCTGGCGCGAGGCGCCGAGCTTGGAGCTGGGCTTGGGCGCGCCCGAGGCGTCGCCGGCAGCCGGCGCCTGATGCCTGTCCGAACACCAGTTCGGTTTTGGGGGACCGACGCGAAATGCCGTCCGAGGGCCCCCATACGGTGCCGCGCATGGGTAGCTTCAAGAGGGTCCTCCTCGGCTACCGCCGCCCCGATGTGGACGCGGCAATTTCGGCACGGGAAACGCGGATCTGGGCGCTCGCTCGCGATGTGGAGGACGCCCTGACGCGGTGGCGAGGTGCAGCCGAGGTGGCCGCCCGGGCGGAGCAGGAGCTGGCTGCGCTCTACGGCATGGTGATCGAGCGTGAGCGGGAGATCCACAGTCTCGGCGAGCGGCTGCGCGAGGCTAACGAGCGCCACGACCGCAGCATCGCCTCGCTGGAGGTGGTCTCGACGCGGCTGGAGGAGATCCAGGCGCAGGCGCGCGGCCAGGCGACTCGGATCCGGATGAAGGCGCTGCGCGATGCGGTTGAGGTGAGCCGCCGCGCGCAGGAGTTGAGCGACGCGCAGCAGCCGTCGGCTACGGACGACGCGGCGCCGAGCGCAAATGGTCATGTCGAGCCTGGGCCGCTGGGCCTTTTCGAGGGGCTGGTCAAGGTCGAGATCGGCCCGCTCGGTGACTTCTCCCAGCTGGTCGGCTTCGAGGACGCGGCGGGTCAAATCGACGCCACCTCAGAGATCTCGGTCGAACGCTTCTCCGAGGGCCGCGCCACGCTCTCTATGCGCCTTAACGAACCGGTCGAGCTGCTCCGCGAGCTGGAGGCCCGCTCGCCCCTCGGCTTCCACGTCCGCCACACCGCGGCCGACAACCTGATCCTCGACATAGACGAGGACCAGGGCCCCGAGCAGCGGGCCGCTTAGCACGGGCAGCGGGGCACCGCACCCCGCGCCTGATGGGCAAAGCTGCTCGCTCGGGCTGGGCGTCCTGGATGTCGATCAGGTCCACCGACTTGGCTAGGTGGTCGCAGATTCGGGCCTTGACATGCAGCGCTTTGTCTGCGAACATATGTTCGTGCTCGACTCCAATCACAAGGGAAATGTTGCCGAGTTGGCGATCGCCACCGAGGCTGCATGGCTCGGCCTGTCGGTCCTCAAGCCTCTGACCGAGCACGAGCGCTATGACCTTGCGCTTGGTATCGGAGGGAGGCTGATACGCGTCCAATGCAAATGGGCCAGAAGGAAAGGCAATGTGATCTCGATCGGCCTCAGTACGAATCGACGTGGCCCAGACAGCTACATACGAAGAAAGTATTCGGCAGTCGAGGTCGACGCAATCGGCGCCTACTGTGAGAGTTCTATAGCTGCTTTTTGATTCCGATCGAGGCCGTAGCCGGTCAATGGGCCGTGCAGCTCCGCTTGGCACCGGCCAGAAATGGACAGCGCGCCGCATTACACTTGGCGGAGCAATATCGCCGCGGGGCTGTAGCTCAGCTGGCAGAGCGCCGCCATGGCATGGCGGAGGCCAGGGGTTCGAATCCCCTCAGCTCCACTTCGGAAAATGAGGACCTGGCGGCCGATGCCGAGGAAGTCGGAGTCCATCAGTTCCGCAACCACTTTGGCTACTACATGGAGCGTGCCGCGGCTGGCGCAGATATCTTGATCCGTCGTCGCGGCCGCCCGTTTGCTCGACTCGGCCCAGCGGATCTCAAATTGTCGCCGGCACCTGCCGATGAGTGAGCGGTGAGCGCTAATCAGCACGTGTTCTCGCACGGCATGCGGGATACGCAAGAGACGTTCGAGGCTTGGAACGGGCGGCCATGGCCCGTGTTGCGAGGGTGGCTGGCGCTGAGCCTGGCGATCGCGCTGACGCTGCTTGCAGCCGTCTGGTTCGTGGCCGGGCTGCTGACGCCGGACCCGACGCCTGTTCACCTGCCCGGGATCACCGAACCGTCTGATCTCGGCGACCTACTGCCGATCCTCGAGCGCAACTCGCTGGTCCTCGCCTTCCACGCCTCCGCCTGCATCGCCGGCTTCATCGCCGGCGCCTCGATGCCGATCGCCGCCGCGCAGCGCAGCGGCTTCTCGCGCTGGGTCCACGTCAAGGCGGGCGAGCTGGCGATCCTCTTCGTCTGCGCGGTGACCCTCTTTTCCCTTGCCACTCAGGCCTTCTACCTCGGCTTCCAGGGCTCGACTATCGCCTTCCAGCTCCACATCTCCCGCGCCGCGCTCATCCTCAGCGTCCTTCCCCACGCCATCCCCGAGCTCACGGCCCTTTTCCTCCCCCTGGCGGCCTGGCTTCTAGCCAGCCGCCGCGGCGAGTGGGACCAACTGCTCGCCGCCACCTTCATCACCGTCGCGCTGGCGATTCCGACTCTCGTCGTTGCAGCGACAATCGAGGTCTACGTTTGGCCCCACATCCTCATGGCCCTCTCGCCGGTCGTCTGAGAAGATCGCCGCCAGTGAGCGGCTATGACCCGAGGGCGATCGAGAGTAAGTGGCAGCAGATCTGGGCTGAGGAGAGGACCTGGGAGGTCGTCAACCCGGGGCAGCCCGGATTCGCGGTCTCCAAACCGAAGTCCTACGTGCTGGAGATGCTCCCCTACCCTTCGGGCGAGCCCCACGTTGGCCACCTCAAGGTCTACGCAGTCGGCGATGCGATTGCCCACTTCCGCCGACGCCACGGCTTCGAGGTGGTCCACCCGATGGGCTATGACTCTTTCGGCCTGCCGGCGGAGAACAACGCGATCAAGACTGGCGAGCCTCCCCGCGGGGTGACCGAGCGCTCGATCGACTCCTTTCGGCGTCAGTTCCGCGAGTGGGGGATCTCAATCGATTGGTCCCGCGAGCTGGCGACGCACACGCCTGAGTACTACCGCTGGACCCAGTGGATCTTCCTACAACTACTCGAGCGCGGCCTCGCCTACCGTGCCGAGGCGCCTGTCCAGTGGTGCCCGAAGGACGCGACCGTGCTCGCCAACGAGCAGGTCGTTGACGGCCGCTGCGAGCGCTGCGGAACGCCGGTCGTGCAGCGAAAGCTCAAGCAGTGGTTCTTCCGCATCACCGAGTACGCCGAGCGTCTGCTCACTGACTTTGACCTGCTCGAGTCCTGGCCCGAGCACGTGATCACGATGCAGCGCAACTGGATCGGCCGCTCCGAGGGGGCGGAGGTCGTCTTTTGCTGTGAGGAGCTCGATCTCGACTTCGAGGTCTTCACAACCCGCCCTGACACGCTGTTTGGCGCCACCTTCTTCGTCCTAGCCCCCGAGCACCCCGAGCTGGAGCGGCTGGTCGCTGGCACGCCAGCCGAGGAGCCGGTGCGCGAGTACGTTGACCGGGTCGCCCGCGAGTCGGCCGAGGAACGTGGCGCGGAGGACCGCGAGAAGACCGGTGTGGCGCTGGGCCGCAGCGTGCTCAACCCGGTCAACGGAGAGCAGATTCCGATGTTCGTCGCTGACTACGTGCTGATGGAGTACGGGACTGGGGCGATCATGGCGGTACCGGCGCACGACGCCCGCGACTACGAGTTCGCCAAGGCCTTTGACCTGCCGGTTCGCCGCGTGATCGAGGGCGCCGATCCCGAGGCGGCCCGCGACGACAATGGCCTTCCGTATCCCGGCGACGGTCCGATGGTCGACTCCGGGCGCTTCGACGGCAAAGGCAACCGCGAGGCCTACGCGGAGATCGTCGAGTGGCTGGCCTCAGAGGGGCGGGGCCAGCCCGCCATCAACTACCGCCTCCGCGACTGGCTGGTCTCCCGCCAGCGTTACTGGGGCGCGCCGATCCCGGTCGTCTACTGTGAGGACTGCGGGGTAGTCCCCGTTCCCGAGGATCGGCTCCCGGTCGAGCTGCCCGAGATCGAGGACTACGCGCCGCAGGGCCGCAGCCCACTGGCCGCCGCCGAGGAGTGGGTCGCCGCCGAGTGTCCGCGCTGCGGCGGCGCGGCCCGTCGCGAGACCGACACCATGGACACCTTCGTCGACTCCTCCTGGTATTTCATTCGCTACCTCGACCCGCGCAACGAAGCAGCGGCCTGGAACCGCTCCGCGGCCGACCACTGGCTGCCGGTCGACCAATACATCGGCGGGGTCGAGCACGCGATCTTGCATTTGATGTATGCGCGCTTCCTGACCAAGGCGCTCGCCGATCTCGGCCACCTCGACGTGCAGGAGCCGTTCGCCAATCTCTTTGCCCAGGGAATGATCACCCGTGACGGGGCGAAGATGTCGAAGTCGAGGGGCAACACTGTCAGCCCCGGCGAGTACGTCGAGCGCTACGGGGCCGATACCGCTCGCACCTACATCTGCTTCATGGGCCCGCCCGAGCGTGGTGGCGACTGGTCCGATGAGGGGGTGGAGGGGGTCAACCGCTTCCTCGCGAGGCTGTGGAGGCTCTGCGAGGAGGTCGCATCGAAGGACGCCGGCGAGGTCGATGCGGGTGTCGCTACGGGCGACGCTCGCGCCCTGCTCGCAAAGGCCCACTGGGCGATCGACAAGGTCACCCGCGACTTCCAACGCGGCTTCCAGTTCAACACCGCGATCGCCGCCGTGATGGAGCTGGTCAACGATGCCTATCGGCTCAAGGACGGCCTCTACAGCGACCCTCCGGGCGCCGCTGCGGTCCGCTTCGCCACGGCGACCGCAGCCTCGCTGGTCTTCCCGTTTGCGCCCCACCTGGGGGCCGAGACGTGGGAGCGATTGCGCGCGGGGCGCGTCTGGGAGCAGCCTTGGCCGGTGGCTGACCCGACGCTGCTGGCGAGCGACACGGTGACCCTGATCGTCCAGGTCAACGGCAAGCTGCGAGACCGCATCGAGGCCCGCTCCGAGGCCCCTCGCGAGGAGTTGCTGCGCCTTGCCAGGGAGAGCGAGAAGGTGAGCCGGCACCTCGACGGCAAAGAGGTCGTCAAGGAGGTTGTAGTCCCAGGCAGGCTGGTCAATCTGGTGGTTCGCTGAGAGGCCTCTCATGGCCTTCGGCTCCGGCATCTGGTACAAAGCGCGCGAATGCTCGTCAGGCGCCTCGACGAAGCCCCGGTGGAGGAGTGGCACCGCCTCCGCTCCCACGTTCTCATGGACGCGGGGGAACTGGGCTCGCGCAACCTCTCGGTCACCTGGTTGGAGATACCGATCGGGACCGAGCAGGCGCTGCGCTCCCACGAGGAGGGCGAGCAGGTCTACGTGGTCGTCCGGGGGGCGGGCACGATGTCTGTGGCGGGCGACACTCAGCCGGTGGGGGAGGGCGATCTGATCCTGGTCCCGCCCGCCACCGACCACTCGATTGCAAACGACGGCCAGGGTGAGCTCGCCTGCGTGTCCGTTCAGTCCCCTCCCGTCTCGGTCGCCGAGCTGTATGGCGGGCAGATGGCCGAAGTGTCCGGTTATGAGGACGACGAAGGTCCGTAGGCGAATCATCTGAGTACCTGCTGGGGCCGCGCACCACCTGCCTGTCATGCGCGTACCAATCTCGAAGGCAACCGTCGTCCCGGCGTCCACCGAGTCGATCAAGCGAGTGCGAACGGCTGAGGAGTCAGCGGGGGCCGTCACTAGACTCGAACCAGTGGTCGAGGAGATGCGCTCGCTCTATCTGATCGCCGGCACCGACCAGGCGAAGATCGACGCCACCCGCGCCCGGCTGCGTGCCCGTGCGGAGGGCGAAGGCGGCGCCGCCGCGCTGGAGGTCTTTGAGCCGAGCGAGGGCAGGGGAGCACCCGATCACGAGGCGCTGCTGGGGGCGATCCCAGCGATGTCGCTCACCGAGTCCCGCCGCTACCTGCTCGCCGACGGAGTCGAGCGCTGGCGCGACCGCCAGCAGGAGGAGGTCGCCGAGGCGCTCTCAAGGCTCCCCCCGGACCTCACCGTGGTGTTGATCGCCCGCGCCAAGGCGCCGACCAAACTCGCCCGCGCGGTCAGGGCCGCGCAGGGTGAGGTCCATGAGTTCGAGGCGCCGAAGGCCCGCGATATGCCTCGGGCTCTTCTCACCGACGCCAAGCGGCTCGGATTCCGGCTCGACCCGGTCGCCGCCCGGGCTCTGGTCGAGCGGATGGGCCCCAACCCGATCCGGCTCTCCCACGAGCTGGAGCGCCTGGCGCTCTGGGCGGGGCAGGGGGGAGAGGTCACCGCCGCTGATCTCGAGGCGATGGTCGCCGATACTTCCGAGACCGCCGTCTGGTCCCTCTCTGACGCACTCCTTGAGCGCGATCCGGCGCGCGCCCTTGAGATCGGGGAGCGTCTGATCGACCAGGGCGAGAACGTCACCGGCCTGGTCTACGGCCTCGCCTCGCGTCTGCGTAGTGCTTTCGCGGCCGCCGCCCAACTGGAAGAGGGCGTTCCTCCCAAGCAGGTCGAGTCGAGCCTGGCGATGCATCCCTACGCGGCGCGCCAGCTCCTCACCCGCGTCCGCGACGTCGACCTCGGCCACCTGCGGGGTGCGACCGAGGTGCTCGCCGACCTCGAGGTCTCCTGCCGCGGGGGGGCCGACTACGGCGACGAGCTGGCGCTCACGCTGGCCCTCAGGCGGGCGGCCGGCTCTCCGGCCTGATTACTTGGCGGAGCTGGACGCGAGTTTGGCCGCCCGGGCCTTCTTGCGCGCGCCGGTGTTCCGGTGCAAGGCGCCCTTCTGCACTGCCTTGTCGATCTTTGAGACCAGCGAGCGGTGCTCGGCCTCGATCACGCTCGCATCGCCACCCTCCACAGCGCTCTGCAGGCGGCGGAAGTGGGTCTTCACCGTGCTGGTCAACAGGCGGTTCTCCACCCGCTCGCGCTCGCTGCGTAGGATGCGCTTCTTCTGTGAGGCTATGTTGGCCATGAGTCAAGTGCCTGAGCTGGCGCCGAGCCGGCTCCGGGCGGCCGCCGACTATAGCGACTGAGACCAGCTTGGAGACGCCCAAGGCACCCGACACACCCGAGCGCGAGGAGGCCACGGTGGACTCCGACGCGGCGCTGCGCGCCGCCGAGGCATTCGACCCCGGTGAGGGCCTGACCGGCGAGCCGGCCCCCGGCCGCCAGGCGGGGCGCATCGCCCGCTCCACCGCCTTCTTCTCGATTGCCACCGCCGCCTCGCGGATCGCCGGCCTGGCCAGGGAAGTGGTCGCCGCCGGCTACTACGGGGTCAACGGGCCGATGTCGGCCTTCACGATTGCCTTCCAGGTCCCCAACCTGGTCCGCAGCCTCTTCGCCGATGCGGCGCTCCAACCCGCATTCGTCCCGGTCTTCACCGAGCAGCTCCAGCAGAAGAACTACAGGGAGGCGTTCCGGCTCGCCTCGACCCTGCTGCTGATCGTGACCATGGTCCTGGGCGCGATCACCGCCTTCTTCGTGGTGGTGGCCCCGGTCGTGATGCCGATCTTCGCCCCCGGCTTCAAGGGCGAGATCCTCGAACTGACCATCACCCTCTCCCGCATCCTCTTCCCGATCCTAATCCTGCTCGGGCTCAGCGGGGTCGTCGTCGGCATCCTCAACAGCTATGACCGCTTTGGCGCCTTCGCGATCGCGCCGCTGTTTTGGAACCTGACGATCATCGCCGTGCTGGTCCTTTTGATACCGGCCTTCCACGGCCGCGACCGCATCTACGCCTACGCGATCGCCATTCTCGTCGGCACCCTGATCCAGCTGCTGATCCCCGTCTTTGACTTGCGCAACACGCCGTTTAGGTTCCACTGGAGTTTTGAGTGGCGCCACCCCGGGGTGCGCCGCGTCTTGCTGTTGATGCTGCCGGTGACGATCAGCCTCGGCCTGATCAACTTCAACCAGCTGATCAACAGCTTCTTCGGCAGCCTCGTGTCCGAAGAAGCGCCGGCGGCGATCGACAAAGCGTTCCGCATCTACCAGCTGCCGCAGGGGATCTTCTCGGTGGCGATCGCAACCGTGCTCTTCCCGACCCTCGCCCGCTTCGCCAATCGCGGTGAGATCGACAACCTGCGCGCCACGATGGCAAACGGAATGCGCCAGATCCTCTTCGTCTTGGTCCCCGCCGCCGCCGCCATCCTCGCCCTCTCTGAACCGATGATCCGGCTTGTCTACCAGCGCGGCGAGTTCAACTCGGCGCAGACCACCCTGGTAGCGACGGCGCTCTTCTGGTTTGCCTTCTCGCTGCCGACCAACGGCATCTACCTGCTCCAGACCCGCACCTTCTTCAGCCTCCAGCGCCCCTGGCTTGCGACCGGCCTGGCCGTGGTGGACCTAGTCGTCTCGGCGCTGGCGGCGCTGTTCCTCTACAAGCCGTTCGGGGTGGGGGGGATCGTCGCCGGCACCGGCATTGGCACCACGGCGGCCGTGGTAGCCCAGGCAGTGGTACTGCGCCACGAGTTCGGCGGGCTGGAGTTCGACAGACTGCTCTCGACTGCCCTACGAATCACGCTCGCATCACTCGCCCTCGCGGCGGTTGGCTACGGCGTCTGGCACGTCCTGTATCAGGCTCTCGGATCGGGGCTGCTCAGCCAGGTCGTCTCCCTGGGCAGCGGCTTGGCGCTCGGCGCCGCCGTCTACCTCGCCTTCGCCAAACTCTTCCGCATCGCCGAGCTGGAGCAGATATTGCGCCTTCTGCGGCGCCGCTAGATGCTCGATGCCGGGCGCTATCTACTGGGTGTCGCCGAGCTTGCGGTACTCGCAGGCTTCGCCACCCTGGGAGCTGCGCGAGTGCGCTCGCGGTTGCTGCCCGGCTTTTCGGGGCCTCCCGCCTGGATTGCGACTGCGGTGGTGGCGCTGGCACTTGTGATCTGGGTCGCCGAGCTGCTTGGGACCTTCGGCGCGTTCAAGGCTTTGCCCTACATTCTGTGTGTTGTCGCGGCAGGGCTCGGCATCTGGGCGCTCGGTCGGGGGTCCAGCGGAGGAGTCATTCCAAGTCCGACGCCCGAAGCCGAGACGGTGGCCACGGTGCTCGCGCTGCTGGTCGCTGCGGGCGCGGTCCTCCACTTTGCTGCGGGCGTGCAGTTGCGCCTCAGCACAGGGATGACCGGGTTCGATTCGACCTGGTACCACGGGCCGCTTGCCGCCGAGTTCTTCCAGACCGGGAACACGTTTAGCCTGCACTTCATCGCGCCGCAGTACTTGGCGTGGTTTTATCCGGCCAACTCGGAACTCTTCCACGCGGTTGGGATGGTGGCGTTCGGCCGCGACATCCTCTCTCCGCTACTCAATTTCGGATGGCTCCTAGGTTGCCTGTTCGCTGCTTGGTGTATTGGGCGGCCGTACCGCGTTGCGGCGGCGTCGCTGGCGTTGGTCTCGATCGCGCTGAGTGTCCCGGTGTTGGGCGATCAGGCCGGGGAGGCGCGCAACGACATCGTCGGGATCTTCTTCCTGCTCGCTGCCGTTGCGGTTGGCGTCAATGCCTGGGAGGCTCGCTCGGATCGACGACTCTCGACTGGAGCGCTCGTGGTCGTCGGGCTGGCGGCGGGGTTGGCGGCTGGGACCAAGCTCAACTTCGTGCCGCCCGCCGCAGTGCTTGTGATCGGGCTGGTCGCGATCGCACCCAGAGGGGGGAGGCGGCGCGCCCTCGCGGCCGCCGGCCTGCCCGCGCTGGCCGGGGGCGGCTACTGGTACCTGCGGAACCTGATCCAGGCCGGCAACCCGCTGCCCTGGGTGCGCCACCTGGGGCCGATCTCCCTCCCGTCCCCCGACCAGGCGCTGGGCGGCCGCGAAGCGCACAGCGTCTTCGATTACCTGACCAACGGCTCGGTCTGGTCACACTGGTTCTTGCCGGGGTTGCAGCAGGGGCTCTGGATCGTCTGGCCGTTGCTCGGCGGGCTGGCGCTGGCCGGGCTGCTGCTATGTCTCGGGCGCGGCGCAAGCCCGCTGCTGCGGGTCTTCGGGGCGGTCGGGTTGGTCGCGGCGTTGACTTGGCTGCTCGCGCCGACCTCGGCGGAGGGGCCCGCCGGGATGCCGCGCGGGTTCGAGTCCGCGCTTCGCTACCTGACCCCGACCCTGATCCTCGGCATGGCGCTGCTGCCGATCACGCCTGCACTGAGGGAGCGGATCCGCCGCTGGGCGTCGCTCGGCCCCCGCCGGAGGTGGGCGGTGCCCGCCTGGGCTCCGGTGGCCCTGGGGGTGCTGCTGCTGGCGGCGGTGGCGTTCGGCTATCGAGAGCAACGCAGCTACCTCCAGCACCGCTACGCCCATCCCGGCTTCACGACCCAGGGCCTTGACGCCGCCTTCCGCTGGGCGCGCTCGATCTCTGGTGCTCGCATAGCTACGACCAGCACCCGCCAGTACCCGCTGTTCGGGACTGATCTCTCAAACCATGTCCAGTACGTCGGCATCGAGCGCCCCCACGGCGGCTTCGTCGCCCCCACCACTTGCCGCTCATGGCGTCGCCAGCTAAACGCCGGCCATTATGAATACGTGGTCGCCAGCCGCGATCGCATCGAACCGGGCAAGCCGGCCTATCCCCCAACGGTTCTATGGACTGAAGGTCCCGGCGCCACCGCCATCCTCAGAAAGCCCCCCACGGTCGTCTTCCACATCAGGACCCAACTGAACCCGTCGTCCTGCCCCAAGTAGCGGCAGCTTCCGCGGGTGGCGTCGGGCTGGGTGTCATCCTTGGGCTGCGCGCTGCTCTGAGTGTGGGGACTTTTCGCTTGCATGGTCGAGCCTTCCCTCTCCGGCCTTCACCCGGCGGAGAACGCCCCACCCCGACGACAAGGCCCACGGCCGAAGCGCATTCGTGCAGCCGCCATACTCCGGCCGGTCCATGGACCGCATCCGCAACTTCTCGATCATCGCCCACATCGACCACGGCAAGTCGACCCTGGCCGACCGCATCCTCGAGATCACCGAGGCGGTCGACCCGAAGAAGATGCGCGCCCAGGTGCTCGACTCGATGGATCTCGAGCGGGAGCGCGGGATCACGATCAAGGCGCAGGCGGTGAGGGTCGACTACCGCGCCTCCGACGGTGAGACTTACCACCTGCACCTGATCGACACCCCCGGCCACGTCGACTTCTCCTATGAGGTCTCGCGCAGCCTCGCCGCCTGCGAGGGGGCGTTGCTGGTCGTCGACGCCGCCCAGGGGGTCGAGGCGCAGACCGTCGCCAACACCTACCTGGCGATCGAGAACGAACTGGAGCTGATCCCGGTGATCAACAAGGTCGACCTGCCCGGTGCCGAGCCGGAGCGCGTCGCAGGGGAGATCGCCGACCTACTCGGCGGCGATCCCGGTGAGGTGCTGCGGATCTCGGCCAAGACCGGAGAGGGGGTGGTCGAGGTGCTGGAGGCGATCGTCGACCGCATCCCGCCACCGCAGGGAGACCCGGCGGCGCCGCCGCGCGCCCTCATCTTTGACTCCGAGTTCGACCAGTACCGGGGCGTGATCGCCTACGTGCGAATGGTCGACGGAGTCTTCCGCAAGCGCGAGCAGGTCCTCGCCATGCAGAACGGCACCGAGGCCGACATCGACGACATTGGCTTCTTCCGCCCTCAGATGTCCCCCGCTCCGGGAATGGAAGCGGGCGAGGTCGGCTACGTGATCACAGGCCTCAAGGACGTCGCCAAGCTGCGGGTCGGTGACACGCTAACCGCACTTAATCGGGCCGCCTCGGAGCCGCTGGAGGGATACCGCGAGGTGAAGCCGATGGTCTTCTGCGGGCTCTTCCCGATCGATACCGACCGCTACGAAGACCTCCGCGACGCGCTCGACAAGCTGGCCCTCAACGACGCGGCCCTCTCCTATGAGCCGGAGACCTCCAACGCACTCGGCTTCGGCTTTCGCTGCGGTTTCCTCGGCCTCCTCCACATGGAGATCGTGCGCGAGCGGTTGGAGCGCGAGTACGGACTGGAGTTGCTGGCGACGACCCCGAACGTGCGCTACGAGGTCAAGCTGATCGGGGGTGAGACGGTCGAGGTCCGCAGCCCGACCGAGATGCCCGATCCGGGCTCGATCCTCGAGATCGACGAGCCTTACATCCGGGCGACGATCATCGCCCCCTCGGACTACGTCGGCGCGGTGATGGAGCTTTGCCAGAAGCGCCGCGGCACCCACGTCGACATGCACTACCTCAGTCCGCAGCGGGTGCAGATCCGCTACGACCTACCGCTGGCCGAGATCGTGCTCGACTTCTTCGACTACCTGAAGTCCTCCACCCGCGGCTACGCCTCGCTGGACTACGAGACGATCGGCAACCACCCCGGCGACCTGGTCAAGCTCGACATCCTGCTCGCCGGCGACAAGGTCGACGCGCTCTCGGTGATCGTTCACCGCGACTTCGCCTATGAGCAGGGCAAAGCCTTAGTCGAGCGCTTGCGCAAGACGATTCCGCGGCAGCTGTTCGACATCCCGGTGCAGGCGGCGATCGGCTCGAGGGTACTGGCGCGCGAGACGGTAAAGGCCCTGCGCAAGGACGTCACCGCGAAGCTATACGGCGGCGACGTTACCCGCAAGCAGAAGCTGCTGAAGAAGCAAAAAGCGGGCAAGAAGCGGATGAAGCAGGTGGGGCGGGTAGAGGTGCCGCAGGAGGCGTTCCTAGCGGTGCTGGAGCTCGATGAATAGAGATAGGGTGCCCGCGATGGCGATTAAGGCGGAGGCGATAGACAAGGAGTGGCCCGCCACGACGTATGAGGTGGGCAAGGAGAAGATCAGGGAGTACGCGACGGTGCTCGGGATCGACAACCCGGTCCACTTTGATCGTGAGACCGCGAAGGCGGCGGGCTTTCGGGACGTCGTCGCGCCACCGATGTTCTGCGTCGTCTACAGCGCGCCGGCGCTGGCGCCGGCGATGTTTGACCCCGAGGTGGGGATGAACTTCGCGACGATGGTGCACGGCGGCCAGGAGTTCGAGTGGGGCGAGCCGGCCTGCTCTGGGGATGAGATAACGACGACCGCGAAGTGCTTGGAGATCTTCGAGAAAGACGGCAAGGGCTTCTACGTCTTCGAGACCAACTCGGTCAACCAGAACGGCGATCAGGTCGTGCGGGGTGTCTGGACCAACATCGTCAGGGGGGTGTGAGCATGGGCGAGCTGAAGGTCGGAGACCAGGTTCCGGAGCTGAGGGTGACCCCCGACAAGTACCTGCCGCACCGCTACGCGGGCGCTTCGGGTGACTTCAACCCGATCCACATCGACCCCGAGTTCGCCAGGGCGGTCGGGCTGCCGGGCACGATCCTGCATGGCCTCTACATGATGGGGCTCCTCGCCCGGGCCAACGCGGCCCTCGCCGGTGGCGACCCGAGGGCGCTGAAGCGCCTCTCGGTGCAGTTCCGTGGCATGGGCGCTCCAGAGCAGGAGATCGTCGTGACCGGCACGGTCAAGTCAGTCCAGGGCGGACGAGTCGTGATCGACACGGTCGCGGCTCAGGGCGATAACCAGACGATTCGAAACGCCGAGGCCGAGGTCCAGCCCTAGCGGTTCCTAGAATGGAGAGCCGATGCTCTCTGTGCGGCAAGAGCTGATTCTTGGCCTGGTGGTCGATTCGTATCTCGGATCGGCGAAGCCCGTCGCGTCCCGGGAGATCGCCGAGAGGCCCGATGTCGAGTGGGGGGCCTCTACGGTTCGGGCGGAGTTGGCAGCGCTGGAGGCTGCGGGATACCTGATGCATCCGCACACCTCGGCCGGTCGCGTGCCGACCGATGCCGGCTACCGCCGCTACGTCGACACACTGGTCCAGTCAGGGACAGCTGAGGTCGGAGCGAGGGTTGAGCTGCAGCTCTCGTGGCTGCGGCGCGAGGTCGACGACGCGATGCGGGAGACGACGACCGTGTTGGCCCAGGTCACCGACCTGATGGCCTTGGCCACCGCGCCGCCCCTCGGCGAACCCCTCTACATGCACGGTGCCGCACGACTTCTCTCCGAGGAGCACTTCGCCGATCTGCCGCGAATCGATCGGCTGATGACCGCGCTGGAAGGCCGCGCCGACGTGCTCGGAATGCTGCACTCTGCCCTGGAGGAGCGCTCGGTCTTCTGCTGGATCGGCGACGAGAACCCGCAGCCGGAGCTGCGCTCGGTCAGCGTCATCGGCGCCAACTACGGGCTCGGTCACCGCAACCTCGGCTCGGTCGGCGTGGTCGGGCCGCTGCGGATGGACTACGCGACGGCTATCGCTTCCGTCCAGGTCGCCGCGCGCGAGCTCTCGCGCTACTTCGAGACCGTCTACGGCGGCTGATCGCCGATGCCGAGCGACTACTACAACGTCCTCGGCCTCGAGCGGGGTGCTTCCGAGGCGGAAGTGAAGAAGGCGTTCCGGCGCCTCGCCCGCGAGCTGCACCCCGACGTCAACAACCACGACCCGGGTGCGGAGGAGAAGTTCAAGGCGGCAGCCGAGGCCTACGAGGTGCTCTCTGACCCCGAGCGCCGGGGCGTCTATGACGCCTATGGCCACGAGGGCCTGCGATCCGGCGGCTTCCCACCTGGCGGCGCCGGCTTCGGCTCGATCGAGGACATCTTCCAGGCCTTCTTCGGGGGCGGGCTCGGTTTCGAAGTGCGGCGTGGGCCGATGCGCGGCCAGGACCTGATCCACGCGGTCGAGCTGACTGCCGTAGAGGCGATGCTCGGCAGGGCGGTGAAAATCCCCAGCCACGAGGGTGAGCGCGAGATCGAGATCCCGGCCGGGACCCAGCATGGCGCCCGCTATGCGCTGCGTGGCCACGGACTGCCCGGGTCCGGCGGCGGTCCGCCCGGTGACCTGGTGATCGTCGTCCACGTGATCATCCCTTCCAACCTTTCTGAGGAGCAGCGCGAGCTGGCGGAGAGGCTGGGGGAGACGCTCGGGCCGGGCAACCTCGGCTCTCGGCAAGGCGCCGAGGAAGGGTTCATCTCCCGCGTCCGCAAAGCCTTCGGTTGATCCGACTCGCGGTTCGCTGCTCCCCGGAGCAGGCCGATCTGGTCCTCGCCGAGCTGGTGGTGCTGGCGCCGAACGGGGTCGAGGAAGAGCGCGGCCCTGGCTACGTCGAGTACGCGATCTACGGTGGCGAGGGAGAGCTGCCGGAGCTTGGGGAGATCGACGCCGCAGTCGGTGAGGAGCGGGTCGAGGTGAGCGCGACCGAGGTCCCCGACGACTGGGCCGATCGCTGGCAGGATTTCCACAAGCCGCTCCTGGTCGGCGGCCGCCTCTGGTTGCGGCCCTCCTGGGAGGAGCCGCGCAAGGGCGCGGTCGATCTCGTCGTCGACCCCGGCCGCGCCTTCGGCACCGGCGCCCATCCCACCACCCGCCTCTGCCTGGAGCTGCTGCTCGAGCTGGAGGCGGCGGGCGAGGCGGGCGGCGCGCTCACCGACCTGGGCACCGGCTCCGGCGTGCTGGGGATTGCCGCCGCCAAGCTGGGCTGGGAGCCGGTGCGTGGCTATGACCACGAGGCGCCGGCGATCGAGGCTGCGGCAGCGAACGCCGAGGCCAACTGCGTCGCGGTCGAGTTGGAGAGCCTCAACCTGCGCGAGCGCCTGCCCGCCCTCGCGCCGACGACGGTTGCCAACCTCACCGCCCCGATCCTGCGCGCCGTCGCCGCGCAGATGGGCGATGCGAGCGCCCCCCGAACCCTGGTCTGCTCAGGCCTGCTCCCCTCCGAGCTCGACGAGGTCACAGCCGCCTTCGCCGCCGCCGGCCTCACCGAGGCCGACCGTCGCCGCAACGGTGACTGGGCGGCGCTGCTGTTGCGCCGAGCCTGAGCGGGGTCGCGCCGGGGTTTGGCATATCGTTCCCGTCGATGCTGGCGACGATCACCGGCTACAGCGTCGGCCTCTTCATTCACATCCTGGCCGTCGTTCTGGCTTTCGGACCGACCTTCGGCTACGCGCTGTTCTTCTCCGTGGTGCCCCAGTTCCCGCGGGCGACGCCGGCGATTCTTGCCGGGGTGCAGAAGACCGACCGCTACTTGGTCAACCCCGGGATGATCGCCCTGCTTCTCGCCGGGGTCTATCTACTCGCCGAAGGACCGTGGAAGGGCAGCGAAACGTTCATCGGTGTCGGCTTCGCGGCCATCCTCGTCCTCTTCGGCCTCCAGCACGGGTTCTTCCAGCCGCAGGTTCGCAGGGCGAAAGCGCTGGCCGAGCGGGACTTGAAGTCCGGCGAGGTGCTCAGCGAGGAGTTCCTCGCCGTCTCCCAGCGGATCGGCCAGGTCGGCGCCCTCGCCGGCTTGATCGTCGTCGTGGCGATCTTCTTTATGGTCGTCAAACCCTGACGCCCCTGTCCGCCGCCGCTCCCCAACTCGACGCCTCCCTCCCGATCGCTATGTTCGACTCCGGGGTCGGTGGCCTCACGGTGCTGCACGAGTGCCTGGTCTCGCTTCCCGAGGAGGACTTCGTCTATCTCGGCGACACGGCGATGTTCCCCTACGGGACGCGCGATCCCGACCGACTGCGGGAGCGAATCGGCCGAATCGCCGAGCTGCTGCTCGGCGGCGGCGCCAAGCTGCTGGTGATCGCATGCAACACGGCGACCTCGATCGGGGAGGACGTGGCCCGCGAGATCGCCGTCGGGCACGGGGTGGAGGTCGTCCCGGTGGTCGAGCCGCAGGCAGAGATCGCGGCGGCGATCACCGACAGCGGACGGGTCGGCGTGCTGGCGACCCCGAACACGGTGGAGAGCGGCTCCTATCGCCGCTCGCTGGAAGCCCAGGGCCGCGCCCTCGAGGTGACCGAGGTCGAGGCGCCGGACCTTGCTCCCTTCATCCAGGACGGCGCCCTCTTCGACGAGAAGACGATGGCGATGGCTCGCGCTTACTGCGCGCCGCTGAAGCGAGCCGGGGTCGACACCCTGATCCTCGGTTGTACCCACTACCCACTCGTCGCTCCGATGCTCCAGCGCATTCTCGGCCGCGACGTGCGCCTGGTCAGCGGGGGCCACGCGGTCGCCGCTGCTGCCCAGCGGGCGCTGGAGCGCCGCGGCCTCGCCCGCGAGCCAGATGGCGAGGGCGCCTATCGCTTCCTTTGCACCGGAGACGCCGACTCCTTCCGCGACCTCGGCACCCGCTTCCTGCAGATGCCGCTGGGGAAAGTCGAGGCGGTTTCCCTCCCCGACGGCGACGCCTCTACCCTTAGTCCATGAGCGAGACGATCCTCGAGTTGGTCCAAGCGGACGTGCGGACGGCGATGAAAGCAAGGGAACGCGAGCGCGCTGCGGCGCTGCGGATGGTGGTCGACGCGCTCCAGCAAGACGCCAAGCTGGGCAAGGGCGACGAGGTCGCGGTGCTGCAGCGGGAGCGCAAGAAGCGACTGGAGGCCGCTGAGGCCTACGCGGAGGCAGGGCGCGCGGAGCAGGCCGCTGCCGAGCGCTTCGAGAGCGAGCTGATCGAGGCCTACCTGCCACAGCAGCTCTCCGATCAGGAGCTGGAGGGGCTGGTCGATGCCGCGGTTGCCGAGACCGGGGCCAGCGAGCCCCGCCAGATGGGCCAGGTGATGTCGGCTCTGATGCCGAAGCTGGGCGGGCGGGCCGATGGCAAGCGGGTCAGCGCGGCGGTGCGAGAGAAGCTTGGCGCGTAGGCAGCTGACCCTCGACAACAGCGTCGCCGCGGAGCTGGCGGGCTCCGAGGACGCCGTGCTGCGGGCCCTGCGTGGCCGCCTCGACTGCGATTTTCACCTGCGTGGCAACGTGCTCACCCTGGACGGGGACTCCGGTGACGTGCAGACGGCGGCGACGGTGGTCGACGAGCTGGTCGAGTTGATCGAGCAGGGGCATGAGGTCGCGCCGGGAACGATCGAGGCGGTGACCGGGGCGCTCGATGCCCACGAGAGCCCGGCCGAGATCCTTGAGGACGTGGTCTGGCGGCACCGCAACACCAAGGTCGCGCCGAAGACCCTCAACCAGAAGCGCTACGTCGACTCGATCCGCCGCCACACGATCACCTTCGGGATCGGCCCGGCCGGCACCGGCAAGACCTTCCTCGCGGTGGCGATGGCCGCGGCGGCGCTGGCCGAGCGCCAGGTGCAACGGATCATCCTCACCCGGCCCGCGGTCGAGGCGGGGGAGCGGCTCGGCTTCTTACCGGGCGACATCCAGGCCAAGGTCGACCCCTACCTGCGGCCGCTCTTTGACGCCCTCTACGACATGCTCGACCCCGACCGGGTAAATGGCTACTTCGAGCGCGGCGTGATCGAGGTGGCGCCGCTCGCCTTCATGCGTGGCCGCACCCTCAACGACTCCTTCATCATCCTCGATGAGGCGCAGAACACCAGCCCCGAGCAGATGAAGATGTTCCTGACCCGGCTCGGCTTCAACTCCCGGATGGTGGTGACCGGCGACATCACCCAGATCGACCTGCCGACCGACCAGCGTTCCGGCCTGATCGCGGTTCGCGAGATCCTCGGCGAGGTCCAAGACATCTCCTTCGTCCACTTCGGCGGCGAGGACGTGGTCCGCCACAAGCTGGTTCAGCGCATCGTCGCGGCGTACGGGGAGCACGCCGAGCGCGAGTCGCACCGCTCGCAGTGACTAAGGTCGACCTCTCAGACGTGCCGGCGAACCTGCGCACCGCCGTGGCCGGGGCGCTCGACGCGGCCGGCGTTGCCGACGGGCACCTCGCGGTCGAGCTGGTTGGCGCGGGCCGCATGCGCGAGCTGAACCGTGAGCACAGAAGCGAGGACGCCGCAACCGACGTCCTCGCCTTCCCCGTGGACGGAGTTGGCCCGAGCGCCGGTCCCCGAGAGCTGGGTGACGTGGTCATCTGCGAGGCGTACTGCTCTGAGATGACCGAGGCGGCGGTCCACGGTGTTCTTCACCTCTGCGGCTATGACCACGAGACCGATCTCGGCGAGATGCTCGCGCTCCAGGAACTTGTGATGGACGGCCTGCGGTGACGCGGGCCGGCTTCATCGGGCTCGCCGGCCGTCCCAACGTCGGCAAGTCGACGCTGGTCAACGCGATCGTCGGCTCCCGGGTGGCGATCGTCTCAATGCGGCCGCAGACGACGCGGCGGGCGATCCGCGGCGTCGCCACCGACCTCGAAGCCGGTCGCCAGCTCGTCCTCGTTGACCTGCCGGGAGTGCAGCGCCCGCGCGACGTCCTCACCGAGCGGATGCAGCGCCGGGTCGAGCGGGAGCTGGCCGACTCCGATCTGGCGCTGATCGTCGTCAACGGGGAGGAGGGGGTGGGGCCGGGCGATCGCTTCATCGCCAGGGCTCTGCTGGGGGCGGGCACGAGGCTGCCGGTCCTCTGCGCGGTGAACAAGTCCGACCGGGTAGGGCCGAACGAGCTGGTGCCCGTGCTCGCCGCGGCCGCGGAGCTGGGGGAGTCGACGAGGTCTTCCCGATCAGCGCGCGCAGCGGCGAGGGGCTGGAGGCGCTGGTCGAGCGCCTGGGGGAGCTGTTGCCGGAGGGCCCGTACCTGTACCCGCCGGAGGACCACAGCGACCAGTCGAGCGAGGTGCTGCTCGCCGAGCTGATCCGCGAGCAGGTGCTGAACCGCACCCGGGAGGAGATTCCCCACTCGGTCGAGGTCTCGGTGAAGGAGATCGCGTCACGGGATGACGGGCTGGTCCTCGTCCGCGCCGAGATCTGGGCGGAGACGGAGTCCCAGAAGGGCATCCTGATCGGCAGGGGCGGCGCCAAGGTCGGCGAGATCGGTGCCGCCGCGCGCCGCTCACTTGAAGGTGAGCTCGATACCAAGGTCCACCTCGACCTCCAGGTCCGCGTCCGCCACCGCTGGCGCCGCGACGAGGACCTGCTCGACCGCCTGGGAATCGAATAGGCGCCTGCCAACTACGATTGCTTGATGTACGAAAGCGTTTCCTTTAGGTACGAAGGTGTTTATTTCGACGAGCACGGCTTGGTGCCGTGCGTCGCCCAGGACTTCTCCAGCGGCGAGGTGCTGACCCTTGCCTACATGAGCGAGGAGTCGCTGCGGTTGACCGTGGAGACTGGAGAGGTTCACTTCTACAGCCGCTCGCGCGAGGAGATCTGGCGAAAGGGAGAAGCCTCAGGGAACGTGCTGCGACTGCGGCAGCTCCGCTATGACTGCGACGGGGACGCGATCGTCGCCCTGGTAGAGCCGACCGGCCCCGCCTGTCACACGGGGGAGCGCAGCTGCTTCTATCGCACGCTCGGCGGTTCCGCGTCAACCGAGAAGGATGCTCCCGCGAAGCCTGATGAGCCCTCTCCCGTCGCCCACGAGGCGCTGGCGGCCCTGGAGCAAACCCTGCACAGCCGTGCCGCTGAGCGCCCCGAGGGCAGCTACACCGTGAAGTTGCTCGACGACCCGAGGTTGATCGCCGAGAAGGTCGAAGAGGAGGCCGAGGAGGTCATCCGCGCCGCGCGCGAGGAGTCAGACGAGCGGGTTGCCGAGGAGGCGGCCGACCTGCTCTACCACCTCAGCGTCCTGCTGGCCTCTCGCGAGGTACCGCAATCCGCCGTGATGGAAGTGCTCAATGGCCGTCGCGGCTGAGTCTGAGTTGCGGCTAGAGCCGAGCCTGGAGGAGGCGCGGCGGCTCGCCGTGCAGGGCAACGTCGTCCCCATCCGTGCCTGTATCGTCGACGATTGCGAGACGCCGGTATCGGCATTTCTCAAGCTGCGCGCCGGCGAGCCAAGGGGGGCGCCCTGCTTCCTGCTGGAGTCGGCCGAGCAGGGCCAGGTCGGCCGCTACTCGTTCGTCGGCTTCCGGCCGCGCTCGGTGTTGCGCTGGAGTAACGACGTGCTCTCGGAGTCCGGCCGCGAGGACTGCGACGCCCCCGATCCATACGCCGTGGTCGCCGAGCGCCTCTCCGCGTTCCGCCCCGCCCCGGTCGAGGGCCTGCCGCCCTTCGCCGGTGGCGCGGTCGGCTTCTTTGGCTATGACCTGGTGCGCACGGTCGAGCCGCTGGGCGAGCCCAACCCCGATCCGCTCGGCCTGCCGGACATGGCGCTGATGGTCACCGACGCGATGCTGGTCTTCGATCACCTGAGCCACGAGCTGACGATCCTCGCCTGCGCATTCGCCGACTCCGACGGCGGAATCGAGAGCGCCTACGCCCGCGCCGCCGAGCAGATCGCCGACGCCCGCCGCCTCCTGCGCGGCGCGGTACCGGTGCCTGAGCGCCCCGCCCTCGCCGAGCCGCCGCATTTCGCCTCCAACATGGAGCGTGAGCACTTCGAAGCCGCGGTCGCGCGGATCGTCGAGTACGTCCACGCCGGGGACGCCTTCCAGGTTGTTCCCTCGCAGCGCTTCTCGGCGCCGGCACCGGTCGAGGCGTTCTCGATCTACCGTGGCCTGCGCGCCGTCAACCCCTCTCCCTACATGTACTTCCTCGAGTTCGGCGACTTCCAGATCGCCGGCGCCTCGCCCGAGCCGCTGGTCAAGGTCCACGGTGACCGGGTGGAGACTCGCCCGATCGCCGGCACCTACCCGCGCGGGGCCAACGAGGAGGAGGACCGCCGCCTCGCCGAGCGCCTCGTCAACGACCCCAAGGAGCGGGCTGAGCACGTGATGCTGGTCGACCTCGGCCGCAACGACCTGGGGAGGGTCTGCGAGTACGGGACGGTGAGCGTCGACGAGCTGATGGTGGTCGAGACCTACTCCCACGTCCTGCACATCGTCAGCCAGGTCTCTGGGAGGCTGCGCGAGGGGGTGAGCGCGATGGACGTGCTGCGCTCGGCGCTCCCCGCTGGCACGCTGTCCGGCGCGCCGAAGGTCCGAGCGATGCAGATCATCGACGAGCTGGAGCCGGTCAAGCGCTGCTCCTACGGCGGCGCGATCGGCTACCTCTCCTGGAACGGCGACCTCGACACCGCAATCCACATCCGTACCGTTGTCGTCAAGGACGGCCAGGTCCATGTGCAGGCAGGCGGTGGCACCGTCGCCGACGCCAAGCCCGCCTATGAGTACAACGAGTCGGTGAACAAGGCGAAGGCGGTCTTCCGCGCGGTGGAGCTCGCCTGCGAGCAACCCGATTGGCCGTAGCGAATGCGCGTTCTGATAATCGACAACTACGACTCCTTCACTTACAACCTCGTCCAGTATCTGGGCGAGCTGGGAGCAGAGATCGAGGTTGTGCGCAACGACAAGGCGACCGTGCCCGAACTGCTGGAGCGTCGCCCCGGCCGCCTCGTCGTCTCGCCCGGCCCCTGCACACCCGCTGAGGCGGGGGTCTCGGTCAAGGCGATCCGCGCCTTCGCCGAGGCTGGCACGCCCGTGCTCGGGGTCTGCCTCGGGCACCAGGCGATGGTCGAGGCGTTTGGCGGGCGCGTCGTCCAAGGCGAACCGGTCCACGGCAAGGACGCCGAGGTCACCCACGACGGCCGGACGATTTACGCTGGCCTGCCGAGTCCGCTCCTCGCCGGGCGCTACCACTCGCTCGTCGCCGACCCCGACCTGCCGGCGGAGCTGGAGTTGAGCGCCAGGCTGGGCGATGTCGTGATGGGTGCCCGCCATCGCAAGCTGCCGGCGGAGGGCGTCCAGTTCCACCCCGAGTCGGTGCTGACCCCGCAGGGCAAGCACCTGCTCGCCAACTTCCTCGGGGAGGGCTGATGCCCAACGAAGTGGTGACCCGCGCGATTGACGCCGTCTGTCGCGGCGACCACCTCACCGTCGACCACGCCTCCGCGGTGCTGGCCGAGATCATGGAGGGGCGCACCGACCCTGTCCAGACCGGCGCCTTCCTGATCGCCCTGCGCGCCAAGGGGGAGACGGTGCCTGA
The DNA here is from genome assembly GCA_963803755.1 of uncultured Solirubrobacterales bacterium. GTDB lineage: Bacteria > Actinomycetota > Thermoleophilia > Solirubrobacterales > 70-9 > CAVUPF01. The sequence goes on from CAWDNP010000012.1 coordinate 142,743, forward strand.
GCTGGTCGGCTTGGCGCGGACGATGCGGGCGCTCGCCTCCCACGTCAGCGTCGAGCGGGCCGACCTGCTCGACACCGCAGGCACGGGCGGCGGTCCCTCCACCTTCAACGTCTCCACCACGGCGGCGCTGGTCGCAGCCGGCGCCGGCTGCGCCGTCGCCAAGCACGGCAACCGCTCCAACACGAGCAGGTGCGGCTCTGCCGACCTGCTCGAGGCTTTGGGGGTGAACATCGACCTCGGTCCCGCCGCGGTCGCCCGCTGCATCGATGAGGTCGGCTTCGGCTTCATGTTCGCTCCCCGCCACCACGCGGCGATGGCCCACGTGGTGGCGGTCCGCAAAGAGCTGGGGGTGAGGACGATCTTCAACTTCCTCGGTCCCCTGACCAACCCCGCAGGCGCCGAGCGCCAGCTGCTCGGCGTCTCCGACCGCCACTACCAGGAGACGATCGCCGAGGCGCTGGTAGGCCTCGGTTCCGTGCGGGCGATGGTGGTCGCGGCCGAGGACGGCGTTGATGAGCTCTCGATCTCGGCGCGGACCCGGGTGATCGAGGTCGCCGAGGGCAGCACCTCGGAGTGGTTCGTGGAACCGGGCGAGCTCGGACTGGCCGAGGCCAAGCTGGAGGAGGTCGCTGGCGGCACGCCGGAGGAGAACGCCGCTGTCTCGCGCGCCGTCCTGGAGGGCGAGAGAGGCTCGCGCCGCGACCTCGTCCTGCTCAACGCCGGCGCCGCGATCTACGTCGGGGGCCTCGCCGCTGACCTCGGCGAGGGGGTTGCCAAGGCCGCCGCCGCGATCGACTCGGGCGCAGCCCGCCACGTGCTCGATCGCCTTATCGCAACTACCGCCGAGCTCCGCGACTAGGCTCTGCCGATCAAGTGGGCACGATCGAGCAGCTCATCTCCGTCGCCCGCCAGGGTGTGAACCGCCGCCGCCTCGAGGTCCCTCAGGCCGACCTCGAGGCACGGCTCTCTGAGCAGGGCGGAAGCCGCCCCTTCGGCGAGGCACTGGCCCGCCCTGGCCTCTCTCTGATCGCCGAGTTCAAGCGGCGCTCGCCCAGCGCCGGGGAGATCTCTCCCACGGCCCAGGTGGCCGATCGGGTTGGAGCCTATGAGAGGGGGGGCGCGACGGCGCTCTCGATCCTGACCGATGAGACCAACTTCGGTGGCTCGCTCGAGGACCTGCGCACCGCCCGGATGGCCTGCGGCTTGCCGATCCTCCGCAAGGACTTCATGGTCGACCCCTACCAGCTCTATGAGGCGGCGGTCAACGGTGCCGACGCGGTCCTGTTGATCGTCCGCGCTCTCGACGATCATGCCCTGCGCTCGATGCACGAGGAGGCACGCGCAATCGACCTTGACTGCCTGGTGGAGGTTCACGATGCGGCGGAGCTGGAGCGGGCGCTGGAACTGGGCGCCGACGTGATCGGGATCAACAACCGCGATCTCGACGAGGGAACGGTTGACGTCTCCACCACCTACGAGCTGATGCCGGGCGTGCCGGCGGGCAAGACGGTCGTCGCCGAGAGCGGGATCTCGACGCGGGAGGAGCTGACGGAGCTGGAGCGAGCGGGCGTCGACGCCGCGCTGATCGGCGGGGCGCTGATGGAAGCTGCCGACCCCGAGGCGAAGGCTCGCGAGCTGACCGGCGCCGGCGAGAGCCAGTGAGCACTCGCGCCCCTGAGCGGGCCCCGTCGAATTTAAGAATTCTTTTAGGGTTGTTTAGGGGCGACTCAGCGCTGCCCCGGACCATCGCCACATGACACACAGGGCGCAGCGCTTCTTCCGCACCCCTTTCGGCTCGGCCCTATTGGGGGGCGCCGTCGTCGGAGTTTTCGGCTGGATCGCGATCGCCGCCGGCTGGATCGAGGCGCAGGGCGGCTCGACCACGACGATCGCCGCGCCCCTGGCTACCCCCGCCTCCAGCAAGAGCGGCAACCCCAACGTCGTCAACCAGATCTACCGCCGCGACGGGCAAGGGGTCGCCTTCATCCAGGCCGAAATTCCCGCCAAGCGCTCCCCCTCGCCGTTCGGGCCGTTCGGAGAAGAATCGGAAAAGGAAAGCGGCGGCACCGCGACCGGCTCCGGCATCGTCATCGACTCCAACGGCCATATCCTCACCAACAACCACGTGATCGCCGGTGCCAGCCACATCCAGGTCAAACTGGGTGCCTCAAACACCTCCTACAACGCCACCGTGGTCGGCACCGACCCGGCGACGGACCTGGCGCTGCTCAAGGTGAATGCTCCATCCGACCAGCTCCACCCACTGTCGCTCGGTAACTCCTCGAAGATCGAAGTCGGCGACCCGGTGGTCGCAATCGGCAACCCCTTCGGTCTCGATCGAACCGTTACCAGCGGCATCGTCTCGGCGCTTCAGCGCCAGATCCAGGCCCCCGACGGCTTCTCGATCTCCAACGTGATCCAGACCGATGCTGCGATCAACCCCGGCAACTCGGGCGGACCGCTGATCGAAGCTGCTGGCAACGTGATCGGGATCAACTCGCAGATCGAGACCGGCGGCAGCGGCAGCGACGGCAACGTCGGCATCGGCTTCGCGATCCCGATCAACACAGCACGGGAAGAGATCAGCCAGCTGGAGACGACGGGCAAGGTCAAGCACGCGTTCCTCGGTATCACCGGGACCAGCGTCACCCCGGCCCTGGCCCAGGCGGTCAACCTGCCGGTCAAGGAAGGCGTGCTCGTCCAAGAAGTGGTCAAGAACGGTCCCGCCGACAAGGCGGGTATCCAGGGCGGCACCACCGCGGCGACGATCGACGGCGCCAACTTCAGTCTCGGTGGCGACATCATCACCAAGATCAACGGCAAGAAGATCTCCTCGATGGACGAAGTGGTCAGCATCGTCAACGCCGCCAAGCCGGGAGAATCGCTCGAAGTCACGGTGCTGCGTGGCGGCTCGACCAAGACGGTGACCGTAACGCTGGGCGAACGCCCCGCGTCGATCCGCGACGCTCAGTCCGGGTCGATCGGCCCCCTGGGCAAATAGCTCCCGTACCCTGGAGGGGTGCGGGTCAAGATCTGCGGAGTCACGAGCCTAGACGACGCCGCCGAGGCGGTGCGCCTCGGGGCGTGGGCAGTCGGCCTCGTCCACTACGAGGACAGCCCGCGGCGATGCGAGCCGGACCGGGCGGCCAAGATCGGCGCAGCGTTCCGTCGCAAGTGCGAGGTGGCGGGCGTCTTCGTCAACCCGGAGCTGGAGGAGGTGGACAAGGCGGTCGAGAGCGCCGGCCTGACCATGGTGCAGCTGAACGGGGGGGAGGGTCCCTCGTTCTGCGCCGAGGTGGCGCGGCGGACTGGGGTTAAGGTGGTGAAGGCGGTCCATGTCGCCAGCGCCGCCAACATCCACGCGGCCGAGGCCTACCGCACCGACTTCCACCTCTTTGACCGACGCAGCCGGGGCCTCTGGGGCGGGACCGGGGAGAGCTTTGATTGGGGGCTGCTGGCCGAGCGTCGCTCCGAGGTGCCGGCGATCCTCGCCGGCGGCTTGCGCCCCGAGAACGTCGCCGAGGCGATCGCGGTCACCCATCCCTACGCGGTCGACGTCGCGAGCGGGGTGGAGGCCGAGCCCGGCCGCAAGGACCACGCGAGGATGGCCGCTTTCTTCGAGGCCGCCAAGGCCGCTAGCGTCCCCGCCGCATGAGCGCGGTGGAGGAGCGGTTCGGGCCCTACGGGGGCCGCTATGTGCCGGAGACGCTGATCCCGGCGCTCGAGGAGCTGACCGCCGCCTGGGCCGCAGCCCGCGAGGATGGGAAGTTCCAGCGCAAGCTCGCCCTTCTGCACCGCGACTTCATCGGTCGCCCGACGCCGCTCTACCTGGCAGAGCGGCTCTCCGAGCGAGCCGGGCGCACCGTCTATCTGAAGCGCGAGGACCTCGCCCACACCGGCGCCCATAAGATCAACAACGCGATCGGCCAAGCCCTGCTCGCACAGCGGATGGGCAAGCCCAGGGTGATCGCCGAGACGGGCGCCGGCCAGCACGGGGTGGCGACGGCGACCGCCTGCGCCCTGCTCGGCCTTAAGTGCGTCGTCTACATGGGGACCGAGGACATCCGCCGCCAGGCGCCCAACGTCGACCGGATGCGATTGCTCGGAGCCGAGGTGGTTCCGGTGCAGGCCGGCGCCCGTACCCTGAAGGAGGCGGTCAGCGCCGCGATCCGCGACTGGGTAGCGAACGTCGAGACGACCCACTACGTAATTGGCTCCGCGGTCGGGCCGGCGCCGTTCCCGGCACTGGTGCGCGACCTTCAGAGGGTGATCGGCGAGGAGGCTCGCGAGCAGGCGCTGGGCGCCGAGGGATCGCTTCCCGCCCGGGTGATCGCCTGCGTTGGCGGCGGCTCCAACTCGATCGGGATCTTCACCCCGTTCCTGGCCGATGAGGGGGTCGAGCTGATCGGCGTCGAGGCTGCGGGGGAGGGCATGGAGAGCGGCCGCCACGGCGCCTCGCTGCTCGCCGGCAGAGCGGGGGTCCTGCACGGCTCGCTCTCCTCGGTGATCGCCGACGAGGAAGGCCAGATCCTCGAGGCGCACTCGGTTTCCGCCGGCCTCGACTATCCGGGGGTCGGTCCCGAGCACGCCCACCTGCGCGACACAGGTCGGGCCAGCTACTACGCGGTGACCGACGGGCAGGCGCTTGCCGCCTTCACCCAACTCTCGCGCCTGGAGGGGATCATCCCAGCGCTGGAGTCCTCCCACGCGATCGCCTGGTTGCTTGAGAACAGAGGTGGGGACGGATACGACGTCCTCTGTCTGTCCGGGCGCGGCGACAAGGACCTGGTCGAGGTGATGGAGCGGACAGGTGGCTGAGGCGACCCTGACCGGGGTCGAGCGGATTGCCGGTGCCTTCGACGCCGCTCGCGCCGAGAGTCGCGCCGCGTTGATGCCATACATGATGGTCGGCTACCCCGACCGCGAGTTCTCGCTGGCGATTGCCGCCGCCTACGCTAACGCGGGCGCCGATCTGATCGAGCTGGGGGTGCCTTTCTCCGATCCTCTGGCCGACGGCCCGACGATCCACGCCGCCGCAACCGCGGCGCTGGCCGCGGGCGCCACCCTGGACACCGCCCTGGAGGCCTGCGCGTCGGTCGCCGACCGGGTGCCAGTCGTCCTCATGGTCTACGCCAACATGGTGCTGGCGCACGGGGGGGCGGCGGACTTCGCCCGCCGCGCGGCTGATGCCGGCGCCGCCGGCGCGATCGTCCCCGACCTGCCACTCGGCGAGGGGGATGAGGTGCTTGAGGCGTTCTCTGCCGCCGGGCTGGCGCCGGTGCCGCTGGTCGCGCCGACCACCCCGCCCGAGCGCCGCGCCAGGATCTGCGCCGCCGCCCGGGGCTTCGTCTACGTGGTCTCCACGATCGGCACGACGGGCGAGCGCGACGCGCTTCCCCCGGCCCTCTTCGAGCTGGTGTCGGCGACCAAGGCGGAGTCTGAGGTACCGGCGGCCGTCGGCTTCGGGATCGGGACGCCGCAGCAGGCCGCGCAGGTAGGAGAGGTCGCCGATGGCGTGATCATCGGCAGTCGGCTGGTTCGGGCCGCCGGCGAGGCGGGCTCTCCGGAGGCGGCCGCGGAAGCCGTTACCGCCTTACTGCGCGAGACGCGCGCCGCCCTCGCAGGTTAGGATCAGCGCCCATGGGACTGGTCGTAACGCTCTTCTTGGCGCTCGCCGCGATGACGGTTTCCTACGCCCTCGGCCAGGGCGGCCCGGTGGCCGCGCTCGTCTTTGGCACGGTGCTGCTGATCGGTGCCGCGATCCGCATCGCCCAGCCGAAGTCCTAGCCGCCCGCGGGCAGCTTCTAAGCTGGGCGAATGCGTATCGGCGTGCTCACCGGTGGGGGCGATTGCCCAGGGCTGAACGCGGTGATCAGGGCGATTGTCCGTAAGGGGGTCGGCCAGTACGGGCACGAGTTCGTCGGTTACCAGGATGGCTGGCGTGGGCCGCTCGAGGGTGATCACCGCCCACTCGGGGTGCCCGAGGTGCGCGGCATCCTGCCGCGCGGCGGCACCATTCTCGGATCTTCGCGAACCAACCCTTTCGCCGTAGACGGCGGGCCGGCGCGGATCGGCGAGAATCTGGCGGCGGCGGGAGTCGAGGGCCTAATCGTGATCGGCGGTGAGGACACGCTCGGCGCTGCCTTGCGCCTGCACGAACAGGCCGAGATCAAGGTCGTCGGCGTGCCGAAGACGATCGATAACGATCTCAGTGCCACCGACTACACGTTCGGCTTCGACACCGCCGTCAACATCGCGATGGAGGCAATCGACCGCCTCCACACCACCGCCGACAGCCACCACCGAGTGCTGATCGTCGAGGTGATGGGACGCAGCGCGGGTTGGATCGCCTTTCACGCAGGTCTTGCCGGCGGCGCCAACGTGATCCTCATCCCCGAGCGGCGCTTCGACATCGAGCGGGTCTGCGAGCTGGTTGGGAGGCGCTTCGAAAGCCACTTTGCCCCGATCGTGGTCGTCGCTGAGGGAGCTCAGCCGCAGGGTGGCGTGCCGGGGCCCGACGAGGGACAGCTGGACGCCTTCGGCCACGTGCGCCTCGGCGGCATCGCCCGTTGGCTTGAGGGCGAGATCGAGCGGCGCACCGGTAAGGAGACTCGCGCGACGGTGCTCGGGCACGTGCAGCGCGGTGGCACCCCGACCGCCTTTGATCGGGTGTTGGCGACTCGCTTCGGCCTGCACGCGATTGATGCCGTCAACGCTCAGCGTTGGGGGACGATGACCGCTCTGCGGGGAACCGACATCCGGCTCGTCCAGCTCACCGAGGCGATCGCGGAGCTGAAACTCGTCTCCGGTTCCCTATTCGGAGAGGCCGAGGTATTTTTCGGCTGAACGGCACTGCGCCGCGGCTGTCGCCCTCCTTGTGCCTATTGCCGCGCTCGGTGGCTGTGGAGCGGGGAGCGGGGTGTCCCAGGGCGCGACGCTGACTGTCTATGTCAGCGCGCCGCTGCACGGCACGCGGGCGGCTGCTGGGAGGGCGATGTGTGTCGGGGCTCGCCGGGAACTTGCCCGCAGCGGTGGTCGGGCCGGGCCCCTCCGCGTCCGAGCCGTCTGCCTCGATGACACCGGGGGCGGTGGGAGGTGGAGCCTCGCCGCAGTTGGCGCCGACGCGCGCCGCGCCTCTGAGGACTCGACGTCGGTCGGCTACATCGGTGAGCTCGATCCCGCCGCGACGCGCTTCTCGCGGCCGATCCTCGATGCCGCCGGGATCGCGCAGGTCACGGGTCCGTCTGGCCGCGCGGCGATGGCGACCCTGCTGAAGGCGATCCGGGAAACAGGGGGATCTGGCGAAGTGAGAGAAGCCGTGCGCGACAGCGTCAGCCAGCGTTAGCCAGCAGGTCCCGCAGCGCCTCGTCGAGGTCGGGGTGGCGGAACTCATAGCCGAGGTCCCGCGTCCGCCGCGGTGCCACCCGCTGACCCCCCTTCAGCACCGCTGCGAACTCGCTACCGAACATCAGGTCGAGGGCGAAGCCGGGCACGGGGATCACGGCGGGGCGCCCGAGCGCGCGCCCGAGCGCCTTTGACAACTCGCGGTTGGTGACCGGGTTGGGCGCTGTCGAGTTGACGGCGCCGCTCACCTTCACCTCATCGAGCGCCCAGAGCAGAATCCCGACCTCGTCCTCGATGTGGATCCAGGACATGTACTGCCCACCGCCGGCGATCGGACCGCCGATTCCGAGCTTAAACGGTGTCAAGAGCTGGCCCAGCAGCCCGCCACCGGGATCGAGCACATGTCCGGTTCGGACCACGACGAGGCGCACGCCGCTGCCCTCGATCTCGTGCGCTGCCTTCTCCCACTCCTGCACTACCTCGGCATCGAAGCCGCCGCCCGGTTCGGCCGACTCGTCGATGATCGCCTCGCCGCGGTCGCCGTAGTAGCCGATCGCCGACTGGTTGACCAGCACCGCGGGCTTGCGCTTCAGTGAGACGATCGCCCCCACCAGGTTGTGGGTGCCGGTGCGGCGACTCTCCATGATCCGGCGCTTGGCGTCATCGGTCCAGCGCTGGTTGATCTTCTCGCCGAGCAGGTTGACAATCCCATCGACGCCCTCAAAGGCCGCAGCCGGAGGTCGTTCAAGGGTTGGCTCCCAAGCGTGCCAGGCGACCCTCGGATTCGTTCGGCGCGCCCGCTCGGGAGCGCGCGTTAACCCCACCACCTCCTCGCCTCCGACCAGCAGAGCGTCGCAGAGCGCCCGCCCGATGAAGCCGCTGGCTCCGGTGATGAGGACCTTCACGAGGGGGGCGGGACCTCCACGGTTGAGAAGGTGCCCGTCTCCTCGCTGAATCGGGCGATGCCGGCGCGCTTGGCCTCCTCGACCACCGCCTGCGCGACTTTCGGCGCGACGTCGCGGTTAAAGACGCTGGGGATGATGTAGTCCTCGGAGAGGTCACCCTCGGTGACCACCTCTGCGATCCCTTTGGCGGCTGCCAACTTCATCTCCTCGGTGATCCGCGGGGCGCCGGCGTCGAGGGCACCTCGGAAGATGCCGGGGAAGCAGAGCACGTTGTTGATCTGGTTAGGGTAATCAGAGCGCCCGGTGGCCATTATCCGCACGTAGGGGGCGGCGTCCTCTGGCATCACCTCGGGGTTGGGGTTGGCCATCGCGAAGACGATCGCATCGTCGTTCATCTTGCCAAGCGCCTCCGCCGGGATGATCCCCGGGCCTGAGAGCCCGATGAAGAGGTCCATGCCCTCGATCACGTCGGCGGGCTGGCCAGAGAGCCTCTCAGGGTTGGAGCTCTCCGCGTACCAGCGCTTGATCGAGCTCATCTCGCCCGACACGTAGTCCTCGCGTTCGGTCGAGAGCGCGCCGCGGCGGTCGCAGCCGACGATGTGGGTGACGCCGGAGGCGAGCATCATCTTGGTCACCGCGACGCCGGCGGCGCCGAGCCCGACCACCAGTACCCGCAGCTCCTCGATCGGCTTGCCGACGATCTTCAGCGCGTTGAACAGCGCCGCCACCACCACCACCGCGGTGCCGTGCTGGTCGTCGTGGAAGACCGGGATGTCGATCGACTCCTTCAACCTGTCCTCGATCTCAAAGCAGCGCGGGGCGGAGATGTCCTCGAGGTTGATGCCGCCGAAGGTCGGGGCGATCAGTTCCACCGCCTTGACGATCTCATCGGCGTTCTGGGTGTCGAGGCAGATCGGGAAGGCGTCGACTCCGGCGAACTCCTTGAACAGCATCGCCTTGCCCTCCATTACCGGCATCGCCGCCTCTGGCCCGATGTTGCCCAGCCCCAGCACGGCGCTGCCGTCAGAGACGACCGCGACCGTGTTCTTCTTAATCGTGTACTCGAAGGCCTTGGCGCGGTCGGCGTGGATGTCCTGACATACACGGGCGACGCCGGGCGTGTAGGCCATCGAGAGGTCGTCGCGCGTCTTCAGCGGGTACTTGTTGTGCAGCTCGATCTTGCCGCCACGGTGCATCTGCATCGTGCGGTCGACGTAGTCGAGCACCTTGGCGCCCCGGGTCGAGCCGATCGCCCGCAGAATCCGCTCCCAGTGCTCGCGGTCTTGGGCGTCGATCGTGAACTCGCGCACCCTTTTGCCCTCGCTTCCGGCGCCAGGTACCAGGTCCACGCCCTGCAGCTGCCCGCCCGCCTCGGCGATCACGGCGGTCAGCTTCCCGAGCGGCTCCTGCCGCGCGTCGAGCTCGACCCGGATCGTGACGCTGTACTGGGCGCTTACGGCCATGGTGGCTATCGAATCAGATTCGGCCCGCCCGCCTGTGGCCGCCCGGAGAGTCGCTGCCCCACGAACTAGGATCGGGGTACCGATGAACCTGGGATTCCTCATCCTCGCCGACTCGAGCGAGGCGATCAACGGCAAGGTCTACGCTCTCGGCGCGGGCTGGAACGAGCTGCGCCTCCCGTCGCTGCCACTGGAATACTCCTTCAGCATCGCCCTCGCCGTCGACGTTCCGTGGAGCGAAACCAACCGTCGCCACGCGCTCTCTCTTCACGTCCAGGGCCCCGACGGTGAGGTGATCGGCGAGGAGTTCACGATGGAGTTCGAGGCCGGCCGGCCCCCCGGCAGCGTCGAGGGCGCCGACCAGCGCATCGTCGTCTCCCTTGGCCACCAACCTCGCCTTCTCAACGACCGGCCCCCACGCGGCGGTGATCAGCGTCGGCGAGGAGGAGATAGGCCGCAGCCGCTTCTACGTGCGTGAGGTCCCCCAGGAGATCACGCCGCCGGAGTTGCTGCAGTAGTGGGTGACGGGCGCGAGCTCTTCCTGATCGATGGGAATTCCCTCGCCTACCGGGCGTTCTTCGCGCTGCCGGAGTCGATTGGGACCAGCGACGGGCGGCCGACTAATGCGATCTACGGGCTGGCGTCGATGCTGGTCAAGATCATCGCCGAGCACCGACCGGCCGGGGTGATTGTCGCCTGGGACGCGGGGATGTCGGGGCGGGAGGTCACCTACGATCTTTACAAGGCGCAGCGACCGCCCCGCCCCGACCTGCTCTCCGAGCAGTGGCCGCACCTGATGCCGCTGGTCGAGGCCTTCGGCTACGCCAACGTCAGGGTCGAGGGGTATGAGGCCGACGACGTGATCGCCTCGCTCGCCAGGCAGGCGCGCGAGGAGGGGATCGCGGTGATGATCGTCTCCGGCGACCGCGACGTCTACCAGCTGGTCGGCGAGGGGGTGCGGGTAATGAGCACCTCGCGCGGCATCACCGAGACCAAGGTCTATGACCGTGAGGCGGTGATCGAGCGCTACGGTGTGGCGCCCGAGCTGGTTCCCGACCTGATCGGGCTGAAGGGCGACAGCTCCGACAACATTCCCGGCGTTCCCGGGATCGGGGAGAAGACCGCGTCCCAGTTACTGCAGAAATTCGGCTCGCTGGAGGGGGTGCTGGCCAGCGTCGGGGAGGTCTCCGGCGCAAAACGCAAGCAGAACCTGCTCGAGCACGCCGAGGACGCCCGCGTTCTCAAAGCGGCTCGCGACGGTGATCGCCGAGATCGATACGGGTGTCGACCTGGGCGAGGTGATGGCCACCGAGCCCGATCGAGGTGTCCTGCGCGACTTCATGCGCGAGTTCGAGCTGAGGGCGGTGATGGAGCGACTCGAAGAAGCCCTCCCCGAGGGCGAGGCGGTACCCGGCCGCAGCGTCGAGAGGGAGCTGGAGGTGGAGACCGTGGAGGGGACGCCCGCCGATCTGACCGACGGCCCGGTGGCCCTGGCGATCGAGGGCGAGCGCTGGGCCGCCGCTGGCGATCGCGTCCTCGTCGGCAGCTCGACCCTGGACGAGCTCGTCGTGGCCCTGGTCGCACGCCCGATCCTCGCCCACGACGCTAAGTCTCTCGGCGGAGGCCGTCATGGCCTGCTCGCTGCGGCCGCCCGCGGGGGGGTCGAGCTTGACCTCGCCCACGACACGATGATTGCCGCCTATCTGCTGGAGCCCCAGCGCCGAACCTATGAGCTGATCGAGCTGGCCGCCGACGCCGGGATCGGCATCGCCGGGTCCGCGTCTGAGGACCGGGGTGATGGGGCGGACGGACAGCTCGCGTTGGGCGAGGAGGGCGAGGCAGGTCTGGACCCGGCCGAGGAGGCGCGCCTCGTCTGTGCGCTGGGGGACGCTCAGCGGCCGCGGATCGAGGGGCTCGACCTGAAGCCCCTGTTGCGTGGGGTCGAGCTGCCGCTGGTCCACGTGCTGGCGGCGATGGAGCGGGAGGGGCTGAAGCTCGACGCCGAGCGCCTCGCCGAGGTCGGCACCGGCTTCGGCGAGCGGATCTCCACGCTGGAGAGGGAGATCTTCGAGCTGGCTGGGCACGAGTTCACGATCGGCTCCCCGCAGCAGGTCGGCCAGGTCCTCTTCGAAGAGCTCGGCCTGTCCCGCAAGCGCCGCGGCAAGACCGGCTTCTCGACCGACGCCCGCGTCCTTGCCCAGATCCGCGATGAGCACGAGATCGTCGAGAAGATCGAGTCCTGGCGCGAGCTGACCAAGCTGAAGAACACCTACCTGGACTCGCTGCCAGACCTGATCGATCCCGAGACCGGCCGCATCCACACCACCTTCAATCAGACCACAGCCGCCACCGGCCGCCTCTCCAGCACCAACCCCAACCTACAGAACATCCCGATCCGCACCGAGCTGGGCCGCCCCGTCCGCGCCTGCTTTGTCGCCGAGCGCGGCGCCCGACTGCTCTCGGCCGACTACAGCCAGGTCGAGCTGCGCGTCCTCGCCCACGTTGCCGAGGAGGAGGTGCTGAAGGAGATCTTCAGGGCCGGCGACGACGTCCACGCCGCTACCGCGGCCGAGGTTTTCGACATCTCCCGCGAGGAGGTCGACGTCGGCCAGCGCTCAAAGGCGAAGATGGTCAACTTCGGGATCGTCTACGGACTGACCGGGTTCGGGCTTGCCGACCGGCTCAACATCCCGCGCAAGGAGGGCGAGGAATTCGTCGCCCGCTACCTGGAGCGCTTCCCCGCGGTTCGCGCCTTCCGCGAGGAGGTCGTCGAGCGGGCGCAGGCCGACGGCTACGTGAGGACCCTGATGGGCCGTCGCCGCGCCATCCCCGAGCTGCGCTCGGGCAACGTCAGCACCCGCCGCCTCGGCGAGCGGCTTGCCGTCAACACGGTGATCCAGGGGACCGCCGCCGACATCATCAAGGTGGCGATGGTCCGCTGCCACCGGGCGCTGGCCGAGGCCGGGATGAGGACCCGCCTGGTCCTCCAGATCCACGACGAGCTGCTCTTCGAGGGCCCGCCAGGGGAGATGGACGACGCGGTTGAGTTGGTGCGCCGCGAGATGTGCACCGCCTACGAGCTCGACCCACCGCTCGAGGTCGACGTCGGCATCGGCAAGGACTGGCTCGATGCCAAGTGATCGCGATGAGGAAGAGCGGTTGGACTCTAGAAGGGGGTTTCTAATGGATCACCGGAGCCTGCTCGTCATCCTGACCGCGGGCGCGGGCGGGTTGATCGCCCTCCAGGCGCCGATCAACGCTGGCTTGGCGAGGGCGACGGGTGGTTTGCCGGCGGCGCTGGTCTCCTTCACCATCGGCGCGGTAGCCCTCGCTGCGATCGTCGTTCTCAGCGGCGAGGCGGGTGGGCTCTCCTCGACCTTCAGCGTCAGCTGGTACTACCTGCTCGGCGGTCTGCTCGGTGCCGTATACGTCGCAAACGCGCTGATCGCCGTTCTCGGTCATCGGAGCTGGCGGCGTCGCGGCGGCGACCGTCACCGGCCAACTCACCGCCGCGGTCGCGATCGATCGCCTAGGCCTGTTCGGCCTTGACCAGGTCCCGCTCAGCCCGGGACGGATTGCCGGCGTCGTACTGCTGCTGGTCGGGACGGTCTTGATTGTCCGCTGAGGCGCCAAACTCCGGCGGGGCGATCCGCAGGTAGTGGTTGAAGGACCAGTTGACAAAGCGCTTGGACCCCATCAGACGGAGCAGCGGGCCGAGCAGGCGCGGGGGGACGTGGGGGATCAGCCGCTGGACGTGCAGCAACGAGCGGAACTTCCACTCGTGGGAATCGTTGAACTCGGCATAGCGGGCGGCGGCTGTCTCGCGACTGTGTCGACCCTCGATGACGCCGCGCAGCTCCCGGCCGAGCGCGATCCCGAAGTAGAGCGCTGTCCGGATCCCCTCGGCGGTAAGCGGAAGGCAGTGTCCGGCTGAGTCGCCAGCGAAGAAGACCCCGTCCTCGGTCGCCCCGCGCAGCTTGTGGGGTATCCAGTTGCCCTGGTAGCCGAGCCGTTCCTGCCCCAGGTCCTCGGCGAGGAGTTCGGTTGTCTCGCGGATATGGAAGCGGGGGTCGAAGGAGCCGATGCCGATCCGCAGCTCGTCCTTAGCGGGGAAGGACCAGCCGTAGCCGGCGGGAACGTAGCGGCGGTCGATCCAGATCTCCAGATCCTCGCCGGTCCCCTTGGGGTGGACCTCCAGCCCGCGCGAGAGCGGAGCAGCGGGCGGCTGGTAGCCCTCGCCCGTGGCCAGCACCCGCCGCCAGCCGAGCGCATCGACGATCAGCGGAGAGGAGAGCAGGCCGCGGTCGGTCTCAATCTGGCTCGCGCCGTCACCGCTGGCGACGGCGCGCCCGTTCACCTTCGCGGTCTCAAATCGCGCGTCACAGTCACTCCAGAGCAACTCGCAGAGCTCGCGGTAATCGAAGGTCGAGAAGGTCCATGGGAGGCGATAGCGAGTGTCGCCGTGGGGGGTGTGCATCAGCAGCGAGTCAAAGCGCTGGCGCTCGGCTCCCATCAGGCCCAGCTGTCGCAGCCACTCGGTTGGGACGCCGCAGGCGGAGGTCTGGCGCTCGCCGATCTCGTAGCGGTCGATGACCATCACCTCGGCCCCCGAGCCGGCCAGCTCGCGCGCCACGGCGAGTCCCGCGAAGCTCGCTCCGCAGACCAGCACGTCGTAAGTCCCGTCGAGCGGAGTCCGCTCCTGGCCACGCTTTGTCGCCCGTACCGGCATTGCGAACGATTCTGCCATTATTCGCCGCCGTGTCCGCCACCGACACATTGACTGCCCCTGCAACGGCCGCGCCTGAGGGAACCCCCGTTGAGGGCTCCGACGGCCTGTTGCTCCAGGTCAATGGCCACGTAATCCCCAACTATGCGGCGACGATGGTCTCCTTTGATGAGGGTGACGTCGTCAACGGCAAGGTGGTGCGAATCGACAAGGACGAGGTTCTGGTCGACATCGGCTACAAGTCGGAGGGGGTCATCCCCTCCGGCGAGCTCTCGATCCGCAAGTCCGTCGACCCCGCCGAAGAGGTCGAGTTGGGCGAAGAGATCGACGCTCTCGTGCTCACCAAAGAGGACGCCGAGGGGCGGCTGATCCTCTCCAAGAAGCGCGCCCGCTTCGAGAAGGCGTGGCGCCGGATCGAGGCCGCCGCCGAGTCGGGCGAACCGGTCGAGGGCAGCGTGATCGAGGTGGTCAAGGGCGGTCTCATCCTCGATCTCGGGGTGCGCGGCTTCCTGCCGGCCTCCCTGGTCGACATCCGTCGCGTCCACAACCTCGACGAGTTCATGAGCCAGACGCTCGAGTGCAAGGTGATCGAGCTGAACCGCAGTCGCAACAACGTGGTGCTCTCGCGGCGCGCCGTCTTGGAGGAGGAGCGCAAGGAGGTCCGCGAGCAGATCCTCGGTCGCCTGGCTCCCGGCCAGGTGGTCGAAGGCAAGATCTCCAACATCGTCGACTTCGGCGCCTTCGTCGACCTCGACGGGATCGACGGGCTGATCCACATCTCCGAGCTCTCCTGGAGCCATGTCAACCATCCCTCCGAGGTCGTCGCGATCGGTGACACGGTGCGGATCAAGGTGCTCGACATCGATCGCGATCGCCAGCGCATCTCGCTCGGCCTCAAGCAGACGCAGGAGGACCCGTGGCAGCGCGTGGTCAGCACCCACCGCCCCGGCGACGTCTTGGAGGGGGTCGTGACCAAGGTCGTCGCCTTCGGCGCCTTCGTCGAAATCCTGCCGGGAGTTGAGGGCCTGGTCCACATCTCCGAGCTCGCCGACCATCACGTCGAGAACCCCAGCGAGGTGGTCGAGCCGGGCACCACCCTCAACGTCAAGATCCTCGAGATCGATGAGGAGCGCCGCCGCCTCTCCCTCAGCATCAAGCGAGTCGAGGACCAGAACATGCCGATGCAGGATCTGGGCGACCAGATCCAGGCGGCCGAGGCGGCGGATATCGAGGCAGAGGAGACTCCCGTCGACTCCGCCGAGGCAGACGACGAGGCGCCCGCCGACGCTGGTGAGGAAGTCACGGACCAAGCGGATCAAGGTGGCGATGGCGCAACGATCGCCCCCGGCGGCGAAGCCGAGGAGGCGGCGGTTGATGAGGCGCCGCCCTCATCTGGCTCCGATCATGATCTGGCGCCATCGGAGTCAGAGGAGGCCTCTACCGCCGACTCTGAGTCCTCCTCCTCTGAGGACCCCTCAGCCTCTTAGCCTCAGGCCGATGTCGCTGACTATCGGCCTCACCGGCGGTATAGCGGCCGGGAAGTCCGAGGCGCTCGCGGCCTTTGGGCGGCTCGGCGCGGCAACGATCTCCAGCGACGCGGTAGTCCATGAGCTGCTTGACTCCGAGCCTCTGCTGAGCCGCCTCGTTAAGCGCTGGGGCCCCGAGGTGGCACCCGCGGGCAGGGTTGACCGCAACAGAATCGGCAAGATCGTCTTCGCCGATCCCAAGCAGCTCTCTTGGCTGGAGCAGCAGATCCATCCCCTGGTGGGCGAGCGGATCGGGGCCTGGCTGAGCTCGCTGCCCGCCGGCGCCGAGATCGCCGTCGTCGAGGTCCCGCTGCTGTTTGAGACAGCGATGGAGGGCGTCTTCGACACGACCATCGCCGTCATCGCCGCAGAGGATCTCCGCCGCGCCCGCGCCGAGGCGCGCGGCCACGCGCTGGTCGGCGAGCGCGAGGCCCGCCAGCTGTCGCAGGGGGAGAAGGCGACTCGCGCAGCTCACGTGATCGAAAACGACGGCACGGTCGAGGACCTGGAGCGCTCGCTGTCCGTCCTGATCGAGACCCTGAGGGAATGAGGAAGTGGGCGATCGGAGGTGCGGCCGTTGTCGTTGGCGTAGCGGCCGCCCTACTGCTCGGCGTGATCGGCGACGTCGACTACGCACTCCAGCAGCTCACCCTGCCCCTGCACCACGAGGACATCATCCGCCAGCAGTCACAGGAGAAGGGCGTCGACGCGGCGCTGATCGCCGCCGTCATCTACTCGGAGTCGCGCTTTCGCGAACAGACCTCGAACGCGGGTGCGCGGGGGCTGATGCAGATCACGCCCGCTACGGCTAAGGAGATCGAGCGGCTCAGCGGCGGCACGACTTTTAAGCTGGAAGACCTCTCAGACCCTGAACTCAACATCCGCTACGGGACCTTTTACCTGCGCCAGCTGCTCGACCGCTACGGCGGCAACAAGGTCGCCGCCCTCGCCGCCTACAACGCCGGGCCGGGCAACGCCGACAAGTGGGGCGGGGCCTCGCTGACACTGGAAACCATCCCGCTGGCCGAGACCCGCGCCTACGTCGCCGAGGTGCTCGAAAAGCGCAAGGCCTACCGCGAAAAGTACGCGAAGGAGCTGGGGTACTGAGCGCCGGGCCCCCCAGGCCGCGCGTTGCAGCCCTGGCCCTGGCGGTCGGCTTGGTGCTGGCCGACTCCTCGGTCGTCGTCCTAGCGCTGCCGCAGATCTACCGCGAGCTGGGCACCAGCGTCGCCGGCGTCACCTGGGTACTGGTCTCCTTCAACCTGGTGATGGCGCTTGCCGCAGTGCCCGCTGCCCTGGTGGCCCGCCGGGTCGGACCCGGCCGCGCGGCGGCGGTCGGGCTCGCCGTCTTCGCTGGAGCTGGGCTCGCCTGCGGCCTCTCCGATCAGCTCTCGACGCTGATCGTCGCCCGCTGCGTGCAGGCGCTTGGCGGCGCCGCCGCGGTGACCGCGGCGCTGGAGCTGCTCCCGGCCACAGTCGGGTCAGAGCGCCGCGCCGCCGTGGTCTGGGCGAGCGCCGGCGCCACCGGCGCCGCCCTGGGCCCGGCAGTCGGCGGCATCCTCACTCAGCTGGTCTCCTGGCAATCGATCTTCCTGTTCCAGGCGCCGGTAGCGATCGCCGCCGCGGCGCCGATCCTCGCCGTCGCCAGGCACGAGGCGGCGACCGGGGTCGAGTCGGAGCTGCGCAAGACGGGTCGCCCGCATCTGCTCGCCAACCTGGCGCTGGCGATGGTTTCGGCGGCGATTGCCGCGGCGCTCTTCCTCCTCGTCCTGCTGTTGATCGAAGGCTGGCGACTGAGCCCGATCGGCGCCGCGATAGTGGTCTCGGCCATGCCGCTCTCGGCCCTGGCCGGCAGCCGCATCGGCCCCTTGGTCCCAAGCGCCAGGGCGCGCGCTGCCGCCGGCGCGATCCTCGTCGCCGGCGGGCTGGCCGGGCTGGCGCTGCTGCCCAAGGCCGAGGTGGTGCTAACGCTGCCGCCTCAGGTCCTGGTCGGGGTGGGCCTCGCGCTGGTGCTCTCGGCCCTGACCGAGACCGCGCTCCGCGGGCGGGCGTCGCAGGCGATCCACGGCGGCTGGACGATTTCGGCCCGCCACGCTGGCGTCGTCATCGGCCTGCTGGCGCTGACGCCGATCTTCACCGCCGACATCGCCCAGCAGCGCCACGACGCGATCGAAGCCGGCACCGCGGTGGTCCTGGACTCCAAAGTCGAACCGCTGCTGAAGATCCAGCTGGCCCAGCGTATAGCGGCACGCATGGAAGCGGAGCGGGGGAAGGTGCCGACGATCGGGTCCGCCTTCGAGCCGCTGCCGAGTGATCCCACCGAAAGGGCGGCGGTGCTCCAGCTCCGTGAAGAACTCCAGGGCCAACTCGACCGTGGCGCCACCCACGCCTTCAGCCCCTCCTTCCTGCTCGGCGCGCTGCTGGGACTGCTGGCCCTGCTCCCGATCGGCCTGGCGCGGAGGGAGGACCTTTGAGCGACGTGCTGAGGGGGCGGCTGTTGGTCGGCGGCGCGACCCTCGCCGCGCTCGCGCTGGTCGGCGTATACCTTGCGGCGGGTGGCTCCTCCTACGTGCCGGAGAAGACCCAGAACCCATGCGAGCACCGGCCCTGGGGTCACCCGGAAGGGATCCAGGAGATCGCCGAGCAGTTCTCGCTCTCGGCGCTGGACGGTGCCGCCTGCAAGCTCGGGGTGACGCGGGAGGCGCTGGCGCGTGCGCTGGCGACGCCGCAGTCGCGCGCCAGCTTCAGCCGCCGCTACGGGATCGACGACGCGAAGCTGGCCGAAGCGATCCGCGCCGGCCTGTTGCGGGCGGTCGGAGATGCTGAAAGGGCGGGTGCCATTAGCCCCTTCATCGCCGCCCCGCTCCGTACGGCCGTCCAGGAAATCCCGCTCGGCGAGGCGATCAGGCTGATCCAAAACGCACGCTCCCTGCTCGACAACGTCCAGACCCTCCTCGGCCCAGCCGGCGGCCTTCTGCAGCAGTTTTTGCCCTGAGCCGAGCGCGAGCGCCTACCGCGCCGCCTCGATCTTGAAGTGGCCCGGGCGGGGGAGCCAGCGGATGCCGGTGCAGAGCTCGGCGGGCGTGGTGTCGAGGGCGCCGGCGAGCTTGACGATCGTGCCAAGGCGCGGCTCGCGCCCGCCCCGCTCGAGCAGGGAGATCTCGGTTCGGTGCAGCTCGCAGCGGAAGCCGAGCTCCTCCTGCGAGATGCCCTGCTTGCGGCGTGCCTGGCGTAGGTTGGCGGCAAAGCGCTCGCGCGGCTCCACGCAGCTGATCTTCGGCGTCTGAAGACGAAAGCTCTACAGACAAAACATTTCTCACGACAGATCAGTCGCGCGTCGCGCGCCAGACCCAGAGCATCGCCAGCGGCTGCAGTGGCAGCCGCGCCCACAACGCCCAGTGGGGGATGCGCCTCAGGTCGAGCCCCCGGACCTGCTCGGGGTTAAGCGCCATCTGGACGTTTGCGGGGAAGACGGCTGTCAGCAGGCCGAGCAGCCACCAGCGGGCGAAGCGGCGACTGCCGCGGGGCAGAACCGCCGCGCCGCCGGCGATCTCGGCGACGCCGCTGATGATTACCGCCTCGCGGCGGAGCCCCAACCAGGGCGGCACGATCGATTCGTAGCTGCGCGGGATGACGAAGTGCATCGCTCCCGCGAAGGCGAAGAAGCCGGCCAGGAGTCGCTGGGAGCGGGTCATCGGCCATGCAGTCTTCCATGCTCCCGCTATCTTCAGCTTGGTGCCCGAGTTCAAGCTCAACCCCGCCTACACGCCGACCGCCGACCAGCCGCAGGCGATCGCCGGGTTGGCGGCGGGGCTGGGGGTCGGGGAGCGCTTCCAGACGCTGCTGGGGGCGACCGGGACCGGCAAGACCTTCACGATGGCCGGGACGATTGCCGCAGTCCAGCGGCCCTCGCTGGTGATCGCCCACAACAAGACCCTTGCCGCGCAGCTCTGCAACGAGTTCCGCGAGTTCTTCCCCGAGAACGCGGTCGAGTACTTCGTCTCCTACTACGACTACTACCAGCCGGAGGCCTATGTCCCGGCACAGGACCTCTACATCGAGAAGGACTCCTCGATCAACGACGAGATCGACCGCCTCCGCCACGCCGCCACCGCGGCGCTGTTCGCCCGCCGCGACGTGATCATCGTCGCCTCGGTCTCCTGCATCTACGGGATCGGCTCGCCCCAGGTCTACAACGAAAAAATGCAGTTGTTCAAGGTCGGCGAGGAGATCGACCGCGACGAGGTGCTGCGCAAGCTGGTGAAGATGCAGTACCAGCGCAACGACTCGGTTCTGGGGCGTGGCAGCTTCAGGGCACGGGGCGAGGTGCTGGAGATCATGCCCTCCTACGCGGAGTCCGCCTACCGGATCGCCCTCTTCGGCGAGGAAATTGAAGGAATCCAGCACTTCGACCCGCTCACCGGCGAGGTGCTTGACACGATCGATCACGTCTCGGTCTGGCCCGCCTCCCACTACGTGACCCGCGATGAGACGCTGGAGCGTGCGGTCGAGGAGATCCGCGCCGAACTGAACACCCGCACCGCCGAACTGGAGGCGGAGGGCAAGCAGCTTGAGGCGCACCGTCTGCGCCAGCGCACCGCCTACGACATCGAGATGCTGAAGGAGCTCGGCTTCACCTCGGGGATCGAGAACTACTCACGGATCCTCGATGGCCGGCCCGAGGGCAGCCCGCCGCACACGCTGATCGACTACTTCCCCGACGACTTTGTTGTCTTCGTCGATGAGTCCCACCAGACGATCCCCCAGATCGGCGGCATGTACGAGGGCGACCGCTCGCGCAAGCAGACGCTCATTGACTATGGCTTCCGGCTGCCGTCAGCAATCGACAACCGGCCACTCAAGTTCGAGGAGTTCCTAGAGCGGGTCGACCAGCTTGTGATGGTCTCAGCGACGCCGGGGCCCTTCGAGCGGACCGAGTCGACGCGGATCGTCGAGCAGATCGTTCGCCCGACCGGGATCATCGACCCCGCGATCGAGGTGCGCGAGACTCGCAACCAGATCGATGACCTGATGAACGAGATCAAGGCCCGGGCCGAGGCCGGCGACCGGGTGTTGGTTACGACCCTTACCAAGAAGATGGCCGAGGATCTGACCGCCTACCTGCTCGAGTACGGGATCAAGGTTCGCTACCTGCACTCGGAGGTCGACACACTGGAGCGGATCCAAATCGTCCGCGATCTGCGACTCGGTGAGTACGACGTGCTGGTCGGGGTCAACCTCCTGCGCGAGGGGCTCGACCTGCCCGAGGTCTCGCTGGTCGCGATCCTCGATGCCGACAAGGAGGGCTTCCTGCGCGGCGAGACCAGCCTGGTGCAGACGATCGGACGTGCCGCCCGCAACATCAACGGGCGGGTGCTGATGTACGCCGACCGCGAGACCGACTCGATGCGCGCGGCGATACGCGAGACCGACCGACGCCGCGCGATCCAGCTTGCCTACAACACCGAGCACGGGATCACCCCGGAGACTGTCCGCAAGGGGATCTCCGAGATGGCCGAGTTTCTGGCGATGGAGGACCGGGCGCCGCGCAGGCGTCGCCGCAGGCGCAGTGAGGACTTCGTCGACCCCGCTGCGCTGGAGCGCACTATCGTCGCCCTCGAGGAGGAGATGCTTGCCGCCGCAGACGACCTCCGCTTCGAGGAGGCGGCCCGCATCCGCGATGAGCTGAAGGAGCTGCGCCGCGACCTCGACGGGATGCGCGCGGGCGCCTGAGCCACTCCAAGGGAACAACCGTTCGCCTGCGTAGAATCGGGTGCAGTGGCCGCTTCTGAGCGAATCGTCATCTCCGGCGCCCGTGAGCACAACCTCAAGGACGTCGACGTCGAGTTGCCGCGCGATGCGCTGATCGTGATCACCGGGCTCTCCGGCTCGGGCAAGTCGAGCCTCGCCTTTGACACGATCTACGCTGAGGGGCAGCGCCGCTACGTCGAGTCGCTCTCCGCCTATGCGCGCCAGTTCCTCGGCCTGATGGAGAAGCCGGACGTCGACTCGATCGAGGGGCTCTCGCCGGCGATCTCGATCGACCAGAAGACGACCTCGCGCAACCCGCGCTCGACGGTCGGCACAGTGACCGAGATTTATGACTACCTGCGCCTGCTTTGGGCGCGGATCGGCACGCCCCATTGCCCCTCCTGCGGTGAGCCGATCGCTGGCCAGTCCCAGGAGCAGATCGTCGACCGGCTGATGACCCTCGAGGAGGGCACCAGGTTCATTGTGATGGCTCCGGTCGTGCGGGGGCGCAAAGGCGAGTACGGGAAGCTGCTCGAGCAGCTGCGCCTCGAGGGCTACTCGCGCTCCAAGGTCGACGGCGAGTTGCGCCGTCTCGACGAGGAGATCGTTCTCGACAAGAAGTTCAAACACAACGTCTCGGTGGTCGTCGACCGTCTTGTGATGAAGCCGGACCTGCGTCGGCGGCTCTCGGAGTCGGTTGAGGCGGCGGCGGGACTCGCCGGCGGTCTGGTCGAAGTGGAGCTCATCGACCGGGGAGAGGCAGGGATCATGCTCTTCTCAGAGCAGTTCGCCTGCCTGGGCTGCGGCACCTCGATCCCCGAGCTGGAGCCGCGGATCTTCTCCTTCAACTCGCCCCACGGCGCCTGCGAGCGCTGCCACGGACTTGGCTTCCAGCGCGTGATCGACCCCGAGTTGGTCGTCCCTGATCCGACCCTCTCGCTGGCCGAGGGGGCGCTGCAACCGTGGAACCGCGGCGTCACCGCCTACTGGCGGCGGCTGATCGCCGCGGTCGCCGAGGAGTACGGCGTCGACATCGAGAAGCCGTGGGCGAAGCTGAGGAAGTCTGAGCGCGAGATCTTCCTCTTCGGCACTGGCGGCGATCGCCACCGGGTCACCTACACCAATCGCTTCGGCCGGCGGCGCTCCTATAACGTCCGCTTTGAGGGCATCGTCAACCACCTCCAGCGCCGTTACGAGGAGACGGACTCCGAGACCAACCGCGAGCGGATTGAGGGCTACATGGCCGAGCAGCCCTGCCCCGAGTGCAAGGGCGCGCGGCTGCGGCCGGAGACCCTTGCGGTCAAGGTCGGCGGAATCAGCATCGCCGAGTACAGCGCGATGTCGGCGCGAGCTGCCGGCGAGTGGATAGCGGCGCTTGAGATGACCGAGACCGAGCGGGCGATCGCGCGGCTGATCGTGCGCGAGATCTCCGAACGGCTCGCCTTTCTCGAGAACGTTGGCATCGGCTACCTTTCGCTGGAGCGCTCGGCTCGCTCGCTGTCGGGCGGCGAGGCGCAGCGGATTCGGCTGGCGACCCAGATCGGCTCCAGCCTGGTCGGGGTCATGTACGTGCTCGATGAGCCCTCGATCGGCCTGCACCAGCGCGACAACGAGAAGCTGATCGCCACCCTCGATCGGTTGCGCGACCTCGGCAACACGGTGATTGTGGTCGAGCACGACGAGGGGACGATGATGGCGGCCGACCACATAGTCGACCTCGGGCCGGGGGCCGGAGAACACGGCGGCTATGTGATCTCCGAGGGCACGCCCGCCAAGGTCGCCAGGGATCCGGCCTCCCTGACCGGTCAGTACCTCTCCGGCAAGCGCCGAATCAAGGTTCCGACGAAGCGGCGTGAGCCGCGCGGCGAGCTGGTCGTGCGCGGCGCTCGTCAGCACAACCTCAAGGGCATTGACGTCGAGATCCCGCTCGGGGTCTTCTGCTGCGTGACCGGAGTCTCGGGCTCGGGCAAGTCGACCCTGGTCAACGAGACTCTGCACCATGCCGTTGCCAACCGCCTGCACCAGACGAAGCTGCGGCCCGGCGCCCATGACGGCATCGACGGGCTTGGTCAGATCGACAAGATCATCAGCATCGACCAATCGCCGATCGGCCGCACGCCCCGCTCCAACCCGGCCACCTACACCAACATCTTCGACCATATCCGCCAGCTCTTTGCCCAGACCCAGGAGGCACGCGCGCGCGGCTACAAGCCGGGGCGCTTCAGCTTCAACGTCAAGGGTGGCCGCTGCGAGGTCTGCCGCGGCGACGGCCAGATCAAGATCGAGATGCACTTCCTGCCCGATGTCTACGTCCCCTGCGAGCAGTGCCACGGCAAGCGCTACAACCGCGAGACACTGGAGGTGCGCTTCAAGGGAAAGAGCGTCGCCGACGTGCTCGAGATGTCGGTCGAGGAGGCGGTCGAGTTCTTCGAGAACGTGCCGAAGATCGCCCGCCGACTTCGCACACTGCACGATGTCGGGCTCGACTACATTCGCCTCGGCCAGCCGGCGACGACGCTATCGGGGGGCGAGGCGCAGCGGGTGAAGCTGGCGACAGAGCTGTCGAAGGTCGCCACCGGCGACACCCTTTACATCCTCGACGAGCCGACCACCGGCTTGCACTTCGCCGACGTGCAGCGCCTGCTCGATGTGCTCGGGAGGCTGGTCGACGCCGGCAACACGGTCGTCGTGATCGAGCACAACCTCGACGTGATCAAGACTGCCGACTGGCTGATCGACCTCGGCCCGGAGGGCGGGAGGAGGGAGGAGAGGTGGTCGCCACCGGCACCCCAGAGGACGTCGCCGTGGTTGAGTCTTCCTATACCGGCCGTTTCCTTGCCGCCTTGCTCGAACCGGCCAAGCCGAAGCGCGCTACCCGCAAGCGCCGCGAGCCGCTCGCGGCTTAGCGGGCGAAGAGAAGCGAAGCGCCGATCGCCCCGCCGAGGTCGCCCAGTAAGGCGACCCGAACCGCCGGAGGCCGCTCGTCGACGAAGAGGTGTTTACCCATCTCTTTGGTCAGCGGCTCCATATAGCGCTCGCCGAAACGGACGCCGAGCCCTCCGCCGACTATCACGGCTTCGGGGTCGAGCAGATTGACCGCCGAAGCGATACCGGTGCCCAGGGCCTCGATCGCGCGGTCGATCAGATTCTCAGCAAGGTGGTCTCCGTGGTCGAGGGCGCGCTCCCAGATACCGCTGGTCAGCCGGTCGCGGTCATGTTTTCGCATCAGCTTGAAGAGGTCGGTCTTGACGCCCTCCTCGTGCTGGCGCCTTGCCTCGACCTCCATCGCCGCCCGTCCGGCGTAGGCCTCCAGGCAGCCCTTGCGCCCGCAGGGGCACTTGGCACCACCGCGCTTGACGACCATGTGGCCGATCTCACCGGCGGCACCCCGGCCCAGCCACGGCTTGCTGCCGAGCACGAGTCCGCCGCCGACTCCGGTGCCCCAGAAGACGCCGATCAGGCTCTGAAACTCCCTACCGGCGCCGAGGTGGAACTCGGCCTCGGTAGCGACCTGGACGTCGTTGCCGACCCGCACGTCGGCGCCGAGGTCTTTCTTCAGGACTTCGGCGAGCGGGAAGCTGCCGTCCCAGCCGGGCAGGTTGCGGGCGCCGGAGACGACGCCGCTCGCCTCGTCGACGTCGCCGGGCGAGCCGACGCCGACGCCGTCCAGTGCGCTCGTTTCGACTCCGGCTTCCCTGGCCGCCTCTCCCAGCGCGGCGACCATCGTGTCCGCCACGTCCTGCGGCCCGCCGCTGGTCGGCGTCGGCCGGCGTGACTCGCCCAGGACCTTGCCGCCGCTGTCGACGATCGCAGTCTGGATCTTCGTCCCCCCCAGGTCGATGCCCCCACGCATCTTGTCTTTGGTCGGACTCACGCTCGATTCCCTCCTGGCCGGATTGCGAGCCGACCCTACTGCGGGAGGCTTTGGAAAGCTAGGCGCATGTCCGAGCTAGGAGGCTGGAGGCTGTGGTGGGCGAAGCGCCGCTGGTATGAGCGTAACCGACGCCGTCTACGCCGCTGGCGAATCGCCCGCCACGCCGCCCGCGGCGGTTTCTTCATCCGACTGCCGGTCGAGGGCGAGGTGCTGGAGGCGCTTGAAGAGGGACGGCTGCAGATCGGCAATGGCACCCTGCTTGAGCCCGGTTGCTGGCTCACTCTGGGACCCCAAGCGAGGATCGAGATCGGAGCGGGCTGCTTCCTCAACCGCAACACGATGCTCGCCGCCTATGAGCGGATCGCGATCGGTGACCACACGATGTTTGGCAATGGCTGCTTCATCGGCGACGCCGAACACCGCTACTCCGATCCTGACACGCCGATCACCTGGCAGGGCTTTACTTCGAAGGGCCCGGTCGAGATCGGAGCCAACTGCTGGTTCGGGGTCAACTGCGTTATCACCAGCGGCGTCACCATCGGCGATCGTTGCGTAATAGGCGCCAACTCCGTCGTCACGACCTCTCTTCCCCCAGGCGTGGTGGCAGCTGGCGCCCCCGCGAAGGTGATCAGACAGATCGAGCGGAGTGAGTGAGCGCGCCTACGGCAACGGCTCCCAGTCCCACGCCTTTTGCGACGCCAGGCTCTCCTGATCCAGGTATCGCCTGAACTCCGCCAGCTCAGCCGGCTCGACGCTGTAGACGTGGTCGGGTTCTGGGAAGTGGCGGGAACGGACCTCATCGGTGTATTCGCTCAGTCCTCGCACCATCTCCTCGTGGATGTCGGCGTAGCGCTTGACGAACTTGGCCATGCGGCCGGTCGTGATGCCCAACAGGTCGTGGAAGACCAGCACCTGACCGGCAGTGGCGGGGCCTGCGCCTATCCCGATTGTGGGGACGTCGAGCTTTTCGACGATCGCCTCGGTGATTGCGGCGGGGATGGCCTCAAAGACGATTGCAAAGCAGCCGACGGATTGCAGCGCCAGCGCGTCCTCGCAAAGCCGGATCGCCCCCTGGGCCGTCTTGCCCTGGGTCTTGTAGCCGCCGAGGGCGGTGGCGGTCTGCGGCGTCAGGCCGACATGGCCCATCACGGGAATCCCCGATCGAGCGATTGCCCGCGCCCGCTCGACCGACGTGCCCCCGGCCTCAAGCTTCACGACCTGACAGCCCGTCTCCTTGACGAGTCGCTGAGCGTTGTGAACGGCGATCTCGTTGCTGGCCTCATAGCTTCCCATCGGCATGTCACCGACCATCAGCGGCGCTCGCAGCCCACGGCGGACTGCCTTGCCGAGCATCACCATCTCCTCCATCAGAGACGGGCTCGGTGCCGGGGTAGCCGAGGACGACCATCGCCGCGGTATCGCCCACCAGGACGATGTCGACGCCAGCCTCCTCGGCAGCCTTCGCCGAGGGATAGTCATAGGCGGTGACCATCACGATCGGCTCGCCCGCCTCCTTCATCTCGGCAAGGCAGGGGAGCGTCACCGGCTTGCGCTCGGCGACCGCCGGGGCAGTCTCTCCACGGATGCCCGAGCTCATGAGAGGAGCACCTCCGGGTGGCTGTCCACGGCGACGGCCCTGTTGGCGTCATCGACGTGGACGACGATCGGCGAGTAGGCCCCCAGGTCGCTCTCGTCGTAGGCGCCAAAGGAGGCGACGATGATCCTGTGGCCGGGCCGGGTCAGGTGCGCCGCGGCGCCGTTTACCTGCATCGTCCCCGAGCCGGGCTCGCCGTCGATCGCGTAGGTGACGAAGCGGGCGCCGTTGTCGATGTCCCAGACGTGCACCTGCTCGTTGGTGATCAGGTCGGCGCTCGCCATCAGCTCGGTGTCGATGGTGATGCTGCCGATGTAGTCGACGTCGCAGTCGGTCACCGTCGCCCGGTGGATCTTCGACTTCAGCATCTGTCTTTGCATTTGGCTCCCCCTCTTGCCGTGTTCAGGGCTGGATCAGGACGTTGTCGATCAGGCGAGCGCCGCCGACCTGGGCGGCGACCGCGACCAGCACCGGCCGGCCGTTCAGCTCGGCGACCGGGTAGAGCTCCTCGGCGTCGCGCGCCTCCAGGTACTCGGGCTCGATGCCCGCCGCCTTCAGCTCCTCACGAGCGGCGGCGAGGCCGGCGCCAAGCGACTCGGCTCTCGCACCCTTCCCGGCGGCGCGCAGCGCCCGCGATATCGCCGTTGCCCGCCGCCGGTCCTCGGTGCCGAGATAGGCGTTGCGGGAGCTCATCGCCAGGCCGTCTGGCTCGCGCACCGTGGGCAGCACCTCGATCCGCACCGGGAAGTCGAGGTCACGCGCCATACGGCGGATGACTGCCGCCTGCTGGGCGTCCTTCTGACCGAAGTAGGCGACCTCGGGCTGGACGGTATTGAAGAGCTTTGCAACTACCGTGGTGACGCCGCGGAAGTGGCCGGCACCGCGACGCGCCGGGTCGCCGCAAAGCACCTCGGTCAAGCCCTTTACCTCGACCTCGGTGGAAAAGTCCTCCGGGTAGACCTCCTCGACCGGTGGCGCGTAGATGAGGTCGACACCGGCCTCCGCGGCGAGTCGCGTGTCGCGCTCCTCATCGCGCGGGTAGCGGTCGAGGTCCTCGCCGGGGCCGAACTGGGCCGGGTTGACGAAGAGGCTCATGACGACGACCTCACACTCGGCGCGGGCAGCGCGCAGCAGCGCGAGATGCCCCAAGTGCAGGTAGCCCATGGTCGGGACAAGGCCGATCGAGCGCCTGCAGGTGCGAGCCTCGGCCAGCGCGTCGCGCAGATCGGCCTTGGCGCGGATCGTAGGCACGCCGCCGCCTGTGGCAAGCGGGAAGTTGCTCAGTTGGGGTTTCATAGGGTCCATGCCCTTGGGGTCACGGCCTCAAAGGATTATAAAGCCTCCTATGCCGATCTATGAGTTCGAATGCGGGGAGTGTGAGAGCCGTTTCGAGGAGCTGGTCCCCTCGGGCGCCGGGAGCCCTCCCTGTCCAGCGTGTGGATCGGGGCGGACGCGCCGGCTGCTTTCGCCAGTCTCCCCGGGGGGGCGCCAGCCGCGCGGCGCGGGCGTCAGGTCCGCTGAATCGAGGCGCCGCGAGCGCGAAGCAGCGCGCGGCGAGCGCCTGGCGGCGACGAAGCGCAAGCGTGCGACCGGGGAGATCCCGCCGCCGCGGCGGCGGAAGGGATCGCAGTGAGCCGGTCCCCGGAGGAGCGCCGCGCCGGGCTCGTCGAGCTCTACAAGGAAGTCCAGGCGTGCACCAGGTGTCCCCTCCATCGAGACGCGCACCAAAGCTGTCTTCGGGGCCGGCGACGCCGATGCCGACCTGATGTTCGTCGGCGAGGCGCCCGGGGCCGAAGAGGATCGACAGGGACTGCCCTTTGTCGGCCGGGCGGGGCAGCTCCTAGGCGAGCTGCTGGAGGGAATCGGGATGTCGCGAAACGACGTTTTCATCGCCAACGTCCTCAAGTCGAGGCCTCCCGGTAACCGGGACCCGCAACCACTTGAGATAGAGGCCTGTCGTCCCTACTTGTTTGAGCAGGTGCGGCTGATCGAGCCGAAGGTCGTCTGCACCCTAGGCAACTTCGCCACAAAGCTGCTCAGTGACAGCACGGCCGGGATCACCAAGGTGCGCGGGACGCCCCAGGTGCACGAGCTGGGCGGCCGCACCGTCTTCCTGCTGCCGCTCTTTCACCCCGCCGCGGCGCTGCGCACCCCGGCGGTAAGGGAGACCCTGCGCGGCGACTTCGAGCGCCTGCCGAAGTTACTCGCCGAGCCCCTGCCGGTCTCGACGGCTGAGATTCACGAGGCGGTCGAGGCCCAAGACGACAGCCCGCCGCCACCGCCTCCGGTCGACCAGCTCGACCTGTTTGGCTAGGCGCGGATGGAGAGGGTCGAGAGTTGCTCGGCGGCGGAGACCGAAGCGCTCGGTGCCAGCATCGCCGCTCGGCTGGGGTCCGGAGAGGTGGTCATGGTCAGCGGC
This sequence comes from uncultured Solirubrobacterales bacterium, assembly GCA_963803755.1. GTDB lineage: Bacteria > Actinomycetota > Thermoleophilia > Solirubrobacterales > 70-9 > CAVUPF01. Next base: position 172,342 of record CAWDNP010000012.1, read on the forward strand.
AAGGTCGGCGCTGGCAAGACGACACTGATCCGCGGTGCCTGTCGGGCGCTCGGAGTCGAGGGTCCGGTCACCTCCCCGACCTTCACGATCGGCCAGCGCTACTCGGGCGGGCGGTTGCCCGTCTCCCACCTTGACCTCTACAGGCTGGAGAGCCTCGATAGGGAGGACCCGGCTTTGCTCGATGACTATCTCGACCCCGAAGGGGTCGCCTTCGTGGAGTGGCCGGCGGTGGCGGAGTCACGCCTCGCGCGTCCGGCGCTGGAGGTTCGGCTCCGCCATGCGGGCGGAGACCGCCGAGAGATCGAATTTGGATGAGCCGCTAGTACCCCGACTTCTTCAGTTGTTCTTTGGCCTTTTCGATCGCTTCGTTGGCCTTGCCCTTGGCTTCGTTTAGCTTCTTTTGGGCTTCCTTGCTGACTTTGTCGCTGTTCAGCCCCTTCTGGGCTTGTTCGATCGCCTTGTTGCCCTTACCCTGGACTTCCTTGAGCGTCTTCTGACCCTGGTTCGTCGCCTTGTTGAGCTGCTTCTGGCCTTGTTCTAAGGCCTTGTTGACTTCTTCCTTGGCGCCGCTGACCTGATGGCTGATGCTGTTGGAGGTACTGCTTCCTCCGCAGCCGGCCAAGATCACTCCACTTGCGGCTAGTGCCAGCACGGCCATGAGCGGCGTCGCCCGGTGGGTGAATCTCCTCAACGCGGGTCTCCTTTCGGGACGAGGGAGCCGCACCTTACTCCCGGATGCGGCGCATCCACCGGCTCGCGGGCGTGTTCGAGGAATGTGAAAGGGCGCTGTAGCATCGGCTCTGAAACTCGATCCAGAAGGGAAGGGACTTCCGCATGAAGGGACTGAAGGCGCTGGCGGCAACGGTGTTGGGGGTTGCCCTGCTCACCGGCGCGGCGCCCGCGGCGGGGGCGGCAGCCTACAAACACTACGTTGGCTGCGGCGTCTCCGAACACGCCACGCCCGCCCATTCCTGCCCGAGGTCGAGCAAAAAGGGCGCCTTCTTCGAGAGCCTTGACGCCGACGTCTTCTACACCGTCTGCGTCAAGTTCCCGACCGGGAAACATCTCTGCGCGCAAAAGCAGGAAGCGATCAAAGGGACGCTGTACGTGAACAAGATCACCTCCGACATCCCCGGCAAGCACAAAGTGACCTGGTTCGTTTCGGGGCAACGCGTCGGTTCCTACTCCTTCACCGTCGGGAAGTAGCGTCGAGCTGGTAGTCGTCGGTTTCGACACTGCGACCGGCGACACCGCCGTCTGCGTCGCACGCGGCGATGAGGTGCTGCACGAGGCGCTGCTGGGCCTCTCTGCGGAGGGCAGGCCCCGGCACGCAACGGTGCTGCTGGAGGAGGTGGAGCGAGCAACCGCCGCGGGCGGTGGCTGGGGGACGGTCGGCCTGATCGCGGTCGGCCTCGGGCCGGGCTCGTTCACCGGGGTACGGATCGGGATCGCCACTGCGCGGGGCCTGGCGGCGAGCACCGGCCTGCCGTTGGCTGGAGTCTGCACGCTTGACGCGATCGGGCGGGCGCTGGACGAGCGAGGCAGTCGGGGGGCCGGCCGCCTCGCCGTTCTCGACGCCCGCCGCGGCGAGGTCTTCGCAGCGTTGTACTCGGCGGAGAGGGGCGAGCGGCTCTGGGAGCCGTTCGTCGCCTCACCCGCCGATCTCGTTGAGCGGGTGGCGGAGCTGCCCCAACCACCATGGGCGGGCGGATCGGGGGCGCTACGATTCCGCCAAGAGCTGGCCCGGTGCGACGTCGAGGTGCCCGACGACGCCGATCCCGTGCACCGGGTCGCCGCGCGGCACATCTGCGCGCTCGCGGCGGCCGGGGAGACGGGGGACGCCGGCCCGCTCGGCCCGATCTACCTGAGACCCCCCGACGCGGTGCGGTGGCATGAGCGAGACACTGTCCAGACAGCCGAGTGAGGTATCCCACGAGGTGAGGGTGAGGCGGCTCGCTTACAGCGACCTGCCGGCAGTGATCGCGATCGAGCGGCGCTCCTTCCCGACGCCCTGGTCGTTGGCAATGTTCGTGCTGGAGCTCTCCAAGCCGTCCGGGATCTGCCTCGCGGCGACGACCGCCGGCGACGAACTGCTCGGCTACGTCGTTTGCTCCCGCTATGACCAGGTCTGGCACCTGATGAACGTCGCCGTTGCACCGGAGCGCCGCCGCTTCGGTGTCGCCGGCCAGCTGATCTCGCGACTCATCGATGAGGCCCGTGGGGAGCTGCCCTTCACCCTCGAGGTGCGGGTCTCAAACCTTGCGGCGATCGCCATGTATGAGCGCTTCGGCTTCCGCTCCGCCGGTGTCCGTCCCCGCTACTACCACGACAACGGCGAGGACGCGTTGATCATGTGGCTGGACTAGCTCCTTGATCCTCGCGATCGAGACCTCCTGCGACGACACCTGCGCGGCCGTCCTCGACGGCCCGCACATCCTCGCCAACGCGATCTCCTCCCAGGCCGCCGCCCACGAGCAGTTCGGGGGCGTCGTGCCGGAGGTCGCCTCTCGCCACCATCTGGAGCTGACCGCGCCGGTGGTCGATGCCGCCCTCGATGAGGCGGGTGTCTCGCTCGACCAGATCGGGGCGGTGGCGGTCACCGCCGGTCCTGGCCTGATCGGCGCCCTCCTGGTCGGGGTCAGCACCGCGAAGGCGATCGCTGCGCCCCGTCGGCTGCCGCTGACCCCGGTCGATCACCTGCAGGGCCACGTCGCCGCCAACTTCCTCGAGCCCGAGCCGCTGGAGCCACCTTTCCTCTGCCTTGTTGCCAGCGGCGGGCACACGCTTTTGGCTGCCGTCCGCGACCGCCACGGCCACGAGGTCCTCGGCCAGACCCTCGACGACGCCGCCGGGGAGGCGTTTGACAAGGCGGCCCGCATGCTCGGGCTCGGCTACCCCGGCGGGCCCGCCCTGGAGAGATTGGCAGCGGCGGGCGATCCCATCGCCTTCGAGCTACCGGTGGCGATGGCCCGCGATCCCGGGCTCGACTTCAGCTTCAGCGGCCTGAAGACGGCGCTCGTCTACCGCTGCCGCGAGCTCGGGCCCGGCGGGGTGGGGGAGCGGGGTGCCGATCTCGCCGCCTCCTTCCAGGCCGCGGTGGTCGGCCAGCTCGTCGCCAAGCTGGAGCGCGCCCTTCACCGGGGTGGATGGGAGGCGGTTGCGCTCGGTGGCGGGGTGGCAGCGAACGGGCCGTTGCGCGAGGCGGTGGCCGCGCTCTGCGATCGCCTCGGGCTGCGGCTGAAGCTTCTCCCGCGCGAGCTCTGCACCGACAACGCGGCGATGATCGGCTCGGCGGCGCGCTTTGCCGAGTCGATCCCCTACCCGGGCTACCTCTCCTATGACGCCTTCGCCTCCGGCTCCTCGGTGTTTGCATGACCGAGGTGCTTCTCTACTCGCGTCGCGGCTGCCACCTTTGCGAAGAGGCGCTGGATGCGATCGTCGCGCTCCATTCCGCGGGCTTTCGCTTTGAGCTGCGCGAGGTCGACATCGAGAGCGACGAGGCGCTGCTGCGCACCCACCTGGAGCGAATCCCCGTGGTCGAGGTCGATGGCGAGGTCGTTTCTGAGCTTTTGCTCGACGAAGCGGGCCTGCGGGCGAGGCTCGATATCGTGGGGGCCGATGGCGCAGGCGATCGAGGAGAGTGAGGTGGCCGAAGAGCTGATCGTCGACGGCGAGCGGCTCTCGCTCGGCGTCGCGGCGCGCCTCTCGCGCTACCTCCAGGTCCTCACCCAAGCGCGCAAGATGGGCCGGGAGACGATCTCCTCGCAGGAGCTCTCCGAGTACACCCACATCAACCCGACCCAGATTCGCCGTGACCTCTCCGGCTTCGGCAAGTTCGGCAAGCGGGGCGTCGGCTACAACGTCGACTCGCTGGTCGCCGAGATCCGCAAGATCCTCCGCACCTCCGGCCAACACAACATCGCCCTCTTCGGCGCCGGCAACCTCGGCCAAGCGATCGCCAGCTCCGACATCTTCGCCGACCACGGCTTCCAGATCGTCGCCATGTTCGACGTCGACCCTGGTGTCGTCGGCACCGAGGTCGGTGGCATGGGCGTCCGAGACTTCGGCGACCTGGAGGCGATCGTCTCCGAGGAGGAGATCGTAGTCGGGGTACTGGCCGTTCCCGCCGCCGCCGCCCAGGATGTCGCCGACCGCCTGGTCGAGGCCGGCGTCAAGATCATCTTCAACTACTCCGAGCAGCTTCTCCAGGTGCCGCCGGAGGTGACCGTTCACACCTCCAGCCCCGCTGTCGACCTGCTCTACGCACTCTACTTCTACCTCGCCTGATCTTTGTCCCTCGACCTCGACCTCGTTCGCGAGAGATTCGAGTCCTCCACCGACTTCACGGTCGGGCTGGAGGAGGAGTTCGCAATCCTCGACCCCGCGACGCTGGAGCTGGAGCACCGCTTTGAGGACGTCTACGCAGCCTGCCGGGCCGATGAGGTGCTCGCTGAGTCGGCGGCCGGCGAGCTGATCGCTTCCGAGATAGAGATTCGCTCGGGGCGCTCGGAGACCTTCGCCGAGGCGGTAGCGAGCCAGCGCGAACGCCGCGCCCGGCTGTTCGAGCTGACAGCCGGCATGGGCCTGGCGCTGGGGGCGATGGGCACGCACCCCTGGGCTAGCTACCTCGACCAGCGGATCATCGACACCCCGCATTACACGCGCCTGCGGCACGAACTAGGCTGGGTCGCCCAGCGCAATAACACCTGGAGCACGCACGTCCACATGGGGGTGCGCGGCGCCGACCGGGCGATCGCGGTATGCGACTGGATGCGGGAGCTCTTGCCGCTGCTGCTTGCGGTCTCGGCTAACTCGCCCTTCCTCGACCGTCGCGACACTGGCCTGCACACGGTTCGCACCGAGATCTTCACCCGCACCTTCCCGCGCTGCGGCATCCCGTCCCCGTTTGGCGACTGGGACCGCTACGCGGAGTTCGTCGGCATGCTGGAGCGAACCGGGGCGATCGTCGAGTCAACCCAGCTTTGGTGGAGCGTCCGCCCTCACCACCACTTCGGCACCGTCGAGGTGCGGATCTGCGACGCGCAGACCGGGGGGGATGAGTCGTTCGCCCTCGCCGGTCTGATCGCGGCCTGCATCGCCCAGACCGCGCTCGATTACGACCAGCGCGGCTACGACGGCGCTGGGGAGCCGCTCGCCGACCGCGAGATCGAGGAGAACCTCTGGCGGGCGATCCGCCACGGGATGGACGGCAAGACGATCGACTTTCGGCGCGGTGAGGTGGTCGAGTCCAGGGCGGCACTGGAGTCGGTGCTCGCTTGGACTGAGTCGGCCCGCTCGCGGCTCGGCATCGAGGTTGAGCTGCCGGAGCGAAACGGCGCCCAGCGGGCGCGGGAGGCGCTCGATTCCGGGATCCCGATCAAGGACGTCTACCGCGACGCCGTGGAGGAAACGAAGCGCACCTACACGGCCGCCGAGCGGGCCGCGAAACCCACGTAGGGGACCAGTCGCGGGGCGAGGGTGCCGCGCTCGCACGCTCGCATATAGACTCCCGCGCCGCTAAACCAGCCGGAGGAACCTAACTTGACCAAGTTCTTGACCGATTACGGAGTCGTCGTAGCGCTCGTCTGCGCCGGGGCGGCGGTGGTGTATGGATTGGTGATCACCCAGCGTCTGCTCGCGAAATCGCCGGGCAACGAGCGCATGCAGGAGATCTCGGGAGCGGTGCAGGAAGGCGCCAAGGCCTACCTCACTCGCCAGTACACGATCATCGCCGCCGTCGCGGTGCCGCTCGCGATCGTCCTCTGGATCCTCCAGGACTACAAGACCGCGATCGGATTCGTGATCGGCGGCTTCCTCTCCGGCTCAGCCGGCTTCATCGGGATGAACCTCTCGGTACGGGCCAACTCCCGTGTCGCCGAGGCGGCCCGCGGCGGTGTCCCCCCGGCGCTCGACGTCGCCTTCAAAGGCGGCTCGGTCACCGGCCTGCTGGTGGTCGGCCTGGCGCTGTTCGGTGTCGCTGGCTACTACGGCCTCCTGGTCCTCACCGGCAGCACCGACAAGCAGGCCGTCGACGCGCTGATCGGCCTCGGCTTCGGCGGCTCGCTGATCTCGGTCTTCGCCCGGCTCGGCGGCGGCATCTTCACCAAGGCGGCCGACGTCGGCGCCGACCTGGTCGGCAAGGTCGAGGCGGGGATACCCGAGGACGATCCACGCAACCCGGCGGTGATCGCCGACAACGTCGGCGACAACGTCGGCGACTGTGCCGGCATGGCGGCCGACCTCTTTGAGACCTACGCGGTCACCTCGGTCGCCGTAATGCTGCTCGGAGTGCTCACCTTCACCGGCGCCGGTGGCGACTTCTCGCGCGAGGTGGCGATCTTCCCGCTGGTGATCGGCGGCGTCGCGATCATCGCCTCGATCATCGGAGCGCTCTCGGTGCGGACCAAGTCCGACCGCGTCGAGGGCGCGTTGTACCAGGGCCTGATCGTCTCGGGGATCCTCTCGATCGCCGCCTTCTACCCGATCACCAAGTGGCTGATGAGCGACCCGGTGCGGCTCGGCCTCAGCACCGCCGCTAAGACGGTGACCACCACCGACCTCTGGCTCTGCGCCGTGATCGGCGTCGCCGTCACCGCCCTCCTCTTCGTCATCACCGATTACTACACCTCGACCCGCTTCCGCCCGGTTCGGACGATCGCCAAGGCCTCAGAGACCGGCCACGCGACCAACATCATCCAGGGGCTCGCCCAGGGCTTCCAGTCGACAGCTGCGCCCGCTCTGGTCCTTGCGCTGGCGATCCTCGGCGCCAACCAGCTAGCCGGGATCTACGGCATCGGCGTCGCCGTGATGGCGCAGCTCTCGCTCTGCGGCCTGATCGTCGCCCTCGACGCATTCGGCCCGATCACCGACAACGCCGGTGGCATCGCCGAGATGGCGGACCTGCCGGAGGCCGTGCGCAACGTCACCGACCCCCTTGACGCGGTCGGCAACACGACCAAGGCCGTCACCAAGGGGTACGCGATCGGCTCTGCGGCGCTCGCCGCCCTGGTCCTGTTCGCCGCCTTCAAAAGCGAATTGGGCGACCACGCTCCGGCGGGCTTCGACCTCAACAGCCTCTTCCGCCTGACCAGCCCCGAAGTGCTGATCGGGCTGATTGTCGGTGGCATGATGGTCTACCTGTTCGTGGCGCTGGCGATCGAGGCGGTCGGCCGTGCTGGCGGCCAGGTCGTCGAGGAGGTGCGCAGGCAGTTCCGCGAGCACCCGGGGATCATGGAGGGAACCGAGAAGCCCGAGTACGGCAAGACGGTCAGCATCGTCACCGCTGCCGCCCAGAAGGAGATGATCCTCCCGGCGCTGATCCCGATCGCCGTGCCGGTGGTTGTCGGCCTGCTCAGCGTCAACGCGCTCGGCGGCCTGCTGATCGGCGTGATCGTCGTCGGTCTCTTCGCGGCGATCTCGATGACCGCCGGTGGTGGCGCCTGGGACAACGCCAAGAAGCTGATCGAGGACGGCGCCCACGGCGGCAAGGGCTCCGAGGCCCACGCCGCCTCGGTCACCGGTGACACGGTCGGTGACCCATACAAGGACACCGCCGGTCCTGCGATCAACCCGATGATCAAGGTCGCGAACATCGTCGCGATCCTGATCATTCCCATCGTTCACTTCTGAGCTCTCACGCGCCACTCAACGTCTCCGACTTCGAGAGGCTCGCCTCTCAGAAGTTGGAGGCAGGAGCGCTGGGGTACTTCGCCGGGGGCGCCTGCGATGAGGTGACGTTGAGGGACAACGTCGATGCCTGGCGACGGTGGCGGCTGCGGCCGCGGGTGCTCGTAGATGTGAGTGAGGTGCGGACCTCGGCGAGTGTCCTGGGCTCGGAGGTCTCGATGCCTGTCCTTGTTGCGCCGGTGGCCTATCAGCGGCTGGTGGACGATGAGGGAGAGGTGGGGATGGCCCACGCCGCGGCCACCGCGGGGACGGTGATGTGCCTCTCAACCCTGGCGACTGTACGGCCGAGCGAGGTCGCCGCCGCTGCGCCGGCCGGGCGACGCTGGTTCCAGCTCTACTGCTTCAAGGACAGGGGCCTCACCCGAGCGCTGGTGGACGAGGCGGCCGGGTCGGGTTTCGAGGCGATTGTGATAACCGTCGACGCGCCGCGGGGGGGCCGCCGCGAGCGCGACCTGCGGACCGGATTCAAGATTCCGAGGGGACTCGGCGTGCCGAGCGTGCAGGCCGCCCTGGGGGTTGATCGCGAGGTGACGATTGAGGAGACGTTCTCGCTGATGGATCCGGCGCTGAGCTGGCGGGACCTCGAGGGTCTCGTCTCGGAATGCAGGCTCCCGGTGGTGGTCAAGGGCGTGTTGACCGCCGAGGATGCAACGCTTGCGGTCGAGCACGGTGCCGCCGGCGTCGTCGTCTCCAACCATGGCGGCCGCCAGCTCGACTGCGTGCTGGCGAGCGCCGATGCACTGCCGGAGGTGGTAGATGCCGTCGAGGGTCGGGTCTCCGTGCTCGTTGACGGCGGCGTGCGCCGCGGCAGCGACGTCGCCGTCGCGCTCGCCCTGGGGGCCGATGCCGTAATGGTCGGGCGCCCTGCCCTCTGGGGGCTGGCTGCGGCCGGGGAGGAGGGGGCCCGGCGCGTGCTCGAGCTGCTCCGCGACGAGCTGGAACTGACCCTGGCCCTCTGCGGCTGCGCCTCGCCCCCGGACCTGGATCGCGTTCACGTTCAGAGGGCACCCTAGAATCGCGACGATGGCATCGCCAGAGGGGATCTACCGCGGTTCTGTCCGGGCCTTCTCGCTCGTCTTCCTCGTGCTGGGTCTGGCGATCCTCATCGCTACCCTCGCCGCCGGCGGGGGGCCCCTCTCCGTCGGGGTGGTGATGGGCGTCGCCTTCGCCGCAGTCGGTGGGGGGCGGCTGTGGGCAGCATCCCGGATGGATCGGTGAGCGAGCCGGAGGCGGAGCGGTCGCACTCGGCGCCGCTGCTGCGCCGCGGACTCGGTGTCCCCTGGCTCTTCGCCACCGCCTACTCGGCCGTCGGCTTCTCGATCTACTTCGCGCTCGGGGTCGTCGCCGCCCGCGGCCTCGGGCTCACCCCGTTGATCTTCCTAGCCGCCGGTCTGCTCTTTGCGCTGACCACGCTCAGCTATGTCGAGGGCGGCGCGATGTTCCGGGAGCGCGGCGGCTCCTCCACATTTGCCCGCCACGCCTTCAATGAGCTGATCGCCTTCATCGCCGGTTGGGCGATCCTAATCGACTATCTGATCGTGATCGCCCTGGCGGCGATCTCGGTCCCCCACTACCTGGAGCCGATCTCCCCCAGCCTCGGCAGGCCCGGCTTGGAGATCGGAGTGGCTGCTCTCGTCATTGTCGCCGTCAGCGTCCTCAACGTCCTCAACGTCACCGGGCGGGGGCGCCAGCGCTCGCTCGCCGTGCTCGCCCTCGCCGATGTCAGTCTCCAGCTCGCGGTGATCGTGGTCGGCGTCCTCGCCGTCTGGCATCCCGCCCGTCTGACCGCCCACCTCGATCTCCTCACCAGCCCAAGCTTTAAGGACATCGTCTACGCGGCGGTCGTCGCAATGCTCGCCTATGCCGGCATCGAGGCCGCCTCCGACCTTGCCCCCGACATCGACGTCGAGCCGCGCGACCTGAAGCGGATCGTCTCGCTCGGGGCGATAGCGGTGCCGCTGGTCTACGCCGGGATGGCGGCGATCGCCCTGATGGCGGTGCCGGTGGTCGCCGGACCCCACGGGCCGGAGACGGCGCTCGGCGGCCGCTACGTCGAGGCACCGGTGCTGGGTGTGGTCTCCGCCTTCCACCCATCCGGGGTCGCCGACGCGATGCGCTGGATGGTCGCCTTGGTCGCCACCCCGGTGCTGTTCTGGGCGGCCAGCATCTCGATGCTCGGCGTCTCTCGCCACATCTACACACTGGCGATCAACCGCCAGATTCCCAGCTGGCTGGGAAAGCTCAGCAAGCGTCACGCCACTCCCTATGTGGCGATCGCGATTTCCGGCACAATCGCGATCGGCCTCGTCGTGCCGACCAGCGTCGAGTTGCTGGCCAGCATCTATGCTTTTGGCGCCACCCTGGCGATCACCGTCGCCCACCTTTCGATCATCCGCCTCAGGATCAGGGACCCCGATCGTCCGCGGCCTTTCCGGATCCCGTGGAACGTTCATGGCGCGGCGCCAGCCTTCCCATCCCGGCGATGCTTGCGGCGCTGATCAGCGGGCTCGCCTTCCTCAGCGTGCTCGCATACCACGACGTCGCCCGCTGGGTGGGGATCGGCTGGATGGCGTTTGGGCTCCTCTTCTACGTCGTCTACCGCAAGGTCTTCGAGGAAACGACGCTTACCAAGCGGGTCTCGGTCACCGAGCAGGCTCTCACCAAGCAGTCGCCGGAGGTCGCCTTCCGCAACATCCTCGTGCCGGTTTTTGGGACCGAGCTGGACGACGACATAGTCGCCACAGCCGGGCGTCTCGCTGCGGCAGAGCAGGAGGAGGCGAACGCAGAGCGCTATGACTCCCACCTCGACATCGTTTACGTGGTCGAGGTTCCGCTGACGCTGTCGCTGGACGCGGAGCTGCCGCCGGAGCGGGAGGAGGCAGCACGGCGCGCCCTCGGACGGGCCAAGCAGGTCGGAGAGGAGTACGAGGACGTGGAGGTCAGCGCCGAGGTGGTGCGCGCACGCAACGTAGGCGCCGGAATCGTCGAGGCGGCTCGGCGCAGCGGCGCCGAGGCGATAGTCGTCGGGGGTGAGCCACCGACCAAGATCAGGGGCGGGGCGACGCTAGGCGGGATCGGTACCGCCAAGCCCGCCGAGATCGGTGCCGCGACCGAGTACGTGCTGAAGAAATCCCCCTGTCGGGTGCTCCTGACGGCGCCACCGGAGACCGTTCCCGGGGCGGCGGCCCAAGCCTCTGCGGCCGACTAGTATCCGGCTATGTTCATCCTGATCGTCGGCTGCGGCCGGGTTGGTTCTTCGGTCGCCCGGGCGATGTTGCGCGAGGGCCACGAGGTCTCCTGTCTTGACGAGGACCCGGAGTCCCACGCTCGGCTTGAGGTCGGCCTCGAGAAGGGCTGGGAGGATCTTGGCGGCCACTTCACGGTCGGAGCAGGCCTGGAGACCGAGGCCCTGACCGCCGCCGGGGTCGAGCGGGCCGATGCTTTCATCGCCTCGACCGACGGCGACAACACAAACATCATCATCGCCCAGATCGCCCAGCGCCGCTACGGGGTGCCGACGGTGATCGCGCGGGTGCTCGATCCGCTGCGGGCCGAGTGGTATCAGCGCCAGGGCCTGCACACAGTCTGCCCGACCCGGGTCGCGATCGACATGCTGGAGAACGCGGTTCGTGAGGGTGCTCAAAGGGGCGGCGGCGGGCCGGGCGACTCGGCGGAAGCCGCCTGAGGCGACAAGGGGAGCGGGGAGTCGCATGTACATAATCGTCGTCGGAGCGGGCAAGGTCGGCTGGAACCTGGCGCGGGAGCTGCTCGATAAGGGGCACGAGGTGACGGTGATCGAGAGCAACCGGCGCCGCTACCTGACCGTCGAGCAGGAGCTCGAGCACAACATCTCCTACGGCGACGCCTCGGAGCTTTGGGTGCTGGAGCGGGCTGGCATTCAGCGGGCAGACATGGTGATCGCGGTCACCGGTGATGACGAGGACAACATGCTGATCTGCCAGGTGGCCCGCGAGAAGTACCTCGTCAACCGGGTGATTGCCCGCGTCAACAACCCCCGCAACCGCCAGCACTTCGATCTGCTGGATATCAAGCCGTCTGTTTCTGCCACCGACCTTATCCTCCGCCTGCTCGAGCACGAGGTGCCGGAGTACGGGCTGGTCCACCTGCTCGATCTGCAGGAAGAGCAGCTGGAGATCATCGAGATGCTGCTCGGCCAGGACTCCGGGGTTACTGGGCGGCGGGTCGGCGACCTGCAGATGCCCGAAGGCAGCCTGTCTGATCTCCATCCTGCGTTCAGGCAAGGGCTTTGTCCCTGGACCCGACACCGTGCTGGAGGCCGGTGACGAGGTGCTCGCCGTGCTCGACCCGGGCAGGGAGGACGATCTCAAAGCGCTCTTCGGGCCGAAAGGGAACGGCACGGCCGACGGTGGCTGATCGTGCGTTCGACTTTCTGCTGATCGGCGGTGGCATGGCCTCCGCCCACTGCGCGGCGGAGCTGCGGCGGAGCGGGGCGGAGGGATCGATCCTCCTGGTCGGGCGCGAGCCCGAGCCGCCTTACGAACGGCCGCCGCTCTCCAAGGAGTATCTGCGAGGCGAGAGCAAGCGCGAGGACGCCTACGTCAATCCTCCCTCCTGGTATGAGGAAAACGGTGTTGAACTGCTGAGCGGGCGCAACGTGATGACGCTCGACCCGGCCTCGCAGACGGCGACGCTTCAGGGCGGAGAGGAGGTGTCCTTCGGCAAGGCGCTGCTCGGCACTGGCGCGACGGTCAACCTCCTCCGGGTCGAGGGAGCCGAGAACGAGGGCATCCACTACCTGCGCGCCTTCGGCAACTCCGACGCGATCCGCGCCGACGCCGAGGCGGCCGAGCACGTGGTGCTGATCGGCGGTAGCTACATCGGCACGGAGGTCGCCGCCTCGCTTACCGCGCAGGGCGTCAAGTGCACGATCGTGATGATGGAGAAGGTGGCGCTCTGGCGGACCTTCGGCGAGGACGCCGGCCGTTGGTTCCAGGAGTTGATCGAGTCCAAAGGCGTCACCGTCCACGGTGGCGAGGAGCTGGAGGCCTTCGAGGGCGATGGCCGGGTCAAGGCGGTGGTGATGAAGAGCGGGCTGAGCGTCGAGGGCGACGCGATCGTGATCGGCGCCGGCGTACGTCCCGACATGATGCTCGCCCAGCGGGCGGGCATCGATGTGGGCGACGGGATCCTCTGCGACGCGAAGCTCCAGACCTCTGCTCCGGGCGTCTACGCTGCGGGGGACTGCTGCTCGTATGAGAGCGTCGTCCACGGCCGGCGGCTACGGGTCGAGCATTGGGACGTGGCGATGCAGCAGGGTATGCACGCCGCCCGCAACATGCTCGGCGAAGACCGCGACTATGACGTCGTCCCCTACTTCTTCAGCGACCTCGCCGACTGGGCGAGCATCGAGTACGTTGGCCCCGCACACGAGTGGGACGAGGAAGTCTGGCGCGGCGACCGCGATTCGGGCGAGTTCTCGGTCTGGTACCTGAAGAACGGCGGGGTCGCGGGCGCGCTCAGCGTCGGTCGCTCCGAGGACCTCACCGAGGCCCGCCGCATGCTTGCCGACGGTGTTGACGTTTCCGCTTTCACGGCCCGGATAGCCGACTCCGCTAGCGACCTCTCTGAGATCGGCGTCTGACCTTTCGCGCTCGCCCTCCGGCTATCCTCCGGGTCTTCTTGCGGCCTGGTGTAATGGCAGCACGCCTCGCTCTGGACGAGGTAGTCGGGGTTCGAATCCCTGGGCCGCAGCTTTAGGATCTGGGCTTGAGACCGCATTGAATCGAAGTGGAGTGTGTTACTAAAAGCACATGATCCGCTATCGCTTTGACGACTTCATCGAGTACGCCCGGACCAAGCGAGGCAGGGAGAACATGGCTCTGACAGCCATCGCCGCTGGCTGCATTGCGGGCATCGTCGCCATCGGGCACCTCTGAGCGGGGCAGACCCCTCGACGCTCAGGGTCTCATGTAGTAATTCGTCGGCCACCGCGAACTCCGTGTCCAGGGGGTCTTGGGGACTACCAGGGCCGATCGCTCCTGAGGCCACAGGCAGCGTCCGGCGGTTTCTCGGCCACGCCACGACCTGACGCCGGGTCCGGTGGAAGACCGCGTGGATAAGCCACTTGGGGGGACGCCGCTCGGAATGCAGGGTGTCGAGGTTATGAGTCTAGACCTAGGACCGCAGCGGCAAAGCCCCTGCACGGGCGTCCAATCGCTCTGCTAGCGTCGCAACCCGGATGAGTCCACGAAACTCCCTGCTCGTGCTGGCCCTTGCCGCTCTGGCTATCGCCGGTTGCGGTGGGGGAGGAGGCGGATCGACTGCATCTACCACCACGTCGACGACGCCGACTCCCGTCGCGCTCAGCAAGGCCGAATACATCAAACAGGGCGACGCGATCTGCGCCGAGGTGAATGCGGCAGTCGGCTCAGTCGGTTCCTCGTCGAGCTCTGGTTCAACCAGCAAGGTCAGCCAGGTCGACCAGGTGGCGGACATCTACACCGGCATGCTCAACAGCCTCAAGGGATTGGGAACGCCTGAAGGCGGCGGTAACTCCGAATTCATCTCTGCCGCTGAAGCTCTCTCAAAGGTGGAGGGCGAAGCCAAACTCGCCGATGAGCGCAGCGACAGTAGCGCCCTCGGCGCGGCTGAGACAAGTGCCACCTCGGCACTCACCTCCTTCCAGGGGGCGGCGCAGTCCTATGGCTTCAAGAATTGCAGCGAAGGGCCGAAGGCGCCTTCGGCATCATCCGGCTCGACGACCACTCAGTCCTCGTCAAGTGCGCCCGAAACGACGAACGCGCCCGAAGCGGCTCCAGAAGCCGAACCGGCCCCAAGCGCCGGCGGGGCAGGCGAAACCGGGGGAGCGACAGGAGGGGCGACCGGCGGCGGCTCGTCCAGCGGCGGCACCGGGTCCGGCGGCATCGGCCCCGGATAGCTCAGCTACTCCGCTTCGCGTTCACGCTAAACGGTCTATGCGGCTGAGGACTCCGCCCAGGCGCCGTAGAGGCGCGAGTAGGGCCCACCCGCTTTGATCAGCTCGTCGTGGGTGCCCTGCTCGGCGATCCTGCCGCCTTGCAGGACGACGATCTTGCCGGCGCGGCGGATTGTCGAGAGGCGGTGGGCTATGACGATCGCCGTACGGCCAGCCAGCAGCCGCTCGAGGCCGCGCTCGATTGTCTTCTCGGTCCGCACGTCGACGTTGGAGGTGGCCTCGTCGAGGATCAGGATGCGCGGCTCGGCCAGCAGTGCCCGGGCAAAGGCGATCAGTTGCCGCTGCCCCGCCGAGAGCTGGATGCCGCGCTCGCCGACCTGGGTTTCGATGCCGTCCGGAAGGGCGGCGACGAACTCGCTAGCCCCGACCGTGCGGATCGCCTCCTCGATTTCCTCTTGGCTCGCCTCCGGACGTCCGAAGGCGAGGTTCTCCCGCACGCTGCCGGAGAAGAGAAACCCCTCCTGAGGGACGATCCCAAGCTGGCGACGCAGCGCCAGCTGCTGGACGCCGCGGAGGTCGTGGCGGTCGACCAGCACCCGGCCTTCCTGCGGGTCGTAAAAGCGCGCCACCAGCTTCGCAAAGGTCGACTTGCCGGCTCCGGTCGCTCCGACCAGGGCGAGAGTTTGGCCGGGCGGTACGTACAGGTCTACTTCCCGCAGCGCCCACTCGACCTGCTCGCCACGCTCCTCCCGCTCCAGCGCGTCATCGGCGTAGGCGAAGGAGACTCCTTCCATCTTGATCTCGCCGCGCAGCGTCCCGGGGTCGATCGCGCCCGGCGCGTCGACCATGTCGGGCTCGGTCTCGAGCAGGTCGAAGACCTTGTCCAGTGCCGCCATCCCCTGCTGGTAGGTCGTGTAAAGCTGGGAGAGTTCCTGAATCGGTTCGAAGAATGTCGCCAGGTAGCCGACGAAGGAGACGACCACGCCGATCTGGATCGCGCCGTCGATCGCCTGGCTGCCGCCGTAGAGCAGGATTACCGCGGTGCCGACCGCGGCGAGCATTTCGACGGCTGGGAAGTAGGCGGCATTGAGGTAGACCGTCTTCATGTTGATTGCCCGGTTCTGCTCGTTGAGGTCGGTCATCACCGCCTCGTGTCGCGGCTCTTGGCCGAAGCTGCGCACGACCCGCACGCCGCTCAACGTTCCTGGAGGTAGGCGGTCACGGCCGCGATCCGCTCCCGGGTCGCCTTGTAGGCGCCGGCGGAGACGATTCGGAAGACGAGGCTGGCGACAGCCAGCAACGGGAAGGTGAGGAAGGTGATCAGGGCAAGCTTCACGTCGAGGGCGAGCAGGATCACCACCACTCCGACCAGGGTCAGCGTGCTCGAGAACATAGTTACGACGCCGTCGGTGACGAGCTGGTTGAGCGCCTCGATGTCGTTCGTGATCCTCGAGATCAACACACCGGGGCTGCGCCGCGTGAAGAAGCCGATCGACATCGACTGGATGTGGGAGAAGAGCCGCTCGCGCAGATCTTGGAGGGCACGGGTCCCCACCCATCCCACCAGGTAGGTCTCGGCGTAGGTGCCGATCGCATAGATCAGGGCCGCGGCGATGAAGGCGGCGACGGTGAGGTCTAGCGTGCCGAGGTCGCCGGTCTTGATCCCGGCGTCAACGGCGTCGACCGCCCGCCCGGCGAGGTAGGGGGGGACGAGGCCGGCCCCGGTCTCGATCAGAAGGGCCACGAACATCAGCGCCATCCGCCCGCGGTAGGGGCGCAGCAGGCCGATCATCCAGCGCACCTTGCGGGCCCGCTGGTCCTGGCCGCGGATCAGTCGCCAGAGCGCCGAGAAGAGCAGGAAGATCTCTCGGAGCCGGTTGGGGTCCGGTGAGTAGGCGGCCTCCTCGGCCTCCATCTCCTCCTCCGCTCGGATCTCCTCGCGCTCGCTCACAGCTGCGCCAGCGGCTCTCTTTGCTCGAGGTCCCGTTGTAGGAAGACGGCGTCGGCGAGGCCGTGCTCGGCGATCTCGACGTAGAAGCCGCAGCGCTCCAGCAGCTCTTCGTGGGTGCCGCGATCGACGATCCGCCCGGCGTCCATTACGACCACCTCATCGGCCAGCGAGACGGTCGAGAGCCGGTGGGCGATGATGAAGGTGGTACGCCCCGCCATCGCCTTCTGCAGGCCAGCCTTGATCGCCGCCTCAGTTTGAGCGTCAACTGAGGAGGTGGCGTCGTCGAGAATCAGGATGCGGGGGTCGGCGAGCAGGGCGCGGGCTATCGCGATGCGCTGGCGCTGGCCGCCCGAAAGCGTCAGCCCCCGCTCGCCCACCCGCGTTTCATAGCTATCGGGCAGCTCGCGGATGAACTGGTCAGCCTGGGCGCGCCGGGCTGCCGCTTCAACCTGCTCGCGGGTCGCGTCGGGGTGGGCGTAGGCAATGTTCTCGGCAATGCTCGAAGTGAAGAGGAAGCTGTCGTCGGCGACGAAGGCGATCTCGGAGCGCAGCGACGTGACGTCGACCTCGCGTACATCGGCGCCGTCAACCAGGACCGCCCCCACGCTGGGGTCATACAGCCGCGCGATCAACGCCACCAGGCTGGTCTTGCCCGAACCGGAGGGGCCGACCAGGGCTACTGTCCTGCCGGCCTCGACGTGGAGGTCGACGTCGGTCAAGGCGGGCGTGGCGCCGTCGTAGCGCAGCGTTACCCCGCGCAGCTCGACCTCTCCGCCGCCCTCCGGCAGGGCGGGCGCTCCGGGCGGGCCCTCGATCGCCGGGTCGCGGTCGAGGATTTCGAACATCCGGTTGCCCGAGGCGACCGCACGCTGCGCCATCGCCATCGTGACCCCGAGCATCCGCATCGGCCCAGCGAGCATCCCCAGGTAGATATAGAAGGCGGCGAAGTCGCCGAGGCTGAGGTTGCCGGCAATCACCTCCCGGCCGCCGATCAGCAGTACAAGCGCGACGCCGAACTGCGGCAGCAGCCCGATCAGGGGCGAGAAGAAGCCTGCAGCCTGGTCGAGTAGATGCTCTGGTCGAAGACTCGGGCGACGGCACGCCGGAAGCGGTGAAGCTGGTATTCCTCGCGGGCGAACGCCTTGACGATGCGGATGCCGGAGATGTTCTCCTCGGCCTCCGCGGTCAGCTCGGCGATCCGCTGCTGCACCTCCTGCAGCGCAGGGCGGGAGACGCGGTTGTAGCGGGAGGCGGTGAAGACGACAAGTGGCGCCGGCGCCAGCGCGATCAGCGCCAACCAGGGCTTGATCACGATCATCACCGCGCTCGCCAGGGTGATCGTCAGCACGGC
The DNA here is from genome assembly GCA_963803755.1 of uncultured Solirubrobacterales bacterium. GTDB lineage: Bacteria > Actinomycetota > Thermoleophilia > Solirubrobacterales > 70-9 > CAVUPF01. The sequence continues at coordinate 190,246 of CAWDNP010000012.1, forward strand.
CTGGGTGATGAAGATCAGGCCATAGCCGAGGAAGAAGCGGATCGACTGCAGGTCGACGGTCGCGCGCGACATCAGTTGGCCGGTCTGCTGGGAGTCGAAGAAGCCCAGCTCCAGACGCTGCAGATGCGCGTAGAAGAGCTGGCGCAGATCGAATTCGACCGCGAGCGAGATCTTGCCGGCGACCAGTCGTCTGACCATGGTAAGCCCCATCCTCAGCACGCTCGCCCCGACGATCGCCAGCGCGAGCGGGAGGAGGTCGGGCTTATTGAGACTGTGGATCGCGTTGACCGCCCGACCGATCAACAATGGGATCAGCACGGACATCCCCGTTGCCAGCCAGGCGAAGACCAGCGACCCCCACAGTGCGCGGCGGTAGGGCCGTAGGAAGCCCATCAGGCGGCGGTAATTCCCCATCGACCTCACTATACAAAGTGAAGTAATGGTCCCGAATACGGCCGGGAGGCTCTGCCTCCCCACGACGCGCGTACCTATTCGAGCGCCGCTGCGGCCCTGGCGCTGGCGACCATTCCTTTCTTGCACGGGCTGGGCCCGCCCTGGCCAGGCGGGGCCAGGATCTCGAAGTTTGTGACACCGTGGAAGGGAGTCATCGTCCCGTTGTTGTTGGCCAGGTCGATGACGATGTGGTAGAAGCCCACCGGCAGGTTGTGGTAGTAGATCACCGGCCGCGTCGCGGGCGAGTAGCTGCCGGCGACGCCGAGCCGTTCGGCGAGGACGCCGTTGGGCCCCGAGTACCGCGGATAGTCGTAGGAGGCACCCAGTACCCTGCCGTTACCGAGTGGGTTTTTCAGTGCTTGGCGAAGCCGTTTGTCCCCGACGCAGTCGGGGACACGATGCAGCTGGAAGCGGATGTGGCCTTCGTCCAGCTCGGGCTCGTGACCGAACTGCTGGGGAGAGAGGCGGAAGCTATGGACAGCTACTCGAACTATGACCGCGCCGTTGGTCTGGCGCTCGCCGTTGCGCGGCGATATCACGTCGACGCTGGGCGCGCCGGGGATCGGGGGGAGCTTGTGCTGGGGAAGCCGTTGGTGAAGTTGCTGCAAGGCGCTGTTGCCGCCCCCACCGGATGTGAGCACCGCGACGAGCGCGACGGCCGCCACAAGGGCGACCGCGAGGATGGCGATTCTGCCCCGCATAGAGTGGAGGAACATTACGCGCACGGCCGCTCTCTCACGCGGGTCGTCGTGTTGACCTCAGGGACGCCGACTAACGTGTCGGCTTCCCCAAGGCGTAGTGAGCCGCATCCCGAAAGAGCAGGCCGACGATCCTCAAGACCAAGATCCCCATGCTGGGCGCCGGCCTGGTGCTTCTTATGGCTGTCGCGGTTCCCTCGGCGTCCGCCCAGGGCCTGGCCGATCACGTAAAGCTCTTCGCTGGCACCAAGCCGGGTGCGAATACCTACGGCAGCGGTCACAACTTCCCCGGCGCCACCGTTCCCTTCGGGATGGTTCAGTGGAGCCCCGACACCAGTCCCGAAGACGGGGTCGGCGGCTACGACCACCGAGACGATCACCTCAAGGGTTTCAGCCTCACCCAACTCAGCGGCGCCGGCTGTGCTCTCTATGGCGACTTTCCCTTCCTGCCGACCACCGAACCGATCGAATCCTCGCCAGTGGGGGGCGGCTCCTCCCTTGGAACGCAGTTCCAGCCGAGCTTCTCCCATTCCGGGGAGCAGGCCCGGCCCGGCTACTACGCGATGCGCCTCAACCCGGAGAACGGGGTTAGGGGGATCGACACGGAATTGACAGCGACGACCCGGACCGGCATGGCCCGCTTTTCCTTCCCCGCGAGCCCGCACTCGAGCATCCTGATCAACGCCGGCGGCAGCGCCCAACCCGATGACTACGCGAGCGTGCAGATCAACCCCGACGGTCGCGAAATCAATGGCACCGCCTCCAGTGGCTTGTTCTGCGGCCAGCGCCCCCGCTATAAGGTCTACTTCGCAGCACTCTTCAGCCGTCCCTTCGCCGCCTATGGCACCTGGCAGCGCAGCACGCTCAGCCCTGGCTCCACCTCGGCCAGCGACAGCCAGACACCTGCGAGCCATCCGGCGACGACGGCCGCCGCCGGCGCCTACGCGACATTCGAAACGACCGCAAATCCGGTCGTGCTGGCCCGGGTCGGCATCTCCTTCGTCAGCGTCGAAGATGCGCGCGCCAACCTCTCTGCGGAAGACCCTGGCCTCGCCTTCGGGACGGTAGCGAAGCGCGCCGAACGCACCTGGAACACGGCCCTGGGGCGGATCCAGGTCAGCGGCGGTCCCTCCCGTCTGATCAACATGTTCTACACCGCGCTCTACCACGTCTTCATCGCACCGCGGACCTTCAACGACGTCAACGGCGACTACCTCGGGATGGACGGGCAGATCCACAACACCGACGGCCGCACCCAGTACGCGGACTTCTCCGGCTGGGACATCTATCGGACCGAGATCCAGCTGCTCTCGATGCTCGAACCGGGGCGCGCCGCCGACATGGTCCGCTCGCTGCTGGTCGACGCCGCCCAGAGCGGCTGCCTGCCGCGCTGGCCCTACGCCAACGGGCAGAGCATGACGATGGTCGGCGACTCCGCCGACCCGATCATCGCCTCGGCCGCGGCCTTCGGCGCCAGCGGCTTCAACCGTTCTGCCGCGCTGAGAGCGATGGTCAAGGGGGCGACTCAGCCGTGTCAGAGCCCCAACGGCTCCTACGTGGAGCGCCAGGGTCTCGGCCCCTATGAGGCGCTGGGCTACGTCCCCTACGACATCGACTCCCACACCAGCAACTCGGACTCGATCAACGGCAGCCCCGAGGACGTTTGGGGGACAGCGTCAACGACGCTTGAGTACGACGTCGATGACTTCGCGATCGCCCAGTTCGCAGCCCGCGCCCTGCACGATCGTCCCACCTACGGCGCCTTTATGCGCCGCTCCGGCAACTGGCGATTGCTCTATGACCCGGCTAGCGGCCTGATCGAGCCGCGCTACGCCGACGGAGAATTCCCCAGCTCCTACAACCCACTCGAAGGAGAAGGATTCGTCGAGGGTGACGCCTACCAGTACACCTGGATGGTGCCCCAGGATCCCGCCGGCCTTTTCAGCGAGATGGGCGGTCCGGCCAAAGCGGCCTCGAGGCTCGACTACTTCCTGCGCGAACTGAACGGCAACGCTCATACCGAACACGCCCTGCTTGGCAACGAGCCCACCCTGCAGACCCCTTGGCTCTATGACTGGGCGCAGCGCCCCTACCGCACCCAGGAAACGGTCCGCCGTGCCCTGCTCAGCCTCTACAGCACCACGCCGGGGGGCTGGCCCGGCAACGATGACCTCGGCACAATGTCCGCTTGGTATGTGTTCGGGGCCCTCGGCCTCTACCCGGAGGTGCCTGGGGTGGGGCTCTTGGCGATCGCCAGCCCGATGTTCGGGCGGGCCTCGATCGCGATGCCGCACCACAGGCATGCAGTGATCACCGCCAGCGCCTACAGGTTTGTCAAGCCGGCGCCCCCGAAGGGCAAAAAGCACGGCAAGCCGCCGAAACCGCGCAAAATCATCCTCAGCCCGTCGAACACCCCGTACGTGCGCGAAATCCAACTCAACGGCCACGTCTACGGGAAGCCCTGGACCACTTATTGCACGCTCGCCGGCGGCAGCCGCATCGCCTTCCAGCTCGGCCCAAGCCCCAACCGAAGGTGGGGCAGCTCCTCCACCGCCGCGCCCCCATCGTTTCCCCCAGGCCGGCGGATGCCGGAAAACTCCTGCACCCCATGATTTCGGTAGCCCGAGCGCTTTATCCTTGCTTTACCCGCCCTTGAAGGCCACCTAACCCACTCCGTCGAATCTCTAGCCACGTGGAAACCTCCGCAGCCACCGTTCCGGCTGCCGCAATCGGCACGGACACCCAGCGCACAGCGCCTGCTCGCTCGACCGTCCTGTGGGTGGTCGCTGGGCTGACCGCGCTCGGTGTCGCGATCCGCTTCTCGACCCTCGGCCTGCAGAGCTACCACCACGATGAGGTGATCACCGCCGCGCGGGTAATCCCCGGCAGCTTCGGCCACATGCTGCACGAGGTCAGGTCAAGTGAGTCGAACCCGCCGCTCTATTACGTGCTCGCCTGGGGGTGGGCGAAGGTGTTCGGCGTTGGAGAAGTCGGCTTGCGCTCGTTCTCGGCGCTGTTCGGGGCGGCCACCGTTCCGGTCGCCTACCTGATCGGCCGGGAGCTCTCGGGGAGGCGCGCCGGCTTCATTACCGCCGCGCTCGTCGCGGTCAGCCCGATGCTGATCTGGTACTCGCAGGAGGCACGCGGCTACGCCCTGTTGGTTTTCTTAGCGGCGCTGTCCCTGCTGTTCTTTGCGAGGGCGTTGCGCACTCGGGAAAGCCGCGACCTAATCCTCTGGGCGCTGACCTCGGCGCTGGCGCTTTGTACCCACTACTTCGCTTTCTTCGCCGTCTCGGTCGAGGCCGCCTGGCTGCTGATCGCGTTTCGCTCGAGCTGGCGCCGGGTCATTCTGCCGGTTGCCGGCGTCGCCGCAGTAGGGCTGGCGCTGGTGCCTCTGATCTTGATCCAGGCCAATCCGGAACACATCGGCTGGATCCACCACATCCCGCTGCTCACCCGTATCTGGGAAGGCGGGGTGGCCTTCCTGATCGGAGAGACCGGCAATGTGATCGCCGAGCCGCCGCGGATCCATTACGCCCTGATCCCGGCTTTGCTGATCGGCCTCGCGTTCCTCCTTGTTGTGATGCGCGGAACGCCGCGGGAGAAGCGTGGGGCGGCGCTCGCCGCCGCCGTTGGCGCTGGGGTCTTGCTGCTGCCGCTCGCGCGCTGCCCTGGTCGGCAAGGACTACATCGAGTCTCGCAACCTCCTGCCCGCCCTCGTTCCGCTTGGCGTCGTCGCCTCGATCGGGTTCGCCGCCAGTGGGGCTCGCCGGCTCGGACTGGGCCTCGCGGTGGCTCTCTGTGCCTACTGGCTGGCCTTCGACGTTCTCGTCACCCAGACCCCGAGCTTGCAGAAGCTCGACTATCGCACGATCGTCGAGCGGGTCGGCCCGACGCACGTGCCGCGCGCGATCGTCACCTGGAAAGTCGGTATCGACACGGTCGATTACTATCTTGTCAGACGGCGCCCAGCGGCTCTCGGCAGGCAAGCTGCGGGTCAAGGAGGTCGACATCATCAGCAAGCCGTCTACTTTGGCGGGGCGGTTCGTCGACGTGCCGTCCCCCTTCCGCCTCGCGGGGCGCTTCAAGACCGCGCGCATTACCCTTAGCCGCTACGTGTCGAATCGACCGATAACAGTCTCATTCCACCGCCTTTATCACCTGCAGACGGGTTTTGGGCGCAATGCAGTCCTGATCGACGGGCTCCCGGCGCAGGCGAGCGTGCCGCGGTACGCTGCCCTTGACGGAGGCCCGCGGGGATCGGTGCCTGTCGGCCCTGCTAGTGCGCAGACGCGACGATGAGCGCCTCGGAACTCGCCTATCGGCTGGGGGCAGCTGCCCGTCACCCCGCGAACTGGTGGCAGTTGCTCAAGTTCGGCATCGTCGGCATTTCCGGCTACCTGATCAACCTCGCCATCTTCGCCGTCTTGGTCGACAACCTCGGCGTACACCACGCGATCGCCGCGATCGGCGCCTTCTGCGTCGCCGTCACCAACAACTTCCTCTGGAACCGCTACTGGACCTTCGGCCCGGGCGAAAGCCACCCGGCTTTCCAGGTCTTTCGCTTCTTCGCGGTCAGCCTCGCCTCACTGGCGATCAACCTCGTCGTCCTCGAGGCCCTGGTCGCCGGCGCCCACATGGGCGACCTCTCCGCTCAGGCGATTGCCGTCGCCGTCGCGATGCCGTTCAACTTCCTTGGCAACAGGCTCTGGACCTTCGCCTGAGGATAAACTCAGCCCGCCTCCGCGCCCGTAGCTCAGTGGTCAACGGCCTCTGCAAGGAGGCCAAAGAGCATCGGTCTTTCCAACCGAAGGTCGTGGGTTCGATTCCCACCGGGCGCATAGAAGGTAGATGACGACCGAGCAAGCGACCTATGACGCCGGGGCGGTGGAGGCCGCCCGGCAGGAGGCGTGGTCGCGGCGGGGTGCATTTGAGACGCCGGTGCCGCCCGAGGGGCGGTCCGGGGTCTACGTGAAGCCTTCCAGTCCGTTCACCTCGGGCAACCTCCATATGGGCCACGTGCGCGACTACGCGATCGGCGACGCCTACGCGCGCTTCCGCCGCGCCCGCGGCGACGCCGTGCTCTTCGGCTTCGGCTTCGACGCCTTCGGCCTGCCCGCCGAGCTCGCCGCGATCGAGCGCCGGGAGCCACCCGCCGATTGGGTCGGCCGCAGCGGCGAGCGGATGCTCGCCCAGATGAGGCGCCTCGGCTTCTCCTTCGATTACGAGCCGCGTCTTCTACAGCTCCGACGAGGGGCAGTACCGCTGGTCGCAATGGCTCTTCCTTACCCTGCTCGACGCCGGTTTGATCTACCGCGACGACGCCACCGTCGACTGGTGCGATCACTGCCAGACCACGCTCGCCGCGCTCCAGGTCGAGGACGGCCGCTGCTGGCGCTGCCACAACGAGGTCCGCCTCATCCGCCGCCCGACCTGGTTCCTGCGCATCGCGCCCTACCTCGAGGAGAACGACCGCAACCTCGACCGGCTCGAGCGCTGGGACGAGCTCTCCCTCGCCACGCAGCGCTACATCCTGGGGCGCAGCGACGGGGTGGAGCTCGACCTCGAGGGGTCCGACGGCCGCGCCCTCACCGTCTTCACGCCCCACCGGGACTCGGTCGGCGAGGCGCGCTTCGTGCTGCTCTCGCCGCGCCACCCGGACGGTCGAGGCGTGGGCCTCGGGACCGGGCGTCGGAGCCGAGCTGGACGAGATGCGCTCGGGCGGCTGGGAGCGCAGCGCCCGCGACGCCTCGGTGGTGCCGGCGATCGACACCGGGGCATCGGTCACCGGCCCCGCGGGCGGCGAGCTTCCGGTCTTCGTATCGCCGATCGTCGACGCCCGCTACGGCCCGACCGCGGCGCTCGGCATCCCCGCGGTCGACGAGGCCGACGAGGCGATCGGGCGGCGGATGCCGCGCACCCCTGTCGAGGCGCCGGCCGGAGCGTCGCGCCGGGCAATCGAGCCGCGGGAGGCCACCCGCTACCGCGCCTCCGACTTCTCGATCTCCCGCCAGCGCTACTGGGGGACGCCGATCCCGGTCATCCACTGCGAGCGATGCGGGCCGGTCCCGGTCCCTTTCGAGGAGCTGCCGGTGCGCCTGCCGCGCGACATCGAGCCGACCGGGGAAGGCAACCCGCTCGCCGAGCGCCCCGACTTCGTCGACGTCCCTGCCCGCGCTGCGGCGAGCCGGCCAAGCGCGAGACCGACACCCTCGACTGCCACTTCGACGCGCTGTGGCTGTGGATACCCGCCGCGGTGCCCCCCGAGGATCGGGCCGAGAAGATGTTCGAGCACCCCGACCTGCGCCGGTGGCTGCCGGCCGAGCGCCTCGTCGCCGGCGCCGACAGCGGCGGCTTCGTCTTCGACCAGCGCGTCCTCACCAAGGCGCTGCGCGACATCGGCCCGCTCTCCTTCCTCGCGGACGGCGAGCCCTTCGCCGGCTGCCTCTTCCACGAGATGGTGATCGCCGAGCGGGCGCAAGATGAGCAAGCACCTCGGCAACGTGGTCGACCCCGACGAGCTGGTCGAGCGCTACGGCGCCGACACTGTGCGCCTCGCCGTCCTCTACGCCGCCGGGCCGGCGAAGACCCTCAACTGGAACGACGGGGCGATCCGCTTCGCCCGCCGCTTCCTGCTGGGCGTCTGGGACTACTCGCACGAGCGCTTCGACAGCCGCGGAGGGCGCGCCGGCCGACGCGGAGGCGGCCGCCGACACCGAGTTCCTTCGCGAGCGCCTGCGCAAATGGTGCGAGAACGGGCTGGAGCGGATCACCGCCGACCTCGAGAACCTGCAGATGCACAAGGCGGTGCGCAACGTGACCCGGCTCTTCGAGCGGATCCAGGACTTCGAGAAGCGCGTCGTGCAGCGACGCGGGGCGCTGGGCCGCGAGGATGCCGAGGCCCAGGTCGCGGCGCTCGTCGTGCTCGCCCAGGCGCTCGCCCCATTTGCCCCGCACGCCGCTGAGGGGCTGTTGATCGCCTCTGGGCGGGAGGACGGGCCGGGTCTGCCGGGGCCGTGGCCGGAGGCGGTTCCCGCTCTAGACGCAGCGGCGCCCAAGCCCCTCACTCGCTGACAAGATGTCCAATTTCACGGCAGCGCTTTCACCAACGCCTGCCGGCCCTTTAAGCTAATAGGCAGAATCTCGCTATGGCTGAGGGGTTGCCGACAGATCCGAGGGGGGCCGAGTCACCGCGCACCCGCTCTTGCGCGACGGAGCTCCTCTGTCGCGACTGTGGCTACCGCACGCCACTCACCGAGACGACGTTCCGCTGCCCGGGCTGTGACGCGGGCCTCGATATCGAATACGACTACGAGCTGGCCAGGGCGCGGGTGGCGGAGCTGGCACCGGGCGGCCGGCCATCCAACATCTGGCGCTTTGAGGAGCTGCTGCCGATCACAGACCGCAAGCGCTCAGGCCAGGGTCGGGCAGTTCTCCGGCCAGACCCCGCTGATCCATGCCGAGCGCCTTGGCGCCGAGCTGGGCCTTCACAACCTCTACTTAAAGGACGACTCGACCAACCGGCCCTCGCTCTCCTACAAGGACCGCGTCGTCGCAATCGCCGTCGCCCGTGCGCTGGAGTTGGGCAGCACCGAGATCGGCTGCGTATCGACCGGCAACGTCGGCACCGCCACCGCCTCCCTCGCCGCCAAGGCAGCTCTTAAGCCCTACGTCTTTTATCCCGCCAACCTGGAGCGGGCCAAGGCGCGCAGCTGCCGCGCCCTGGGGGCCCAGGTCTGCCAGCTAAACGGCAACTACGATGAGGCCAACCGCGCCTGCCGCGAGCTGGCCGAAGCGAGCGGCATCCCCTTCGCCAACATCACCTTGCGCCCGTTCTATGCGGAGGGGGCAAAGACGCTTGCCTTCGAGGTCGATCGAGCAGCTCGACTGGCACTCGCCCAACCACATCGTGATGCCGGCGGCGGGCGGGACCCTCTCCTCGCGCGTCCATAAGGGGCTAAATGAGCTGGAGATCGTCGGTTTGGCCCAGACCGCTGCGACCAAGCTTCACGTCGGCCAGCCGACCGGCTGCTCTCCGATCGCAACGGCGATCGTTAAGGGCGCCGAGAAGATCGTGCCCCAGCAGCCCGAGACGCTGGCGCACTCGCTGGCGATCGGAGCGCCCGGCGATGGCCCACTCGTCCTCGATGCCGTGCGCAGCCGCGGCGGATCGGCGGCGGCCGTGGCCGACGGGGAGATCATCACCGCGATGGAGCTGCTCGCTGGGACCGAGGGGGTTCTCACCGAGCCCGCAGGCGGCACCACCCTCGCCGCGACGATGAAGCTCGCCGAGCGCGGCGTCCTTGATCCCGACGACACAATTGTCATCGTGATCAGCGGCAACGGCTTAAAGACCCTAGCCGAGCAGCCGATCAGGCCATGGCCGGAGATGGTTCCCTGCGACGCCGTCGCGATGGAGGAAGTCGTGATGGAGTTCCGCCACGACGGCGTTGGCGCACCGAGCTGAGCCTGGCTGTCTTCAGCTCCTGATCCGCGCCTCCTCAAGGTCGAGGTCGCGCTCGATCTGGCGCATCGTGGTGTTGGGTAGGCGGCCGCTGCCGCGCAGCTCGAGAAGCTGGTCGCGCTCGACCCCGATCAGCTCGCGGCGCAGCTGTCCGTACTCGGCGAGGCGCTCCTGGCGCGCCGCGGTCTCGGGGTCCTCGCCGCCGAGCACCGCCGCGCACATGCGGAAGCGGGCCCGGTAGAGGTCGCGCAGTCGCTTTAGCTGCGACTCGCCGGCTCGTTCCTCCTCTTCGATCTCGTCGAGGCGGTCAAGTGCGGCCTGGGCTGCCTCCATCCGCGCCACCGCCTCCTCGTCGCTCCAGCGACGCGGCTCTCCCAGGTGCAGAGCGCGGATCACTAACGGCAGCGAGAGCCCCTGGCCGACCAGGGTGACCAGGATCAGGGCGAAGCTGAGAAAGACGATCTCCGGGCGGGCGCCGACGCTGAGCGGCACCGCCAGCGCCGCCGCGAGCGAAACCGCTCCGCGCATCCCGCTCCAGCCAACGGCGAAGCGCTGGCCGACCGTGTCGCCGGCGTCGGAGCCCATCGCGAAGACGAAGGCGAGGCGGGCGGCGATCGAGACGGCGGCAATCGCCGCCACCGGCCCCAGCAGCTCACCGACCCCCGAGGAGGTCTGGTTGAGCGTGTCGACGATGGACGGAAGCTGCAGGCCGAGCAGCACGAACAGGGTCATCTCCAGGGCGAAGACGAAGACGCTCCAGAAGGCGACTGCGCTGAGCCGGGTATCGGCGTCGAGGGTGCGCGGTGACTGGTAGCCGGCATAGACGCCGGAGACGACCGCCGCCAGCACCCCGGAGACGTGCAGCTGCTCGGCGCCGATGTAGGCGCCGTAGGCGGTGAGGACGGTGAGGACGATGACCAGGCCGGTATCGGTCTGGCGGCGGATGACGATGCTGAACAGAGCGCCGACCGCGAGCCCGAAGGCCAGGCCGCCGACCGAGATGCCGACGAACTCCAGCGCCGCGCCGCCGAGGCTGAAGGCGCCACCGGTGGCGACCCCGATCGCGATCCGGTAAAGGACCAGCGCCGTGCCGTCGTTGATCATCGACTCCCCTTCGATCAGAAGGCGCACCCGCTCCGGGGCACCGAGGCGGCGAAAGATGGAGGTCGCAGAGACGGCGTCGGTGGGGGCGAGCACGGCGCCGAGGACAGCGGCGTCGGCCCAAGTCAGCTCGGGGACGAGGGCGTGGGCCACCAGCGCCACTACCGCTGCGGTGAGGAAGACTAAGGCGATCGCCAGCAGCGCCAGCGGCCGCATCAGCGCCCGCAGCTCGTGCGCGGAGGTGCGCCACCCCGCCGCGTAGACGAGCGGCGGCAAGAAGACGAGGAAGACGACTTCGGGGTTGAGTTCCACCTCCGGCAGGCCGGGGATGAGCGCGATGCCCAGGCCGCCGAGCACGAGCACGATCGGCGCCGGGATCTTGCCGAACTCGGCGACCCGGACCAGCAGCGCCGCGGCCAGCAGCAGGACCAGGATGTACTCGATGTCGTGCACGAGCACATAACATCGTGCCGCGTGGACGACAGGCTCTCACCCCCGCTCGAGGAGATCGACCACGTCCGCGGGGAGCGCGGGGCGCCGCTCGAGCTGGTCATGTTCGGAGACTTCCAGTGTCCCTTCTGCCTCGGCGCCCAGTCGGTTCTGCGCCGGGTGCGCGAGCGACTTGGCGATCGGCTCGTCTTCGCCTTCCGCCACCTGCCGATCCCCGAGCGCCACCCGCTGGCACCGCTCGCGGCCGAAGCCAGCGAGGCCGCCGCTGCGCAGGGAAGCTTCTGGGAGTACCACGACGCCCTCTTCGCGGCACAGCCAAAGCTCTCCCGCGAGACGATGCTGGAGGTCGGACGCGAGCTGGGGCTCGACGTCGAGCGAATGGTGACGGAGTTGGAGGCCGGGGCCTGGCGCGAGCGGGTGGAGCGGGATCTGGGCTCTGCCGAGCAGAGCGACGCGACCGGCACCCCGACCTTCTTCGCCAATGGCCGCCGCCACTACGGTGCCTACGACGCGTCGTCCCTGGTCGAAGAGTTAACAGCTTCGTCGCAAAACTGATACTGGCTCTCAACCACCGGCTAACAACGGGGGTTGTTTAGGCATCCTTAGGTGGGGGAAGCAATTCTTTCCCGACCCTCCACCTGACGAGCGACTTCGACCAGCTCATCGCGACAATCACCAATCACCAGCTGCCGCTGTCGGCCCTGCTGGCCGTCAGCTCGATCCGAATCGAGGACTGACGCTGGACCCGACAACAGGATAGCCGTCCGTCACTGGGCGATCGCCGTCTGTGGCCGGGGGCTTTGCGGTTCTCGGTCACAGACGATCGCGATGGCCAACTAAAAGCCTCGAGATGCGTTAAGTCGTTCGTAAGCCTGGGTTGGCATGCTGCCGGGTCTGTTGACTCGCACCCACGCCCTCATCGGCGCCTTGGTCTTGCTCGTCGCCGCGCTCATGCTGTGCTTTGACGGGACCCGGGACGGCGACCTGTACCTGCAGATGCTCGGCGGACGGCTGATCGCCCAGCACGGGTTCACCAACGTCGATCCATTCCCAACGATCGCCCAGGGCACCTCCTGGCTCAATCAGCAGTGGCTCACCGAGCTGACCGTCTACCAGGTGGCCCAGTTGATCGGTGTGACCGGCCTGACGATCGCCTACGCGGGGCTGCTAGCTGTGCCGCTCGCCCTGCTGCTCTGGCTCTGTCGGCGCAAGGGCCCAGCGATGATGGTCGCTCTCGCGGCGCTCTACTGCCCGGGGCTGTGGGTGATCGTCCATCCCCGGGCCGCGGGCTTCACCCTGCTCGCCTTCTCCGTGATCGTCGGGATCGTGGCGCTGACTTGGCTCGCGCCGAGGTCCTCTCCCGGGGCCAGCCGGCGCTTTCGATTCGGCATACCGGCGATCCTTCTCGTGTTCGCTCTCTGGGCAAACCTCCACGGAGGATTCATCGCCGGCCTGCTCCTGATTGGTGTGGTCACCGCAGGGCTGGCACTCGATCGAGTGCGCGGGTTGTCTGAGGCTGTCGGAGCCCACCGTTTCGTCGTGCTGGGCCTGACTGGCGCGCTCGCGGCGATTACGGTCACGCTCGCGTCGCCTCTTGGCGCTGAAATCTGGGCCTACATCCTCAGCTTTCGCAACCCCGCGATAGCGTTTGTTAGCAGCGAATGGGAATCCGCGCTGGGATCGCCCCTGGCGATGGCGTACCTGGCGGTCGCCGCCGGATTCGCCGCCTGGCTCTGGTCCAGGGTGCCATCTCCCCGACCGCTCGGCCCGCCGCTGGTCACCGCGGGCTTTCTTGTCTTCGCGGTCCTTGCGCTGCGCAACCTGGTCTTCATCGGCCCGGCGCTCGCCCTGCAAATCGCCGTTCTCGGCTCCCGACCGCGAAGTGACCGTCCCTCGCCCGCTGATCGGGCTGGCCGTCGCGGCATCCGCTTCCGCCGCGCTGGTCTGGGTTACGGCGGTCGGCCCGGCGCGCAATGAACAGCCACTGGGGTCGACGCTCGTCAACTACGCCACCGAACACCCCCCGCGAGAAGGACACATCGCCAGCTATGCGAGCGTTGGCTCCTACATGCTGTGGCGATCTCCCCGGACGCCGGTCGAGCTCGACGGGTGGCTGGAACACTTCTCGGCGGCAGAGCTTCGCGGGACCTACGCCGTGCTCGACGGTAGGAGGGCCAATCCCACCCGCCTAGTCTCGCGGCTTCACATCGGGGCGGTGATCGCCGACCGCCGCGGCGCAATTAGGGCCCTGCTCAATCACGGCTTTGTGGCGAAGCTCACTACGCCGGACGGTGCCTACCTGGTGCGCCGCCTCCCGCCGTGGAAGCCGCGCACGCTCGCCTCTGCATAGTGGGTCGATCAAGCCGTTCGAGTCCGATGCGCCGGCCGCAGCGCAGCCTCGATCGCCTCGGCCAGCTCGTCCGCCTCGCGCTCCTCCAGCGTGCTGATCGTGACCCGGACCGCGCGCTCGCTCTGCAGCCGGTAAGGCGCTCCTGGGGAGACCGCCCAGCCCTGTTCGAGCAGCGACTGCACGACAGGCGCTTCCTCGGGAACCGGAATCCACACCGTGATGCCAGCCGATGCCTGGGCCTCGATCCCCCGCTGGGCAAGCTTCTCGACGAAGCGATCCCGGCGCTCGCCGTACACCTCGGCGGTTTGCTCCAGGGTGGCGGCTACACCAGCGTCCGACCACAGCATCGCTACCAGGCTCTGGAGCAGGTGGCTCGTCCAGTGGGGGCCGATCGCCTGGCGGCCGCGTACCCGGCTGATCGTCTGGGCGTCACCGGCTAGGAGGGCGAGGCGAATGTCGGGGCCTAGGGACTTGGCCACCGAACGCGCCGCCGCCCACCTGCTCCGCCCGGTCGTCAGCGTCAGCCGTGGCGACCCGGCGATCGGCCCGAGGTGATCGTCCTCGACGATCATCACGTCGGGAGCATCGTCAAGGACACGTCGAAGCTGCTTGGCACGTGTCTTGTTGAGCGATGCCCCAGTCGGGTTCTGGCCGCGCGGGTTGATCACAACCGCGGTGGCGCCATCGCCAAGGGCCTCGGCAAGGGCTGCCGGGACCATCCCCTTCTCATCAATCGGGACCGGCTGCAGCGCCAGCCCCAGGGCTCGCAAGAGGTCGAAGAGGCCCGCGTAGCCAGGATCCTCCACGGCGACGATGTCACCGGATCGGAGCTGCGCCTGCAGCGCCCGCTCGATCCCATCGAGGGCGCCGCTGACGACGGCTATATCCCTGGCGCCGATTCCGACCTCCGCGAACTCCGCTTCGGCTAGGCGAATCAGCTCGGGGACGGCCGGCTCACCACCGTAGAGCTGGTGGGGAGGCTCCATCCGGCGCAAGAACGGCCCCAGGTCGGGGAGCAGGGTGGGGTCGGGGTTGCCGCTCGCCAGGTCACGAGCCCCGGCTGGAATCGCCGACCCAAGCCAGGCTCCCGCGATCGGCGGACGCCAGCTGACGTAGGAGCGACTCCGCGCCCGTGTCACCACGAGCCCCCGGGAGCGAAGGTCTGTGAGCGCGGCGGCGATCGTCGTGGGGCTAACCCCGAGCTGAGTCGCGAGCCGGCGAACCGCAGGCAGCGGATCGCCGGGGCTGAGCGCGCCCTTCTCTATCGCTCGCTCGACGCTTGCGGCGATCTCCCTCGCGCCCTTTCCGGAAATTCGATATTGTTTCAGTTCAGACACTCAATCTGTACTGTAACAAAATGCCTCAGACATCGAGAACGAAACTGCGCAGGAAGCCGGGGCGCGGCTCCCATGACCGCGAGGTCATCGAGACGATCCTCGACGAGGCGGTCGTCTGCCACCTCGGGGCGATCGATGAGAGCGGGTGCCCGGTGGTGACTCCGACGCTTCACGTGCGGGTAGGCGAGCACGTCTATGTCCACGGCTCGGCGGCGAGCCGCACGCTCCGCACGGCGAGCCGGTCGGAGGTCTGCCTGACCGCGACCCTGCTCGATGGCCTGGTTCTCGCCCGCGCGGCCATGCATCACTCGGCGAACTATCGCTCGGTCATGCTCTTCGGCTGCGGCCGGCAGATCAAGGACGCCGATGAGAAGCGCCGTGCGCTCAAGGCCCTTATCGAGAAGCTCGTGCCCGGACGTTGGGCGGACGTTCGGTCCCCGACCGACAAGGAGCTACGTGTCACCTCGGTTCTCAGGATTCCGCTGGAGGAGGCCTCGGCAAAGATTAGAAGTGGCCCGCCAGTCGATGATGAGGCCGATCACGAGTTGCCCGTCTGGGCGGGGGTGGTGGGCCTGCATCTTGTCGCTGGCGAGTCCGAGCCCGACGAGCGGCTCACGCCTGGCATCGAGCGCCCCGACTACATCGACTCTCTCTTGAGGAATACACAGCGACGCTAGGGTGAGGTCGATGGTGGGGCAGAACCCCCCGGTCAGGCCGGCGATCGAGGATGACCACGAGGCGGCCGCCGAGGCACTTGCGCTGGCGTTCGCCGATGACCCGGCCTGGGCGCACCTGCTCCCCGACCCCCACACGCGAGCCGAGCGGCTTCTCGCTTTCTTCACCGCCGAGATCGAAAACCTGACCCCAGAGCACCGCCAGGTCTGGGTCACCGAGGACGGCAGCGGCGCGGCGGTGTGGGCCTGTCCGGGACGCTGGCGGGTGCCGCTTGCGCGGACGCTGCGCCAGGCGCTCCCGATGGCGGGAGTCTTCGGCAGCCGACTGCCTCTGGCGGCTTGGACCCTGCTGAGGATCGAACGACACCACCCCTCGGCGCCGCGGCACTGGTACCTGCACTACCTGGGGGTCGAGCCGCGCCACCAAGGGCGCGGCCTCGGTGCGGCCCTGCTCGCGCCGGTGCTCGAGCTGTGCGACCGTGACTGCACTCCCGCCCACCTGGAGTCGAGCACCGAGCGCAGCCGGGCGCTGTACGAGCGCAACGGCTTCGCCCTGACCAGAACCTTCGAGATGCCCGCCGGCGGTCCGCTGCTCCGCGAGATGTGGCGTAACCCTGCTACCACCGCATCCCCGAGCCCGACTCGGTCGAAGGGGTTGGAGTAAAGCGCCTGATCTTCCGCCTCTCGTTGTAGCTGCTATCAAGCTCGATAACGCTCAAGTCCCTTTCCACACCGCCACAACTCCATGCCAAACCCGACCCAACACCACAAAGCAGCCCTCTTCCGTGCTCTTCACGAGGGCGAGCCGTTCGTCATCCCGAACCCCTGGGACGCCGGCTCGGCCAAGGTCTTGGCGGGGCTCGGTTTCAAGGCCCTGGCGAGTACCAGCTCCGGCTTCGCCTTTACCCTGGGGCGCCCGGACGGCGGCGTCACGCTCGACGAGCTGGTAGACCACGCCCGGCTCCTCGACGAAACGACCGGCTTGCCGCTTTCGGTCGACTTGGAGAACGGTTTCGGGCCCGACCCCGAGGATGCCGCGGGAGCGATCGGCCGGATTGCCGAGGCGGGTGCCGTCGGCGGCTCGATCGAGGACTATGACCCTGAGGACGGCATCTATGAGATCGACCACGCCGCCGAGCGAGTCGCCGCCGCCTGTGAGGCCGCGCGCCGCCTCGAATTCCCCTTCACGCTGACGGCCAGGGCCGAGAACCACGTCCGGGGAAATCCCGACCTCGACGACACGATCGCCCGCCTGCAGGCCTATGAGCGAGCCGGCGCAGATGTCCTCTTCGCGCCCGGGCTTCGCAGCGCGGAGGAGATTCGAGCTGTGGCGGAAGTGATCGGCAGTCCGCTCAACGTGCTCGCCATCCCGAGCCTCTCGCTGGCGGAGATCGTCGACGCGGGCGCGCAGAGAGTCAGTGTCGGGGGAAGGCTCGCCTGGACTGCGGTCGGAGCGATGGCTGAGGTGGCGGAGCGCATCCGCGATCGCGGCGACTTCTCATCCCTACCCGAACCGACCCAGGTCGCGGAGTGGCTCTCGGGTTGAGGGTGAGGCTCAGATGCAAAACACTCAAGCCCATGCTGCGACCGCGACCTTCTGATCCTCGCCTTCGTCTGCTGGAGGAAGCCGACGCAGAGGAGCTTCATGCGCTGATCGACGCCAACCGTGACTACCTCAGCCGTTGGATGCCGTGGGCAGCCAACCAGACCTTTGAGGACACGCTTGGGTTCATTCGGAAGACCCGGGACCAGTTGACGACAAACAACGGATTCCAGGTGGCCATTGTCTGCGAGGGAAGCATCGCCGGTGTGGTCGGCTACCACACCGTTGATTGGGGCAGTCGCCTGACGAGCATCGGGTACTGGCTCGCCGAGGAGCACCAAGGCCGGGGAACGATGACCGAGGCGGTACGGACCCTCACCGACCACGCGCTGTCGGTCTGGGGGCTCAACCGCGTCGAGATCCGCGTCGCGGCGGAGAACCACCAAAGTCGGGCGATTCCCGAGCGGCTGGGGTTTCGAGAAGAGGGCACCCTGCGCGCGGCGGAGCGAGTTGGTGATCGCTTCCTCGACAGCGTTGTGTATTCGATGCTGGCGGCGAATTGGAGTCCGGCGGCTCTAACGCAGCTGCGCTACGCAGCTTCTGACCCGACGAACGACAGGCGATAGAGAACATGCGCAATGCCGGTGTGCTCGATCTCGCCGCTGAGCCGCAATCCTGCCTTCTCGGCCACGCGCCGGGAGGCGAGGTTGCCGGGCGTTGTCATGGCGACGACCTCGCGTAGCCCCAGCGACCTCGCCCACTCGATCGTCGCCAACGCGGCCTCGGTTGCCAGTCCCCCGCCCTGGCGATCTGGCTCGATCACCCAGGGCAACTCCACCGTCGGCTCCCTTCGACCGCGGTGCATTGCAAGCCACCGCGACCCACAAACGATCCGCTCTTCCCATCGGCGAGCGCCCAAGGCCCGAATCCGTGTTCGTCCCAGTGGTGGATGTCGCAGCTCGCTGTTCACACGATCGCGTTCGCGCAGAACGGTACGGCCTAAACAGGAGGGCCGTGCGTGGGATAGCTGGAGACCGGTTTGGTCATAGTAGGGACGGCAAGGACGGTGCCGGGCCGCGGCGAGGGCCTCGCGTTCGGATCGGTGATCGTCAGCTGGAAGGGACCCTCGATGCCTCTGGAGAAGCTGCTCACCTGGATCCAGTAGGTGGCTGGGAGAGCTTGGCGCCAATGCTGACCAAGGCACGTCAATAGATCCGGTGCTCTTCGCCCGTGTGAAGGACTTGCAAGTGCGAGCCGATACCTTTAGCAGAGGAGCGACCAATGAGCCCTGACGAGATCAAACACTTCAAGGGAAGGATTTGGCTCTGTAACTGGGATGCCGGAGGAGGGACTCGAACCCCCGACACGCGGATTATGATTCCGCTGCGAGGCTTGCCGCCAGTTGCGGCTGCTCGATCTTTTCCCTGCTAATAAGCGGTTTTCGGTGATTCCGTTGTCTTCGCGTTTGCCGCTCTTTTCGGACCTTGCCTTGCCACCCCCTTGCCACCCCGAGGGGCGACAGCCTCATCGAAGAAGTCCGCGTCTCCAACTCCATCGTCCATCAAATGCACATAGGTCCGCAGGGTGAAGCCGGGGTCTGCGTGCCCCAACCACTCCTGTACCTGCTTGATGTTGCGCCCGTCATCGAACAGCAGCGAAGCGCAGGTGTGGCGGAAGTTGTGGAACGAGACGGTCGAGCGGATCTGCGTCTTGTCCTCGCCATCTTTGTCTTTGACGACGACCTCGATCTTGAAACCGACGCTCTTTGCCGCGGGCGCCAGCACTCGCCGATACACGTTGGCCGGCAGCAGCTCCGTACCTGCCTTGGACGCGAACACCGGCGTCTTCGGTCCTCGGTAGTTGTCGCGGCGGTGGGCAAGGAGTCGCTTCGCCATCCCCTTCGAGAGAGGGATGTCGCGCTTGCCGGCGCCGCTCTTCAGCCGCTTGCGCTGGCCCTTGTAGAACTGCTCGCGGACCCTGATCTTCGGCTTCTCGCCAAGGTCAAGGTGCTCCCAGCGCAGTCCGATCGCCTCGCTGATCCGCAGGCCCGTGTGGGTCAGAAACTCGAAGAAGAGCCGCCAATCCTTCGGGATCGCCGCCAGCAGAACCCCCAGCTCCGCTCGGGTCAGGGCTTTGGCCTTCTCTTCTACCGGCTCCTCTTCCCGCGCCGCAGGAATCCGGACGCCGAGGATCGGATTGGAGGGCCGAAGGCCGTCCTCGACGGCGGTGGCGTACATCACCGATAGGGCGGCCCGGAGCTTCTTTATCTGTGAGGTCGAGCAGCCGTCCTCGCGCATTTCGGCGAACAGCTCACGAACGTCGGCAGGTTCAACGTCGGCCAGCTTCCACGCCTTCCACTGCGGCAGCGCGTGGGCCTTGATCGGACGCTCGTACTCCGGGCGCGTCGTCTCGGAGAACCCGCGCGACGTGCGCCCGGCGTAGCCCTTGATCCAGCTGGTGAAGTAGGGGCCGAAGAGGATCTTGGATACTGGGCGCTTCTCGCCCGACTGTCGACCTCCCTTTCTCTCTCGCGCCTCGGCCATCGTGGCGAAGGTTTCTTTGTGCTGCTGGCCTCGGTGCTCCCAGGTGATGACGTAGCGCGAACCGCGCTTGTAGATGCCGGGTAGCGGGTCGTTTCGAGTTTGGCAGCCATCAGCTTCTCCTCTCGCTCGCGGCTCTCGCCGCTCTGTGGATGATGCCCCACAGGGCGGCGGGCTCGCAGGCGGCTTGCTTTTCATTGGTTCTCCGGTCGACGACTTCCGAGGCGGTCGCCTCGCTCTACTCCTTTAAGACGTAGCGGAGCACCGTTTCGCCCCCCTCCGATCGAGCCCGCTGAAAAGGTAGACGTGCCGTGCTCGCCTGAGTGCTCGGACTCGGAAGTTCGCGCACATATCCGACGGATCGACACGCTCGCTCATCAACGGAAAGCAGTCGCGAGCTCGGTGCCGGTGCGAACGACTGCGTCTTCCGTAGCAGGAGTCTCAGCGAGATCGGCGGACACGCTCGCAACTACGCGGGAGCAGAAGGATGCCCGACGCACGAGCACCAAAACCCTTGGGAGCCACGGCGGCGCAGTTCGCTCAGGGTGAGCGTGGTCGATGCAGACGACGCGCTGGGCAAGACAGAGGCGGGAGGCTTACCGTCAAACGGTGAGGGTCGAGTCGGTGGGGGCGTTCGATCAACAGCTTCGAGTAGAAGGTCTTGCCTTCGCAGGTCTGCGTTCCCGAGGCGTCGAAACGTACCCTTATTCGTGTATGGGCCTTTCTCTCGATGAGGAGCCCCGTCGCCTTCGCTTTGTCGGAACCCCAGTCGCGCCAGCGCAGCTTCTCGAAGTCGAATAAGATGGCGCCCGCCCAAGCCTCGGTGACAAGAGTCGTCAAGGTGACGCAGTTGCGCGGGTGCTGTTCGGGCTTCGTGCCCTCGCCGCGCTGGTGGCAGAGCATGTAGATCGGACCACCCGAGGTTCCAGCGGCTGACGTTGCCAGCGCCCAGGCGCCAGCAGCGAGCACGAGGATGGAGAGGAGAGCCATCGGATAAATCGGTCGCGTGCGTCGCATGGGCGCGCTCAACACTAGACCCCGATCTGGTCACGCATCAGCAGCGGCGGCAAAGCTCATCAGTTGCTATCACGAGCGCGGCCCTGCTCGGACGCTCGCAAATCGCGCGAAGCAGCAACCGCAGTCGTCTCTCTGGAGGATCGCTAATCAAGCAACGACGCCAACGATGTAAGGCTTAGCCGTCAAGGCCGCAACACCCCTTGCACCGATTCGTTGACTGTCAGGTAGCGATCCGCTCGCAACCCGCTCCGTTTGGCTATCCCTTTTTCGGCGGACGGGGATTCTTAACCCAGTCGGCGCTTGCGCCGCGGTAGCGATGTAGGATCAGCGTTTGCGTGGCTTCGACCGGGTAGACGCGTTCCTGTGTGTATTCGACCCGCAGCTTCACCGGCGCCCAATCCCGCCGCCGCAGTTGAGAGCGAATCCGTCGTGCCATCGCGCCATGTCCCGCACGAATGCGAACCCACCACAGGTAGAAATTGCCCTGGACACATGGGGGACGGTGCTTCCGAAGACCTTCCAGTCCAGGCCACTGGAGGTAACCGTCAGCCGGCCTTGACCAGGCACGTAGACGCCGGCGAGGACCGCTCCGGAGCGCAGGTTGTAGAGGACGTTCTGTCCAAACCTGATCGAAGGGGAAGGCAGGATCAGATAGGGAGGGGTCGGCCGCGGATCGACAGCCAAGCCCCAAAACCCGCGTTCTGTGCTCGGAATCCAGGCCGGATCGACATCGGTGCCGTCGAGATTGGCGCGACCGATGCTTGCGTCTTCGCGAGCGCTGCTTACCCAGTAGATTTGGCCCGATTGGACCGCGATCCACCCTGCACTTTCGGCTTCGGGGATGAAGCTGCGGTCGATTTCGCCACCTTCAAGGTTGGCGCGTGCGATCGCTCGGCCCTGTCCCCAGTAGAGCTGGCTGCCGCTCACCGCGAGCCCGCAGCTGGGATTGGAATCGGGCAGGTGGATGAACGGGCGTTCGGGACTTGAGCCGTCGAGATTCGCTCGCCCGATTCCCCCTTCTTCGACCCAGTAGACGTGGCTTTCGCTAATCGCGACGCCGCAAGGGTGTTCGAGGCCGGTGACAAGCGTGTTGGCTTCAGAACCGTCGAGGTCGGCCCGTCCCAGGGAGCCGGTTGCCTTTTCCAACGAGAAGTTGCCCCAGTTGGCCCAGTAGAGGTGGCTCGCGTCGAGGGCCACCCCGCACGGCACCTGGAGACCTGAGAACGACCGTCGCCGGGTAGACGCCTTCGCCTTCGAGCCGACGACGACCGATTCCCCGATATCCAGCCCAGTAGAGAAATTCAGAATTGACCGCCACGCCGCAAACAGGGCCGGCGGAATCACCCCCCAAAGGCCAGCTGAAGTAGTCCCACTGCGGTTCGGTCCCGTCAAGGTTGGCGGCGCCGAGTCCGTCCTGTTCGGACCCCCAGTAGACCGCGGCCGCGGCGCGCATCGCCCCGACAGCCATGTAGAGCAATACCATCGTGACGATCACGGCGATCGGCTGAACCCGGCGTCTAACTCCAAGCCTCATGCCGACGGCGATCCTACCTGTATCTGTGTCGCAGATCGCGCAAAGGAGGTGCCAACCCGCAGACTGGTGATCGTCATTCCCGTGTCGTGTTTGGCTGGCGAGTAGCTGGGGCGTGTCGCCCCTGATTTCTGCCCCCTTCGGGCGCATAAAGGTTGATGGCAGATGGAATTGAACGACCTCAACCCCGCCCGTCCGATAGTCGGCGTGTGCAAAATTTGGGACTGAATTCAGGGAGGCCCCTTGACAGGACCGGCGACATGCTGCCACCCTCGAAGAGGGACACGGCTTGCCCTGTGTCTTCAAGGTCCCATTACGCGCCCACCGCCCTGATTGTCGGGGGCCTCGCGGCCTCCCCGTATGGGTCCGCCGCATTCGGGCTGTTTCTCGCTTTCGCGATCGCCTACCTGCTCGTCGGTCTCTATCTCTACGTCGTCGATGCAGCCGACCGCACGGTAGACGCCGCCCGCAACCTTCGCGATCTTGAGGAAGAAGAAGACCGGCGTAGCTCCTGATTCTCGCCCTCACTGCTCGATCTCGGTTAGCTCCCTGTTGACGAAACAACAGGGGAATTGCTTGGAATCATGGGCTCGCGCTTGAGGCTGCGGGTCGGGTGAAAATCGGGCTCACCTAGCGGTGGAATTGCTATCCTGTCGTCACTACTTCCAAGCCTTCGGGACTGGAGGTCTGGGGCCGCCGAGAGGCGGCCTCAGCGTTTCTCGGCTTGGTCCCATCCCGGCGGGCGGTGGAATGTGCCCTGAGCGTCGGACATTTCAAGTGGAAGCTGGCTGGCGGCGAGCTGCGGCTCCTCGATGCGCTTGTAGGCCCCGGAGGGAAGACCTTCAGGAGCCAATCGTCGGTTGCGGTGCCTAGAGGGGTTGAGGACCACGACGGGGAGCCGAAGGGTCTCTCGAACATATTGGATCGGCCACTCAAGGTCCGAATCGTTTGAGAGCACCGCTGCCTGCTCGTAGCGAGCATTGAACCCGTCGACCAGGAGGTGGCTGCCGAGATTCACGTCAGAGCCCTTCTCCTCCGTCTTCCAGACGCGAAGCCTGGGGATCGGATCGGACTGCATCTTCAAGAGGCCGCTCCCCGCGAAGGCAATGCGAGACAGCCAGGCCGCCCTTTTCTCCCGCCAGCTGAGAGGCTGCCCAACCCTGCCAATCGCAAGCGCGTGGAAGACCCTGCGCCTGTTGAAGAACCCGAACTCGAGCTTGACGCGGGGCAGAGTTTCCATTGCCCGCAAATACGCCTGCTGGTGAGTTGGTGCGCCGGGATCGTGAGGCAAGCCCTTGATGCGAGCGGTGAAGTACTTTACCTCGACGACCTCGTCGTCGGGCAGCAGGGCGTCGCTCAGGGCGGCTGGGTCAAGCCATCGGAAGGGGGTGTCCCTGAGTGCCCGGTAGTAGAGGTTGAACCCGTCCACGTAGACGATCGTGCGCACGCCGCGCGACCCTACCCACTGCGCTGGTCACTGCGCCCATCGCCCGGTGGCCACACCCGCACGATCTCCGCGCTGCGCTTCGCAGCAGGGTCGATCACCACCGCTTCGCCGACCCCCAGCCGCTTGAACTGGTCGGGGCCGATCAGGAACTCGCGCTCGCGGGTCCGGGTTCCCTCTCCCTTGCCGATGATCGCCCCGGTGGCGCTGATCCGCTGCGTGGTCGACCAGCCGGGAAACGGTGCCGGCCATCCGGGCCAATTTCTCGGCGGAGTCGGGATCTCCGATCCGGTGAGCGATCGTGAACTCGACGTTGGAGAGCACCTGCTCGGTCAGGGTGTCGGAGGGGTCTCCCGGCCGGGCGCCGCGCAGGTCGGCGAGGCTCTGGGTTCCCAGGTGAAGGCTCAACCCTGCCGAGCGGGCGCGGGCGAAGAGACGCGATACCTGCTCGGCGGCAAGGGCGGCGAACTCGTCGATCACGACCAGCCCGCCGACTCCTGTGCCCTGAAGATCGGCGGTGAGGCCGACCAGGTCGATCAGAAGCGCCGCGGCAACCTGCTTTGCGGCCATCGGGTAGCGGTCGGCGTCGAGGTTGAAGTAGAGAACGTCACCGCAGCGCAGGGAGTGCGCGAGGTCGATCTGCTCGCCCTCCCCCAGCGCCGGGTCGAGCCAGGGACCAAGCTCTGAGTCGGCGAGCACCGCGAGGCGGTCCCTACCTCCGCCGAGGTCTGCCTTGCCGCGATCCGATAGCCCATCGACGTAGGAGCTGACCCGCTTGGCGGTCTCCCCTCCGACCTTGGAGGCGAGGGCGTCGAGGCGCTCGGGGTCCATGTGGGCGACTACCTGGGAGATGGTCGGCGGCCACATCTCCGCCGCCTGCATGGTCGAGAGCACATGCCCCAACAACCGCCGGGTCGCGAGCTCGTAGTGGGGCTCAGACCACTGGTGGGCTGCCAACGCCTTGTCGGCGATCTCGGTCGGCCCACCCCTCGCCAGGGGGTTGTAGATGGTGGGGCCGGTTGGCGTCCACTCGATGAAGCGCGAGCCGGCGCGATGCGCTGATTCGCAAGCGACGGAGCGCATGTAGCCGTCTCCCTTGGGGTCGATCACGATCGTCGCGAAGTGGGAGAGCACGTAAGCCGGGATGAACCCCGACAGGGTCACGCTCTTGCCCGAGCCGGTGGCGCCGGCGATCAGCGCGTGGACTCCGCGGAAGAGGCCGACGGGCACCCGGCAGACGCCGCCACGACGGGAGCTGCCAATCGCCAGTCGGTCTCCCTTGAGACGTTGCTGGCGGGCACCGCGTCCATGAAGGCGCGAGAGCACCAAGCGCAGCGGGCCGCGGGCATCGCCGATCGCCCGGGCCTCCTCACCGCCGAGCTGGAGGCCTTCGGCGTGAGCGCGCCGGCCGAGCCAGATCGCGGTGAGGGCAGCGACGGCGAGGATGAGCCCGACGTGCCAGAAGATGAACCAGACGACGTAGGCGAGGGGGATTCCGAGGAAGGACCAGGTCCAGCGCAGCCCGCGGCGTTGCAGGGCGCGCAGGGCGAAGAGGCCGAGGGAGAAGCCGGCGAGGAGCGGCCAGGTGAGCTTCCAGAGCTCGGCGCCGATCGCCAGCGCGACGTTGCCCTGTTCCAGAGTCACTTCGGCACCGCCTCGAAGAGGTGGACCCGCTCCTCGGCGCGCATCTCCCTAACTGCCCGCTCGACCGCTCGACGGGTAGCGCCCGGCTCGCAGTAGTAGCGGACCTCCCCCACCCAGCTCGCCCGCCGCCATGCTTTGATCACTGTCTTGAGGCGCCGTGGGGACTTCGCGCTCAGCTCGACCTCGATCGCGATCGGTCCTTGATCGGCGAGGATCGCGAGGTCGGGACGGTGAAGGCGGGGCGAGCCGTCAAGCCACTCGCCGACCTTGGCGGAGGCGATCGGCGCTTCCTCGATCTGCTCGGCGAGGACCAGCTCGCGCTCGGTGATGATGCGCTCGACACCGAACTCCTCACCGAGCAGCTGCGCGGTGGTGGCGCAGCGCAGCCAATGGTCGGCGGAGCCCGGCGAGGGGACGGCGACAGGGAGGCCAAGGCCGGCGTAGCGCAGGCCGTCTCGGGTGGCCCGTAGGAGCCTTGGCTCGGATCGCAAGAGGTCGAGGCGCTCCAGCAGGCCCGCTTCGATGCAGACGGCTACGCGGTTGTAGGTCGCGGTGCGGCCGACGCCCATCGCTGCCATCACGTGCTCGATCGCAACTACGCCATGCCGCCCGACGTAACGCATCAGCTCCCGATCGCGACAACGCCCTCTCGCCATCGGTTTGGCCTGCACCTGAATCTGTCCGATCACCGCATCCATCTGTCCACAAGACGGAAATCAGCCCCATTTGGTCCCACCTGGTTTTCGTCTTTTCTGTTCTCTTTTTCTTTCTCTTTTTTCTCTCTCAATCACCTCTCTGTCTCTGCTCTCTCTTGCACCACTGCAATCCACCCCCGCACCGCTTGCCACTGCTTCACCAACACAGCCGCCGACCCCGGTCCACCACTAATGGTGGGGGGGCGGGGTCGGCGGCGATCGGTGCGCTCTAACCGCAGTGGCAAGCGGTGCGGGGGTGGATTGCCCGTTCCTCCCTCGGTTCAGGGTGTGGTCCGGCCTTACGCCGTCCCGGCATGGCATTTCAATCGCTCGCAGGTCGGGGTGGCGGGGGTCTGTCGGCGAGGAACTGCTTCTTGACCAGTCAACCGAGTCCGCGACTACGAGGCGTGATGCACGACAACCGCAGGATCGGCCTTCGCCTCTCCCTCGGGAATGAGGTGGTATTGCACGCGATATCCGAGCACGCGGGCGTAGCGGTCCAGCGTCGACATGCGGACATCGGTCGCGGAGGTCTCAAGCCGCGCGATACTCGACTGCGAACTCTGCATCGCCGCCGCTACGGCAGTCTGAGACTGCTCGCCCTCGCGCCGCTGGTCCGCCAGCGTGCCAAGGAGCTTTCGACGCCTCTCAGCAGCCTCGACCATCGCTGGAAAGTCGGGGTTGCGAGCAGTTCGCTCGTCGACTACTTCATCGAGAAAATCACGGTCGGCCATTACATCCTCCTTTCGCTATGTCCAAAGTAGCATCTCAAGTTCGATATCTCAAATTCAATATGGCTATCCGCCACCCTCGCCACGGCGCTCCCATTCGCGTAGCCGCCGCTTGGCCAGTCGGATCGCCTCCGGCGGGGTCTTCTGGGTCTTCTTCTTCAGAGCCTCGAGCGAGAGGAACACCTGCTTGCGCTTGCCCTGGGGCGCGAATAGGACGCGGTAGATGACGCCCTTGCCGTCCGCGCGCACCTCATAGATGTCCCCGTCCAGATGCCGAGCCGCTTGCAGGCCCTGCTGGCGGACCTCCTTCATCGCGGCGATCACAGATGCCAGGTCTTCGTCGTCTAAGCGGTCGAGGAACTCTTTGATCGGCCGCCGACCCGAAGCAGTCCTGTAGTCGCGCCAGCGATGGGTGACCGCACGGCGACTCTCAGCATCCTCGCCCGTCTTGGGCTTCTGCCGCCGCCCCTTCCCTTTGGCATCACGCCGGCTCAATTGGGCGACTGTATCCGGGCGGTCCGTTGCCATAGGACGGCAGGGTCTGGGCTCACCCGGTCACGACCTGCCACCTGAAGAAAGAGACATGTGAAGAGAATTGCCCACAACCGTCTGGCTCCATTCTTCGCTGGCCTTCACCCCTGCCAGACCGTGCCGGACGGCGGCCTCGGAACCGTTTCGGCAACTGCGGGCAATAGGGGGTCGTGAGCGACTTGACCTCCGACAGCGCCGTGATCGCCGACTCGATGAAGAACCCCGCGAGCTTCGCCGTGATCTTCGACCGGCACTTCGACGCGCTCCATCGCTACCTACAGCGGCGAATCGGCCGCGACCTGGCCGACGAACTCACCGCGCAGACATTCCTCATCGCCTTCGATCAGCGCGCCCGGTATGACCCCGCTCGGCCCAGCGCTCGACCTTGGCTGTTCGGCATAGCAACGAACCTCCTTCGCCGCCAGCGGCGCCAGGAGCTACGTCAGCTTCGCGCCTATGCAAGGACGGGGGTCGACCCCCTGCTCGATCCGTTCGAAGGCATCGAGGCCCGGCTCGACGCCTCCCATAGGCGGCCCGAGCTGGCAGACGCGCTTGGGCGGATGCCCGCCGAGGAGCTGGACGTCCTCCTGCTCTACGCCTGGGCCGATCTCTCCTACGCCGAGATCGCCCAGACTCTGGAGATCCCGGACGGGACGGTTCGCTCCCGCCTCTCACGGGCCAGGGGCCGGGTTCGCGAACTGCTTGAGTCCGATCGGGCAAGTACTAGGTGCCAGCCACTCCAAGAAGACGAGACCGATGATGGATGAGATCGAGCTGATCAAGGACCTCCGCGCCGACCTTCCGAGCGCTCGAACGGAGAGCCGCGAGTCCGCACGGGCCGCCCTCCTGCAAAGGATCGAGAGCGCCGATCGCCCCGTTTCAGATCAGAGCGCGCCGAGGTGGAGAACCCGGCGCGCAAGGCTCCTCGCGGCCACAGCGAGCGCCCTGGTCCTCGCCACAGTCGCACCGATCCTTCTCCTTGGCGGAAACGAAGGTGGCGTGCAGACGGCCGCCGCCCAGGTCCTGCGGCGGGTCGCTGCCGTCGCCGCCTCCCAGTCTCCCAAAGCCCCCGGCCCGGGCCAGTATCTCTTCACGCGATCGAAGGAAGCCCACCTCGAACTCTCCTTTCACGTCGGCCCACGGGTGGCCGCCCAGATGCAGCGAAGTCTGAGGCGGCACCCCGACAGGGGGATCAAACAGCACGCTTGGTGGTACTTCGTGCCCGAGGAACGAGAGATTTGGTTCGCCCCGAACGGCTTCGGACGGCTGAAGGAGATCAGTGGCAGGGCCAGGTTCCTCTCGGCTCGCCAGCGTGCCGCCTGGCTCGCCGCCGGCTCCCCCCCGCTTCCCCGGGCCGGTCGGGTCAGCAGCGAGGGCTTCAACAAGCACGGCCTTGCGGATCTCTACTTCTCGCGCCTGTCCCAATTGCCCACCGACCCGCAAAGGCTGAGGGAGTGGATCGAAGCGCACAAGGTTCCGGGAAAGGCGGGTCTGACCGCTGCCGGAACCACCTCCACCGGGTTGCACCCCCTGAAGTCAGGCCACGCTCCGATCTTCGGTGCGATCGGCTTCCTGCTGGGGGAGACCTTTGCGCCTCCGGAGCTGCGCGCGGCGCTCTACCGGGTCGCCTCAGAACTTCCCGACGTGCAGCTGCTCGGCACCGTCACCGATCCCCTCGGCCGCAAGGGGATCGGAGTCGCATACACCGACGCCACTCACGGCGAGCGGTTGGAGCTGATCTTCGACCCCAAGACCTCAACCTTGCTGGCCGAGCGGAATGTCGTGACCTCGTCGAGGCGGTCGGGGATCGCGGTCCCTGCGGGCACGGTGATCGGCTACGCCGCCCACCTTGAGTCGCGGGTGGTCGACTCGGCATCTGTGCCTTCCGTTGCGAGCATGAGGCTCCGGACGCCCTGACGAGAGCGGCGTCATGCCGCTACCAGCGGCGCAATCACAGGGACGTCACTGTGATATCGAGACCCGCATCCTCGCGCCGCCGCCAGCTCCGGCAGCCTGGCGCGGCCCTCGGCGATGCATCGGTTCGTCTTAGTAAAGGACCCGGTCTCACACGGGCGGATACTGCCCCCGCTGGGATCGCTGCCTAGCTCCAGCCCGACACGTGGCAATATCTACAAGGGATGAAGCGGGCGATCTTCCCAGCCCTCATGATGGCCGCGGTGGCGGTCTTCTTTTCCTTAGCGGCGCTCGCCTCTGCAAACGAGAGTATTGAAGGGCCGAGTTATGGCGAAAAGGTAGAACCGATTTGCAGGGCCTACGTCGAAGCCTCCGAACGTCTGCGCCCGAAAAATGTGTTCCCGACAAACAAGGCTTTAAATTCGCCGCACCGACAGGCGAGAATTTTCGCCAAGGAGGCAAAGTATCTGAGGGGCGCCGTCATTCAGCTGGAAGCGGTTCCCCAGCCTGAAGCAAACAGGGCGACCTTTGGCAAGTGGTTCGGCTACCTCAAAAACATTGTCTCGCTGATGGAAAGGACTAGCAAAGCTCTCAAGGTCGATGACAAGCCCAAGGCCCGCCGTCTAGTCACCCAGATCGAATACAACGTCAAGCTCGCCAATGAAACGGTCGCGAGCTTTGAATTCCACTACTGCAAGCTCAACCCGGCGAGGTTCTGATAGATGAAGGGCGCCGCCGTGTAGCCCTGTCCGCTGCTGGCCTACCATCAAGGTAGTGGCGTTCGATATTGGACCAATGAACTTGGCGAAAATGCCGGAGTACAGCGCGCTCTCGGTCGGCGACAGGATGTACGTGAACCGGTGTCTCAGGAGGGGCGAAGCTCCACGGGAATCCAGATTTGCGGCCGCCGCAGTCGAGTTGGCCGAGGGCTATCAACACCGCGGGCGCACCCTCCGTTGGTACGGGATCGGAGTCGGGGTCATCTGCGGAGCGGCGACAGTCTGGTTTGGCGCCGCTGGCGAGGCACTGATTGCCACCGTCACGGCATTTGGTGCGCTGATCAACTTCGCGACAATCGCGGTCAGCCCAATGTTTTGGCCAAAGAGGGTGGCTCGGTCCTTGGAAGCGTCTAGAGAGATCGTGGCCTCCCGCGAGTAGCGGAGTCGACACATTGGCCTCTCCGAAGGGCCGCGCGGCCCTCGGCGATGCTCCTGTTGACCTTCGTGTAGGACCACCCTGTCAGCTCGCAGACCTCGCGGTAGCTGTAGCCGAGGGCGAGCAGGCTGATCGCCCGGCGCTCGTCGCGCTTCAACGCGGCCAGTTGGCCGCGGATCACGACGACCTCCTCGGCAAGGTCGAGGAGGTCGTCGGGGTGTTGGTTCGGGCCGCCAGGCAGCTCGGCGTCTGAGCAGTAATCGCCGTCACGCTTAGAGCGCTGCTGCCAGTCCCGTCGCCGTAGCCGGTAGAGAGCCCAGCAGCGGCGCTTCAGCGTCAGCGTGAGCCACGCGAGCGGCGGCGCTTCGTCGTCAGGGTCGAAGTGCTCGATGAAGAGGACGACGAGTACCAATCGCACTACTCATCATCTCGATCCCCTGCCGGAGCAAGTGCGGCTGGTCAACGCGCCCGCCGACCTGCGCGATGCCACGCTCAAGGTGCGGGGATGGAAGAACAACGGGAGCGGTACCGAACTCGTTTGCGAGTTGCCCGACGGCACCCGGTCGGCGATCCCGCCGCACTGGACCGACCTACCCTGCGGCGAGGAGCCCGAACCGCCGCTGGGCGCGATCGCCTCGCCGCCGGCCTGGCGGGCGCTGCTCGATCGCGGCGAGCGACTGAGGGAACGTCGTCCGCGGCGCGTTCGAGCCTCCACCAAAAACGGAGGTGGAGAAGATGTCGGGACAGCTGGCGCTCGCGACGGGCGAGCAGACGGTGGCGCCGGCGGCGGTCTGGGAGACGCTGCCGGTGGCGACTCAGGTCGAGGTGACGCTGAGGCTGGCGCGCCTTTTGGCGCAGATCGTGGAGGCCGAGCGCGATGAGTGACCGCTCCAAGATCACCACCGACCAGCGCCGCCGCCGCGCGTTCGTCTACGTGCGCCAGTCGACCCTCACCCAGGTGGAACGAAACCACGAGTCCCGCGCCCGCCAGTACGCGCTTCGCGAGCGGGCGATCGAGCTGGGCTGGCCAGCGTCCTCGGTCACCGTCGTCGATGAGGACCTCGGCCGCTCCGGCGCCTCGACCGAGGGCAGGGTGGGGTTCCGCGAGCTGGCCGCCGAGGTCGGCCTGGGCAAGGTCGGGATCGTGCTGGCGCTCGAGGTCTCCCGCCTGGCACGCTCCTCGGCCGACTGGCACCAGCTGCTTGACCTCTGCGCGCTGACCGCGACGCTGATCGCCGACTCCGATGGCATCTACTCGCCGCAGGACTTCAACGACCGCATGCTGCTCGGCCTGAAGGGGACGATGTCGGAGGCCGAGCTGCACCTGATCCGGGCCCGCCTGCAGGGCGGCACGCGCAGCAAGGCAGAGCGCGGCGAGCTGGTCCAGCACCTGCCGGTGGGCTTCGATCGTGCCGAGGACGAGGCGATCGTGCTCTGCGCCGACGAGCAGATCCGCCAGGCGATCGGGCGCGTCTTCTCGCTCTGGGCAGCGCTCGGCTCCGCCCGCCAAGTGGTGGCCGAGCTGATTGCCGAGGGCCAGCAGCTGCCCAGGCGCGCCCCCGGGCGACGACGGGTGCGCTGGGGGCGCGCCGACTACCCCACCGTGCGCAACCTCCTGATCAACCCCACCTACGCCGGGGCCTTCGTCTTCGGGCGAACCCGCACCGAGAGGAGGCTCGACGAGCAGGGGCAGGTGCGCGAGCGCCGCCCCGAAATGCCGCTGGAGCAGTGGTCCGTCTGCATCCCCGATCACCATCCCGGCTATGTCTCCTGGGAGGCCTACCTGGCGACGCGCAAGCGGTTGCGCGCCAACATGAGGCCCAAGGGCGAAGGGGGCGGCGCGCCCCGCGAGGGAGTGGCCCTGCTGCCAGGGCATCGTTCGCTGCGGGCGCTGCGGGCGGCGGATGAAGGTCCGCTACTCGGGCAAGGGCGGCCGGCTCCCGTGGTATGGGTGCACGCGCGGGCCCCACGTGCACCCGACCCTCCGCAACTGCCAGACGATCGGCGGCTACCGGCTGGAGAAGGCGATCTCCGAGGCGTTCCTGGAGGCGGTCACCCCGGCCAGCGTCGGCGCCTCGGCGCAGGCGATCGAGGAGCTCGAGCACCAGCACGCAGAGCGGCTCGCCGGCCAGCGCCTCGCCGTCGAGCGTGCCCAGTTCGAGGCCGACCGGGCGCAGCGCCAGTTCGACGCCTGCGAGCCCGAGAACCGGCTCGTCGGGCGGACCCTGGAGGCGCGCCTGGAGGAGGCGCTGACCGAGGCGGAGCGCGAGCGCCGCTCGCTCGCCGAGCTCGAGTGCCGCCGCCCCGAGCCCCTGAGCCCCGCCGAGCAGGCGGCGCTGGCCGGGCTCGCCCGCGAGCTGCCGAGGCTCTGGGAGGCGCCGAGCACCACGGCACGCGAGCGCAAGGAGCTGCTGCGCACGCTTGTCGCGGAGGTGGTCGTCACCGTCCGCCAGGAGCCGCGCCGCGCCGCGCTCGAGGTCGCCTGGGAGGGCGGGGCGCGCACCGAGCTGACCGTGCCGCTGCCGGCCTGCGGCGCGGTGAGCAAACGCACCCCCGAGGGGACCGTGGAGCTGGTGCGGGCGCTCGCCGTCCACCACGGCGATCGCGAGATCGCCTTGGTCCTCAGCCGCCAGGGGCGGCGCACCGGCGCCGGGCTGCCGTTCACCCAGGAGCGTGTCCGCAGCGTGCGCAAGAAGCACCGAATACCCGCCGCGCCGCCGCCCGACCCAAGCGCCGAGACGCTCAGCATCGAGCAGGCGGCCTCCGAGCTGGGCGTTCTCGGGGGCCACGGTCTATAGGTGGCTGCGCGAGGGGCTTCTTCCCGGCGAACAGACCACGGCCTACGCACCGTGGAGAGTGCGCCTCACCGATGAGGTCCGCGCCCGCTTCATGCCCGAGGTCCCCGACGGCTTCCTCGCTCTCGACGCGGCGGCGAAGCGGCTCGGGGTCGCCCGGCAGACCGTGTTGCATAAGGTCCAACGCGGCGAGCTTGAGGCCATCCAGGTGACCAAGGGCCGCCGCAAAGGGCTCAGGATTCGGGTCTCAGGCGCCGAGGCTGGACTGTTTGATCAATGACAGGAACAAGGAGGGCAGTGTGAAGCAGCGCCGGAAGGCGTCCTGAAGCGCCTCCTCGGCCTGCTCGGCGCCCTCGCAGTTGCGCCGGGCAATGGCAAGCAGACGACCTCGATGCGCATCGTAGAGTTGCCCGGCGAGCGCCTGGACCTGGGCATCCCTGCGCTGCTCGGCGGTGCTGGCGTACATCTTTCGACCTCCTCCGTCGCTGGCTTTGACGAAGGCCGCGAGGGCGCCGGACGGCGAACTCGGAACTCGGGCCGAAGGCCCGAGCCCGCAGGGAGCCCTTTAGGGCTTGCAGGGGTCGACTCCGGTGCCATGCTTCGCGGCCGCAAAGCCAGCGACGGAGGAGGTCGACGGACCGCACCTGACCTTGCATACAGTGGGTCTGTGGACCAGGCCACCTATGACCGAATCGGGGCCGGTTACGGCGAGGTCCGTCGTGGCGATCCAAGGATCGCCGCGAGGATCAACGAAGCGCTCGACGATGCACGCAGCGTCCTCAACGTCGGCGCGGGCACGGGCTCTTACGAGCCGGCCGACAGAGAGGTGACCGCGGTCGAGCCCTCAACGGAGATGATCGCCCAGCGCCCGCCTGGATCGGCGCCGGTGATCCAGGCGAGCGCCGAAGAGTTGCCGTTCGAGGATGACAGCTTCGACGCGGCGATGGCGGTGCTGACCGTCCACCACTGGGCCGACCTCGGAGCTGGCCTCATAGAGATAGTGCGGGTGACCCGGCAGCGAATCCTGATCGTCGCCTTCGACCCCGACGCGCTGGCCAACCTCTGGATCACCCGCGACTACTTCCCGGAGATGCTGGAGCTGAAGCGGCGGTCCCCGGTCACGAGCGCTGAGTTGACGACGATGCTTTCGACAGCGCGCAGCGTCCCAATCCCCGTGCCGCGGGACTGCACCGACCACTTCTTTGCAGCGCTTTGGGCGAGGCCCGAGATGCTCTTCGATGAGGAGGTGGTGCGGCCAATGTGGGTCTGGCAGAGCATCTCGGAGACCGCGAGGCGAGAAGGTCGTGAGCGGCTCGCCGCCGACCTCAAGGGCGGGGCATGGGATGAGCGCTACGGATACCTGCGCGAGAAGCAGGAGCTGGACGTTGGACTGAGGCTGGTGGTCGCCGAGCTTGGCTGAGCCACTGGTCAATCCGCTGGGCGAGCTGGGCGAATGGATCGAGGAAGCGCGCGTGAAGGGCTTGGGGCAACCCGCCTCGGCGGCTTTCGTGACAGTTGGAGCAGGCGGCCGCCCCTCAGCGCGAACGGTCACGCTGAAGCGCTTGGAAGAGGACGCGCTCGTCTTCACCACGGCCTTGTGGACGCGCAAGGCGAAGGAGATCGAGGTCAATCCCCATGTAGCGCTGCTCTTTCACTGGCCGGCGCTTGGTCGTCAGGCCCACATAACCGGCAAGGCAGTGCAGGCGGAGCGCGCCCTTGCCGAGGAACTCTTCGCCGAGCGCGATCTGGCCCATCAACTACAGACCATCGTCTCCCGCCAGGGTGAGCCGATCGACGATCTTGACCCGTTGCGAGCCAGACTCGCCCACCTGGCGACGGTGCAGGAGACAGCGCCAGCCTGTCCGGAGGACTGGGGCGCGATCAGGGTCCTGCCGCAGGCGATCGAGCTGTGGGAGGAAGCACCCGACCGCCTCCACGAGCGGCGGCTCTTCGAGCGCGACGGGGACGGCTGGACCGTGGGCCTGATCTCGCCGTAGCGAGCCGGCTCCAGCGCCTGCGCCCTTCGCCTGAGCCCCGGCGGTGCCGGGGCTTGCAGGGCTCGACGGGTGCCATACTTCGCGGCCGCAAAGCCAGCGACGGAGGAGGTCGAAAGGTCCGCTCTACGCAGCGCAGGCCGGGGAGCTTGGCGAGGTCGCGGTTGATCGCAGCCCTGCTCTCAGCCGACCGGCTCCGCCGGGTGTCGGGGCGGCAAGGATGATCCCCCAATGCGGGTGGAGCCTGGACGGAGTAGATCATTCGTCCAAGGTGGCGACTCTACCTTACTGGCGGTTCGGGGCATCGCGTTTCACGAGAATCCCCGCCACCATGCGAAATCCTGAGACGTGATGCTGCGGACCCGCGCCGGGTCGGACGGTATTACTTGAGATTGACATATTAAACGAGCTATTTGTGATAGACCGTTCTGCGAACAAGCCGGTCAGGGTGTTGAGGAGCGCCACGACGACACCATGTCGGATGGCTGTTGACGCTCGATTTCATCCGATCGGGCCGCACTGAGGGCGCGGGTTCGCTCCCCAAGGGCGGCAGAAACCGGGGTGCTCCCCGGATGAGGAGCACCCCAGCAATGCAAATAGGCGGTCCCGTTGACACAGGCCGTCACAGATAAAGGAGTCTACCCATGAATCGCATTAGGGCCAAGGTATTCGGGGCGTTGGTGATGGCACTCGCGGTCGTCGGGTTCGCGGCGCTGCCGTCGATGGCGTCAGCGACCACCCCGCCGGAACAAGGATCGGCCAAGCCGTTGTTTGAAGCTCAACCGCTGCTCGAAGAAGCGTGCTCCAGCGGTCACGAGTGCGTCTGGCCCCAGACGGAATTTCAGGGGGCCAGAGCAGAAATCCTATGCATCGGGGGCTATCACGAATTCGGTACCAAGCGCTCTGCCAAGAACCGCTGTGCGAACAAGAAGGTGACACTCGTCTGGAAAGAACCTGAAGTATTTATTGAAGTGGCTTGCATGGATCCGAACGGGAATCGCCCGAATCCCGGAGCATTCAATGGGATTGATGTGGGAACCGAAGGATCGCGCTGCTGAAGGGTCAGTGAGGGTGACAACCCCACGGCGGCTCTGTAGGAGCCGTCGTGGGGTTGTCACCCTATGAGAGTCCGAAGCAGTCGCCGTACGCCATCTGTTCGCGGACGCCGAGGGAAGGCCGGAGGATCAGACGGCGGGGTGAGTGCGCGTCTTAGAAAAGGCCGATTCGGTCCGGCGGCCAGTAGGTAGCGAATGCCTTGCCGATGATCCAGCTGCGGGGGATGGGGCCCCAGTAACGGCTGTCGTCGCTTGCCCCACGGTTATCGCCCATCATGAAGTAATAGCCCGGCGGAACGGTGATCGGCTTTGGCAGGTTGCAGCGAGCACCGGGGGCGTTGTCGCATGGGTTCGTATACGGTTCGCTCTTCTTCTCAACCCCGTTGACGACCGGGTGCCCTTCGCGGATGCTGACGGTGTCGCCCGGCCCGGCGACGATCCGCTTGATGAAGTTTTGGCTGGACTCGGCCTTCGTCGGCCTCGGGCAGGCTTGATCTTCTGGGTCCGACACGCCGCATTCATTGGCATTGTCGTCGGCTCCCGCCGGCGGATGGAAGACGACGATGTCTCCGATTGCCGGACTGGTGAAGTTGTAGATGAAGCGGTTGACCAGTACCCGCTGACCGACGACGAGGGTCGGTTCCATCGACTGCGAGGGGATCTGGTAGGGCTTGACGATCCAAGCCTGGATGCCAAGCGCCAGGCCAAGTGCGAGCGCGACGATGACGACCAGCTCGACCAGTCCGCCGGCCCTGCTCTTCGGCTTGGGGATCGAGGGTCTCAGGCCGAGCCCTCGCCGGAGTCGCTGGCCACGGTGGCCGGCTCCCCCGCCCCGCTCGCCGCCGGTGCATCCGTGGCCTCGGAGTAGACCTTGGCCCTCCGTACGTCGCCGCGCTCGGCGATCTCGAGCTTTCCGATCGTCCGCGGGTGCAGCGGAAACGTCCGCTCGACGCCGACCCCGAAGGGTTGCTTGCGGACGGTGAAGGTCTGCCGCGAGCCGCTCCCCCGGCGGCGCTCAGTGCTGTCGATGATCATGGTCATTAGAAGTATTTCAATCCGCTTCGTCCCAGAAATCAAACTCTATTCGAGGCTCCGTCCTCAATGAGCCGTCGCGACGAAAATCTCGCCCGGCCGCGTCCCGGACGAGCCGGCATAGTAGCCAAGGTCGTCCAGTCTTCCTCGCACTACCTCGTCTACATAGGCCGCCATGTCGGTTCACTCGCGAGTGGACGCACTCGCTTCGAGCGACACTTCAGGGCCGCAGCGCTGATGTACGCGATCGCGCCAGGCAGACGAAGCCAGAACCCGGACGTTTCAACTACATCGACGTAGGGACCGAAGGGTCGCGCTGCTGAACAGGTCAGTGAGGGTAACAACCCCTTTCGAGAGTCGGAAGCAGTCGCCGTACGCCCGGTTGTTCGCGGGCGCCGAGGGAACGCCGGAAAGTCGTTGGGCAAGCAGACACCAACTCCCGTGTCTTGAGATTCCCGATTAAGCGCAGACTGCTTCGGGCCATCGCAGAAGTCAGGCGCCCCCAGTGCCAATGTCTGCTCGAACCGGAGGCCGGGACGGGCGATGGTGATCTGGAGGGGTGCCGTCGAGCATCCACAGCAGCGCGTGGGTGTCGGCGACGCAGCGCCGAAGAAAGTTTGATTCGGGCGGAGGGGGTACCAAGAAGCGCTCCCGAACGTCTTGCACGCAGGATGAAGCGAAACGATGCCGGAGAGATTTGCCGACGCTGCGACTTAGGAGCGGTGGTTTGGCAAATCGAGATTCACGACAAGAGGCGGTAATGGAGCGGGAGGGGCACAACGGCAGCCTCACGAGCGCGCTGACCCTCAACCTCACCGACGAGCTGGTCCAGCGGATCGCCGAGCGGGCCGTCGAGATGATCGCTCGACAGCAGGACGAAAGCGTCGAGGACGGCTGGCTGCGCGGCGCTGACAAGATCGCCGACTACATCGACTCCCGCGTTCCCGCGTCTACGCGCTCGCCTCGGCGCGACGTATCCCCGTCCACCACGACGGCTCGGCGCTGATCGCCCGCCGCTCCGAGCTGGACCATTGGCTGCGGGCGGGCGGGGGTCGGCGACCGTAAGGTTCCGCACGGCCGCCGCGGGACGCCGGAGCCGGGCACGGTCGTAGCGGCCCGCGCCGCCGACGCGGGACGGCTCGCTCTGTTTGTCATCGGCGCTGACCGCGAGGTGGACTGGCGGCGTCGGGCGGCGCCCCTTTTAGCGTTTCGGCGCAGGAACCTTGCCACATCCCTTGCCACCCCCCGTAAAAATGGTCTCCGAGGACCACTCATTTGGGGGGAAATGTGGCTCTGTGAAAGGGATGCCGGAGGAGGGACTCGAACCCCCGACACGCGGATTATGATTCCGCTGCTCTAACCAGCTGAGCTACTCCGGCGGGGACGGTGATGGTAGCGATGGGGGGTGAGTGGCTGGTGCTGCGATTCTTGGGCTATGCAGCGTGGGTCCGGTCGGGCGCCGGAGACGGGATGGTCGGCAATGCGGCCAGTCTTTGTGGCTTTCCTGTTGGCCGCTGACGCGTTTGTGGTCGCGACCCTTGGGATCGCTCGGCCGCGGGGCTGGGTTCCGCCCTTTGTTGCCTTCGGGTCGATCCTCATCGGGCTGATCGTCTTCGAGGTGTGGTCGGTGCGGCACCGGCACGACGACGACTGACGCGGCAGGCCGCTACGCTCCGCACCGCACCGGTCGCCCGGCGTGTCCATCGCTGGCTAGGGTTTGCTCTCACTGTGAGCGCGGAGTTGGACAGGGCGGTGCGGGCG
This sequence comes from uncultured Solirubrobacterales bacterium, assembly GCA_963803755.1. Taxonomy (GTDB): domain Bacteria; phylum Actinomycetota; class Thermoleophilia; order Solirubrobacterales; family 70-9; genus CAVUPF01. The sequence continues at coordinate 229,155 of CAWDNP010000012.1, forward strand.
GTGGTCCGGGATTGCCTGGGAGTGGCTCCCGGGGAGGAGGTGCTGGTCGTCTGCAACCCGGCGACCGAGGAGCTTGGCGCTCTGATGCGGGACGAGGCACAAGAGGTCGGCGCCGACGCGGTCCTGGCCATGATTGCCGAGCGCGACTCGCACGCCGCCGAGCCGCCGGGACCGGTCGCCGCGGCGATGGCCGCCGCCGCCGCCGTTCTCGCCCCGACCGTCCAGTCGCTCTCCCATACCGCTGCCCGTAAGGCGGCCAGTGAGGCCGGCGCTCGCATCGCCACGTTGCCCGGGGTCACCGAGGAGATGATCGCCCGGGTGATGAGCGCGGATATGGTCGAGCTGCGGCGCCGAGGCGCAGCGGTCGCCGCCGTCCTTGACCGCGGTAGCGAGGCCCGCATCACCTGCGCCCACGGCAGCGACCTGCGGCTCGGGCTCAAGGGCCGGCGGGCGATCCCCGACGCCGGCGAGTTGGCCGCCTCCGGCGCCTTCGGCAACCTGCCTTGTGGCGAGGGGTTCATCGCTCCCCTGGAGGGAACGGGCGAGGGGACGCTGGTCGTTGACGGGTCGATCGCCGGGGCTGGGCGGGTCGAGATGCCGGTCACGCTCACCGTCCGCGGCGGCCACCTGACCGAGGCCACCGGCACGGCCGGCGCCATCCTGCTGGAGCTGCTGAGCACCCACGGGCCGGACGGGACCAACGTCGCCGAGCTGGGGATCGGCACCAACGAGAAGGCGATTCTCACCGGCAACATCCTCGAGGACGAGAAGATCCTCGGCACCGCCCACGTCGCCTTCGGCGCCTCGGCGGCGATCGGCGGCACGGTCCAGGTGCCGGTCCATCTCGACTGCGTGGTGCTTGAGCCGACAGTGGAGATCGACGGCGAGGCGATCGTCCACGGCGGCAAGCTGCTCCTCTGAGATGTCGCTGCTCGGCGTCCCCAACGTCTCCGAGGGGCGCGATGCTGGGCGGATCGCCGCCCTGGCGGCCGTCTTCTCCCGCGGCGCGACCTTGCTCGACCGCCACTCCGACGCCGATCACAACCGCACCGTCTTCACGCTTGCCGCTGGCCCGGGGCCGTTGCTCGACGCCCTCGTCTGGGGCGCCGAGGAGGCGGTCGAGAAGATCGACATGAGCGCGCACGAGGGCGTCCACCCGACGATCGGGGCGCTTGACGTCTGCCCGGTCGTCTGGCTCGACCCGGCCGAGCGCGGCGCTGCCCGCACCGAGGCGATCGAGGTCGCCGACCAGATCGGCGGGCTCGGCGTCCCCGTTTTTTTCTACGGCGAGCTGGCGACCAGTCCCGGGCGCGCAGAGCGCGCCTACTTCCGCAACGGCGGCCTACCCGAGCTGTGGCTGCGGATGGAGGCCGGCGAGCTGCAGCCCGATCGCGGCCCCGCTCTGCCCCACCGCACCGCGGGTGCCACCCTGATCACCGCCCGCCCGCCGCTCGCGGCCTTCAACGTCGAGCTGGATAGCGGCGACGTCGAGGTCGCCCGCGCCGTCGCCGCGGAGCTGCGCGAGTCCGGCGGCGGCTTGCTCGGTGTCAGGGCGATGGGCCTGCCGCTCGCTGGCGGCCGCGCTCAGATCTCGACCAATATCCACGATCCGCTCGCAGTGCCGCTGGCTGCGGTCGTCGAGCGGGTGCGCACTCTGGCCGCGCCGTTCGGCGCCCGCCCGGTCGAGGCCGAGCTGGTCGGCCTGGCTCCCGAGGGAGCGCTGGGCGGCTATCCCGAGGACGTGCCGATCCGCGGCTTCGACCCCGACCGCCACGTGATCGAGCGGCGGCTCGCTACCTCAACCGATTAGATTCAGCTAGCTCATGGCCCAGACCAGGAAGAAGCGCCGCCGTAAGCACCGCGGCACCCAGGGCGGTCGGATCGACACCAACCGGCGCACCTCCCGCCCGCGCAGCCGCGAGGAGGCGAAAGCTCGCGCCCGCGCCTCCCGTAAACCCGGCCCGAAGGTCGACCTGCCGCCGACCTGGCGCGGGGCGGCCACGCGAGGTCTCTGCGCCGGGGCCATCTTCACCGTCTTGCTCCTCGTCATTTTCAGCCGCCCCGTCGGCGCCTCGCTCGCCCTCGGCGCCTTCATGCTCGTCTTCTACATCCCGGCCGGTTACTACATTGACATGGCGCTGTGGCGGCGGCGGGAGCGGGCGCGGATTCGTGCCCGGGAGGATTCGTGAGCCTCGATGTCCACATGCTCACGGTTGGCCCGATCGCCGAGAACTGCTTCGTTGTGCGCCGCGAGGGCTCCGACCGGACGCTGATCATCGATCCCGGCGAGGAGTCGAAGCGGATCCTGGCGACGGTCGAGGAGCTGGGCGTCGACGGTTGAGGCGATCCTCCTCACCCACTGCCACTTTGACCACATCGGCGCCGTTGCACCCGTCGCCGAGGCGACCGGCGCTCACGTCTACTGCCCGGCGATCGAGACCCCGATCCTCGCCGACATCATGGCCTTCGTCCCTTACGAGGGCTTCGGCCCCTACGAGAGCTACGAGGCCGAGGAGCAGGTGAGCGGGGGCGAGACGCTCGAGCTGGCTGGGATGGAGGTGGATGTGATCTTCACTCCCGGCCACAGTCCCGGCCACGTCACCTACTCGGTGCGCGGGGAGGATGCGATCTTCTCCGGCGACGTGCTCTTTCAGGGGTCGGTCGGGAGAGTCGACCTGCCCGGCGGTGACTGGGGGACGCTGCTGGAGTCGATCCGTGCCCTGACCGAGTCCCACCCCGACCGAACCGTGGTTTACCCCGGCCACATGGGGACGACGACGCTGGGTGCCGAGCGCGCCACCAATCCCTTCCTGGCCGAGCTGGCGCGATAGCCGCCCGCCGCAGGTAAGGTCGCGGCCAGCATGGCCAGCAAGTACCAGGCGCCCCGCGGGACCTTCGACATTCTGCCCAAGCAGGCGCGTGCCCGGGCGCGGATCGAGCGCGCCGCCAAGGCGATCTTCGCCTGTGCCGGCTACGAGCCGATCGCCACGCCCGCCTTCGAGGACACTGAGCTGTTTGAGCGCGGGGTCGGCCGCTCCACCGACATCGTCCGTAAGGAGATGTTCACCTTCGAGGATAAGGGCGGGCGCAGCATCACCCTGCGCCCGGAGGGCACGGCGCCGATCTGCCGCGCCTACCTCGAGCATGGCATGCACAAGCTGGCGCAGCCGGTGAAGCTCTCCTACCTCGGCCCCTTCTTCCGCCACGAGCGCCCGCAGGCCGGACGCTACCGCCAGTTCTACCAGCTCGGCGTCGAGGCGATCGGTACCGACTCTCCGCTGGCCGATGCCGAGGCGATCATGCTGCTCTCTGACCTGCTCGCCGAGTTGGGGGTGCCCGGGGTGCAGCTGCGGCTGGGGAGTCTCGGCTCGCCGGATTCGCGCCACGCCTACCTGGATGAGCTGAAAGCGCACCTGCACGCCCACGAGGGCGAGCTGTCCGAGGACGTGCGCGAGCGGATCGACGTCAACCCGCTGCGCGCTTTCGACTCCGATGACGAGGAGACACGAGCAGTGATGGCGAGCGCGCCTACGATCGTCGGGGGCTTGGAGGGAGAGGACGCCGGGCACTTCGCCGAGGTGCGGGCGCTGCTCGACGCGGCGGGGATCGCCTATGAGGTCGATCCCACCCTAGTGCGCGGCCTCGACTACTACACGCGCACGATCTTCTCCTTCGTCTGCGAGAGCCTCGGTGCCCAGTCGGAGATCGGCGGCGGCGGCCGCTACGACAATCTGATCGAGCAGCTCGGCGGGCCGCCGACCCCGGCGGTCGGATGGGCGGCTGGGATCGAGCGCATCCTGCTGGCGCTAGACGAGGACGGCGAGCCGGCTGAGCGCGACGCCTTCATCGCGGTCGCCGAGGATGGGGACAGGCAGCGGGCGATGGCACTGGCAAGCGAGCTGCGCCACGCCGGGCTGTCGGCCGAGCTGGACCTCGCCGGCCGCAGCCTCAAGGGCCAGCTCAAACACGCCAACCGGATCGGGGCCCGGCGCGTCCTGATCCTCGAGGCCGACGGCGGCGTGCAGCTGCGCGACATGGAGACCGGTGGGCAGCGCCCGGTCGACAGCGCGAGGCTGATCGACGAGATCGCCGGAGGCGAAGCGTGAGCGAGGCGCCGGCGCTGCGCGCCAACCGCTACCGCGACGCCTGGTGCGGGCAGGTGCTCGGCGACTGGATCGACTCCGAGGCACGGGTCGCGGGCTGGGTTCACCGTCGCCGCGACCACGGTGGGCTGGTCTTCATCGACCTGCGTGATCGCACCGGACTGGTCCAGCTCGTATTTCACCCCGACACTTCCGGCGAGGCCTTCGAGTTGGCTCACAGGCTGCGTGCCGAGGACGTGCTGACCGCGGCCGGGACGGTGGTGCGCCGCTCCGAGGAGACGGTCAACCCGGAGCTACCGACGGGGGAGTTCGAGCTGAAGGTGAGCGCCGCCGAGCTGCTCGCCGACGCCGAGGACGCCGCCCTTCCAGATCGAGGGCTTCGCGGGGGAGGTCGGGGAGGACGCGCGGCTTCGCCACCGCTACCTCGACCTGCGCCGCGAGCAGATGCGCGATGTGCTGATGCTGCGCCACCGGGTGACGGCGGCGATGCGCGAGTTCCTCGATGGCGAGGGCTTCGTCGACGTCGAGACGCCGGTGCTGACGCGGTCCACCCCGGAGGGCGCCCGCGACTTCCTCGTCCCCAGCCGCCTTCAGCCGGGCTACTTATACGCGCTGCCGCAGTCGCCGCAACTCTTCAAGCAGCTCTTGATGGTCGCCGGTTTCGAGCGCTACTACCAGATCGCCCGTTGCTTCCGCGACGAGGATCTGCGCGCCGACCGCCAGCCCGACTTCACCCAGCTCGACATCGAGATGTCCTTCGTCGATGTCGACGACGTGATCGAGGCGAACGAGCGGCTGCTCGCGCACGTGTTCGAGCGGGTGGGTGGGCCATCGCTCGAGCTGCCGATGAGGCGCCTTCCCTACGACGAGGCGATCTCGCGCTTCGGCACCGATCGTCCCGACACCCGCTTCGGCCTCGAGCTGGTCGACCTCTCCGACACCCTCGTCGGGACCGAGTTCAAAGTCTTCCGCGGGGCGATCGACTCCGGCGGCGCTGTCCGAGGCCTCAACGCCGGCAGGCGCGAGATGCCGCGCTCTGCCCTCGACGGCCTCATCTCCCGTCGCCCAGGAGCTAGGCGCGAAGGGCCTCGTCTGGGCCTTCCGTGAGGACGACGGATGGCGTTCGCCGACCGCCAAGTTCCTCTCGGCCACCGAGCTGGCGGCGTTAAACGAGCGGCTCGGCGCGCAGGAGGGCGATCTGCTGCTCCTCATTGCCGATCAATCCAAGGTTGCGAACGCGATCCTCGGCCAGCTTCGCCTCGACCTGGCGGCCGAGTTCGGCCTCGTCCCAGAGGGGTCGGACGAGCTGCTGTGGATCGTCGACTGGCCGCTGATGGAGGCAAGCGAGGAGGGCGGTTGGGAGCCGCTGCACCACCCCTTCACCTCACCGGCCGGCGACTTCGACTCCGACGACCCGGGAGGGGTGCGAGCCCTCGCCTACGATGTGGTCTGGAACGGGCAGGAGATGGGCGGCGGCTCGATCCGCATCAGCGACGCCGCCCTTCAGGCTAAGGTCTTCGCCGCGCTCGGGATCGACGCCGCCGAGGCAGAGGCGCGCTTCGGCTTCCTGCTTGAGGCTCTGCGCTACGGCGCCCCTCCCCACGGCGGGATCGCCTATGGGCTCGACCGCATCGTCCAGCGCCTCGCTGGCGCTGAGTCGATCCGCGACGTGATCGCCTTCCCCAAGACCGCCTCCGGAACCGATGCGCTGACTGGCGCTCCGGCTCCAGTCGATGAGGCCCAGCTGCGCGAGGTCGGCCTCCAACTCCGTACCAAGCGTCCCCTGGAGCAGCGGTAGCGGTGGCCCTGCGGGATTGGCTTCCACGATCCTGGCGTCCCGCTCCCGGTCCCGGCCAGACGCCGGTCCACGTCGACGACCCGGCCTTCGACAGCTGGGAGGTGGTGCGGGACTTCGGTGAGCTGCGGACAGCGCGCGCCTGGCACCAGGCGCTGGTAGAGGCCGACATTGAGGCGGTCCTCACCGCCGACTGGCCGCTCGACCGCTTCGGGCGAGGCGACATCGCCTTGCGGGTGCCGCCGGAGCGCTGGAGCGAGGCCGAGCTGCTGCTCTCCAACCTGGACTGAAAGGCCATCGCCACCCCGCCTGAGCGCTGCTACGGTTGAGCCGAGGCTCGAGCCCGTTCGCGAGCCGTCTCACCGTTTGACCCAACACAAACGGCGCGGGAGCCGAAGTCCTCCCTCCCCTTGGGGTCGGGGGCAGGCACCCACCTTCACTTGAAGGGATCAAAGCCAGAGGCGGCAACGGCGGGTTGGAGCCTCGCTTGCGCTCTAACCTTCGGCGAATGAGCCGAGAGCTTTTCGAGCAGTACCTGGGCGATGAGAGCCGGCTGGGGCCGGCTCCCGACGGTGCCTTCACCGGGGCCGCTGGGGGAGCGGCCTGCGGTGACCTGGCGCGGATCTCGCTGGCGCTGGACGGCGGCGCCATCGCCGATGCGACCTTCGACGCGGAGGGGTGCGGGGCGACGCGGGCCGCGACAGCGGCGGCCGTCGACCTGGTGTGCGGCCAGAGCGTGCTCGACGCCGCTGGGGTCGGGATTGATCAGGTCGATGCCGCGATCGGCGGGCTGACTCCGGCGAAGCGCCACGCCGCGCAGCTCGCGGCCGATGCGCTGCACCGGGCGCTGGCGAGTGCCGCCGCCTCGTCTAAGCGGCTGGCGGCGCCCGACGAGCGGCGCGTGCTGGTTGCGATGTCGGGCGGGGTCGACAGCGCCGTCGCGGCGCTGCTGGAGTGTGAGCGCGGGGCGGAGGTGGTCGGCGTGACGGTGAAGCTCTGGGCCGACCCGGAGACCGACGGCGCCAAGGCCTGCTGCTCCCCGGAGGCGGTACTCGGCGCCCGCGGGCTTGCCCACTCGGTAGGCATCCCGCACCTCACTCTCGACCTCGAGGAGGAGTTCCGCCGCCGCGTCGTCGGCGAGTTCGTCTCCGGCTACACGGCCGGGAGAACGCCAAATCCCTGCATCCTCTGCAACGGGGAGGTGCGGATCGCGGCGATGGTCGACCTGGCGGACCGGCTCGGCGCCACGCACCTCATCACCGGCCACTACGCGCGGATTGTCGACGACGGTGAGGGGCCGCTGCTCGCCGCGGCGGCCGACGAGGCCAAGGACCAGAGCTACATGCTGGCCGCGCTGCCGCCGGACCTGCTCGCGCGCCTTAGTTTCCCGCTCACCGAGCTGACCAAGCCCGAGGTGCGGGAGATTGCCGCCCGCCACGGCCTCGCGGTGGCCCATAAGGCTGAGAGCCAGGACCTCTGCTTCCTCGCCGGTCAGAGCAAACAGCGCTTCCTGCGTCGCCACGGCGGCTTGCACGAGCGCGAGGGCGCCCTACTTGACCGCTCCGGACGCGAGATCGGCCGCCACTCCGGCCACCACAACTTCACGGTTGGGCAGCGCCGCGGAATCCGCGTCTCCGCCCCCGAACCGCTCTACGTACTCGCCATTGATGCCGAGTCCAACACGGTCCTAGTCGGCACTCGTGAGGAACTGGCGACGCGGAAGGTGCGCATTCGCGACGTCGTGCTGCACCGCGACGGCGCCAGCGTCGACGCCGTCAAGCTCCGCTACCACACCCGCCCCTTGCCGGCCGCGGTGTCGGCGGTGCAAATCGGCCGTCATGCGAGGCTTGACCTCCAGCTCTCCGAGGCCTTCGCCGGCGCCTCACCCGGCCAGACGGCGGTGCTGCTCGCCGGCGAGGCGATCGTCGGCCACGGCACCGTCGCCGCCGCAGCCTGACAGCGCTCCGACCGCGGGCGATAGTGACTTAGGCTCTCCCCTTCATGAAGGCCCAGGAGATCCGCGACACCTACCTTTCCTTCTTCGAGGAGCGCGGGCATGAGATCGTGCCCTCGGCCTCGCTGGTGCCCGCTGCGCACGACCCCTCCGTGCTGCTGACGACCGCCGGGATGCAGCCCTTCAAGCCCTACTTCCTCGGTCGCGAGAAACCCCCCGCCAGGCGTTTCGCCGACGTGCAGAAATGCTTTCGCACCACTGACATTGAGGAGGTCGGCAACACCGCCCGCCACCTCACCTTCTTCGAGATGCTTGGCAATTGGAGCTTCGGCGACTACTTCAAGGCGGAGTCGATTCCCTGGGGCTGGGAGCTCTCGACGCAGGGCTTCGGCATGGACCCCGAGCGGATCTGGGTGACGGTCTTTGGCGGCGACGAAGAGCTGGGGCTCGGCCCGGATGAGGAGGCGATCGCAATCTGGGGCGGGCTGGGCCTGCCCGACGAGCGGATCGTGCGGCTGGGGCGCGCCGACAACTTCTGGCAGGCGGGGCCGGCCGGCCCCTGCGGCCCCTGCTCGGAGCTCTACTTCGACCGTGGTGAGGCATTCGGCGCCCCGGGCGAGCGCCCTGGTGAGGACACCGACCGCTTCCTCGAGTTCTGGAACCACGTCTTCATGACCTACGACCTTGCCAGCGATGGCTCTCTGACCGAGTTGCCGATGCGCAACATCGACACCGGCATGGGGCTGGACCGGATGGCGGCGATCCTCCAGGACGTCCCCTCGGTCTTTGAGACCGACCTGCTGCGGCCACTGGTCGGTCTTGCCGAGGAGCTGTCCGGGCGTTCCTACGGCGAGGGCGGCGCGGTGACCCGCGCGATGCGGATCATCGCCGACCACTCGCGCTCCGCCGCCTTCCTGATCGCCGACGGCGTCGTCCCCTCCAACGAGGATCGCGGCTACATCTTGCGGCGGATCATGCGGCGGGCGATCCAGCAGGGGCACACGCTCGACCTCTCCTCGCCCTGGCTGGGCCGCTTCGCCGAGCGCACGATCGAGATCATGGGGGAGTCCTACCCCGAGCTGGTCACCGAGCGTGAGACGGTCGGCCGCTGGGTTGGCGATGAGGAGGAGAGCTTTGGCCGCACCCTGGAGCGGGGCACTGAGCTGTTGGAGCGGCTGGTCGCCGAGGCGGAGGAGTCCGCCACGTCGTGGATCGACGCCGCCGAGGCCTTCAAGCTCCACGACACCTTCGGCTTCCCCTACGACCTGACCAAGGAGCTGCTCGCCGAGCGGGGGCTCTCGGTCGATGACGCGGGCTTCGAGGAGCTGATGGAGGAGCAGCGCCAGCGCGCCCGGGTTGGCGCCGCCACCGCGCACGGCTCCGAGGACCGCCACGAGCGGGTGATCTCCTTCGCCACTTCGGCTCCGCCAACCCGCTTCGTCGGCTATGAAACGCTGCGTGCGACTACCGGGCTCGCCGCGGTTGAGGCAGAGGACGGTCGGGCTCTGGTCAAGCTGGAGGAGAGCCCCTTCTACGCCGAGGGCGGCGGCCAGGTCGCCGACTCGGGCGTGCTGCTCTGGAGTGGGGGAGAGGCGAGGGTGCTCGATGTCTACCGGGTGGGCGAGGACCAGGCGCTCGAGGTCGAGCCATCAAGCGGCCCGGTCGAAGCCGGCGAGGCGGTCGAGGCCGTGGTCGACCGCGAGATGCGCTACGCGACGATGCGCAACCACACCGCGACCCACCTCCTGCACGCGGCGCTGCGCGAGCGGCTCGGCGCTCACGTCCGCCAGGCCGGCTCCGCCGTCCGCCCCGACAAGCTGCGCTTCGACTTCAGCCACGGCCAGGCGCTTAGCCCCGAGGAGGTGCGCGAGGTCGAGGACCGTGTCAACGAGTGGGTGAAGGCGAGCCGCCCGGTGCGCTCGCTCAACATGGGGCGGGCGGAGGCTGAGCGGCTGGGCGCGATGGCGCTGTTCGGCGAGAAATACGGCAGTGGGTGCGGGTGGTCGAGGTCGACGGGGTCTCGCGCGAGCTGTGCGGCGGTACCCACGTCGCCAACACGGCGGAGATTGGCATCTTCAAGATCGTCTCCGAGGGCTCGAGCGCCGCCAACGTGCGACGGATCGAGGCGCTCAGCGGGCCCGCTGCGATCGACTGGTTCCGCGAGCGCGAGGCGCAGCTGCGCGAGGTGGGCGACGCTCGGCTCCCCGCAGGACCCGCTCGCAGCTGCCCGCCGTGCGGCGGAGCGCTTGGCGAGGCGGGCAGGGGAGCGCAGCGGGCCGAGCAGCAGCGCCGCCGAGGAGGCGGACCGCCTGTGGGCGAGGCGACCGAGGCCGGCGGCCTCAAGGTGATCGCCGCCCGCGCCGCCCTGGCCGACCAGAGGCAGCTGCTCGACCTCGCAAACCGGGTCCAGTCGAAGCTCGGAGTCGGCTCCGCGGTCGCCCTCGGCGGCGCCAGGGCGGGAAGGTGCGGCTCGTCGTCCTACTTCGAAGGAGGCGGTGGCAGCTGGGGTCTCGGCGCGGCGGTGGTTCCAAGGCGGCACCGGTCTTCGCCGGTGGCGGTGGCGGGAGGCCGACATGGCGCAGGCGGGAGGTAGGGACCCGGCCGGGCTGCCGGGCGCTGGCGCGGCGCGGCGGGCGATCGAGGCGGGGGTGGCTAGGAGTGTGAAGGTGCTCGCCCTCGACCACGGCACGGCCCGGACCGGCTGCGCGGTCTCCGACCCCAGCGGCACCTTCGCGACCGGCCCCCATGATCGAGCCGCCGGAGCCGCGCTCGGTGGCGCAGCTCGCGCCGAGCGCGGGGCCGAGCTGGTCGTCGTCGGGCTCCCGCTCCACCTCAGCGGCGAGGAGGGCAGCCAGGCGGCGCTCAGCCGCACCTTCTGCGTCGAGCTGGAGGCGTCCTCGACGTGCCGGTCGAGACCTACGACGAGCGGCTGACGACCCGGATGGCCGAGGCGAGTCGGCGCGAGGGAGCGAAAGCGCCCGTCGACTCCCGCTGCCGCCCACCTTCTCCAGGCCTACCTCGCCGGCCGGGCGGCGATTGAGAGGGCGTGACGGCTGAGGACTGGCTCTTCGAGAGCCCCTCGCCGCGCGACGCCGACGATCGCGACGCCACCGAGCGAGAGCTCCGTCGGCGGGAGCGCCAGGGGCGCCGTCGCCCGTCTGAGGGCGGGCGAGGCAGAGGGCGCCGGGCCCTCGCGGTCCTCACCATCGGCGCGGTTGCCCTCGCGATCGTCGTGGCCGGGCTGGGCTCTACCGGCACTTCAATCGCTCCGCGCCCTCCCCGGTCGTCCAGACGTCGGCACGGTGACGATCCCCGAGGGCTACAGCCGGCCTCAGGCCGCGAGATTGTCAAGCAGGACGGCCTGCGGGGCAGCTACATGGCGGCGAGCTGCGCTCCCCCATCTCGACCCGGCCGCTACGGCGGCGCCCACCCCAAGAGCCTCGAGGGCTTCCTCTTCCCTGCCACCTTCGACCTTCGGCGGCATGCTCCCGTCCCGAACTCGTCCGGCACCAGCTCCAGGACTTCCAGCGCAGGACAGGGGCGTCGACATGCGCTACGCCCGCTCCAAGAACCTCACCGCCTACGACGTGCTCATGATCGCCTCGATGATCGAGCGCGAGGCCCAGGTACCGTGCGACCGCAAGCTGGTCGCGGCGGTGATCTACAACCGCCTGCGCGACAGGGATGCAGCTGGGCATCGACGCGACGATCCGCTTCGCGACCGGCAACTACACGCGGCCGCTGACCGAATCCGAACTGGCGACCCGCACCCCCTACAACACGCGCCGCTTCATACGGGCTGCCGCCGACGCCGATCTACAACCCCGGCCTGGCCTCGATCGAGGCCGCGGCCCATCCGGCCAAGGTCGACTACCTCTACTACGTGAACAAGCCGGGAACCTGCGGCAAACTCGCCTTCTCTGCCTCCTACGCGCAGTTCCAGCGCAACGTCGAACGCTACAACGCAGCCCGCGCCGCGGCTGGCGGAAACTCCCCGACCACCTGCAGGGAATAGGCGTGCCACGCCTTGCCGTCCTCGGGTACCCGATCGGCCACTCGCGCTCCCCCGCGATGCACAACGCGGCGCTGGCGGCACTGGGAATGGGGGCGCAGTGGAGCTATGAGGCGATCGAGGTCGCGCCCGACCGCTTCGAGGAGCGAGTGCGGGCGATGTCGGGCGAGGGCTTCGCCGGGGCCAACGTCACAGTCCCCCATAAGGGCGCCGCCCTGGCGCTCGCCGACGAGCTCTCCGAGGTGGCCCGCGAGGTCGGCGCTGCCAACACACTGGTCTTCATCGGCGGCGAGATCCGCGCCGAGAACACCGACGCAGACGGACTGCTGAACGCGCTGCCGGCCTCTCCGACCGGGCGCCGAGCGCTGGTGCTCGGTGCGGGTGGTGCCGGGCGGGCGGTGGTCTGGGCCCTGGTCCGGGAGGGTGCTGAGGTCGAGGTCTGGAATCGCACCGAGCTGCGCTCTCGCCACCTCTGCAAGGAACTGGGCGGTCGGCCGGTGGCCGACCCCGCCCAGAGTGATTACGAGCTGATCGTCAACACAACCGCGGTCGGCTTGGGCGGGGAGGATCCCTTCGAGGAGCTGCCGCTCGCGGCCGAGGGCTTCGCAGCCGCCCAAACCGTGGTCGACATGGTCTACGGGGCCGAGCCGACCCGCCTGCTGGGGACCGCCGGGGCGGCCGGGGCGACGGTCGTCGACGGAATCGAGGTCCTCGTCCAGCAGGGCGCGCTCTCCTTCTGCATCTGGACGGGCCGCGAGGCGCCGCTCGACGTGATGCGCGCCGCCGCCCGCAGCTAAGGTCGCGCTGCTGCGCCGATAGCCTAGGCACGCAGATGAGCTGCTTCAGGTTCACAACGGCGGGCGAGTCGCACGGCCCGGGACTGGTCGCGATCGTCGAGGGCATGCCCGCGGGGCTCACCCTCGACCGCGAGGCGCTTGACCGCGACATGGCGCGGCGCCAGCTCGGTCACGGGCGCGGCGGGCGGATGAAGATCGAGGCCGACGCAGTCGAGGTCCGCTCCGGCGTCCGCCACGGTCGCACTCTCGGCAGCCCGATCGCCGTCCTCGTCGCCAACCGCGACTACGCCAATTGGGAGGAGCGGATGAATCCCTGGCCGGTCGAGGCCGAGGTGGACGAGGTCCACCTGCCGCGGCCCGGCCACGCCGATCTGGTCGGTGCCCAGAAATACGGTCACACCGACATCCGCAACGTGCTGGAGCGGGCGAGCGCGCGCAGACAGCCGCCCGCGTCGCCGCCGGCTCGCTTGCCCGCGGCCTCCTCGCCGCGCTGGGAGTGAGCGTCCACAGCCACGTCACCCAGATCGCCTCGGTGAGGGCACCCGAGCGCCCCGACCTCGACCCGGAGGACTTCGAGGGGGTCGACGAGGACCCGGTGCGCTGCCTCGACCCCGAGGCGAGCGCGGCGATGGTCGAGGAGATCAACCGACTGCGCAAGGCGAACGAGAGCCTTGGCGGCAGTTTCGAGGTGCGCGCCTTCGGCCTCATCCCCGGACTTGGCTCCCACATCTCCTGGAAGGACCGCCTCGACGGCCGCCTCGCTGGCGCGGTTGCTTCTATCCAGTCGGTGAAGGGGGTGGCGATCGGCGAAGCCTGGGACGTCGCCGGTCGGCCTGGCTCGAGGCTCACGATGAGATCTTCTTCTCGCCCGAGCGCGGCTACTACCGCGAGACCAACCACGCCGGTGGGCTCGAGGGCGGGATGACCAACGGGCAGCCGCTCTCGGTACGGGCAGCGATCAAGCCGATCTCTACACTGACCAAGCCGCTGCGCTCGGTCGACACCGAGACCAGGGAGCCAGCCCAGGCGTTGCGTGAGCGCACCGACTCGACCGTCGTGCCCGCCGCGGCGGTCGTCGGCGAGGCGATGGTCTGCCTCACCCTGGCCCGCTGTTACCGCGAGAAGTTCGGCGGCGACCACATCGACGACGTACTGGCGGCGGTCGACGCCTACAAGAAGCGCATCGATTGGCGGGGCTAAACCCGTGACGGCCCGCTCTCGTATTCATCGGCTTCATGGGCGCCGGCAAGTCACTTGCCCTGGAGGCCGCCCGCGAGGCAGGGCTGGCGACGACCGAGGTCGATGAGCTGATGGAGCACGAGCTCGGGATGCCGATCGCGGCGGCCTTCGAGCGCGACGGTGAGGAGGCGTTCCGAGCCCGCGAGGCTAAGGTCGTCGGCTCGCTGCTGGAGGAGGCTGACGGTGGCGCGATCGCGCTCGGGGGTGGCAGCGTCCTCTCCGAGCGGGTGCGCGAGGCGCTCGCTCGCCACGTCGTCGTCTGGCTCGAGATCGACCCCGAGGAGGCGTGGCGGAGGATCGCCCACACCGGCCGACCCCTTGCCCGCAGCGGCGAGGACGTCGCTCGCCTGCTCGCAGTGCGGCTGCCGCTGTACGAAGAGCTTGCCGACGCTGTGCTGCCGATGGGCGATAGGGGCATCGTCGCCCGTGCCCTGCACTCGATCCGATCGCTCGCCGGGCTGCCGCGGGGGATCCGGATGCTCTGGGCGTCCAGTGCCTCAGGCGAGTACCCGGTCCTTGTTGGCCACGGCCTGCTGGGGGCCGGGTGGTGGCCGCTGGAGGGCCGCCGCTTCTGCGTCACCGACGCCGCCGCCAGCCTCTACGCCGATCGCGTCGAGCCGCTCGCCGCCCGGATCGTGATCGAGCCTGGCGAGGGGTCAAAGACGATGGCTGAGGCCGAGCGGGTGCTGCGCGAGCTTGCCCGAGCCGGGATGACCCGAGAGGACCACCTCGTCGCCCTCGGCGGCGGCGTGGTCGGCGATCTCGCTGGCTTCTGCGCCCACACATACCAGCGCGGCGTGCCGGTCGTCCATGTCCCGACCACCCTGGTCGCGCAGGCCGACTCCGCCTACGGCGGCAAGACCGGGGTGGACCTGCCAGAGGGCAAGAACTACGCTGGCGCCTACCACCTGCCCGCCGCGGTGCTCGCCGACACCGGGGCGCTGGCGACGCTGCCCCGCGAGGAGCTGGCGGCGGGCTTCGTCGAGGTGCTGAAGACCGGGTTACTGGCCGGCGGCGCTCTCTGGGAGCAAGTGCGGGCGATCGAGACGATCGATTCCTCTGACCTCGATGAGGTCGTTTTCGCCTGCGCCCGCTACAAGTGTGAGGTGGTCGCCGACGATGAGCGCGACGCCGGCCGGCGCGCCGTCCTTAACCTCGGCCACACGGTCGGCCACGCGATCGAGGCGGCGAGCGGCTACGCGCGCTATCGCCACGGCGAGGCGGTTGGCCTCGGCCTCCTGGTGGCGCTCCGACTCTCGGAGGCGCCGGCGCTTCACGACGAGGTCGAGGCGATCCTGAGCCGTAATGGCCTCCCCGCCTCCCTCGCACCCGAGGTCGACGTCGAAACTGTCCTCGATGCCGTCCAGCGCGACAAGAAGCGCACCGCGGCGGGCGTCGGCTTCGTCTTGCTCCGCGAGCCCGGCGACCCTCGCACGGGACAGCTCGTCGAGCCGAGTAGGGTCCGCGAGGCCGTGGAGGAGCTGCTCCGGTGACCACCGCCCACAATCGCGTCGCGGTCCTGCACGGGGTCAACTTCGACATCCTCGACCGCCGCGACCCGGCGATCTACGGCGGCCTCTCGCTCAGCGAACTGGAGACGAAGATTCAGGACTGGGGCCGTGAGGTGGGACTGGAGACGATCTTCTTTCAGACCAATGCCGAGGGCGAGTTCGTCGAGTACCTGCACCGCCTGCCCGACACCGCCGACGCGGCGCTGGTCAATGCTGGCGCCTGGACTCACTACAGCCGCGCGATCGCCGACGCGCTGGATGTGGCCGGTCTGCCCGCGGTCGAGGTCCACCTCTCCGACGTCGATTCCCGTGAGGACTGGCGCAAGGTGTCGGTCTTTGACGGCCTCGTCCTGGCGAAGGTCTCCGGCAAGGGCCCGGACGGCTACCGCGAGGCGCTCAAGCTGCTCTCCCGCGAGCTTGGTGCGGGCGCGGATTGATGCGCGGGCGCGGCGATCGCCTTGCCGGCCTGCTCGCCGAGCGCGAGCTGGATCAAATGCTGGTCAGCGACCTTGTCAACGTCCGCTACCTGACCGGGTTCGGCGGCACCAACGGAGCCTGCGTCTGCGGCGAGGGAGTTCGCCTCCTCCTCACCGACTTCCGCTACACCGAGCGCGCCACCGCCGAGGTTGACGACTGGGACGTGCTAACGGTCGAGGGCGACTGGCTGGCCAGCCTCGCCGAGCACCTTCTCGGCAGGGTCGGTTTCGAGGACGACCACATGTCGGTCCGCACCCTGGAGCGCCTGCGGGGGAAGCTTGCCGAGGGGGTCGAGCCGGTCGCCGCTGGCGGTACGGTGGAGAAGCTACGGCGTGTCAAGGACGCTGGCGAGCTGGCCTCGATCGCCGCCGCTTCGGAGCTGGCCGACGACGTCTGCAGCTGGAGCCTGGAGCGCGGCCTCGCCGGCCGAGCCGAGCGCGAGGTCGCCCGCGCCGCCGAAGCGCGGATCCGCGAGCTGGGCGCCGATCCCTCCTTCCCGGTGATCATCGCCGCCGGTCCCAACGGCGCCCTCCCGCACGCCGAGCCGGGCGAGCGTGAAATCGGTAATGGCGAGCTGGTCGTCTTCGACATGGGGGCGAAGTTGGACGACTACTGCTCCGACGGCACCCGCACCTTCGCCACCGGCGAGCTCGGCGAGGAGGCGCGCGCGGTCTATGAGGTCGTGCGCGAGGCCCAGGCGGCAGCGCTCGGCGCGGTCGTCGATGGGGCCGGGGGAGAGGCGGTCGACGTCGTCGCCCGCAAGGTCATCGAGTCCGCCGGCTACGGCGAGCGTTTCGGCCACGGGCTCGGCCACGGCGTCGGCCTTGAGGTGCACGAGGCGCCCCGCGTTTCGCAGCGCTCCGAGGACGTGCTCAAGGCCGGCGAAGTGGTGACGATCGAGCCCGGGGTCTACCTGCCGGGTAGGCTCGGGGTGAGGATCGAGGATCTCATCGTCGTTACCGAGGAGGGTTGCCGCAACCTCAGCGGTCTGCCCAAAGAGCTGCAGCTGGTCGAATAAGCGGCTGCCGGGCTCGCTGCAGATTTAAGCCTCGCCGGGCGCCGGACCGATGGTCCGCTCGTGGACTCATCTGTAAGCACCCTCAACGCGACCTCGACCAGGGCTAGCGGCGCTCTCGACCAGCCGGTTGAGTCGCTCGCGGCGATCCGCCAGGAAGCTCGCCGCGAGCGACTGCTGGACATGGAGCAGAGGGTCCGGCGCTACCGCATCGCCTGCTTTGCGATCCTCGCGATAGCGCTTGCCACGGTCGGGTCAAAAGTCGGGTGGTGGTGGATCGCGCCGCTCACCGTCGGCTTCTGCGGCTTCGCTGTCGCTGACCGCTTCATGCGCGCCAGCAGGCGCCCCTGGCTCTGGGTCGCGGGGCCTGGGGAACCCTGCCGCTGCTGCTCGCCCTCGCGGTGATCGCCACCGGCGGTCCCACCAGCCCGGCACTGATGTGGCTCGCGCTGCCCGCAGTCACCCTCGGCGTTCGCTTCGACCCCTGGGGGATGGTGGTCGGGACGATCTACATCCTCCTGCTCTTCCTGGTCGCCACCTTTGGCGTCGACCCCGCCTCCGCCGGGCGCCACAGCGAGACGCTGATCGCTACCGCTGCGCTGATCATCTGCACGGTGATCCTCTCCGGGGCGCTGGTCGAGTCCGACCGCGCCCACCGCCGCCGCTCGACTCTTGACCCGCTCACCGGCCTCTTCAACCGCAACGCGCTGGAGCAGCGCCTCGCTGAGCTCGACGGTCAGCCCTGTAACGCGGGGGAGGGTCTCTCGCACGCACTGCTGCTCTGCGACCTTGACCACTTCAAGCGGGTCAACGACCAGCTCGGCCACGCCGCGGGCGACGCCGTCCTCCAGGACGTCGCCTACGTGATGCGTGCGGCGCTGCGCGCCGGGGACTCGATCTACCGCGTTGGCGGCGAGGAGATCCTCGTCATGCTCCCGGGCACGGGTCACGCCGATGGCGTCGAGATCGCCGAGCGCCTGCGTCAAGCGGTGCGCGAGCGCCGCCCGGTCGGGGTGCCGGTGACGCTCAGCGTCGGCGTCGCCGTTTCGCTCCCCGACAAGGTCGACACCGACGATCTGGTCGCCCGCGCCGACGCGGCCCTCTACGCTGCTAAGGCTGGCGGCCGCGACACGGTTCGCGTCGACAGCCGGGATCCCGTTGCGGTCAGCGGCTGAGGTCGACGCCCTCGTTCAGCCTCAGGGTGAAGGCGGCGATTAGCTCGACCGTGGCCTCGATGTCGGCGAGGTCGACCATCTCGACCGGGGAGTGCATGTAGCGCAGGGGGATCGAGACGAGCCCGGTCGGGATGCCGGACCGGGAGATCTGGAGCACGTCGGCGTCGGTGTTGGTGCCGCGCCCGCTGGCGCTGATCGTGTGCTCGATGCCCGCCTCCTCGGCGGCCTCGACCAGCAGCTCGAAGATCTTGGGCGAGAGGGTCGAGCCGCGCCCGATCGCCGGCCCAGAGCCGAGCGGGTGGCTGCCGATCTCCTTCTCGTCGACCCCCGGTGCGTCGGTGGCGTGGGTGACGTCGACCGCGATCGCAAGGTTCGGCTGCAGCTCGAAGGCCGAGGTGCGGGCGCCGAACAGGCCGATCTCCTCTTGAACGGCGGCGATCGCGGCGAAACTGCCGACGAAGCCACCGCGCTCGTGGCAGCGGCGCAGCGACTCCAGTGCGACGAATGCGCCGAGCCGGTTGTCCATCGAGCGGGAGACCAGCCGATCGCCCATGACGCGGATCGGCTCCGCGGCGATCGTCACCGGGTCCCCGATCCGCACAAGCTCCGCCGCCGCGTCGCGGTCGCCAGCGCCGATGTCGATGTGCAGTCCTTTCAGTTCAACCACTTGCTTGCGCTGGTCGGAGTCAAGTAGATGGATCGGCTTGCGCCCGACCACGCCCGGCACCGCCCTGTCCCTGCCGCGCACCTCGACCCGCTGGCCGACCAAGATCTGCGGGTCCCAGCCGCCAATCGGGGCGAAGTAGAGGAAGCCCTTCTCGTCGATGTGGGTGACGAGGAGCCCTATCTCGTCGATGTGGCCGACCACCGCCAACAGCGGCGCCGCCTCTCCGACCCGAGCGATCGAAGAGCCGAGCCCGTCGCTGGACAGCTCGGCGAAGGAGGCGGCCTCGCGCCAGACAGCGGCCGCCGGCTCCTCGTATCCAGAGGGCGCGGCGGTACGCAGAAGCCTGTCGAGCAGCGCGGGGGTCTCGGTCACGGCTCGCAGTATGTCGAGTAAAACACTCGTTTGCTACTAAGTCTTTAAGAGGACGCCAAGGGGGGTGCCTCGCCCTGGTGGCGAACCCGCTCGCGCGCCTCGCCGTAGCCATGGGTCTCGTAGGCAATCATCGCCCAGATCAGCACGTTGGCAATCGCGAGTGCGCCCAGCGCGGGCACCTCGGTGGCGACCGGGACGAGGATCAGCAGCACGATCGCGAGCAGCAGGCGCTGCCGGTTGATCGTGCGCACGTGGCGATAGCGGAAGGCGACGTGACCGAGCAGGTATATGGCGAGGCCGCCTAGCAGGGCAAAGGCCGGGACAGAGCGCAGGTGACCGCTGAAGTGGCCGATCGTCGTCTCCAGGCCGAAGGCGACGAGCACGATCCCGGCAATGATCACCAGGTGGATGTAGGAGTAGGAGTCACGGGCCAGCTCGTTGCGCTCGCGGCCCTCCTTGGTGCTGGCCAAGCGCCGCCCGGCAACCAAGGCGACCACGTCAAAGTAAGCCCACCACATCGCCGCCGTGAGCGCGACGCCGAGGAGGGCTGCGGCGCCGATCCCGAGGGTGAGGGAGTGAGCGGCGCCGACGCCGATCGCGACGATCGACTCGCCGAGGGCGATGATCACGACCAACCCGTGGCGCTCAGCGAAGTGCCCGGGGACCAGCTTCCAGCCCTCCGAGCCGAAGAAGTAGGGCCCCGCCATGTCGAGGAAGAGGGCGAGCACCCACAGTGCGCCCTGCGCGAGGCCGTCCAGGAAGGAGGCGGCGACCAGCAGCACGACGGCGACCGCGGTGCTGACTGCGAGCCCCAGCACCGAGTGGCGCAGCGCGTCGTCCTCTGGGCTGGCAAGCATGAAAAGGGCGATGTGGGCAGTGCGCACGACCCCATAGGCGAGGGCGAAGGCGAGGGCGAGGCTGCCGAATGCCTGCGGCACGCAGATTGAGACGATCAGCAAAGCCGCCATCGCGCCGAAGATGACCAACCGAATGGCGCCCTCCTCGGGGTCGATGACGCTGGTCAGCCAGGCGTAGCCGACCCACGCCCACCACAGCATCCCCAGCACCAACAGGCCCTGGGCTAATCCAGGCCAGGTCGGGTTATGGGACATCAACGCTGTGCATTGGGTGATCGCCAGCACGAATACGAGGTCGAAGAACAGCTCCAGCGGCGTCACCCGGTCGCCGTCGCGCATCACTGCGGTTAGGCGGGGAGAACGGGTGCTGGTCGAAGCTGCCATCACGCCAATCCTTGCAAGTCGGTGCAGCCCAACTTGTCGGCCCTGGCTCAGGGCATTCAAATACGGTTCCGGGCATGGCCGAGCCGACGAAGACCGCGCTGATCACGGGGGCTTCAAGCGGGATCGGAGAGGCGACCGCGAGGCGCCTCGCCCGCGAGCCCGGCACCGAGCTGGTCCTCGTCGCACGGCGGGAGGAGCGGCTGCGGGCGCTAGCTGAGTCACTGCCCTGCTTAGCTACCTTCGTTGCCACCGACCTGATCGATGCTGACGCGCCCGCCCGCGTCCTCGCCCATGTCGAAGAGCGCCATGGCGGCCTCGCGCTCCTCGTCAACAATGCCGGCGCTGCTTGGCGCGGTAGCTTCGCCGAGTCCGGCTACGCCAACGTCCACCGCCACATAGAGCTCAACTTCGACGCCGTCGTCCGCCTCACCGAGGCGCTGCTACCGCTGCTGCGCTCCTTCGCGCCGAGCGCGATCGTTAATGTCGCGAGCACCGCCGGTCGCGTCTCCCGCGCTCGCACTGGCGCCTACTCGGCGAGTAAGTTCGCCCTGATCGGCTGGACCGACTCGCTCTACTTCGAGGAGCGCCCCCACGGCGTCCACGTCGGCCTCGTCCTGCCCGGCTTTGTTGCCACCGAGGGTTTTCCGGCGACCGAGCTGCGCGAGAAGGCGCTGACCCGCTGGATCGTCTCCAAGCCGGAGAAGGTCGCCGAGGCGATCCTCGAGGCCGGCCCCGGCGGCAAGGCCGAGCGCTACGTCCCGCGCCCCTACGCCCTCGCCGCTGTTGCCCGCATTCTCGCGCCTGGCCTTACCCGCCGCGTCCTCTCCGACGGCGCCGCCTCCAGTCTCACCACCAGTACGGCGGCCGAAGTCAAAGATCGCCCGCCGTCACCGCCACGAGGGTGAAGGAGGGCCCGCTGCTGAAGTTCGAGGCTCCGGGCCAGCCCCCGCGCCGGACAGGAGATGGCGGCGGAGGAAGGCGATCTGGTCGGCGAGGACCGCCTCATGCTGGGGTCCGTCGTAGATGTCGAAGTGATCGACATCCGGGTAGGTGCGAAGCTCGCCCAGCGGAGCGCGGCGTGCCGCCGCAATTGCCGGCCCGGGCTTGGCCACCCGGTCGGCCTCGCCGACGCAGACGAGCCATGGGCAGTGCAGCGTGGCAGCGTGGTGGCCCGGACGGTATAGGCGACCGAGCAGCCATCGTGCCGAGACCCGGTCGCGCCAGCGCGAGTTCTCGCCGATCGCGACGACATGGCGCCAGCCGGCCTCGGCTCCGGGCGCGTTGATGAGGGCGGCCTCGTGCGGCTTCCCGACGACCGGCAGGTGGTGGCCGAGTGCGGCGGCAAGCAGCATGCGGGAGATAACCCGCAGCGATGAGCGGTGCGCTTGGCTCCAGATGTCGAGGAAGGGAACCTGGCTGATGGCGGCGGCCACGCGAGGGTCCTGGGCAGCGGCTGCGAGCGCGTTGCCGCCACCCATCGAGGACCCGAACGTCGCCACGCGCTCGGCATCTATCCGAGGTAGTGAGCGAGCGAAGTCGATCGCCGCACGCCAGTCATCGAGCTGGCGCGCCGGATGAAACAAATCCGGCGTGCCGGTGCTGTCCCCGAAGCCGCGGTGGTCGAAGACGAGCGCCGCGATGCCCGCACCCGCGAAGCGCTCGGCGAACGCCCCCAGCCGGTCACGGCGCGTCCCAGACAGGCCATGAGCCATGACGATGATCGGCGCCGCGGCCACATCCTCCGCCGCCGGGTACAGCCAGGCGGCACAGTCATCGGCGGCGGAGGAGAACTTGAGATCTTGTCGGTCCATGTCTCAGCAAACGGACGAGCGCCCCGAAATGTGAGACACGCCCACCGACTCGCTACGCTGCGCGACCGTGATATCGACGAGCCAATTTAGGTTCGATAAAAACTACACATTGCGTCGGACCGATTGGCAACCATGCAGGTGCATTCAATGATCGAGAAGCGCCCGGACGGACCACCGTCTTCGGCCGAGTAGCTGCGTTCTGTATCGGGGTCTGGTCGCGGAGGACAACCCGCGCTTCCTCAATGTATTGAGGCAGCAGGCCGGGTTCGACCGTCGGCGAAACCCTGCGCCGCCTACGCGGCGATCGGATGGCCCGTCGAGTCCCTGGCCTCGATGCGGGCGCGAGGGGGCAGCTGGATCACGTCAGCGCCCTTGCGGCGTCGGTGCTTGAAGACGAACGCCACGAGGATCAGGAGCACGGCCACGATCCCGCCGACCTCCTCAGGGCGAATCAGCAGCTCGCGCCCGTCGTGGTAGACGATCACGACCGGGTCGCCGGCGAAGAGAGCTTGCGTCGCCATCTCGCCCTGATGGGAATTGCCGGCCGAGATGAAATGCGCTCGGTCGGGGTAGCGAGCGGCCAGCTCCTCATCGCCGATGCTGGCGATCACTTTCTCTACGGCAGGATCTACGTCTTTCACAGTCATTGCTCCTCCCTCCATCTTCTCACGATCTCCACCGCCTCAGCTTTGCCTTTACGGATTGCCGCCGCCATTGCATCGTTGGTCGACTTGAACTCCAGGATCGTCGGTGGCTGCTTGCCCTCGCTTCGGGTGTGGGCGTGCTCGTGATGCTCGTCGACATCGTCGGCGTTGTCCCAAAGGCGCACAGTCGTCCACTCGGCGCTTTCCAGCACCTCCAGGGTGATCGCATAGGCGATCGGCGGTGGCGCCTCGCTGCGACGGAAGCGGATGCGGGTGCCGGGCTCCAAGTCGATGAAGACTTCTCGCTCGGCAGCGGCCACGTGCGGAGCCTTGCAGAGTGATCGCCAGCGGTGCCGTGCTGTGGCTGAAAAACCGTTTACACCGATCCGAGTGGCCGAGGGCAGGTCTTGGAATCTCTTGTGTACAGCAGCTCGGACCGCTAGACAACGACTTGGGCTGTCCCTAACCTTTTCTCTCGATGGACACTACGAGGCAAGAGAGAGCAGAACGGATAGCCGAACACGTGCGGCTGAATCCGCCGTTTCATCTCCTTGCGGCCCCGCCGCCTGGGTATCCCCAGCTCCCTGGCTACGAACGCCCCCAGAGACCAACGGCAGAAGAAATTGCTCGCTGGTACTTGAAAAAGACTGAGTTCCGCGCCCTCAAGCTTGGAACTTGGCTAGGCACCGAGGAAGGCGAAGTCATCACTTGGGCGATTGAGCAATGCCTGCCGCTTGGCTATAGAGGAGGACGCAGAGCTACTTGTGGACGCACTGAAGCTGGCGGCGGTGCTGCAGCAGAAAGAAGATCGGATGGCCGCCGGGATACTGGTGGTAGGGGCCATTGCCTTGGTTGGCCTACTTGCGCGCGACATCGGATCAGCGGCAAAGCTCAGGCCGGCCGTTTAGCCGTCCCCTCGCGGATCTCCAAAGTGATCGCGTAAGAGATCGGCGGCGGGGGGTTCGCTGCGGCGAAAGCGGATGCGCCTGCCCAGCTCCAGGTCGATGAAGACTTCTCGCTCCGTGGCCACGGGCGGAGCCTTTCCGTAGAGCACGTTCATTCGACCTTCTCCTTCCTCGACCCCCGCCATTCAGCGCCGCATGACCGGGGCTGTCAAGGGCGCTTTGCGCCTTGATCCCGCTGTCAAGGGCGCTTTGCGCCTTGATCCCGCAAGGTTTTGACAGCTCTGCCATCTGTAGCTGACAATTGTTGCCTTACAAGCACCACGGATGGGGGGGTTCGGATGTATTCAGCAGACAGCAGTCGCTCAGAGGTAGGCAAACTCGCCGAGAGGCTATATCGCGATTGGCGCCGGCTGCTGCTCGCGATCGCTCGACGAAACGCCGCCAGCTACGCCGACGCCGATGAGGCGATAAATGAGGCGTTCGTCTCCTTCATCTGCCACTTCGACCCCGATCGAGGCGCACCGCCTATGGCCTGGCTGATCCTGACGCTGAAGCGCGAGTGCTGGCGAAAGCACCGCCGCGAGCATTGGGAGCGCCGCGCCGGCCAGGAGTCTGAGCGCGGGGGAGAGGAGCTGGAGCGGTGCTGGAGTCGCTTCCCTCCCTTGCACCGGGTCCAGAGCAGCGGGGATCGAAGCAGAGGGCGCCCGTGCCCGCCTTGCCTATCTAAAGCCCGATCAGCGCATGGCGTTTCTGCTGCGCGCCGCCGGTTACTCCTACCGCGAGATCGCCGCTCATCGCGGCTGGACCTACTCCAAGGTCGACCGCTGCATTCGCCGGGACCGCGCGACCCTGCGCGAGCTGGCGGCGGCTTGAGCAAGATGTCACGCCGGTTTACACTTGCTCCATGGCAACCGCGGTCAAAAAGCTCGAGCTTGAGGTTGGCGAGGTGATCGAAGTAGCCGGCCGTCGCTACGAGGTCGTGCCCGATCGAGAGGGGAATTTGATCCTTGAGCCGGCGATCACGCCGATCTCCGAGCTTGACGAGTTGTGGGGCACGAAACCGGCCTCGGCCGAGGATTTCGAACGGCTGACCGCTGACGATCCGACCGACGGCGAGGGTTAGAGCGCCGGTGGGCGCGATCTTGCCCACCTTGCGCTAGGGATCTCGGAGGCGCATATCCTCCGCGCGCGTGGTTTCCCCGAGGACAGAATCTGCCGCCGGTCTCTGTTGAGTTCCGTGAGCCGGTATGGGAGGAAGAGGTGCGGCGCCTGGATGAGCGATCTCCCGCCCGGGTTCAAGCCGAACGCGCCCGCAGGGCAATCGAAGCTGGCGGGGCATCGCTTGACTGGCAGCGGTGCGAGGCGGAGGGGTCCGGCAAGACGAGGCTACCTGGCTGTCGCAAGCTTTATGTGCCGCTCGATGCCGAAGGTGCTTCCGCGGCACCGTTTGGCTTCGTCTTTCGACTCACCCAGAACCCCGATGGCAGGCTCTCTTGGAACATGATCGCTTTCGGCGAGCGCCACCCGACCAATCCGCAGACTCCGCTCGGTCTACGAGCGCGCCCACAAGCGCCTACACGGCCGCTATCCGTAGTCAGCTCGGTTCGACTTCAAGTGGCTTATGAGCCGCTAAGAATCGCCTGAAACCGCTGGTTCGGCGTCTGACCGGTCGCACGAGAAGCGACTGCTGCGGTCAGCAAGAACGGCGTTCAATCACATGGCTGGGTTGAGCTGGCAAGATGCCCCAGGTGCCGGACCTCGCCACTCGACTCGAAGGCTCGATTGTCGTGCTGGAGCCGCTGGGCGAAGAGGAGGCCAGTTGAGCAAGATCAATGATGAGTTCAGCGTCAACCTGTCGATCGAGAAAGCGTCCTGGGCGTGCCGGGAGGCCATCGAGAGCGTCGGCTGGAATATCCAGACGCTTGAACAGAATCGGATCGTGCCCAAGGTCGGCGTCGGCTTTAGCCGCAACCCATCGAAGATCGAGGTGGAGCTCAATGACTTGAGCGCAGCTGAAACATTGATTCGGCTTAATGGGAAGATTGTAGGTCTCGGTCCGCTGCAGAAGAGCCACCTGACCGGGGAGATGAATCGGCTTCGCAACGCGATCGAAGTGGCTGCGCGGCGGACGGCCTGACGCGCGGCGTGCTTTGGACTCCGATCGGCATCTCAACTTCTTCGAACCCTTCGAGCGTACCCCGGCTCACTTCGAGAATCAGCTCACCCGCGCCTTCCTCGTGGTGCTCAAGATGGTCCCGTTGGCGCATACGGCATGGCTCCGGCTCGTGGCCACCGGATACCGCGGCAAGGAGGCCTACCTGCCCGGACTGGACGAGGTAAGCGGCCCGATCGAGTACCTGACGCAGAGCGCCCACATCGGCGAGGTCCGGCTGCCTCGCGCCGCTGGTGAGGAAGCGGCCCCCCGGCTTCTCTCGGTCGTCCAGAGTGCAGATGCGTACGAGGGTGACGCTACGGTGCAGGCTTCCGATCGGCGCCAGGTGCTGGATGGTGTCGTGCGTTACGGCGATCAGCTGGCAGTCGTCATCGAGTCAAAGCTCGATGAACTGGTCGATGACCGGCAGGTGCGAGAGATCAACGTCGGAGACAGCGGATGGGAGGTGGATCGCCACTTCGTGGCAGTCGCCTGGCGGGAGGTGATCGAGTCCTGGCGACGCCTACTCGACCGAGAACTCCTCGGCCATGCCGAAGGGGACATCCTGCGGGACTTCCTCCTTCGCCCAGCGTCACTTCCCCCGTCTTCAGCCCTTTTCGAGCCTCTCCTCGTGCCGAGACAACGAGGAGTTGGCCGTCCTGCGCCTCGGGGCCCTGTTCGCCTGAAACCTTTCCCGAGGATCCGCGACGACGAGGGAGCGCCACCGCACCCGCCTCGAACTGAGCGGGCCAATAGTTCAGTACGCGTATCTGGAGCCGATTGCCGGTGCCGAAGCAAGGGTCGACCTGGGGCTGTGGCCGGGGGACACGCTGGGCCAATCACAGTCCCTCTACGGAAACGAGACTGCCGTACAGAGGCTGGCTGAGCTGGCACAGCATGGCTGGCGCATCGAGCCCAGCTTCCACTTCGGCCACGTTAATCGTGGCTACGTCACAACTCGAGGTTCGATCAGCCTTGAGGACTATCTGGCGCTCTGGCAAGAGCGCATCGGTTCGACCAGGCAGCTGGGACGGGATGAGTGGGTGGACTTCATGGCCGAGCTGGTCGCGTTACGGATCGCGACCAAGGATGACGTTGCCGAGTTCGATCGAGTGTTCACGCACAGCAAACGTAAGAGCGCTACGCCCCGGCCGGGGCTGCGGGCGAGATTTAGCTGGCCATTTGAGGAGGCGGCGAAACTTGACGATGCCGAACGCCTGGGGTCAGAGGTCGTAAAGAAGCTCAGTCAATTCATGGACGCCCTGGGCGAGCCTGTGCCTCGCTCTGTGTAGCCGTTCGTTCGCCTTCGGCGAGAACGACCCCTTCTGGACCGCGAACAAGGGCGGACGGAGGGACGGACGGAGACCCGGAGTGACAATCCGCCCCCGTGCCCCTTTCCTAAGCGGTTGAGAGCGCACTTCGGCAGCCGACCACGCCCACTCACCATGAGAAATACATAGGTGGTGAGCGGTCGTGGTCGGCTGCCGAATTGCTGGTAGGGCAGTGAAAGGGGCACGGAGGCGGATTGCTGTTGGTGCGGTGCAGTTGGGACCGGGGACTGGGGGTGGGGGAGAAAGAAAAGACGAAGCTGGGGGGGCCGAAAAGTGGGCCAGCTTCGTCTTAGTAACGAATGGATGCCGTGATCGAGAGCAGCGTGGTTGAGCCCCGCAGGACCGCGCCGGGGAGAAATCGCGACCGGGAGCTGGTCCGCTACGTCGGTCGGCCACGGCGTGGTGCGGATCGACCAGGTTATGACGGCAATGAGCGCCGGCCGGACCGTGGACCTATGACCGCGTCGCGGCCTGCGTCGAAGCGGGCCTCCTGGAGCGCTTGGAGCTGGTCCGCTCCGAGCCGGGCCTCCTCCGCGCCACCCGAGACGGCCTGCGCTACGCCGGCCTCGGCCTGTCGGTCGCGACGATCACTCCCGGCGCGGTCGACCATCGCCTGCGCTGCGCCTCCACCGCGCAGCTGCTCGGCCGCCACTTCGGCCACGACCGCGTTCTCACCGAGCGCGAGCTGGTCTTGGCCGAGCAGATCGAGGGGCGCCCGATCGCCAGCGCCCAGGTCGGAGAGCTGCCCAACGGCGCGCCTCGCTTTCACCGACCCGACCTCGCCGTCCTCGCCGAGGGCGGAACGATCGCGATCGAGGTCGAGCTGACCCCGAAGGCGCCGCGCCGCCTTGAGGCGATCATCCGCGCCTGGCGCCGCGCCGTCGGCTCTGGCGTCGTGGCGCAGGTCCATTACCACTGCGCCCCCGGCCAAACCCGCCGCGCCGTCGAGCGCGCCGTCGCCAAGGTTCGTGCCGGGCAGTTCATCGCGATCGGTGAGGCGGTGCCGCGGTGACTTTGCTGCTCAAACAGCGTGAAGCCGGCCCGATTGCTTTGCAGAAGGGCATCGACTCCCTGATCGCTTGCGAAGAGGCTCGCTATGGCGGGCGCTGGAAGCTGCTCTCACCACCCGACGGGCTCAAAGGGCCCGGCGCGGTGGGGGCCAGGAACGTCGATCGCCTCCAGGTTGTCGCTCCAGACGACCAGGATGCGCTCGGCCGGCGACGCCCCACGGGGCTGTCTGCGAACGAACACATGGCGGATCATGCCCGCCAGCAGGTTGCGTAGGCCGTGGCGGTCGAGATCGGCAAGCGAGCGCTGCGCAAGCTCTCGTGCCTCTTGAGTGGCGAGGGCGAGGTCGCGGGCGGCTCGGCGGCCTTCGCGATTGTCGATCCGGACGCGCAGCGCGTCCTGCCAACCCTGCTCGCCGAGCAGCCTTCGCGCCTCGACATCGGCGGCGAACTTTTCGACCTCCAGCTCGGCAGCCGCAAATGCCTCGATCGCGGCGTAGCCTTGGGCATCTACCTCCGTTTGCCCGATCAGGAGGTCCTGCTGGCGGGCGCCCACCAGCGATGTGACGTATCCCTCGACGTGCGCGGCCGAAATAACCGATGGGCCAGGGCAGCCGCGTGTGGAGCGTTGGCAGCGGTAGACCGGGTAGTCGCCCGATGCGCCGCCGTTGGCCTGGCCGCCCATCGCATACCGGCAGGCCGCGCACCGGATCAGCCCGGTGAGCAGGAACGGCGAGGCAGCTTTGCGCTGTTCGCGCGGCTCGCGCTGGCAGCGCTGCCAGGTCCGCTCGGTGGTGAGCGGCGCGTGGGCCTCGGTATTGACGAGCTGCCCGTGGCGGACCTCTCCGAGGTAGACCCGGCTCCTGAGACCAGCGGCGGACCTCGCTCGGGCTCCAGGGCGCGCCGCCGTGGCGGGGAGCCTCTCGGGTGATCCAGTGGGCCAGGGCCGTGTCGCCGTACTGGCGCGTGGAGCCACGATTGAACAGCTCTGACATTGACGGCCCGTGGGTGGGGGAGGGCACCAAAAGACCCGGCCCGGTCGGGCCGCCCAGCGCGGCCGAATCGACCGGCGAGATGTGGGTGGGTTTCGTCGGTACGGCCTCGACCTTCAGGTAGCCGTTCGGAGTCGGCCCGATGTGCGCGCCCCGCGCGATCGCGCGGGCCTTTGCCGTCTTCCAGCGTGTCTTGGCCTGGTCGAGGAACAGCTCGGCGTTGCTGAGGAAGCTCCGCAGCATGTAGCGGCCCTCGTCGGTACGAGGGTCGATGCGCTCATGACAGGAGGCGAAGACCTGATTGCGATCGACGATTTCGCGAATGATCTTTGAGCCGTCCGCAGTGGAGCGGGCGAAGCGGTCGACGCTCATCACGACGATGCCGTCGGAATCCCCCGCCTCCAGACGGTCGAGCATCGCCTGAAAGCCGGGGCGCTCGGTGTTGCCGCCGCTGAAGTCCTGGTCGTCGTGCCAGGCCACGATCGACCCGCCGAGTTCGGAAGCGTAGGACTCGATCGACTCGCGCTGCACATCGGGGGAGATGTACCCTTCGCCCTCGCGGCCGCCGACGCGGCTCACCCGGATATAGCCATCTAGTCTCAATTCCACCCTCCGAGAATATGCAAGTTTCTACAAACCAATTCAAGAACGGAAGCCATATCGAGATCGACGGGACGATCTTCCGGATCATCGAGTTCCAGCACGTCAAGCCCGGCAAGGGCGGGGCGTTCGTACGAACGAAACTGCGCAAGATCAACGACGGCTCGGTCCAGGACAAGACGTTCAGGGCGGGGGAGAAGTTCCGGCCGGTGCGAACCGAGTCACGCAAGATGCAGTACCTCTACGACTCCGGCAATGCCGCGGTCTTCATGGATAGCCGCGACTACGAGCAGATCGAGATTCCGCGCGAGGTCGCCGGTGAGGCGATGCAATGGGTGCTGCCTAACGCGGAGGTCGACGTGCTCTTTGTCGACGAACGGCCCAGCGACGTGCAGGTGGCAAGCGCGATCGACATGAATGTGACCCGGACCGAGCCCGGGGTGAAGGGGGACACTGCGTCGGGCGGCGGCACCAAGCCGGCGACCCTGGAGTCCGGTGTGGTCGTCCAGGTGCCGCTCTTTATCGAGGAGGGCGAGACGATCCGCGTCGACACCCGAAGCGGCGAGTACGTTCCCCGCGCCTGAGCGGCTCCCGGCCGCCGGAAGCGCGAGAATAGGGCGTCCATGCGCAGATCTGAACAACGCCGCGACGCCGTTTTTGCCTGTTACCAGCGCGACGTCACCAGGCGTCCCCTCGACGAGCTCGTCGCTGGCTCCCGCCCTTTCACCCGCGAGCTCGCCGAGGGGGTTGAGTCCCACCGCGAGGAGCTGGACGCGATCATCGCTCGCCATGCGAAGGGCTGGGACCTGGACCGGATCGCGCCACTGGACCGCAACCTGATGCGGGTGGCGCTCTATGAGATCGAGCACGGCGACGCGCCGACTGAGGTGGCGATCGATGAGGCGGTTGAGATCGCCAAGGAGTACTGCGGAGCCGAGGCCCCCGGCTTTGTCAACGGGATCCTCGGCGCCGCCGTGCGGGAGGGGGTCAGGTGAGCCGCCTGCGCGAGATTTCCGAGCGCCTCCAGATGATCGCCGCCGAGCTGGAGAGCGAGGAGGCCGACGGGGCGCGCGCCGGGGAGCTGGCGCACGAGGCGGCCGAGCTCTCCGCCGAGGCGGTCGAGGAGGCAAACCGCCGCATGCGCGAGGCCGATGCAGAGTGAGCGCCGCCTCTCGCCACTGATGTACCCCGAGGACCTTCGCTCCCTGGTTGACGCCGCCCTCGACCGGCTGCGTTTCTCAACGGCTGCGCCGACGGCCGGGCTCGAGGCGGCGATGCGCTACTCGCTACTGGCCGGCGGCAAGCGGGTTCGCCCAGTCCTCACGCTGGCTACCACCCGCGCCCTTGGCGCCGACCCCGAGCGCTTCCTGCCGGTCGCTTGCGCGATCGAGCTGATCCACACCTACTCGCTGATCCACGACGATCTACCGGCGATGGACGATGACGACTTGCGCCGTGGCCTGCCGACCTCCCACGTCAAATTTGGCGAGGACGTGGCGATCCTGGCCGGCGACGGACTCTTCGCCGAAGCGGTCCGCCTCTTCTGCGAGCAGCCCGGGGAGCCGGCCCGGGTCCTCTCTGCCCTGCGCGAGCTGGCGGCGGCGACCGGCGTCGACGGGATGGTCGGCGGCCAGTACGTCGACGTCGCCGGCAAGGAGACCGATGCGGAGGGCTTGCGCGCCCTGCACGCTCTGAAGACAGGGCGGCTAATCGCCGCCAGCGTCGGCGTCGTGCTGGTGCTGGAGGGCCTCTGCGAACCTGAGACAATTCCCTACCGTCGGTTCGCGAGTGAGCTGGGAGTCCTTTTCCAGATCGTCGACGACATCCTCGACGTGACCGAGAGCGACGAGCAGCTAGGCAAGCCCCACGGAAGCGACGAGCGACATGGCAAACTCACCTATGTCAGCCTCTTCGGCCTCGACCGGGCACGCGAGCTCGCCGCCGAGTCCCACGCGAAGGCGAGCGAGGCTCTCGCCGGGGCAAGCGGCGAGACCGACGACCTGAAGCGGGTCGCCGACTACATCTTTACTAGGCACGAATGACCGACATCCCGCAGACGCCAGAGCACGAGGACGAGGTACCCGAGCCGCTGCTCGGGGCGATCGACGGCCCGGCTGAACTCCACGGTCTTGACGACGATCAGCTTCAGCAGGTCGCGCAGGAGATGCGCACCTACATCATCGACACGATCGGCGAGATCGGCGGCCACTTCGGCGCCAACCTCGGCACCTGCGAGCTGGCAGTTGCCCTCCACAGCCTGCTCGAATCCCCCCGCGACAAGATCCTCTGGGATGTCGGCCATCAGGCCTACCCGCACAAGATCCTTACCGGCCGCCGCGACCGGCTGCCGACGATCCGCCAGCACGGGGGCCTTGCCCCGTTCTGTTCGATCTTTGAGTCCGAGCACGACATCATGGGTGCCGGCCACGCTTCGACCTCGATCGGCTACGCGGTCGGGCTGAAGGAGGCGATGCGCAAGGGGATCGGCGAGGATGG
This sequence comes from uncultured Solirubrobacterales bacterium, assembly GCA_963803755.1. GTDB lineage: Bacteria > Actinomycetota > Thermoleophilia > Solirubrobacterales > 70-9 > CAVUPF01. The sequence goes on from CAWDNP010000012.1 coordinate 261,451, forward strand.
CAGGGTCGCCGCCGTGATCGGTGATGGGGCCCTGACCGGCGGCGTCGCCTACGAGGCGTTGCACGCGGCCGGCGGCCTGCAGACGCCGATCGTGATCGTCCTCAACGACAACGGGATGTCGATCTCACCCAACGTCGGGGCGCTTTCGCGCTACTTCAACCGCGTCCGCCTCAACCCGCGCCTTTACCACGCCCGCGAGGGGGTTGAGGACCGGCTGACCAAACTGCCCCTCGGCCTCGGCAGGCGGATTGAGCGCCTCGGGCCGGAGATCAAGTCCGCAATCAAGGCCTACTGGGCCCCCGGCCTCTTCTTTGAGGAGCTCGACCTCGCCTACATGGGTGTGATCGACGGCCACGACGTGCATGCTTTGCGGGCGGCTCTACGCGAGGCGTTTGAGGCCGACCGCCCGGTTGTAGTCCACATCCACACGGTCAAGGGCAAGGGCTTCGCCCCCGCGGAGGAGGGTGGTCTGGAAGGCATGGAGCGCTGGCACGCGGCCAAGCCCAATTCGATCGTGAACGGATCGCCCGCCAAGCCCGTTCCGGTCAAGGAGTCCGACTCGCCGGATTCGATCGCGCCGGAGCGACTGGAGAAGCCGCCGCCCGCGAGCGCCCCGCCCCAGTACACGCAGGTCTTCGCCGAGGCGATTGTCGCCGAGGCAAAGCGCGACGAGCGGGTGATCGGGATCACCGCAGCGATGGCGGGGGGGACCGGCCTGCAGAAACTCGCCGACGAGGTCCCCGGCCAGTACTACGACGTCGGCATCGCCGAGCAGAACGCGGTGCTGCTGGCCTCTGGGCTGGCGCTGCAGGGGGCAAAGCCGGTCTGCGCGATCTACTCGACCTTCCTCCAGCGCGCCTACGACCAGATCATCCACGATGTCTGCCTACAGGAGCTCGACGTCACCTTCGCGATGGACCGCGCCGGGCTGGTCGGCGACGACGGGCCGACCCACCACGGCGCCTTCGACGTTTCCTACTTGCGGCCGATCCCCAACGTCGTCGTGATGGCGCCTCGCGATGAGGCGATGCTGGTCCACATGCTGCGCACGGCGCTGGCCCATCCCGGCCCGGCTGCGCTTCGCTACCCGCGCGGCGCGGCCGAGGGGGTGGAGATGCCGGCGGAGCCGAGGGAGATCCCGATCGGAAGCGGAGAGCTGTTGGCGAACGGGGAGCGGGTGGCGCTGCTGGGCTATGGCTACGGAGTCACCGTCGCGCTGGAGACGGCGAAGATTCTCGCCGGGCACGGCCTCGAGCCGACCGTCGCTGATGCCCGCTTCGTCAAGCCTCTCGACGCTGAGCTGGCGGAGCGCCTGGCGCTCGACCACGATCTGGTGGTGACGATCGAGGAGAACGTGCTACCCGGCGGCTTTGGCTCGGCCGTCCTCGAGCACTTGGAGGGTGCCTTCGCCGATCGCCCGGGCGAGCGCGCGCGGGTTCTGCGGGTCGGCCTGCCGGACCGCTACGTCACCCACGGCAAGCCGGTCCTGCTGCGAGCGGAGGTCGGGCTGACGGGCGAGTCGGTGGCGGAGCGGGTGCTGGCGGCGCTGCACTCCCCGGAGCCGGTTCTCGGCTGAGTTTGAATCAAAGCGCTCAATCGAATAGTGTTCTAGTTGGCTCTTCGGTGGCACAGAACGCTTCTGGAGTCGCCACAGGGAGAAGAGACCAGTATCTCTATGTATGTGGGTCCGATGGAGAGGTAGCGGACCCACATTCGGGTTGAGCCTCCGCGGTCCGGTCCCGCGGAGGCTCAACCCTCCTCGGCGAGGATCGCGTAGACCTTGCGCCGGGTCTCGTCCAGCAGCTCGCGAACACGCTGTCGCTGATCCTCATCGCCGGCATGGAAGACCTGACCGAAGGTGTGATTGAGCTTGACGACCGAATCACGAAGCCGGATCGCCTCCGGGTCGGCCCCCGCTCGTACCGCATCCCACGGTGTCTCCTCTCCGGCGCCGGCCTCCTGCTCGGCTTTGCCGGCGTCGGTGAGCGTGAAGCGACGCTTGCCCTCGATCTCCTCGCCGCGGATAAGGTCAGCGTCCTCGAGCATCTGGAGAGTGGGGTAGATCGAGCCGGCGCTCGGAGCCCAGGCGCCTCCAGTGCGCTCCTCCAACTCCTTGATCATTTCGTAGCCATGCATTGGTCGCTCGGCTAGCAGCGCCAGCACAGCCGCGCGCACGTCGCCTCGCCTTGCGCGGGGTCCGCCGCGGCCGCGACCTCTGCCACGGCGCCCCGGATGGCGGGCGAACTCTTCGCGAGCATGCGGTCCGCAATGTCTTGAATAGTGTCGGTTGTGCATCTAAAGACCTTTCTATCGTGAGCTAGCGCGATATATCGTAACAGCCTCGGAAGCTAATCCGCTCGCCGTCGTCGCCCTCATCGAAGCCGGGTCAGTCGGCCTGCTGTGACCAGCGGTCGGGGACACGAACGCCGTCGCCGCCCTCGGGCTTGTCGCCGCCGACAGCGATCAGCTCGAGGCCATCGGAGCCGGCGTCAAATCCGCGAACCACATTCGGGGCGACGCGGACCACGTCCCAGCGGCGGAGCTCGACCACCTCATCGTCGAGCCTGATTCGCCCGGACCCGCCAACGACCACATAGGCCTCCTCCTGTGCCTCGTGCCGGTGCCCATTCTCGGCGCTGAAGCCGGGGGCATAGCGGAAATAACTGACGCCGAGGTGCTCGGAGTCAAGGTACTTGCGAGCGAAGCGGGCCTCGATCTCGGGTCCTTCGAAGGAGTCCTCTACGTCCATCAGGTTTTTGACCGCGAAGTCCGACATCGCAGGTCAGTCTAGGGAGTGGTCGGCTTCGGCCTCCTCGGGTCGATCGGAGCCACTTGCGTCCGGAGGTCGGCGACCTTGTTGTTGCTACTTCTTGCTTCGCGGCGATCCTCACGGTCTACCGCTCTAGTCAACCGTTGCGCCGCCGAATGCTGCCGGGATGCTCGAATGAGCGCTCCTGTCAGCTCCTAGCCAATATCACCGCCGACTTCTCTTCGCCGAGCGTGGGCGGTGGCGGCGAGCCCTAATCCCCCAGCTCGACCACAAGCGGGATCCCGGTGTCGAACCAGTAGCGGTGAAGCTCCTTGATCTTCGCGCGCGTCGGTAGCCCGCGCAGATGGAGGTCGCACTCGCCGTAGTCCATCAGATTGACCGTCTCACATAGCACCTCTCTTGCCTGCTCCAGCCCCGCCGGCTCTTTCAGCTCTCGCGCGACGCCGGCGAACGTCCCGCCGCGCATCCGCAGACGAACGCTCGGGTTCGCCCGGATGTTCCAGACCCAGGCTGCGACGGCTGACGGGCGGCTCATCGCCAGCGCGGGAGGGCGAAGGTTGACGAGATAGGCCTTGTCCCCTCTTCGGATCACGCGGATGCATTTGCGCCGCGCCTTCCCGGTCTTGCGTCCGGTCGTCGTGATCACGCCGTATCCGGACGGGGGTCGAACCGCGAAGAACGGAAGCATCAATGCGCTCAAAACGCGACCGTCCCTTGCCGAGCGGAGGAGACGCGCGTGCTTTGATGCCTGCTTGGCGGCGGCCGCACGCACGTCCGCGGCATGCGCTCCCTCCCCCTCGTCTTGTCGTGTCGCGCGGGTACTCATCGCTTCGGTCATCTCAACTCGTCTCTTGGGTGGTGGAGGTCGCAGCACGCGTGTCCTTTAGATAGAAGAAGAATACGATATTGAATAGCATTGCAGTTTTGCTATGGTCTTGCATTGTGCCTGCCTCTACTGCTCCCGCTTCCCCGCCTGTCACCTCGCGCACAGAGCGCCGCAAGGCGCGCACCGCAATGGCGATCCTCGACGCCGGTGAACGCCTCTTCCTGAGTCGCGGCTTCGTCGCGACGACGATCGAGGACCTCTCCGAGCAGGCCGACGTGGCGGTCGGCTCGATCTACGCGCACTTCGGCAGCAAGGACGGCGTCTACGCGGCGCTGATCGATCGGGCGCTTGAACTCGACAAGCGCTACAGCGAGGAGGGCTTTGACGCCGGCAGCTCGCCCTTGGAGCGACTGGTCGGACTGGCCGAGGGATACCTGCGCTTTGCCCGTGAGCACCCCGGCTACTTCCGACTCTTCCGCTTTCCCCCCTCCGACCGCCCCAGTGCGGACGCCGCCTCCCAGCCCACTGCTCGCGTTGCGCAGCGGATCCGCGAGGAAACCGCCCGCATAGCCAAGTTGCTGCGCGAAGCGATCGCCGAAGGGATCGTGCGGCCACTTGATCCCAATTCGACCGCCGCCTTCCTGTGGGCCGCCTGGGATGGGGTAATCGCCTGCCACCTGGGGCCGGCCAACATGAGCCTCACCGACGCCGAGTTTGAGGCGGTGCTCAACCGCGCCCGCGAAACCATCGTCCTCGGCCTCCTGGACCCCGCCGCAGCGAAGCGGGTCTCCTAAGCAACCCGGCTGAACCTTGCCTGATCGCCAACCACAGAAGGAGTTGATTATGAACGCTACGACCACCGCAAACCCACAGCTCGACCCCGCCTTCGTCGAGGAGTGGGGGACACGCTTCGGCGACGCCTGGAACAACCACGACCCCGAGGCCATCGCCTCGATGTGCACCGAGGACGTCGTCTGGAACGATGCGGCGCTCCCCGGCGGCGCCCACGGCCGCAAGGCGGTGAGCGACTTCGCAGCGTTCACCTTCGCGACCTTCCCCGACTTTCGCCTCGAGGGGACCGATGAGCTCTACGTCTCGCCGATCGAGCCGCTGGCGCTTTGCCCGTACCGGATGAGCGGCACCCTCGCCGCCTCGAAGGAGGCCGGCTCTGCTCCCGGCAAGGCGGGCTTCGCCCTCAACGGCATCGATCAGTGGACCTTTCGCGGCGAGCTGCTGTGCCACTACGTCACCTATTACGACCACGCCGACATGGTCCGCCAGCTCGGCATGGTCGAGAAGGACTGAGACCAAATTCCCGTCTAAGAGGGGCCTGGCTGCCTTCTTGGGGTCAGGCGAGAGTAGTCGTCAGGCCGGGTTGGGTGCAGCGCCTGCCCGTGCGACGTACCCTGTCGTCGAAGTCAGCCGCTCTAGCGTCATGCGAAACGCGGGGGCCGATTGGACATCTCAAGAGCCTGCCCTGGCCGACAGGAACACCTCAGCCGCGCTCTTGGCGGCTGCTTCGACTGCGGCGCGTAGGTATCGGGGGCCGTGGAGCCCAGCGAATGACGTCTGTTACTGACGCAGGAGGGTTTTCGGGGGCTTTAGCCTCGTCTCGGCAGCCTCGGCCGACCCCATAATTTTGGCTTGCCAGAGACGTTTACCCAACAGAAAACGCCCCGCCGGGTAGACGGGGCGCTTCTGGGGTTACTACAGGGAGGAGAGATATTTTGTATCTCTATATATGTGGATCCGTGGGAGGTAGGTGGGCTCTCATGTGCCGCGGGCGCCCGTCGTGGGAAGCGACGAGGGCCATTGAGCGGCGACGAGCCCAGCCAAGAAGTCTTTGGTTCTGCTTTGCATCGTCAACCTCACGCGAATCCTTTAGGAGCATACGAACGTATGTGCGATTTGTGTGTGAGTGCGGTCACAGACGCTCTCCGCCACAGCAGACCAAGCGAAGCTCAAGCAGCGGTTAAAAGACTGTTGCAGGCGGCCCTAAGACTCCGATAAACGGCCAGTTTCGGGGTGCGGCTGTACCGTTCTGGCGGTGAGGAAGGCCCGGATAGACGCGGTTTTGGCGGAGCGGGGGCTCTTTCCGTCGCGCTCCGCGGCAGCCGGTGCGGTGCGGGCAGGAGAGGTCCGCGTGGGTAAGGACGGGCCCGTTGCGTTGCGGCCGAGCCAGTTGGTCGAGCCCGGGGCGGCGCTAATTGTCGAGGAGGGTCCTCGATATGTCTCGCGCGGCGGCGTCAAGCTCGAGAACGCCCTCGAGGCCCTTGGGATCGATGTCTCGGGGCGTGACTGCCTTGACGTCGGCGCCTCGACCGGTGGCTTCGCTGACTGCCTCTTGCAGCGCGGCGCCGCGCGGGTTGCCGCGGTTGACGTCGCATACGGCCAGCTCGACTTGAAGCTGCGCGAGAACCCGCGGGTGATCGCGATCGAGCGGCTCAATGCCCGCGAGTTGGAGCCCACCGACCTACCGTTCGCCCCCGGGCTCGCCACCGTCGACGTCTCCTTCATCTCGCTGACCAAGGTTCTTCCGGCACTTGCCCGCTGCCTCCCACCCGGTGGCGAGGTGCTGGCGATGGTCAAGCCGCAGTTCGAGTTGGGCCGCGGGCGGGTTGGCAGGGGCGTCGTCCGTGATCCCTCCGATCGCCGCGAGGCGATCCTCGCGGTGGCGAGCGCCGCTCGCGACCTCGGCCTCTCGGTCAGGGGGTTCGCATCCTCGGGCCTTCCCGGGCCGAAGGGGAACCGCGAGACCTTCGTCTGGTGCGGCGATGGGGGAGAGGAGGTCGGCGACCTTGAGGCGTCGATTCTGGCGGTAGAGCCGCAGTGATGAAGACCGTCGCGCTAATCACCCACTCGCATCCGCCGGCCGCCACCGAGGCTGTAGCGGTGGCGGTTGCGGTGGCCCGCGAGGCCGGCTGGCGACTTATCGCCACCGGCGAGGAGCTGGCCAAGCACGGCGCTGCGGCTGAGGGCGCCGAGGAGGTTGACGAGCTGTCTGGGCGGCCGGACCTCTGTCTGGTGCTCGGCGGGGACGGCTCGATCCTTCATGCGCTGCGCCGCTTCGCCCGCAGCGGCGTCCCAATCTTCGGCGTCAACTTCGGCACCGTCGGCTTCCTCGCCGCGGTCGAGCGCGACGAGGCCGAGGTGGGGATTCGCCGCGCCCTCGCGGGGGAGATCGAGACGGTCGATCTGCCCGGGCTCGAGATCGCCATCGACGGCGAGGCCCGCGTCGCCCTCAACGACGTCACCTTCGCCCGTCGCCCCCGGGACCGGGTCGCGAAGCTGAGCTACAGGATCGCCGGCGAGGAGGTGGGGCACGTCCGCTGCGACGGGCTTGTCGCCGCGACCCCCGTCGGCTCGACCGGCTACAACCTCGCCAACCAGGGTCCGATCCTGGCTTGGGGAGTGGAGGGCTATGTGGTCAGCTACATAGCGCCGCACTCGCTGACGGCCCGCGCCCTCGTCGTCGCCCCCGACGACGTGCTGCACGTCGGCAACGCGAGCGGGCGCGAGGCGGTTGACGTCGCGGTCGACGGCGAGCAGATCGGCGAGCTGTCGCCGGGCGCCGCGCTCGAGGTCCGCTTCGCGGACGGGGTCGGGCGGCTCGCGCAGCTGCCGGGGACCAGTTTCTACCAGCGAATCCGCGAGAAGTTCGGACACCTGGCCGTGTAGGGCCCCCAGGGCCGAGGTGGTCGGGTCTATACCCTGCGGCCAGTCGAGTCCTATCGGAGGTTGCATGGAGCGCAAGTGGTGGACCCTCATCCTGATCTCGATCGCGACGTTCATGCTGCTGCTGGACATCACGGTCGTCAACGTCGCGCTGCCCTCGATCCAGCGCGAACTCGGCGCGAGCCTCTCGAGCCTGCAGTGGGTGGTCGATGCCTACTCGCTGACCCTTGCCGCGTTCCTGCTCACCGCGGGATCGCTCGGCGACCGCCTCGGCCGGCGGCGCGTCTTCTCGATCGGGTTCGGGATCTTCACCTGCGCCTCTTTTCTTTGTGGCGTCTCTGACGATGCGACCCTGCTCAACCTGGCCCGCGGCCTGCAGGGGGTCGGCGGGGCGGCGATGTTCGCGACTTCGCTGGCGCTGATCGGGCAGGAGTTCCGTGGCGCCGACCGCGCCACGGCGTTCGGTGTCTGGGGTGCGACGGTCGGCGGCGCTGTCGCGGTCGGGCCGCTGGTCGGCGGGTTGATCACCGAGCACCTCGGTTGGGAGTGGATCTTCTTCGTCAACGTCCCGATCGGGCTGGTGGCGATCGTCCTGACCGAGCGCAAGCTCGTCAACGTCGCGGCGCAGGACGCTGCGCGGGTTGACCTGCCCGGCGTTGCCACCTTCTCGGCGGCGCTCTTCCTGTTGATCTTCGGGCTGATCCGCGGCAACCCTGATGGTTGGAGCAGCGCCACGATCCTGGTCTCGCTGATCGGCGCTGGGGTGCTGCTGCTCACCTTCTTGGCGATAGAGCTGCGCAGCACCAACCCGATGCTCGACCTGACCCTGTTCCGCAAGCCGGCCTTCAACGGCGTCTCTGCCGTCGCCTTCGGGCTCTCGGGCGGGATGTTCGCGATGTTCCTCTACCTGACGCTCTACATCCAGGAGGTGCTTGGCTACTCCCCGCTTCAGGCCGGCATCCGGTTCCTACCACTGACCGTGCTGTCGTTCATCGTCGCCCCGATCGCCGGCAAGCTCTCCGATCGCATCCCCGTGCGCATCCTGCTCGGGACCGGCCTCGCCACCGTTGGGGTGGGGCTGTTGCTGATGCACGGGCTCACCCCGAGCTCGGGGTGGACCGCCCTGCTCGCGGGCTTCATCTTCGCCGGGACCGGGGTCGGGATCGCCAACCCCGGCATCGGGTCAGCGGCGATCGCGGTGGTGCCGCCTGCCAAAGCGGGGATGGGCTCGGGGATCAACACGACCTTTCGCCAGGTGGGCATCGCGACCGGCGTGGCGGGGCTCGGCGCTGTGTTTCAGTCCCAGGTCCACTCGAAGCTGGCCGAGATCCTTCCCCATGCTCCGAAGGGGCTGGCGGAAATCGTCTCCGGTTGGCGGCTCCCGGGCAGCGGCCGCCGTTTCGCCGCCGGGCCTGCGGGCCGAAGTCGCCCATGCGGCTACGGTCGCCTTCGTCAGCGGGTTAAACGAGATCCTGCTGATCGCCGCCATGCTCTCTTTCCTCGGTGCCGCCCTTGGCTTCGCCCTGGTTCGCTCACGCGACTTCTTCCAACCGGCCGCCAAGGCAGAGGCTGCGAGGGAGGCTGTGGCGGCGTAGGCACGGGAGAGTCCGTCGCCTCTCGGTGCTAGACAGGGTGCGTGCTGCGTGAGTTGAGGATCGAGAACCTGCTGCTGATCGAGAGGGCCGAGCTGAGGCTCGGCGAGGGGTTGAACGCGATCACGGGGGAGACGGGAGCCGGGAAGACGGTGCTGGCGCACGCCCTCGACCTCTTGATGGGCGGAAAGGCTCGGCCGCAGATCGTTCGGCCCGGGGCGCAGGAGGCCTGGGTCGAGGGGGTTTTCGATCTTTCGGAGGGGCTGCTGGGCGAGCCTGAGATGGCCGAGATCGCGGAGAGATTGCCCGAGGGATCCGATGAGGTTGTGCTGGGTCGGCGGGTATCGGCGAGCGGGCGGACGAGCGCTTTCATGGCGGGCCGGGCGGCCTCGGCGGGGGACCTGAAGTTGCTGGGCGGCCGGCTGCTCGCCTTCTACGGACAGCACGAGCATCGCAAGCTCACCATCTCATCGGCGCAGATGGAGGTGCTGGACGGGTTTGCGGGGGTCGGGCACCTGGAGGTGCGGCGGCTCTACCGAGAGGCCCATCGAGAGTGTGGGGTGCTCGCTGCCGAGCTGGGAGAGTTGCGGGGACGGGAGGGCTCCCGCGAGCGCGACCTGGACCTCTTCCGCTACGAGCTCTCCGAGATCGAGGAGGTGGCTCCGGAGCCTGCCGAGGAGGCGGAGCTGGGCGCTGAGCGCGAGCGCCTGCGCCACGCCGAAGGGCTGCGCGAAGCGGCGGCGGGCGCCTATGCCGGCGTCGCCGGGATCGACGAGGACGGCAGCGGGGCGGCGAGCGCGCTGGCCCAGGCGGAGGCGCTGTTGCAGGGGGCCGGCGGGGTCGACGCCGGCTTGGACTCGCTCTCGGGGCGGCTCAGCGCTCTCTCGGTCGAATTGGGCGATGTCGCTTCGGAGTTGCGCGACTACGCAGAGGGGCTGGAGGCGGATCCCGAGCGACTCGCGAGTGTCGAGGAGCGGCTTGACTCGCTCGATCGGCTGAAGCGCAAGCACGGGGGAAGTGTCGAGTCGGTGCTTGTCCACGTCGAGCGCTGCCGGGAGGAGATCCGGCGACTGGAGGGCGGCGAGGAGCGGACCACTGAGGCCGCGGCTGCCCTCGGTGAGGCGGAACGGCGGCGCGAGGAACTGGGAGCGCAGCTCAGCGAAGGACGCGCCAGGGCGGCGGGTCCGCTGGAGAAGGAGGTGGCGAAGGAGCTGGAGAGACTGGCGATGCCCGGGGCAACCCTCGAGGTCGTGCTGGAGCCCCAACCGGACGGGTTCGGCGCGGGCGGGTGCGAGACGGTTGAGCTGCGGGTGGCGCCGAATCCCGGGATCAACCCGGCGCCGCTGCGCGATGCCGCCTCCGGCGGCGAGCTCTCCCGCGTGATGCTGGCGTTGAGTGGGCTCGGCGAGGGTGGGGGCGCCGGTACCCTTGTCTTCGATGAGATCGACGCCGGAGTCGGCGGCCACACGGCGCGGGTCGTGGGGGAGAGGCTGCGGGCGCTGGGGAAGGATCGCCAGGTTCTCTGCATCACCCACCTGGCGCAGGTCGCCTCCCTGGCCGCCACCCACTTCCGTCTTGAGAAGGACCTCGCCGGGGAGCGGGCCACGGCGACCGTGCAGCGCCTCGACGGCGAGGGTGTGGTCGAGGAGATCCGTCGGATGCTCGGTGGCGAGCGCTCCGACGAGGCGGCCACCCGCCACGCCAGGGAGCTGCTGGCGGCCGCGTAGGAGCCGGCTTGTCTGCTTGTCGTGCGGGGTAGTCTCACACGGTGGCTACCGCCAGTCGTCGTCGCTTTCCCGCCCTGCTATCGCGTCGCAACGGGGCGTCCGCCACGGAGGCGATCCACGGCACCGCCCGGCTCGGCCGTCGCACCAAGCACTTGGTCAAGCGCCTCGGCCCAGGCGATGTCGCCGTCATCGACCACCTAAACATTGACCGGATCGCCGCCGAGGAGCTGATTGCGACCGGCGTGCGGGGGGTGCTGAACGCGTCAGATTCCTCGGACGGACGCTATCCCAACACCGGCCCGCTGATGCTGGCCCGCGCCGGGATCTGCCTGGTCGACGTCCCCGGCGACGGCCTCTTCGAGCGGCTGCGCGAGGGCGACCCGGTGATAATCAAGGACGGCGTCGTTCGCGTCGGGGACCGGGAGATCGCGAGCGGCCGCGTGCTCGGGGCGGTTGAGCTGGAGCACCGCCTCGACGACCAGCGCGAGCGGATCAACCAGGCGCTCGCCGATTTCGTCGAGAACACGGTCGCCCACGTCCGCCAGGAGACCGATCTGCTGACCGGCAGCATCGAATTTCCCGCGACCCGGGCGTCATTCCGCGATCGCCACGTGCTGATCGTCATCCGCGGCGATCGCCATCGCCGCGACCTGAAGGCGCTGCGCGCCTACATCCGCGACGTCCGCCCGATGATCGTGGCGGTCGACGGCGGTGCTGACGGAGTGCTGGAGGCGGGAATGAAGCCGGACCTGATCCTCGGCGACATGGACTCGGCCAGCGATGAGGCGCTGCGCTGCGGGGCTGAGCTGATCGTCCACGCCTACCCGGACGGACGGGCGCCAGGGCGAGAGCGCCTGCTGGAGATGGGCCTCGAGCACACGCTGGTCCCGGCGGCCGGGACCAGCGAGGACGTGGCGATGCTGATGGCCTATGAGAAGGGGGCGGCGCTGATCGTCAGCGTTGGCGCCCACTTCAACCTGATCGAGTTCCTCGATCGCAAGCGGGGTGGCATGTCCTCGACCTTCCTAACCCGGTTGCGGATCGGCGAGAAGCTGGTCGACGCGAAGGGCGTCAGCAGGCTCTATACCCCCAGCTCGACGTTCGGACCGCTCGTCCTATTCATGATCGCATTCGCGATCCTGCTGACGATCGTCGTCATTACTTCCCCGGCCCTCAACAACGTTGTTCAGCTGGTCTGGCTGAAGATCAGGATCTGGCTCGGCCTGTAGCGGCGGCGGGGGCGACCATCTAGCCTTCGGCCGCTGATGGGTTACAGCGCGCGCTACCACGCGACATCGCTGATCGCGGTTTTCCTCGCCCTGGCGATCGGGATCCTGATCGGCGCCGAGTTCGGCGGCGCCGCGCTCAACAACACCCGCAAGGACCTCGAGCGCAGCCTCATCGGCAACCTCCAGGACGCTCGCTCCCGGGCCGATCAGCTGAGCGGCGAACTGGGGCGGGCCAACGACTTCGCCGAACGCGTCTACCCGGTGCTGGTCCACAACCGGCTGGCCGGCAAGCGGATCGGGATCATCGCCCTGGGGGGATTGCCGGGCAGCGTTTCCTCGGCGATCGAAACGGCCCTGGGGCCGACCGGGGCACGGCTGGTGGGGGTTGGGGTGGTGAGGGAGCCGGTCGACCTGCGCTCGCTGGCTGGCGATCTCGCGAAGACCAGGTTTGCCGACATCCGGCGCAACCCGGAAACGGTGACCGCGCTCGGAACCGGCATCGGGCGCCAGCTCGTGCGCGGGGGCACCTTGGTGGAACTGGTTCGTAGCTCTTTCTTCTCTCGTGCCAGCGGCAATTTCGGAGGACTCGACGGGGTGATCGTGGTGCGCGATCAGCCCGAAGGCATGGGACCGGTCCAGCGCGCCGCGGCGGCGCGGCTAGAGTCGGCGCTGATGAGCGGGATTACGGCGACCCGGAGGCCGGCGGTCGGGGTCGAGACCTCCACGGCGGAACCCTCTTCGGTCTCCTTCTTCCAGGGCAATGCGCTCTCCAGCGTCGACGACATCGACATGGTCGCGGGGCGGGTGGCGATGGTCTTCGCGATGCTCGGGGCGGAGGGCAGCTTCGGCGTCAAGGGGAGCGCCGACGGCCTGCTGCCGGACCTGCTGGCGCCCGGGCGCTGAGCCGATCGTGTACTGGATCGGCTTCCCGCTCTCGATCGCGCTGGCGCTGGCGCTCGTCCCGGCGGGAGCGCGAGGGCTGGCAGAGGCCGGGCTGGTGCGGGAGAACTACCGGGGCGCCAGGCTCGCCTTCCCGCTCGGCGCGGTGCTGGCGACGGCGGCGCTGGTCGCGCTTGCCCCACTGGCCTTCCTAAACGACCGCGCCGACCTCGAACTGCTCGACCCCGAACTGCGCCGCTGGATCCCCTACGTGATCGGGGTCGCCTTCCTCGGCTTCCTCGACGACTCGCTGGGCGGGGAGGAGGCCGGCGGCGGGCCGCGGGGATGGCGGGGGCACGCGAGGGCGCTGCGCGAGGGACGGCTCTCTACCGGCGCGATCAAGGCGATCGGTGCGCTGGCGCTGGCCGCCTATGTGGTCTCGGGGCGGGGGCTGGAGTCGTGGCGCTACCTGGCCGATGTGGCGCTGCTGCTTCTCGCCACCAACCTCTTCAACCTGCTCGATCTGCGGCCCGGGCGTGCCGAGAAGGGGCTGGCCCTGCTGGGCGCCGGCCTCTGTCTCGGCGCCTGGACGCTGGCGCCGCTCGAACTATTGGGGATCTTCGCTGGCCCGGTCCTGGTCGGCGCCTGGCTCACCCTGCGCGAGCGGGCGATGCTGGGGGACACCGGCTCGAACCTGGTCGGGTCGATCGCCGGCGTCTGGCTGCTGACCACGCTGGGCGAGACGGGGCGCTTGATCGCGCTCGGGGTGGTCGTCCTGCTCACGATTTACGGCGAGATGCGGTCTATTTCGGCGAGGATCGAATCGGTTCCGCCACTGCGCTGGCTAGACTCGCTCGGTAGAGGATGAGTAGCCCGAAACAAGGAGACACGAGGTTCATCTTCGTCACCGGCGGAGTGGTCTCGGCTCTCGGCAAGGGGATCGCCGCGGCCTCAATCGGCCGCCTCCTCGTATCCCGCGGCTTCCGCGTCCAGCTTCAGAAGTTCGACCCCTACATCAACGTCGACCCGGGGACGATGAGCCCGTTCCAGCACGGCGAGGTTTTCGTCACCGAGGACGGGGCGGAGACCGACCTCGATCTCGGCCATTACGAGCGCTTCACCGACGAGAACACCACGCGCGCCTCCAACGTGACCGCCGGCTCCGTCTACAACTCCGTGATCAAGCGGGAGCGCCGCGGCGACTACCTCGGAGCCACCGTTCAGGTGATCCCCCACATCACCAACGAGATCAAGCAGCGCATCCTGATCGTCGCCGAGTCGCAGTCGGTTGATTTCGTCATCACCGAGATCGGCGGCACTGTCGGCGACATCGAGTCGTTGCCGTTCCTTGAGTCGATCCGCCAGCTCTACACCGACCTCGGGCCGAAGCGCAGCATGTTCGTCCACCTCACCCTGGTGCCCTACGTCGGCCACGCCGGCGAACTGAAGACCAAGCCGACCCAGCACTCGGTCAACGAGCTGCGACGTATCGGGATTCAGCCACACGCTCTGGTCTGCCGCTCTGAGGGCCGCCTCGATCGAGAGATCCGCAGCAAGATCGCCCTCTTTGCCAGCCTCCCTGTCGAAGCCGTCATCTCCGCCCACGACGTCGACAACATCTACAAGGTTCCGCTTGTCTTCCGGGCCGAGGGCGTCGACGACATCGTCCTCGACCACTTCGGGATGGAGGCGCCGGCACCGGACCTGGCCGAGTGGGAGGCGATGGTGCGCCGCGCCGATGCCGCCGAGGGCAGGGTGCGGATCGCCTTGGTCGGCAAGTACGTGCAGCTCGCCGATGCCTACAAGTCGGTGATCGAGGCGCTTGAGCACGGCAGTTTCCACCACGGGGTCGAGGTCGAGGTCGAGCTGGTCGACTCGGAGAACCTTGACCCGGAGCGGCTGGAGGGGGCCGACGGGATACTTATTCCCGGCGGTTTTGGCGAGCGCGGGATCGAGGGCAAGGTGCAGGCGGCCCGGATCGCTCGCGAACGCTCGATTCCTTATCTGGGGATCTGCCTAGGGATGCAGATCGCCGTGGTCGAGTTCGCCCGTAGTGTGGCCGGGATGGAGGGCGCCAACTCGGCGGAGTTCGACCCCGAGACACCGTTCCCCGTGGTCGATCTGCTGCCCGAGCAGAAGGAGGTCTCAGAGATGGGTGGCACGATGCGGCTCGGAGCCGACCCGGTGAAGCTGCACGAGGGCACGCGGGCGCGGGAGATCTTCGGCGAGGCGGTCATCTACAAGCGCCACCGCCATCGCTATGAGGTCAACAACCAGCTGCGCCGGCGGCTTGAGGATGAGGGTCTTGTCTGCGGCGGCACTTCTCCCGACGAGCGCCTGGTCGAGATGGTCGAGCTGCCTGATCACCCCTTCTTCGTCGCCTCCCAGTTTCACCCGGAGTTCAACTCCCGCCCCAACCGCCCCGAGCCGCTCTTCCGCGAGTTCGTCGGTGCGGCGGCGCGCCACGCGGGGGAGCGCCCGGCGGATGGCCGTGAGCTGGAACCGGCCGAAGACGCCGACGTCGGCGTCCGACACTCGGGCTGACCGCCTCGCGCGGGCCCCTCTAGCCTGTCGGGGGTGGAGGAGGTAAGTTCACGGCTGCACGAGACCTTCGTCAGGCTCTGCGAGGTTCGCAGCCCGACTGGGGAGGAGCGCGAGGTTGCCGACACGGTGGCGGCCGAGCTGCGGGCGTTGGGGCTGGAGGTGAGCGAGGACGACGCCGCGGGTCCCGCCGAGGCCGGTGCCGGGAACGTCCTCGCCAGGCTGCCGGGGCGTGGCGAGGGATGGGTGATGTTTTGCGCCCACCTGGACACGGTCCCACACGAAGGGCAGGTCGAGGTGGTGCTCCAAGACGGTGTCTTCCAAAGCCGCGGCAAGACGATCCTCGGCGCCGATAACAAGGCTGCGGTGGCGGTCTTCATGGAGCTGGTGGCGCTTCATGTCGATGAGCCGCCCCCGGTCGGGATCGAGTTGCTGCTCACCGTGGCCGAGGAGCAGGGGCTGCGCGGGGCAAAGGCGTTTGACTCCTCAGCGCTTCGCTCGGAGTGCGGTTTCGTGCTTGACCACGCGAGCGCGGTCGGCGAGGTGATCATTACCTCACCGACCCAACAGAAGATCCTGGCCGACTTCAACGGGATCGAGGCGCACGCCGGCATCCGGCCGGAGGACGGCAACAGCGCGATCGCCGCCGCCGCGGCGGCAATTTCCCGGATGGAGCTGGGGCGGCTTGATCCGGAGACCACTGCCAACGTAGGTCTGATCTCCGGCGGCACCTCCGGCAACGTTGTCCCGGGCCACTGCTGGATTCACGCTGAGGCCCGCAGCCTTAACGCCGCGCGGGTCGCCGAGGTGGCGGGGGAGATCGCCGACGCTTGCGCCTGGGGGGCGAGCGCGCACGGGTGTGACGTCGACGTGCGGATCGAGGAACTGTTTCGCGGCTACAGGGTGCCGGCGTCCTCGCGGGCACTCTCGCTTGCTGAGGCCGGGCTGCGCGCCGCCGGCTTTGAGCCGCAGCGGACCTCGACCGGTGGCGGCAGCGACGCCAACGCGCTGCGCCTCGTTGGTTTTGACTGCGTCCTGCTCGCCAACGGCACCGAGGCCAACCACACTGTCGAGGAGAGTGTCTCGGCGCGCAATCTCGACGCGATGCTCGAGGTCTGCGAGGGGATCCTCACCGCGGCGGGCGCGGACGCGGCGTGAGCGGTCGCCTCAGGCTGCGGCGAGGTGTCGTCGCCGCTGAGGACCCACTGACGGTCGAGGTCGACTGTGAGCGCCGCCCCGCCTGGGCGGACACGGCTCTCCTGGGCGAGATGCGCGAGGGCGATGAGGTCGTCGTCAACATCGCCGCCCTCGACCTCGACCTCGGCTCCGGCGGCTTCGATGTGGTTCACGTCAACCTGACCCGGGGTTTGGCCGGTGGCCAGACGAGCGAAGAGCACGTGATGAAGCTCAACTACACCTCGCTCCAGCACGCGGTCGAGCCGGTGGAGCGGCCGATCGAGGAGGCCGGAGGCGGCCGCAGGATCCCAATCCTCATCATCCCCCTGCACGGGCATCTGGCTCCGGCGGCCTGGGCCGCGTCGCAGGCGAGGCCGGAGTTGAAGGTCGGCTACATCCAGACCGCCGGCGGCGCCTTGCCGGGCCCCCTCTCCCGTGACGCGGCGGAGCTCCGCGACCTCGGCCTGCTCTGCGGCCACATCACCGCCGCGCCCACTTACGGCGGCGAGCACGAGGCGCTCAGCGCAGCAGGAGCCATCGACGCCGCAGCCCGTCGTCTCGGCTGGGATGCGGCAATCGCGGGTCCCGGCCCGGGAATCATCGGATCCGCAACCAACCTCGGCCACGGCGGCATGGCCGCTTTAGACAACACCCATGCCTCCCTCTCACTGGGAATGCCGACCCTGCTCTCCCCGCGCCTCTCCGTCGCCGACCTCCGCGCGCGCCATCGTGGCGTCAGCCATCACACCCTCACGATCCTCGACCTGCTGCTCGCCCCTGTCGCAGTCGCGGTCCCTAAGGGGGAGGAAGAGATCCTCACGTCCCTTGAGCTCGCCTGCGCCGGTCGGCACCAATTGCAGGTTGGAGCGATTGACCTCGACGGCTACTCGGCCACCGGCCTTCCCTCGCAAACGATGGGGAGAGGCATCGAAGACGATCCACTCTTCTTTGCAGCGGCTCTGGCCGCCGGTCGGCTTCTGGCGATGTAGCTCGCTGGGGTGCCGATGCCACCAGCGGGCCGAGCGCATGGTCCCTTGCGCGCCAAGGTCTGCCGCAAGCCGTCGAGAACCATCCCGGCATGGCGATCGCACTCAAGCCATCCCCGGAGCCCGCTCCTGCCAGTCCCGGCGCCGACGCTCGCTTCGAGGGCCTGGTTCTCGACTTCCTCTCCTACTTGGAGCTGGAGCGCGGCCTCTCCCGCAACACGCTGCACGCCTACCGCACCGACCTCTTTCAGTACGGCGAGCACCTCTCCGCCCACGGTCTCGACGCGCTGAAGGCGCGCCCGGCGGACATCGGCGAGTTCCTCGCTGACCTGGCGACCGGTAACGGTCGCCCCGCCTGCTCGGCCTCGACCGTCCACCGCAAGGCCGCCTGCCTTCGCTCCTTCTACAAGCACCTGCGCCGCGACGAGTTGATCGCCGATGACCCGACCGCCGCGCTCAGCGCGCCGCGCCGGGCGAAGAAGCTGCCACAGGTCCTCAACTACTCCGAGATCCAGCACCTCCTCGCCGCACCGCGTGGCGAGGAGCCGACGACGCTGCGCGACCGGGCGTTGCTGGAGGCGATGTACGCCTGCGGGCTGCGCGCCTCGGAGACGATCGGCCTGGAGATCGGCGACCTCGACCTTCACGAGGGCTTCCTGCGCGCTCGCGGTAAGGGCTCCAAGGAACGACTGGTGCCGCTCGGCCGCCAGGCGATCGCCGCGATCAGCGTCTACTTGCGCAGCGCGCGACCGAAGCTGGTCGGCGAGCGCCACGAGCCGAAGCTGTTCGTAAACTTCCGCGGCGGCCCGCTCACTCGCCAGGGCCTCTACAAGATCGTCCAGCGCCACGCCCGCGCCGCCGGGCTCTCGGGCCGGATGAGTCCCCACACACTTCGCCACAGCTTCGCCACCCACCTGCTCGCCGGGGGCTGCGATCTGCGCGCCGTGCAGGAGATGCTCGGCCACGCCGACATCTCGAGCACCCAGATGTACACGCACCTCTCGGGCGAGCAGCTTAAGGACATCTACTTCCGCGCCCACCCGAGGGCCGTCGCCGATTGAACGCGTCGGATAGAACAGGGGAATGCCCGAGCTGCCGGAGGTCGAGACCATCTGCCGCCAGCTTGGGCCCGAGCTGGCGGGACGGCGGATCGAGCGGTTAGAAGTGCTCGACGCGCGCTGGTCGCGGCCGGTGGCGCCCGCCGAGCTGAGTGCCGCAGTAAGCGGGCGGAGGATCCAGGATCTTGGGCGGCGAGGCAAGTACCTACTGCTCGCGCTCGACGGAGCGCAGACCCTGGTCATGCACCTGCGGATGACTGGCAACCTGGTCCTAGTCGAGGGAGAGGAGAAGCTCGACCCATCCGAGGGGCGGCGGCTGTATGAGGGCGAGCTCTCCACCTCGGCGCGCCACCTGCGAGCCCACTTCCGGCTCGAGGACGGCCGCGAGCTGTGGTTCACCGACCCGCGCCGCTTCGGCGAGGCGTTCCTGATCGACGACGCCGACCTCGGGAGGCGGTTTAAGCGGCTGGGAGTCGAGCCGTTCTCGGAGGAGTTCACGCCGGAGGCCCTGGGCAAGATCGCCGCTGGCCGCACCGCGCCGCTCAAGTCGTTCCTGCTCGATCAGTCCGGGATCGCCGGGGTGGGCAACATCTACGCCGACGAGGCGCTCTTCCGAGCGCGCCTTCACCCCCTATCTCCCGCCGCCTCGATGCGCCCCGAGCACCTCGAGGCTCTGCGCGACGCGGTAGTCGCCACGCTGCAGGCGGGGATCGACGGTGGCGGCGCCTCGATCGATGACTATCGCGACGGGCGGGGGGAGAAGGGCACGATGCAGGATGAGTTCCTCGTCCATACCCGCGAGGGCGAGCCCTGTCCTGCCTGCGGCGGACCAATCGCCAGGATTGTCATCTCCGGGCGCTCCACCTACTATTGCCCGAGCTGTCAGGTGCGGCTGCGGCGGCGGCCCCGCCGCCGTCCGGCCCGTCGGTCACCTTAGGTCGTCCATGTCCGGTATGACCCTGAAGACGGAGGCGGTGGTTTTGCGCAGCATCCGCTACGGGGAGGCTGACCGCATTCTCCACCTCTACTCGACGGCGCGGGGGAGGATCGGGGCGATCGCCAAGGGCGCGCGCCGGCCGAAGTCCCGCTTCGGCGGCCGCCTCGAGCCGTTCTTCCGCCTCGACCTCGTCCTGCACGAGGGCCGCGGCGAGCTGCTTACCGTTACCAGCGTGTCGACCGTCGACGGGTACCCGCGCCTGCGCTCCTCGGGCCCGGCCCTCACCGCTGGCGCCCGCGCTTGCGATGCGGTGCTGCGGCTGCTCGACTCGGCCGAGCCAAACCCGCCTGCCTACAACCTGCTCTGCCGCTACCTGGCGCTGCTCGACGATCCCGCTCAGCCGCGCGCCGCTGACCTCGAGGCGGCGCTGGCCTTTCGCCTCAAGCTCGCCCTGGCGGCTGGCTTCGCTCCGGAGCTCGCCTCCTGCGCGCGCTGCGGCGAGGCCGAGCACCTCAACGGCTTCTCCGGCGCCGACGGGGGGGTCGTCTGCGCGAGCTGCGAGGCGGGCTCTTTCGAGCTGTCGGGAGAGGCACACCGCTTCATGGTCGAGGCGCTCGCAAGGCCGCTGGCGGAGGTGCCGGCGGCGGGGGGACGGGAGCTGCGCCAGGTCGAGCGGGCGGTGGGCGAGACGCTCGAGCACCACGCCCATGTGCGGCTGCGCGCCGCCGCGTGAAGAGCCCCGTAGGATCGGTCTCCTTGAAGGCTACAGTCCCGCTGGAAGAGCGAGTCCGCGCCTGGGAGGCCGAGTTCCTCTCCGACCTGGCGACCCCGTCCTATCCCGCGCGGCGGCGCGCGGAGGAGCCCGACAGCTCTGTACGCACGCCGTTTCAGCGCGACCGCGACCGGATCGTCCACTCGAAGGCGTTCCGCCGCCTCAAGCACAAGACCCAGGTCTTCGTCGCTCCCGAGGGCGACCACTACCGCACCCGCCTCACCCATACGCTGGAGGCATGCGGGATCGCCCGCACCGTGGCCCGAGCGCTCGGCTTCAACGAGGACCTGACCGAGGCGATCGGGCTCGGCCATGACCTCGGTCACCCGCCCTTCGGCCACACCGGCGAGGAGGCGCTCGACACGGCGCTACGAGAGCGCTGCGGCGGCGAGTTCAAGCACAACGTCCACTCGCTGCGCGTTGTCGACGTGCTCGAGCGCGACGGCCAAGGGCTCAACCTCACTGAACAGGTGCGCGACGGCGTCCTCAACCACACCGGGTCGCGCAAGCCGGCGACCCTGGAGGGGCGAATCGTCAAGCTGGTCGATCGTGTCGCCTACATCAACCACGACATCGACGACGCGCTGCGGGCGGGGATCCTCGCACCCGCTGACCTGCCGGCCGCCGAGATCGAGCTACTCGGCCCGACCGGGTCAAAGCGGATCGACACGCTGGTCCGCGACATCGTCGAGTGCTCCTCCGGGGCCGGGGACATCGTGCAGAGCGAGGAGATCGGTGGCGCGATGCTGCGGCTGCGCAAGTTCATGTTCGACCGCGTCTACATGGGGCCGGCGGCACGCAGCGAGCACGAGCGGGTCCACCGCACCCTGCGCGGCCTCTTCGACCACTACCTGGAGCACCCGGGCGGGGTGCCGGAATGGGAGCCCGGCGCGAGCGAGTGCCAGCGCGTCGCCGACTACATCGCCGGGATGACCGACCGTTTCTGCATCGCCAAGTTCACTGAGCTGACGATCCCGGAGGAGGCCAGATTCTGATGGCGCTGATCTCACCCGAGAGCCTCGAACGGGTCAAGCAGGCGGCGGACATCGTCGAGGTCATCTCCTCCCACACCGACCTGCGCCGCCAGGGCGCCCAATGGGTTGGCCTCTGCCCGTTTCACGAGGAGCGAACGCCGTCCTTCTCGGTCGATGCCCAGGACAAGCTCTACCACTGCTTTGGCTGTGGCGTCGGCGGCGACGTGATCAAGTTCGTCGAGGAGAAGGAGGGACTCGGCTTCGCCGAGGCGGTTGAGCTGCTCGCCGATCGCTACGGGGTCGAGCTGGAGCGGGAGCGGGAGGACCCGCGGGCCGAGGCGAACGCCAGCAACGCCGTCGGCTCGAGGAGTTGCTCGCCCGCACCGCCTCCTTCTACGCCGGCTACCTCTGGGAGTCAAAGGAGGGCGGCAAGGCGCGCGGGTACCTGGCCGAGCGGGGGCTGGGCGAGGAGGTGCTGCGCCGCTTCGGCGTCGGCTACGCGCCGAGCGCCTGGGACCAGGTGCTGTTGCGCGGTCAGCGGGCCGGGTTCAAGGTGGACGAACTGCGCGGCGTTGGCCTGGTCCAGCGGGGGCGGGGGGGAGGCGAGTACGACCGCTTCCGCTCCCGGATTATGTTCCCGATCCGCGACCGCCGTGGCCGGGTGCTGGGCTTCGGGGGGCGGGCGATGCGCTCCGACCAGGGCGCCAAGTACGTCAACACGGCGGAGACCGACTTTTTCCACAAGAGCCGGATGCTCTACGGGATCGACCTGGCCAAAGCGGCTATTGCCAAGGCCGGGCACGCGGTGGTGGTCGAGGGCTACACCGATGTGCTGGCGCTGCAACAGGCCGGGATCGAGGAGGCGGTCGGGGTGATGGGCACCGCAGTCACCGACGAGCAGGTGGCGGCGCTCTCGGGGATGGTCGAGGAGGTCGTGCTGGCGCTTGACGCCGACTCGGCCGGCCAGGAGGCGATGCTGCGCGCGCAGCGGGTCGCAGCGGGGCGGAAGATGCGGCTGCGCGTGGCGGCGATGCCGGCGGGGGAGGACCCGGCGGAGATGATCGCGACCGGGGGCGGCGCCGAGCGCTTCCGGGCGCTGGTCGAGAGCGCCGTCGACCTGCCCGCCTTCCAGGTCGGACTGGTGCTGGACCGCGCCGACGTCTCCTCCCCGTCGGAGCGCGACCGGGCGCTCTCGGAGGCGGCGCCGATCCTCGCCGGGATGGGGGAGACGGCTAGTCGCGACGACCTTGTGCGCCGAGTCGCGGAGCGGCTCGACCTGGAGCCGGCGATGGTGATGGGGCGGCTGGTGGCGGCGCGGCCCCCGAGCGGCGGCGAGGCGGCTCTGGCCGCGGTCCCCAACGGCGCGGCCCAGGTACCGCCGCGCCATGCCGTGGAGCTGACCTCGCGCGAGCGCCGCGAGCGCGCCCTGCTGGCGATGTGCATCGCGCTGCCGGGCGAGGGCAGGGAGTACCTCGCGCGACTCACCGATGACCATCTCTCCCCGCTCGGCGGCCGCGTAGCCGCCTGGCTGCGCGAGCACCCCGAGGACCCAGCCTCCAACCTGCCCCGCGACGATGACGAGCTGGCCGGTTTGATCGCCGAGCTGATCATCCTCGCCCACGACGAGCCCGCCTCCGCCGAGGCGATGCAGCTCAACTACCTCCTCCTGGAGCAGCGCCGCCTCGAGTCCGAGATAGCCGCCGCCGGCCAGGCGAGCGAACCGGAGCGCCGAGCCGCCCTGAGCCGGGAGCGAGCCGCCCTCGTGGAGCGCATAGCCCGCACCGAGCGGGTCAACGGCTAATCGGTAGATTCCGTCCTCGCCGGTCCGGGGTAGCTCAATCGGTAGAGCACTCGGCTGTTAACCGAGTTGTTGTGGGTTCGAGTCCCACCCCCGGAGCTTCTCTCCTGCGGCGCTGCGGTCGGCGAGCTGCTCGACCAGCTCGGCGCCGCGCTCGGCTCCGTCGTGCGCTTTCGCCCAGGTCGCCAGTTCGGCGGCGCGGTCTGCGAAGGAGCGCTCACGCAGCAAGCGGCAGGCCGCCCAGCGCAGTGGGGAGGGGCGGCAGAGGCGCCAGGGGAGGGAGAGGCCGACCTCGGCCCAGGCGACCCGCATAGCGGTCTCGCTCATGTCGCCGACGATCGGGCAGACCAGGACCGGAGCGCCGGCGCCAAGCGCCCGGGCGACTGTGCCGTGGCCACCGTGGGAGATGACCAGCGAGGCCACCGGCATCAGCTGGCTGTAGCTGAGCCAGTCGACCAGGACCGCGTTGGCGGGAACCTCAATCGGGCTCTGGGGGAACACGCGGTTGGTCGTGGCGACGACGCGAACCTGCTCGCAGGCCAGCGCCTTCAGCGCCGTGCGGACCAGGTGGTTGCCGGAGTCGTGTGCCGTGCTGGGGGCGACCAGGACCAGCGGCGCGTCGCCGGGCGGCAGCTCGATCTCGGGGTGGGGGAGCTCGAAGGTCATCGGCCCGGTCACCTCGACCCCGGCCGGCCAGCGGCGCGGGTACTCGAGCTGGGGGAAAGTGGCGACCAGCGCCAGGTCGGGGCTGATCCCGCCGTGGAAGCGCTCGATCGGCGCCAGTCCCAGGCGCGAGCGCTGCGCGTTGAGGTCGCGACGCCCGTGTTCGAGGCCGAGGTTCAGCGCTCGTTGGCTGCCCTTCCAGATCGCCCGCCCGACCGCCGTCCGCGGCGGCCGCAACCCCACCGCGAAGAACGGCATCCCCGGCTCGACCACCGGATAGATGTGGGGGATCAGCGTCGCCAGCGGCACGCCGGCCTTCTCGGCGGCCAGCGCCGGCGCCAGTGTGAGGATGTCGCTGACCGCGACGTGAGGGCGCATCTCCTCCAGTAGCGGCAGCAGCGCCCGCGCCGCCTCGGCCGCGTGGTCGCCGTCGGCCGAGTCGGGGTCTGGTGGCGGGAACATCCGGTATTCCTCCGCCGCGGTAAAGCCGAGCCCGGCGTCCTCGACCGCCTCGCGCCGCTCCTCCCAGGTCTCGACCACCACCTCGTGCCCGCGCCCGGCCAGCGCCCGCCCCAGCGAGATCGCCGGGAACGCATGCCCTGCGTCGCCGAAGGCGGCGATCAGGACGCGCAGGGTCATCTACGGAGTGTCGAGCTCCTCGCCGGGCCGCGTGAAGACGATCTCCGGCACATGGCAGTTGCGCGAGGTACGCAGCAGGAAGCGCACCGCCTCGCCCAGGTCGGAGGGCTGGATCATCTGCTCGGCGGGGACCTGCCCCTTGGCGAACTCGGTCATCGGCGTGTCGACGAAGCCCGGCGCCAGGGCCGTGCACTGGACGCCGGCGCTCCCCGCTTCGCGGTGAGTTGACTGAGTGAAGTTGATCACCGCCGCCTTCGTCGCCGCGTAGATCGAGAGCCACACCTGGCCGCCTTTGCCGGCGATCGAGGCGGTGTTGACGATCAGCGCCTTGCCGTGCTCGGCGCCGCTCGCGCGCAGCATCGGCAGTCCCTCCCTGGTGCCGAGAATCAGCGCCCGCAGGTTGACCGCGAGCTGCATATCGAGGTGCTTGGTCTGGATCTCCTCCATCGGAGCCCCGATCCCGACTCCCGCGTTGTTGACCAGCACGTCAAGACGGCCGTAGGCGTCGCGGTGCCTGGCGAAGACGCCGACCACGTCCTCCTCGTCGGTCATGTTGGCGACGACGCTCTGCACCTCGATGCTGTCGGCGCGCAGCCCCTCGGCCGCCGCCTCCAGCTTCTCCGGTCGCCGGGCGGCGACGGTCAGCGCGTAGCCGTCCTCGCCGAGGGCGCGTGCGATCGCCAGGCCGATCCCGCTCGAGGCCCCCGTGATCAGCGCCGCTCGCTCCGCCATTCCTCTCTCCTTCCGCTCTCCTAGCTCGCCGCACCCTATATGCCGCCTGATCCCAGCGCCCGGGAGGGACGCGATGTCGCTCTATCCGCCCTCAATAACATGCCGCCGATGCGCGCCAGTCGATTCGTCGTCGCTTTCGCCTGCTTGTTTCCGGCGGCGGCTTTCCTGGCGGGCTGCGGCGGAGGCTCGGGGTCCTCGACCTCCACGGCCGCGGCCTCGGTCGCGGCGAAAAGCCGCCCCGCCCCGTCGAAGAGCGAATTCCCGAGTGCCGGCGGAAAGTCCCTCCACACGGTGCTCAAGTCCGCCGAAGGCCTCTCCAAGCTGGTCTTCTCGCCGACGACGGAAGTCCTCTATCTCGGAGAGAACCGCTACTCCTTCGAAGTCTTCCAACGCGATCGCACTCCGGTGACCGACGCAAAGGTCGCCCTCTACATCGCCAAAGCGCCGCCCAAACCTCGCAACGGCGTGCCCGTGTCGAAGGCCAAGCCGCTTGGCGGGCAGGCCGTCGGCCCCTTCCCCGCTGCGATCGAAAGCCTCGCGACCAAGCCCGCCTTCCGCTCTCAGACGACGGCCCAGGACTCCAACGCGTCCACCGCCGTCTACGCGGCCGAAGTCGACTTCCCGAGCAACGGCGAATGGCGGGTCCTGGCGCTGGTCAAGCAGGGGGGCAAGACCACCGCGGCGGTGCTGTCGATCGCCGCGGTCGGCGAATTCACCGAGATCCCCCGGGTCGGCCAGAGGGCGCCGCTGATCCACACACCGACGGCGGCGAGCGTCGGCGGCGACCTCTCCAAGGTCACCACCCGCGTCCCGCCGGACACCCAGAACCAGGTCGACTACGCGGAAGTTCTCGGCAAAGAGCCGATCGTCCTCTTGTTTGCGACCCCCAAGTTCTGCCAGAGTCGGACCTGCAGTCCGGTCGTCGACGTGGCCGAGCAGGTCAAACGGCTCTATGGCAAGCGGGCGGCATTCATCCACATGGAGATCTACAACGAAAACAACCCGAGCAAGGGCGTGCGGCCCCAGGTGAGGACATTTCACCTGCCCAGCGTGCCGTGGCTGTTCGTGATCGATCGCCACGGCACGATCCGTTCGGAGATCGCGGGCGGCTTCGGCGTCGAAAAGCTGACCCAGGAGGTCAAGGGGGTGATCGGCGAATGAGCGAGAAAACTAGCTCTGACGCTGAACTGCTGAACTCCTTTGCCGAGGAGGCCCGCCGCCGCTGCGACGTGATCGCCGCCGGCCTGGCGACCGAGACGAGCGACTTCGAAACGATGCGGGCCGAAGCCCATGCCCTCAAGGGCACGGCGTCCGTGGTCGGCTTGCGCCGCCTCGCCGAGCTGGCCGGACTGATGGAGTCCGACCTCGCCGAAGCAAAGAAGACCGGCGTCATCCGCGGCGGCCGCGCCCACCAGATAGCCGACGCCGCCAAGGCCCTCGCCGAGGGAGCCGCAGCCGCTGCGGACGGCAATGAGGAGCCGCCCGATGTCGGCCGTTCCCTCGCTCAGCTCTTCAGCGCGTAGCGCTAGTCTCGCCCCCGCGGGGCGGTAGCTCAGCTGGTCAGAGCAGCGGACTCATAATCCGTCGGTCGCTGGTTCGAGTCCAGCCCGCCCCATCAAAAGGTCCGCCCGACGATGAGGGCAACTCGGTTCGGTGGACTAACGCTGCACGAGTCGTACGGCGACGAGGTCACCGAACGGTCCTCGCAGGCGACCAAACTTCCCGGCTCGAACTCCCAAACCTCGCCACTAGGGGCATGAGCGGGCAATCGGAAAGCACCGTCGTCCTCTTCCTCGGCCTCGACGGGTCGCCAGACGTCAATCCCCTCTTCCAGAAGTTGTACGTAGATAGTCCGACTCATCTCTCCGGATGCGCGGTCAAAGACCATGGACCTACTGGCGGCCGAGCGAGCGCTCGGAGGCAACAGCCCGTGGAGGTCGGAGATTTCGGAGGCAGCGCGGTGGCAGGCGAAGCCAGGGAACCGCATGGGAATGCGCCTTGTCTCGCCAACGTAACCAATCCGCCCCACGCTGTCTATGCCTGAGCCGCGCGTGCCCGCGCAAGCGCGTCCGCCCACCAGACCAGATCAGTCGTGGTGGTCTGCAGTCGATCGTCAAGCGAGGCGAAGAGTTCGATGTCGAATGGCTCCTTCGCCTGCCTAGCGGGGACCATCAGCGCTGGCAGGATGTGGACGGCATGGCGCAGTGGCGCCATTTCCAGCTCAATCGAGAACGAGGCGGATCTGCTCGATCGACCGTGCGCCGCCGGAATTGCCGTAGCCGACAAAGGCGATCGGCTTGCGGTTGAACTCAGGAAAGACGACATCGAGCGCGTTCTTTAAGACCGCCGGGTAGCCGTGGTTGTACTCAGGGGTTATGACGAGATAGCCATCAGCCTGATTGACCTTGTCCGCCCATCTGGCAACCTCGGGCGGATAATCGCGCTCCCCATAGGCGGGCGGCCGCTCCTGTTCATAGAACGCCATTGGGTATTCGCGGAGGTCGACAAGCTCGGCGACAAGATTGTCCCGAGCGCCGAGGCGGTCCATGACCCATGCTGCCACCTTCTCGCCGAAGCGCCCCTCGCGAGTGCTGCCGAGGATTACCTGAATTAGAGGGGCTCCGTCGCCGATGGACGGCAGACTAGCCCGTCGCCACGGTGATGTTGACAAAGGTCCATAAAGGCCCCTTCGATCTGCAGGCGGTTTCAACGGTCCTACCGATTTGCCGATGAGGGCTCGCTGCTCGACTCCAGCTTCAAGATCCAAGCGCCTTTTGAGCTACAAGGGCACGAGGCAAAGCTACGCGATGGCGCGGTGCCTCGACGGGCACCTCAGCGCAACGACGCACGACTCTCATAGGTGCGCCAGGGTCTCCAGCACCGCCATCAAGCCCTGCACGCCGACAGGCAGAGCGATGGGGTCGCTCAAAACACGTCGTGTGCCAATCGAAGCCTGCTTACTTGGCTTCCCAGAACAGCGTCGCTGGTTTGAAGTCCAGCGCTGCCTTTCAACGCTCCCGGTAGACGAACTTGCCACCCAGTAGGGCGGTGACGGTGGCGAAGTGGAAGCCACGAGCGCGCAGGCCACGGATGATTCCCGGCAGCGCGGCCACCGTTTGGGGGTGGTGGCCGCCATCGTGCATGAGGATGATCGAGCCTGGCTGGGCTAGGCCCACGGCGTTGGAGCGGATGACCGCGACTCCGGGATGCTTGTCGTCGCGGGAATCGACGTCCCAGAGGATCATCTCCAGGTGGTTGCGTAGTGCCGCGGAGACGACCTTCGTGTCGATCAGCCCATAGGGGGGGCGGAAGAGACAGGGGGTAAAGCCGGTGGCCGCCTCGATGCGGCGGTCCGTTCCCCGAAGCTGGCCGTATCCGGGATCGCGGGGGTGGGTAAAGGAGTGGTTGCCGATCTCATCGCCACTGGCGAGGATCTGCCGCATCAGCGCTTCACGATGGGGAACATGTCGACCCTCCTCGAAGAAGGTGGCGCTCGCATGGAGGCGATTGAGGATCGAGAGAATGCGTGGCGTGTAGGTCAGGCTTGGGCCGTCGTCGAAGGTCAGCGCGACGACAGGGCGCGAGCGGGGTCCGTGATCGATTGGGCCACTGCCACTGTCCTTGCAGCCAATGGTTTGGCGCGCACTCATTGCAGTGCCTCGGTTTCCGTGCGCGGAGCTCGCCCGGCCGACACTGAGGCTGCCGCAGCCGATCGTTGCGAGCGCAAGGGCGACCCCAGTCATTCTCAGCAACATCTCGAAAACCCTCCGTCGCCCTCGCCCATGGGAGGCGGTCAGGGCGAAACCGGACGGCAGGTTGACAGCTCGGGGTCTCTCAGGGCATTTTTCTCTGTGTTTCTTGCCGATCTCGGCGCCTTCCTTGGCCTTGACTTACTTGCCTTGGACGACCCACTCCCGTGCGACGAACGTAGTCCATGTCCGCATCGGTGTCCACCATCTCGCCAAAAGCTTTTAGGAAGGACATAGACCGGCTAAAGAATGGCCGGGTAGCGTCGCCTGCATGAGCAATGCCAAGTCATACGAGCGGGTTCTGGGGGCGCTTGTCGCCGAGGCGCGTGTCGGTCGCATTGCCCGGGTGGTTACCGGCGACCGAGAGGACGCGGGCTGGGATAAGCCGAGCCCTCGCGGTGGCCGGGCGTGGATCAACGGCAAGGAAGTCGGCGACCCTAACCCGCGCTTCGCTCACCTTGGACGTAACCACGACTAGCGCCGGCCCCGCAGGGCCGGCTCCTAGTGGCGGACCTGGCAGTCGCGGGTGAGGGTGGTAGTGAGACGCTGTCCGTTGGCGAAGGAGAAGCTGCCCTTGGCGAAGTTGAAGATCGCGCCCGGGAATCCCGGCGGGGCGGCGCAGCTCGCGCTGAGAAGACTCCGCGGCCGGCCCTGGAACCGGTAGCGGCGGCCGATTTCGAGAGCGATGTCGGTCACGTAGCCAAGTTCCCCCGCAATCTTCGGGATCTGCGCCGAGAGGATGGTGCCAAAGAGGCCGGCGCTCTGCTTGACGACCTTGAACGGCAGCACGAGCGTGACCTGTGTCGGACTGGAGACGTAGAGGTGAAGGAGGACCTCGGGTCGGCCGCCGCTCCTGCCGTTGAAGGCGAGCAGCCTGCCGTGGACGGGGACCAGGGGGAGGCTCGGGAAGTCGACGTCAGCGCCGAAGCTGCCCCGGCCGATCAGGGCGGGCCGGCAGCGCGCGAGGGCGGCCTGGCTGGTAGTCGACTGGAGCAGATCGATCGGGCAGGTCGGAAGTCCGCCGGAGAAGAGCTTTCCGTTGCGGTTTATCGCGAAGGAGATCTGCCGCAGCTGCGGCGGCTGGCTGCCGTTGACGGTATCGATTGAGCCTTCGATCCGAACGGTCACCGGGACAGGACGGTGGCGCGGCAGCGCACTTGGAGAAAAGCCACCGTCGAAAGCCACCCGCAGGCCTTCGCTCTGTGTCAGCTCACCGCGGGCGACGCTGGCGCTGAGGAGCGCGGCGAGGAGAAGGGCGATTGGGATGGCGAGGCGTCGCTGCATGACCCTGCTCCTGAGTCTACGGGCGCCAGGGCTTGGCTTTGGGACGCCCGCCGCCCGCTCGCAGTTTTCGCGATGCTGTTCGGCCCCTCGATGGACAACGAGGTCTTCCTGCTCTCCCGCATCCCGCGAGGAGTAGGACAACGGCATAGCAGCGAGGCCTCGATCGCACCATCCGCGTGCCCCCTGCTGGGGCGGCGGCTGAGCAAGCGTCAGTCGCCCCCGCTGGCGCGGTCGGCGGTGTGGGCGACCTGCTCTGCCCGGTGGCGGACCTCAGCGGCGGCATCGCGGGTGGCGTCAAGCGCCGCCTCCCTCACCGCGGTGACGCCCTCGCTCGGTTTGCCACCGATGATGTCGCGGAAGGCGTTCTTAAAGCGCTCGGTGCGGCGGTCGGGACGGAAGCGCTGCGCGGCCTTGGCCTGCTTAGCTGGCCGCTGCTCGCCGTACCAGCGCCTCGCCCAGGGCGAGTTCGGCTTGCCGATCCGCACCGCCCCGTAGATCGCAATCGGGAAGACGAAGAAGCCGACCGCCCCGTGCATGATCCGCTGCTTGGCGAAACAGATCGCAACCAGCGCAAAGACGATGAGGGCGCCCGCGATACTCCCGATCACCGCCTCGACCGAGCCGGTCTCGACGCTGAGCGGGCTGAAGCCCAGCAGCATCAGCATCATCCCGGCTGCCGCGATCACCGTCGCGTCAATCGAGCTGCGGCCCTGCTCGGCCCAGTAGACGTCGTCAAGGTAGACCCAGAGGGCGAACTCGTCGATGGTGAGGCCGCCGCCGACGCCGAAGAAGAAGGCGCAGATCTCGGCATAGGGACTTTGCCCGAGCGTCGCAAAGCCAAGCGTGCCGGCGATCATCATCGTGACGATGCCGAAGACGAGGTGGTGCAGATGGACGCCACCGTCGCTGACCACGCTGCCCGGCCACCACTGCACCCTGTCGCTGCGCATCAGCCGCGTGCTCATTCTGATGAAGGCGAAGGAGAGGATAAACCCAGTCAGAACCAAGAACAGGCCCTGCTCGTCGTGTTCGACCAGCTGGTTCCAGAAGTTGGAGAAGACCGAGGCGGAGCTCATGCGCGGGCCGGGACCGAGTGTAGCCGTGGCCCCGTGCCGTCCTTCTCCGCGATCAGGTCAAGCGTGAGCAGAACCGCCGCCACGGCGTAGATCGGTGCCAGTAAGACGTTGGAGAGGGACTCCGCGACCCAGGTCCCAAGCAGCGTGTGGCCCAGCAGGTGGTGGACCAGGCCGGCCGCGATCCCCGCGATCCCGTCCCCGGCCACCTCGATTGGCCCCAGGACCAAGAGCACCGTCCAGAATCGCCCCCGCACCAGGTCCCAACTGCGCCGGAATGCGCCTCCCACGCTGCGTCCTTCGATCTCCACCACCGGCCCGGCCAGCCCGAACCAGACGAAGATCGCCACCCCCGGGGCGAGGAGGAGGATCAGCCCGACCGCGACAAACAGCCCATAGAGGAGGTCCACGGCAATCAGCCTGTGATAGTTGAGCCGGCGGGCGATATCGCGAAGGGAAGGAGCTCGCCCGTGCTCAGCGTGGGTCAGGGAGATCGCCACGGCACCGCTGTAGAAAACCTCCCCGATCAGCCCGGTGATCGTCAACGCCACGACCGCGCCGGCCGCCGCGGCGACCAGCAACCCGTTGGAGGCGCTGAGCGACCCGACTTCGGCGTTGACGGTGATCGCGTCGATCAGGCCGAGCGGTACGAAGACGACCGCCGCCAACAGCAGGAGGGAGGGCGCCCACCTCGCGCAGGTGCGGGCGATCCGGACGTAGATCGATATTGGCCTGATCCGCTCGGCCACGCTAGCGGCGCCGGCGCCCGGACTTGACCCGGCCCCGCGCCTCCAGCTTGGGGCGCGAAGACTCCGAGGCGGGCACGCGCCGCACGTCGCTTAGCTCGGGGATCAGCAACTCTTCCGCGCAGCTCCGGTGCCAGTGGTGGTGGTCGGTCCCGCCGAGCCGGCGCACGAACTGGACGACGGTGTGCTCGGTCCCGATCTCGATCTCGCCGTGGCATCCGGGACAGCGATAGAGCTTCTGGGAGATACCGCGGATCAGCCACGCCTCATCGCCCTCGTTGGTGCGCCCGCGCAGGCTCCACCTGATGCTGGGAAGCCCGTCGTGCCGGCTTATCGACGCCATTGCTGCGCTCATCCAACCAGATCGGAAGGGAAAGCACGAGGCCCGGCGAAATGGACCGCCGTGACCAAGACCGCGACGAAGTCCCCCCAGCTCAAAAGCCTTTCCGAGTACATCCAGGAGCGCTTTGATGAGTTCTCGCGCTCCCAGAAGGACGTTGCCCGCTACATCGTCGATCACCTCGACGAGGCAGCTTTTCTAACCGCCGAGGAGCTAGCCCGCAGAGCGAGCACCTCCTCATCGACGGTGGTGCGCTTCTCCCAGGCCCTTGGCTTCGAGGGCTACCCCGAGCTACAGCAGGCAGCGATAGAGGAGTACCGCAACTCAATCGCCGGCGGCAACGGCGGGAGCCCTGGAGGGGCACTCTTCTCCTTTGATCACACCGAGCTGGAGGGATCGCTCGGCGCTGACTACGCGAACCTGGAGGAAACAGCGCGCAACCTCACCCGCGAGCAGGTCGACGCCTCGGTCGCGGCGCTGGCCAACGCCCAGCGCGTCGTCATCGTCGGCGTCGACCAGATGGCCTTCTTCGCCAGCTACCTTCGGCACACGCTCAGCCTCCTCGACATCCGCTCTGAGATCGTCGCCAGCACGGGTGGGGAGTCCCTCCAGCGCCTCGGGCGGATCGATGAGGACACGCTGGTCATCGTCCTCTCGGCCGGGCGCGCCCATCCGTTGCTGCTGCGCGCGATGAAGCTGGCACTGCACCGCCGCGCCCGCACGCTGGCGATCTCTGACGCTTCTATGTCTGAGGTCGGTGAGCACGCCGAGCTGACCCTCTACTTCTCCTCGAACAGCCCCTCTTTCGCGCGGTCAAACACAGCGCTGATGGCGCTTGTGCAGGCGCTGGCTCACGGCCTTTACGCGCGGGATGAGGCTGCGCACAAAGACCGGATTCGCGCCTACAAGCTGAAGTAAGACCCGTCCCCGTATATTGGGGTCATGACCGAGCGCGCCACCTTCAGGGTGAAGACCGGCTTGGCTGAGATGCTCAAGGGCGGGGTGATCATGGATGTGGTCACTCCGCAGCAGGCAAGGGTTGCCGAGGAGGCTGGAGCCTGCGCTGTGATGGCGCTGGAGCGGGTTCCGGCGGACATCCGCAGGGACGGGGGCGTGGCGCGAATGTCTGACCCGGCGATGATCAAGGAGATCCAGGAGGCGGTGACGATTCCGGTGATGGCGAAGGCCCGGATCGGGCACTTCGCAGAGGCCCAGGTGCTGCAATCACTTGAAGTCGATTATGTGGACGAGTCGGAGGTGCTGACCCCGGCAGATGAGCGCAACCACATCGACAAGCTTGCCTTCGAGGTCCCCTTCGTCTGCGGCGCCACCAACCTCGGCGAGGCGCTGCGACGGATCGGCGAGGGCGCGGCGATGATCCGCTCTAAGGGCGAGGCCGGCACCGGCAACATCGTTGAGGCGGTCCGCCACATGCGCGAGATAACCGCCGCCGTCAAGCGCCTCTCCCAGCTCGGCCCCGAGGAGCTTGCGGGGGCGGCCAAGGAGCACCAGGCGCCGCTTGAGGTCCTCCGCGAGGTCGCGGGGGCGGGACGCCTGCCGGTGCCCCTGTTTTGCGCCGGCGGCATCGCCACTCCCGCCGACGCGGCGCTGATGATGCAGCTCGGCGCCGAAGGGAACTTCGTCGGCTCGGGGATCTTCAAGAGCGCTGACCCGGAGCGCCGCGCCCGGGCGATCGTCGAGGCGACCACGCACTTCAACGATCCCGAGCGGGTCACGGCCGCTTCGATCGGGCTGGGAGAGGCGATGGCGGGGCTGGAGATCTCCGAGCTGGCCGCGGCCGACGCGCTGCTCCAGGATCGCGGTGCCTGAGCTGCGCATCGGCGTCCTCGCCATTCAGGGTGGATTCGAGGCGCATGTCCGAATGCTGCGAGGTCTTGGGGCCGATGTGCATGAGGTTCGGGATCCCGAGGATCTGGTTGGACTGGAGGGGCTGGTGATCCCCGGTGGCGAGAGCACGACGATTGAGATGGGAATCGAGTCGGGTGGGTTGGAGCACGCGATCCGGGCTCACCATGAGGCCGGCCGGCCGATTCTCGGCACCTGCGCCGGGTTGATCGTCTGCGACGACGCGCACTTGGGCCTGATCGACGCCACCGCGGAGCGAAACGCCTTCGGTCGCCAGCTGCAGAGCTTTGAGGCCGACCTCAAGGTGGAGGGGATCGGTGAGGAGCCGTTGCGCACCGTTTTCATCCGCGCCCCTTGGGTCCAGCGGCACGGGTCGGGGGTAGAGGTGCTCGCCTCGCATGGGGGCCATCCAGTGGCGATCCGCGAGGGCAGTGTCCTCGCCTGTGCCTTTCACCCGGAGCTGACCGATGATTCGCGCTTTCACGCGCTCTTTATGGCGATGGCGACGAGCGCGCGCGAGCGCGCCAGGGAGGAGGCAACTAGTTGAGGGACCCAAGGGCGGAGGGCCTGGCAAAGATCCTGGTCGGATACTCGACCGAGGTAAAGGAGGGGGAGATCGTCTCGATCGACAGCGAGAACGCCGCCGCGCCGCTGGTGCTGGCAGTTTATGAGGAGGTGCTGAAGGCGGGCGCCAACCCGATCCTCAACGTCTCCTTGGAGGGCCAGTCGGCCGCCTACTTCAAGTACGCGAGCGACGCTCAGCTCGGCTGGATCTCACCGGTGGCGGAGTGGATGGTCGAGCACGCCGACGTGCGGATCGCGATCGGCGCCAGCACCAACACCCGCGAGCTCTCAGCGGTTGCGCCGGAGCGCCAGACCCGTCGCCAGGCCGCCACCGGAGACCTCTTGGCGCGGGCGATGAAGCGCAGCGCCGCCGGTGAGTTCCGCTGGTGTTACACGCTCTACCCGACCAGTGCCTACGCCTCTGAGGCGGAGATGAGCCTGGCCGACTACGAGGACTTCTACTACGGCGCCTGTCTGGTTGGCACCGATGGCGACCCGCTGACCGCATGGCAGCGGGCCTCGGCTGAACGAAGCGGCTTGCCGAGTGGATCGAGGGCCACGAGGAGGTCCGGGTGAGAGCGCCTGGAACCGACATTAGGCTGGGAATCGCTGCTCGGAAGTTCATTCCCTGCGACGGCCGCCACAACATGCCCGACGGCGAGTTCTTCACCGGGCCGGTCGAGGACTCAGTCGAGGGCGAGGTGACCTTCCACCTACCCGCGGTGATCGGTGGGCGTGAGGTCTCCGGAGTGAGGCTTCGTTTCGAGTCGGGCCAAGTCATCGACGCCAGCGCCGAGCGGGGCGAGGAGTTCTTGGTCAAGCTGCTCGACACCGACTCCGGAGCGCGTCGCCTGGGCGAGCTTGGGATCGGCACCAACTACGGGATCGACCGAGGCACCCGCGAGGTCTTACTCGACGAGAAGATCGGCGGAACCGTCCACATGGCGGTCGGCCGCAGCTACCCGGAGTCCGGAGGCGAGAACGAGTCGGCGGTCCACACCGATCTCGTCTGTGACCTCCGCCTTGGCGGCAAGCTCGAAGTCGACGGAAATGTGATGCAGGAAGACGGGAGGTTCGTCGTCTGACTATTGGTTTGGGAGCGGCGAGCCAGCCAGGATGAAGAACCAGACAGTAAGTGCCAGAGCGGCAAGTAGGACCGAGCCCATCAGCACCGCCTCGAGGACCGTGGTGGTTTCGGCGGTTGGGGAGGTGTCGCGTACGCTTTTAAGCCATGTTGGGCGCATCGAGGCGAGGCGGTTGGTACCGGTGATCCTCACGTAGAGGCTGTTGAGCCGCCCGATCATCCAGGCGACGACGAGCACCGGAGACGATGATCCCGACAGCGACGACCATGTAGGGGCCACCGCTTGGAAACTGGGTGTGGGAGACCTTCGAGCCGATGTAGATCCAGCTAAGTGGGATAGCCGTCCACAGCGAGAGAGCGGCCAGCAGCATGGCGATGACGACGGCGCCCGCCGCCAAGCCCCGGGCGGGGTTGTGGCTGTGCGATTTGGCTGCCATCCCTGGATCCATAGAATGACAGGCCCATGTCCGGACACTCGAAGTGGTCATCGATCAAACACAAGAAGGCCGCGGCCGACGCGAAACGCGGCCAGCAGTTCACGAAGCTGGCACGCGCGATCACCGTTTCGGCCCGCGAGGGCGGAGGTGATCCCGACGCCAATCCCTCCCTCGCCACCGCTATCCAGAAGGCCCGCGATGCCTCGATGCCCAAGGACAACATCCAGCGCGCCGTCGACCGCGGCACCGGTGCCGGCAGCGACGGCGAGGCGATCGAGCGGATCGTCTTTGAGGGCTACGGGCCCGGCGGCGCCGCGGTTTTGGTCGAGACGCTGACCGATAATCGCAACCGCACCAGCGCCGACGTGCGCCACGCCTTCACCAAGCACGGCGGCAGCCTCGGCGAGCCGGGCTCTGTTGCCTGGATCTTCGAGAAGCGCGGCGCGGTCGTCGTCGCCAGCGCCCGCTACGGCGAGGACGACCTAATCTCTGCGATCGACGCGGGTGCCGAGGACGTGCAGGAAGACGGTGACACGCTGCGGGTACTCTCGGGCCCCGGCGACCTGGCGGCGGTGCGCGAGGCGCTTGAGTCCGCTGGCGTGGAGATCCAGTCCGCCGAGGTGGCGATGGAGCCGAAGAGCACGGTGGAGGTGGATGAGGGGGACGCCGTCGAGCTGCTGCGCCTCCTGGACGACCTCTCTGAGCACGACGACGTCAGCGAGGTCCACGCCAACTTCGATATCCCCGTGGAGATCCTCGAGCGCGTCGCCGTCTGAAGGCATCCGAGCTTCTTCCCAGAATCAACTCCCATGCAGGTAGTGATGGGCATCGATCCCGGTGCCGCCAACCTCGGCTTCGGAATCGTGCGGGTCGAGGGCAACCATATGGTCGCCCTCGACGGCGGTGTGGTCGAAACCAAGCCGGAGCTGCCGATCGAGTGTCGGTTGGAGTGCATCCACCGCGCGCTCGCCGAGCTGCTCGCCTGGCACGAGCCGAAGGCGATGGCGATCGAGGACATCTACTTCGGCAAAAACGTGCGCTCGGCAATGGCGGTCGGCCAGGCGAGCGGCGTCGCCATGCTCGCTGCCGCGCAGGGTGGCGTGCGCTGCTTCACCTACACGCCACAGGCGATCAAGATGGCCGTCTGCGGATCCGGTGCCGCCGAGAAGCACCAGGTCCAAAGGATGGTCGGAACGTTGCTCGCCCTCCCTGAGCCACCTGATTCCGACCACGCGGCCGATGCGCTCGCGGTGGCGATCTGCCACGGCGGCGCCGGCAAGCGCGAGGCGATCGAGGCGATGGCCGGATGATCGCCGCGGTCCGAGGTGAGGTGATGGTGCGCCGACCCGATCACGTGGTGATCGATACCGGCGGCGTCGGCTACCGTCTCGTGGTCTCCGCGGAGACCTTGAAGGCCGTCCCCGCGACGGGGCGTGAGGCCTTTTTGCATGCCGAGCTGATCTCCCGCGAGGACTCGCTCGCCCTCTATGGCTTTGCCTCCGAGGAGGAGCGCGATCTCTTCCGCGAGCTGATCTCGGTCAGCGGCATCGGGCCCAAGGTGGCGATCGCCGCCCTCTCGGGCGGCGCCGCCCGAGACCTGCTGCGAGCGATCGCGACGGGTGATGCGAAACGCTTCCAAGCGGTCCCCGGGATCGGCAAGCGGACCTCGGAGCGAATCATCGTCGAGCTGCGCGAGAAGGTCGCCGGGGCGCTGGAGGAAGAGGTCGCGATCGACGCGGGCGGCGATACCGACGCTCGCTCGCTCGCCCGCGATGGCCTCGTCAACCTCGGCTACGCGCTGCTTGAGGCCGAGCAGCTGCTCGACGGAGTCAAGGGCGAAGGCCCCGAGGCCCTCGTGGCGGCAGCGCTGCGCAAAGCAGGGACCTCGCAGAGCAAGGCATGACCGAGTCCCCTGACATCGGCGTCAACCGCATCCGCACCCCTGGCCTTGAGGATGAGCCGGAGGTTCGCATCCACGACGCACGTGCCGACTCACCCGATGAAGATCTGGACCTCTCTCTGCGCCCACCCACCCTCGCCGACTTCGTCAACCAGGTGCAAGTGACAGAGCAACTCGCGATCTTCATCGAGGCAGCGCGAGGGCGCGGCGAGCCGCTCGATCACGTCCTTTTGGCTGGACCGCCGGGGCTCGGCAAGACCTCGCTCGCCCACATCGTCGCCGCCGAGCTGGGCGTGCCGATGGTCCAGACCGCCGGCCCCGCCCTTGAGCGCAAGGCCGACATTGCCTCCTTCCTCACCTCACTGGAGCCGGGCAGCGTCTTTTTTATCGACGAGATCCACCGACTCGGCCGCGCTGTCGAGGAGACCCTCTACCCGGCGATGGAGGACGGGGAACTCCCCGTCGTGTTGGGGCAGGGCGCCGGGGCGCGCACCGTGACGCTGCCGCTGCCGCCCTTTACCCTGGTCGGCGCGACTACCCGCTCCGGCCTGCTGACCACGCCGCTTCGGGACCGCTTCGGCGTCTGCCACCGCCTCGAGCACTACAGCCCCGAGCACCTGGCGACGATCGTCGAGCGCTCGGCCGGGATTCTCGGCGTCGAGATCGACGCCGAGGGGGCGGAGACGATCGCCGCCCGTTCGCGGGGCACCCCCCGGGTTGCCAATCGCCTGTTGAAGCGGGTCCGGGACTTCGCCCAGGTCAAGGGCTCAGGGGCGATCGGCGCCGCCGTCGCCGTCGCCGCTTTGCAGATGTTGGAGGTCGATGCCGGCGGCCTTGACCGCAGCGATCGCGTCCTGCTTGACACGGTCGCGACCAAGTTCGCCGGAGGCCCAGTCGGGCTCTCGACGCTTGCCGTCGCGATCGGCGAGGAGCAGGACACGATCGAGGACGTGCTCGAGCCCTACTTGCTCCAGCAGGGCATGCTGAAGCGCACCCCCCGTGGCCGCGTCCTCACCCAGCGCGCCTATGAGCATCTCGGCCTACCCGCCCCCGAGGGCGCGGCGAGCCTCTTCTAGCGGGCGCGCGCTTGTAGCCTGTTGAGAGATGCCGTTCTTCATCTGCCCCAACTGCGGCCACAGGGACCTCAGCGGCGAGCGGACGGCCGGCTTCAGCGCCCGTCCAAAGGGATGTCCGAAGTGCGGTTTCGGCTTCGTCTTTGAGCTGCTTGACGACTACTACCCCGCGCCCAACGCGGCCTTCTTCGTTTGCGATCAGCAGGAGCGGGTGATTGACGCAGGCAAGGGCAGCTTCGAGCTGACGGGCCTGACCGACGAGGACGTGATCGGCCGGCCGCTGCGCGATGTGCTCGGTCTGCGCTGGATCGATGAGGGCGACGGCGGCGAAGCCGCCGACACCAACGGCGACGGTGTCACCGATCCGATCGAGACCTCGCTGGAGTGGGGGGTTCGCTCGCTCGGCAAGCGGGTCTCCGTCAACGCCGAGGGCGACCTCTCGGCACAGGCCGTCGCCGACGTCTTCCCGGCATACGACGACGATGGCGGCCTGCTGATCGTCCTCACTCCCGAGGGCTAGGGCGGGCCGGGAGATGCGGGGAAGACGCGGGCACCTCTTCGTACTGCTGTTCGTGCTCGGCCTGCTCGTCGTCTCGGCCCTGGTCGTTGCCGGCAAGCCGACCAGGTTGGGTCTCGACCTCAAAGGCGGCGTCCAGCTGGTCTACCAGGGGGAACCAACCGGCCAGGTGAAGTCGGTCAGCGGCGAAGACATCGATCGCTCGATCGAAATCATCCGCGAGCGGATCGACACGCTCGGCGTCTCTGAGCCGGAAGTGTCGCGCCTCGGAACCACCGAGATCTCGGTCAGCCTTCCCGACATCACCAACGCCCAGCGGGCGATCAACACGGTCGGGACGACCGCGCAGCTCTACTTCTATGACTGGGAGCCCAACCTGATCGGCCCCGAGAAGGCGATCGGCGGGCACCCCGGCCAGCAGCCCCCCGCCGCCCCGCTGAAGCAGGCGAGGGCGGAATGGAAAGCCGCAGGGCGCAACGTCTTCAACGGCTCCGAGAATCGGCAGCTGATCGACTCCGGCGCCTTCCCGACTGCCTACGACGCCGCCCTGCTGGCTGCCAAGCAGCCCCCGGTCACCAATTGCACCACCTGCTCGACAACCAGGCCGCGCTATTACCTGTTCGAGCGCAGGGCGCCGCACAAGTTGATCGCCGGGCCCGAAAACACCAGGGGCGGACTCTTCGTCAGCCCCACCGGCCAAAAGCGCCCACGCAACGGGATCGTCGTCGAGGTGCCGGCGGGGACTGTGCTCGTCTCCGAAAAGCCGACCGAACGCTCGGGGAAGACCGACCAGACAGCGGAGCCCGGCTGGTACGCGCTCCGGGACCGCCCGGCGCTCTCGGGCACCGACATCACCGAACCGAAGCAGAACTACGATCAGCTCAACCAGCCAAACGTCACCTTCGGCTTCACCGAAAAGGGCCGGGAAGCCTTCCAGGAAGTGACCCGCCAGATCGCCCAGCGCGGGCAGGCGCAGGCGATCGGGCCGGTCAGCGCCGAACAGGCGTCTGCGCTTTCCGGCCACTTCGCCGTCGTCCTCGACAACGAAGTCAAGACCCGGCCGATCATCAACTTCGCCCAGAACCCCGACGGGATCGACGGGCGCACCGGGGCGGAAATCTCCGGCGGCTTCAACAGCGTCCAGGACGCGCAGGAACTGGCGACGATCCTGCAGATCGGCGCCCTCCCGATCGACCTGAAGCTGATCAGCCAGACCCAGGTCTCGGCGACGCTCGGTAGTCAGGCGCTCCAGGAAGGGATCAAGGCCGGCATCATTGGGCTCTCGCTCGTCGTCCTCTTCCTGCTCTTCTACTACCGCTTCCTCGGCCTGGTCGCGACGATCGCCCTCGGCGCCTATGGGGTGATCTTCTTCGCCCTGATCAAACTGATCCCGATCACCCTGACCTTGCCCGGGATCGCGGGGCTGATCTTGACGATCGGGGTGGCAGCCGACTCCAACATCGTCATCTTCGAGCGAATAAAGGAGGAGGTGCGGGCCGGGCGCTCGATGTCGAGCGCGATCGCGGCCGGCTACCGCCGTGGCATCGCGACGATCATCGACGCCAACGTCGTCACCCTGCTGACCGCGTTCATCCTCTTCGTGCTGGCGACGGCAGAAGTGAAGGGTTTTGCCTTCACCCTGGGCGTCGGCACGATTGTCTCACTGCTCACCGCTGTGGTCTTCACGCGGGCGCTGCTCGGCAGCATGAGCCGCTCGCGGCTGCTGCGATCTCCGAGCGCCCTGGGCGCTGGCGGCAAGGGGATTCGGTGGCACTTCGACTTCATGGGCGCCAGTCGCTGGTTCTTTACGGTCTCGGGGACCATCCTGCTGATCGGCGCCATCGCCCTGGCGACCAAGCAGCTCAACTTCGGTATCGACTTCAGGTCCGGCACCCGGGCGACGGTGGCGCTGGTCAAGCCGACCAACGAGGAAGGAGTGCGCGGAGTTCTGGGCACGATCGGGGTCAGCAGCGCGGAGATTCAGCAGGTCTCCAACCCGGTCCTTGGCGACAACGTCTTCCAGATCGAGACCCGGGAGCTGGGGCCGAGCCAGGTGAAGGACGCCAAGGGGGTCCTCGCCTCCAAGTTCGGCATCGTCAAGAACGGGTTCGAAAGCACCAGCGTCGGGCCGACTTTCGGTCAGCAGGTGGCGAGCAGCGCCTTAAAGGCGCTGATCTTCTCGTTGCTGGTGATCTGCGGCTACGTGGCGTTGCGCTTTGACCCGAAGTTCGCGGTCCCGGTGCTGATCGCGCTCTTCCACGACATCCTGATCACGGCCGGGATCTACGCGCTGACCGGAAAAGAAGTGAGTAGTGGGACCGTCGCCGCCTTCCTCACGATTCTGGGGTACTCGCTCTACGACACGATCATTGTCTTTGACCGAATACGCGAGAACATGCCGAGGATGCCGCGAGCGGCGTTCTCCCAGATCGTCAACCGCTCGATGAGCGAGGTGCTGACCCGCTCGCTGGCGACCAGCTTCTCGACCCTGCTGGCGATCGGCTCGCTGCTGGCATTCGGCGGCGCGACGCTGCAGGACTTCGCCTTCGCGATGATGGTCGGAATCGCTTCCGGCACCTACTCATCGATCTTTATCGCCTCGCCGGTGCTGACCGCCTGGAAGGAACGCGAGCCCGGCTTCGCCCGCCGCCGGGCGCGAATCGCCGAGGTCGAGGGCCGGGTGCCGGCCTTTGCCGATGAGATCGAGCTGGCCAAGCTCGGCGGGGAGGAGGGCGACGAGCAGATCGCCGCCGGGGTCGAGGCGAAGGAGGAGCCGAAGGCGAGCGCGGTGGCCACGGTCAAGCGGCCGGGAGATGGGGACGGGGTCGGCCCGTCCTCAAACGGCGAACCGCCGCCCGCCACGGTCGATCCGGCCGCGCCCGAGCGCCGCGAGCGAAACGAACGCCGCCGCGCCCGGCGCCAGCAGCGCCGCAAGCACGGGAGGAATCGCTAGCCCATGGCCCTGCTGGTCTGGTTCACGATGGGGATCGCGCTCTGGCACTTCACGGTCTTCCTGCCCGATCGCTTCTGGCAGGGCATCGTTGGTGCCTTTCTTGGCTCGGTGACCGGCGCGATCGTCTTCGGCGCGATCGTCGAGATCGCCACCGGGCGGAGTCTCGGCGATACCAACCTGCTGACCGCGCTTACCGCGGTGCCCGGCGTCGCGATCGGCCTCGCGGTCGTCTACGCCGTCGGGCTGCGTTCAGGGCAGCGGACCGAGTAGCCGCCCTTCTCCTGCATTTTGCGCCGCGCGTGGGAGCGGAGTCCGTCCCAGCTGCTTCCTAGTCTGGGTGCGTGCCGGAATCCCTGAAGGCCTATCGGGCCGAGCCCTTCTCCTATCCGGAGGTGCGGGCGATCGCCGACGAGCTGGGCCTGAGTGAGCCAGTGGCGATTACCCTGGTCCGGCGTGGGTACCGTACGCCGGAGGCGGCGCAGGCCTTCCTCGCGGCGGATGAGTCCCACGACCCGGCCGCGTTTGACTCGATGGGCGAGGTCCTCGGCAGAGTGCTCGCCGCCGTGCGCGAGGACAGGCGGGTCACCGTTCACGGCGACTTCGACGTCGACGGCGTCTGCGCGACCTCGATCCTGATCGGCGCCCTGCGCGGGCTGGGGGCTGAGTGCGACTGGCTGATCCCCGACCGGCTCGGCGACGGCTACGGGCTTAGCACCGACAACGTGAGGAGGCTGGCAGAGCGCGGAACCTCGCTGCTAATCACCGTCGATTGC
The DNA here is from genome assembly GCA_963803755.1 of uncultured Solirubrobacterales bacterium. Lineage (GTDB taxonomy): Bacteria > Actinomycetota > Thermoleophilia > Solirubrobacterales > 70-9 > CAVUPF01. The sequence goes on from CAWDNP010000012.1 coordinate 304,784, forward strand.
GGGATCACCGCGGTCGAGGAGGTCCGCCTGGCGCGGGAGATGGGGATCGAGGTGATCGTCACCGACCATCACCAGCCAGGCGAGGAACTGCCCGACTGCCCGATCCTGCACCCAGCGCTAAGCGGCTACCCGTTCGCCGAGCTATGCGGGACAGCGGTGGCCTGGAAGCTGGTCTGCGCTCTGCGCGAGGCGGCTGGAGGCAGCGGCTCCCCCGAGGAGGACCTCGACCTGGTCGCCCTGGCGACCGTCGCCGACGTGGTGCCGCTGGTCGGCGAGAACCGCTCGCTGGTACGCCGCGGCCTCGAGGAGGCGCGGCGGGCGCGCCGCCCCGGCCTGCGGGCATTGCTCGCCGCCGCCGGCTGTGAGCCGACCCGCCTCGATGAGGGCGACCTCGCCTTCCGCCTCGGCCCCCGGATCAACGCCGCCGGCCGCCTCTACCGCGCCGACGCCGGGGTCGAGCTGCTCCTCACCCACGACGACGCCCGCGCCGCCGAGATCGCCGCCGAGCTGAGCCGAGCCAACGGCGAGCGTCGCGGCGTCCAGCGCGAGATTGAGGCCGCCGCCGAGGCGGTGCGGCGCGAGCTGCCCGACGAGCTGCGCGAGGCTCCCTGCCTCGTCCTCGCCGGCGAGGGCTGGCATCCCGGCGTGATCGGGATCGTTGCCTCTCGCCTGGTAGAGCGCCATCATCGCCCGGTGGTCCTGATCGCACTCGATGGCGAGGGCGGCGGGCGTGGATCGGGGCGAAGCATCCCCGGCTTTGACCTGCTTGCCGGGCTGGATGCCTGCTCGAAGCATCTGGTTCGCTTCGGCGGGCACCGCGCCGCCGCCGGATTGGAGCTGCGCGCCGCCGACCTCGACGCCTTTCGCGAGGCCCTTGCCGCCCATGCGACCGCGGTGCTTAAGCCGGAGGACCTGCGCAGGACCGAGCGGATCGACGCAATGGTCGGGGGAGCCAGCCTCGGCCTCGACCTCGCCGAGGAGCTGGGCAAGCTCGCCCCGTTTGGGATGGGCAACCCGGCGGTGAGGCTGCTCGTCCCCTCCGCCAGGGTCCGCGACGTGCGGACGATGGGAGAGGGCGAGCGGCACTCCCGCTTCAGCCTCCACAGCGGCTCCCATCGGGCGCTCGGGGTCGCCTTCGGCCGCTCGGAGCTGGGGGTTGGCGACGATGAGCCGGTCGACGCCGCGGTGCGGCTGGAGGTCAACCACTGGAACGGCTCGGTCGAGCCCCGGGTCGTGCTTCGCGAGCTGTATTCGCAGGAGCTTGCCGCGAACGGCGTCGTTAAGGCCGAGGCCGAGGAATGGTGGGGGCGATTTGAGACCGAACTTGCCGCCGACCTCCACGAGCGCCCCCCCGCGGCCGATTCCCCCACCGGGGAGCCGCGGCGACGCTCGATTCGCGGCGCCAACTCGCCCGCGGCGACGGTCTTTGAGCTGCTCTCCAGCGGCGCTTCCGTCCTCGCCCTGGTGGCGGACGCCCCCCGCCGCGCCGCCCTGGCGCGCGACGGCCTTGCGCTGGCCGACTACGCGGAGCTGGAGCGGGAGCCAGACCTGGCTCGCGGCTTTGCCCACGTCGTCCTCGTCGACCCACCGCCCTCCGCCGAGATGGAGTGCCTCGCCTCCCGCCCCACCGAGGAGGGCGGCTACCTGCATTCGGCATGGGGGGAGGCCGAGCGCCGCTTCGCGCTTGTCGTGCTCGAATCGCGCTATGCCCAGCGCGCCGAGCTGGCCACGATGTTCAGGGACCTGCGCGACGCGGGCGAGGTGAGCGGAGAGGAGCTGCGGGAGGTCCTTCAGGGCAGTGGCCCGTACCCTCGCGCCCCGGAGGTCGCCGCCCGCTGCTACCGCGTCCTCGTCGATCTCGACCTCGTGCATGGCGCGCCGTCCAGCGGCGACGGCGTCGTCGGGGTCGTATCCTCGGAGGAGACCGAACTGGAGTGCTCGGCCGCCTTCCGCGCCTACCGAGCCCGCTACGAGGAGGGCAAGCGATACCTCGAAGGACTCAAACAGACGTAGAGCACAGCGAGCTCCTCGCCGACCTCTTCGCCGTGGTCGAGGAGTTCGACTCCTCCCCGAGCGGAAACGGCGCCGCCTCCGCCAGCGATGCCGCGCTGGCCGTTGCCACCATCAACCGCGATGCGGTCACGCGCGCCTTCGAGTTCGCCTGCGAGCGCCACGCCGACCAGATGCGGCGCTCCGGTGATGAGTTCATCACCCATCCGGTCGGGGTCGCCCAGGTCTGCGCCGGCATGCGGCTGGACACCGAGACGCTCTGCGCGGCGCTCCTGCACGACACGGTCGAGGACACCAGCGCCAGCCTGGCGGAGATCCGCGAGGAGTTCGGCGAGCAGGTCGCCCTGCTGGTCGACGGCGTCACCAAGCTGACCGGGATCACCTTCGAGAGCCGCGACGAGCGCCAGGCCGAGAACTACCGCAAGATGATGGTCGCGATGGCCACCGACGTCAGGGTGATCCTGATCAAGCTGGCCGACCGCCTCCACAACATGCGCACGCTCGGCGCGCTTCCCAAGCAAAAGCAGCTGGCGAAGTCGCGCGAGACGCTGGAGATCTACGCTCCGCTCGCCCACCGGCTGGGGATCCACGCGATCAAGTGGGAGCTGGAGGATCTCTCCTTCGCCACCCTGCACCCGCGCAAGTACGCGGAGATCAAACAGCTCGTCTCCCAGCAGCGCAAGCGAGCGCGAGGCCTACGTGGAGGAGGCCGGGCGGTTCCTCGCGGAGGAGCTGGAGGAGGTCGGGATCGAGGCCGAGATCTCCGGCCGCGCCAAGCACTTCTACTCGATCTACACGAAGATGACCAAGAAGGGTCGCGAGTTCAACGAGATCTTCGACCTCACCGCGATGCGGGTGATCGTCGGCTCCGTGAAGGACTGCTACGGGGCGATCGGGGTGATCCACTCGCTCTGGAAGCCGCTGCCCGGCCGCTTCAAGGACTTCGTCGCGATGCCGAAGGCGAACATGTACCAGGCGCTGCACACGACGGTGATCGGGCCCGAGGGCAAGCCGCTCGAGATCCAGATCCGCACCGAGGAGATGCACAAGCTGGCCGAGTACGGGATCGCCGCTCACGTCGCCTACAAGGAGGGCGGCGGCGGCGATCCGCGGCGCGAGAAGATGACCTGGCTGCGCCAGCTGGTCGAAGCGGAGGGCGAGCAGGACCCGACCGAGTTCCTCGAGTCACTCAAGGTCGATCTCTTCGAGGACGAGGTCTTCGTCTTCACGCCGAAGGGAGAGGTGAAGAGCCTCTCGGCCGGGTCGACCCCGCTCGACTTCGCCTACGCGGTCCACACCGATGTCGGCCACCGCTGCGTCGGCGCCAAGGTCAACGGCAGCATCGTGCCGCTGCACTACCAGCTGCGCTCCGGCGACATCGTCGAGGTGCTGACCGCGAAGCAGAACCGCGGTCCCTCGCGCGACTGGCTGAAGCTGGTGCGGACCAGCCGCGCCCGCAACAAGATCCGCGCCTGGTTCAAAGAGGAACGGCGCGAGGACGCCGAGCGCCACGGCCGCGAGGGCCTCGAGGAGGCGCTGCGCAAGCGCGGCCTGCCGATGCAGAAGCTGGCGATGTCGCCGCTGCTCGCCGACGTGATCCGCGAGATGGGCTACCGCAAGGCGGCCGAGTTCTACATCGCGCTCGGCCAGGGCAAGGTCTCCACCAAGCTGGTCGCCAACAAGCTGATGCAGCGGTTGAAGGCCGGCGAGGCGGTCGAGGAGGAGCCGGCTGGGCTGATCGGCGGACGCGAGGACGAGGCCCGCCGTACCAAGGACGCCTCCAACTACGGGATCGCCGTCAAGGGGGCCGACAACGTCGCGGTGCGGCTCGCCAAGTGTTGCCGCCCGGTCCCCGGGGACGAGATCGCCGGCTACGTCTCGCTCGGGCGCGGGATCACCATCCATCGCGCCGACTGCAAGAACGTGAAGGCGTTGAAAAAGGCGCCGGAGCGCTTCGTCGAGGTCGGTTGGGACGGGGAAAACGAGTCCTCCTACCGGGTCGAGCTCCAGGTCGACGCCTACGATCGCACCCGCCTGCTCGAGGACCTATCGCGCACCTTCGCCGAGGCTGGCATCAACATCCTCGGTGCGAGCTGCACCACCAAGCACCCGATGGTGAAGAACAGGTTCGTGGTCGAGGTCGGCGACACCGAGCAGCTCAAACACTGCCTCACCCGGTTGCGGAACGTGGAGTCGGTATTCGACGCTTACCGGATCACCCCGGCCGCTTGAGCGTCCAGCTCAGGCGAGGATCGTGAGCGCGGCGGGCTCGACGCGGAGCTCGACCCGGGTCTGCTCGCCGATGTAGTCGCCGTCCACCTGCATCGGGAAGGGGCGGGCCTCGCCGTCCTTGTCCGCGGAGATCGAGGCGACGGTGGCGGCGGTGACCTCGTCGAAGTGCGCGACCTGGCGGTGGCGCGCGGCGGGGCGGCGGCGGCTGAAGAGGCGGGCGATCAGGGTCGGCATGTCGCGTTGCGCGGCCCGCTTCAGCACCGCTATCGAGAGCGTGCCGTCGTCGATCTCGACCCCCTCGCAGACCCTGATCGGGCGGCTGGCGAAGTAGGTGAAGGGGTCGGAGTTCTGGGCCAGCGCGGTAACCCCCTCGACCGGCTCGCCGGCGTCGGTCTCGACCTGCACCCGCACGGGGTTGTGCAGGTAGCGGCGATAAAAGGCCGAGATCGCGGCCCAGCTGTAGTAGTAGGGGCCGGCCATCGCCTTCAGCCCCTGGTGGGCGTCGACCCGCTCGACCACTGTGGCGTCGATCCCCACCCCGCAGGAGAAGACGAAGCGGCGATCGTCGATCGCGCCGAGGTCGATGCGGCGCGGCGACCACTCATCAGCCAGCGAGAGCAGGTGCTCGGTGGCGTCGACGACGTCGTTGGGGATGCCGAGGGTGCGGCAGACGACGTTGGTCGATCCGCCGGGCAGCATCGAGACCGGGACGTCGGTGCCGACGAGCCCGTTGACCACCTCGTTCAGCGTCCCGTCGCCGCCGAAGGCGACGACGATGTCATATCCCCCGTCGCGAGCCTCGCGGCCAATCTCGGTGGCATGGTTTTGCGCCTCGGTCGAGACCGCCTCGACTTCATAGCGGCCCTGCAGTGCGTAGACGACGAGGTTGCGCAGCCGGTCAGAGACCGTCGTCGCGTAGGGGTTGACGATGATCAGCATCCGCCGCTTGGCGGCGCGGGCCCTACCCGGTCGCCTCATAACGGATCACCGCCCCGTCCTTGACTTCACGCACCCTGCCCTCGTTAACCAGCAGGTCGGCGTGCCCGATCACCTCCGAGAGGGTGAGGAATGCCTGGGTGACGGCGACGTTGCCCCAGATCGCCTGCGCCAGCTCATAGCCGCTGCGCGGCCGCTCGGCGATCAGCCCGTAGATCTTCTCCTTGCGACGCTCGTGCTTGGCGAGGCGGTCATCGATCAGCGCGACGTGGTCGACGATCGGCTCGCCGTGGCCGGAGAGGAGGATCTCGGCCGGCATCTCCCGCGTCCGGCGCATCGACTCGATGTAGGTGACGAGCGCCTGGGTGCGTCGCTCCGACCCATCGAGGGGACGGGTGATCAGCGGGTTGGAGGAGATGTGGGCGATCAGGTGATCGGCGGCGATCAGGATGCGTCGCTCCTCATCCCAAAAGACGGTGTCGGACGGGCTGTGCCCGGGGCGATGAAGGGCCTGCAGGGTGCGGTCGCGGAATCGCATCTCCTCGCCGTCGCGCAGCGGCCTGGTGACCTCCGCCCGCGACCCCCAGCCGCGGAAGCTGCGCGAGACGCTCTGCAGCGCGGTGGCGACCTCCTCCGGGATGCCGTTGCCCAGCATCAGCTCGACCGCGAACTCGTCCTCGCGCTCGGCGTCCTCACCGAAGTTCGCCAGCCGCTCGGCGGCGACGCCGATCGCCGCCACCTCGGCGCCGGAGTGCTGGGCGATGATCTCGACCAGCCCGAGGTGGTCGATGTGCTGGTGGGTGATGATCACCAGCTCGAGGTCATCGATTGAGTGGCCGCGCTCACCGAGCTGGGACTGGAGCTCGTCAAGCGCCTTGCCCGAGTTGGGGCCGGTGTCGATCAGGGTCAGCGGATCGTCCTCGAGCAGGTAGCAGTTGACCCGCCCGACCGCGAACGGGGTAGGGATGCGGAGGCGGCGGATGCCAGCCAGCGCCGCCTGCTCCAGGGCCTGCTCTGGAGTCAGGGTCATGAGCGGATGAGGCTCAGGAGCTCGTCCCTCCTTGCCTCCATGTCCTCGCGGGAGATGAGCGACTCGAGGTTGAGCCTCAAAAGCGGCTCGGTGTTGGAGGGGCGGAGGTTGAAGTGCCACTCGGGGTAGTCGACCGAGATCCCGTCGAGGCGGCCAATCTCGCCGTCGGCGTAGCGCTCGGCGATCTCCGCCAACTTTGCCTCAGGGTCGCCGACCCCGGAGTTGATCTCGCCGGAGATGAAGTAGCGCGATCGGAACTCCCCCATCAGTTGGGCGAGGCTGCGCCCGTCGGTCGAGAGCAGCTCCAGCATCAGCAGGGCCGGGATCGTGCCGGAGTCAGCGCACCAGAAGTCGCGGAAGTAGTAGTGGCCGGAGACCTCGCCTCCGAAGGCGGCGCCCTCCTCGCGCATCCGCGCCTTAAAGAAGGCGTGGCCGACCCGCGATAGTGCCGAGCGCCCACCCTCGGCAGCGATCAGGTCGGGTACGGCCCGGCTGGAGCGGGGGTCGAAGAGGATCGTCGCACCAGGGCTCTTGGCCAGCGCCGCCCGGGCGAGCAACGCGCAGATGAAGTCGCCGTCGCAGAACTCGCCCGTGCCGTCGATGAAGAAGCAGCGGTCGGCGTCCCCGTCCCAGGCGATGCCGAGGTCGGCGCCGCCGGAGCGGACCCGCTCGAGGATCATCCGCCGGTTCTCCTCCAGCAGTGGGTTGGGCCCGTGGTCGGGGAACTCGCCATCGGGCTCGAAGTACATCTCGTCGAGGTCGAGCCCCAGCTTGCGCAGGATTGGCCCGACCATCGGCCCCGACATCCCGTTGCCCCCGTCCACCACAAGCCTCATCGGCAGCACCTTCTCGGGGTCGATGAAGGAGAGGGCGTGGGCGCGGTACTCCTCCCAGATGTCGACCTCCTCGAGTGAGCCGCCGCCCGGAGCGTGCCCGAGGCCGGCCTCGATCTCGCGCCGCACGTCGCCGATCCCGGCGTCGCCGGAGAGGGCCAGCGCCCCCTCGCGGACCAACTTGACCCCGGTGTAGGACTTCGGGTTATGCGAGGCGGTGACCATCGCGCCGCCGTCCAGCCCGCGCGAGCCGACCAGGTGGTAGAGCATCTCGGTGGCGACCATGCCGGCATCGAGCACGGTTGCACCCTCAAAGATCAGCCCGTCGCGCAGCTCCGCAGCCATCGCGGGCGCGGTCAGTCGCATGTCGCGCCCGAGCCCGATCCGAAGCTCGCCCGGCTGCTTGCCGCGCAGCCGTCCCAGAACCCGCGCGAAGGCGCGCCCGATCGCGTGCGCGGTCGTCTCGTCCATCTCGGGGCCGTAGAGGCCGCGGATGTCATAGGCCTTGAAGATCCCCGGCGGTGCGAGGGGGGGCTGCTCAGTCAAGTTTTCCCCTCAGGGCCTCATAGCTCTGCCGCAGGGTCTGGGGCATGACTTTGGTGTCGGCGATCACCGGCATGAAATTTGTATCGCCGCCCCAGCGGGGAACGACGTGGAGGTGGATGTGATGCTCGACGCCGGCGCCGGCGACGCGGCCCTGGTTAAAGCCGACGTTGTAGCCGTGGGGGTCATAGACCTCCTCCAGCCGGCCCATCGCCTTCTGGGCAAGCGCCATCATCTCCGCCACGGTCTCTGACGGCAGCTCCTGCAGCCGCCCGATGTGGTCATAGGGCGCGACCATCAGGTGCCCGTTCGTGTACGGAAAGAGGTTGAGGATCACGAAGCAGCGCTCGCCGCGGTGGACGATCAGGTTCGCCTCGTCCTCGCCTGCCGCCGGCTTGGCGCAGAAGATGCACGCCTCCTCGATGTCCTTGGATGAGTCCTTCACGTAGGCAAGGCGCCACGGAGCCCAGATCCGAAAGTTAGCCACAGGCAAGAATCCTATGGTTGAAACGTCCCTGGTAGGCTTACTCACAACATAAGCGCCACATCTAGAGGGGTGGAGGGACTGGCCCAGTGAAGCCCCGGCAACCACCTCGGACCATCGGTTCGAGGGGAGGTGCCAAGTCCAGCAGGTCGATGACCTGGAAGATGTGGGGAAAGTCCGATCGGACCTCTGCCCCACACGAGGCGGAGGTTTTTTCGTTGGCGACGGAAAGAGAGATCGGATGTCACTGGAAGGTTTGAGGTGCAAGGAGTGCGGTGCGGCCTATGGGCTGGACGCGCTCTACGTCTGCGAGAACTGCTTCGGGCCCCTCGAGGTGGCCTACGACCACTCCTCGCTTGAGCCGGCCGAGGCCAAGCGCCGGATTCAGGCCGGCTCCCAGGGGATCTGGCGCTACGCCGACTTCCTCCCCTTTCAGGGAAGGCCTGGGGACCCACTGGAGCCCGGCCTGACTCCGCTGCTGCGCGCCGACCGGCTGGCCGAGTACCTGGACCTTAAAGCCGAGTTGTGGATCAAGAACGACGCCGCCAACCCGACCCACTCATTTAAGGATCGGGTCGTCGCGGTCGCCGTGGCGAAGGCGCGGGAGCTGGGATTTAAGACCGTCGCTTGCGCCTCGACCGGCAACCTCGCCAATGCGGTCGCCGCCCACGCGGCTGCCGCCGGCCTTGACTCCTACGTCTTCGTCCCCGCCAACCTCGAGGAGCAGAAGCTGCTCGCGACCGGCGTCTATGGGACCAACCTGGTCGGCGTGCGTGGTAACTACGACGACGTCAACCGGCTCTGTACCGAGCTCGCTGAAAGCCGCCCCTGGGCCTTCGTCAACGTCAACCTGCGGCCCTACTACGCCGAGGGCTCAAAGACGCTCGCCTACGAGAACGGCGGAGCAGCTCGGCTGGACGCTTCCGGACCGGGTCGTCTGCCCGATCGCCTCGGGCTCGCTGTTCACCAAGGTCGGCCGCGGCTTCCAGGAGTGGCTCGACTTAGGTCTTGTCTCCGGCTCCCAGCCGGTCTTCAACGGGGCCCAGGCGCAGGGTTGCAGCCCCGTCGCCACCGCCTTTGCCGAAGGCTGGGAGGTGTGCAAGCCGCAGCGACCCGAGACGATCGCCAAGAGCCTGGCAATCGGCGATCCCGCCGACGGGCCCTACGCGGTGGAACAGGCCCGCAAGAGCGGCGGCGCGATCGACGCAGTCACCGACGAGGAGATCCGATACGGCATCCGCCTGTTCGCCGAGACGACCGGGATCTTTACCGAGACCGCGGGCGGGGTCACCGTCGGCGTGCTGCGTAAGCTCGCCGAGCGCGGGGACATCGGCGCCGGCGAGCGGGTTGTTGTCTACATCACCGGCGAGGGCTTAAAGACGCTCGACGCGACTCGCGATAGTTTCCATATGCATGAGATCGACCCCGATCTCGCCAGCTTTGAGTCCGAGTTTCGCCAGGAGGTAGCAGTTTGATGGCAGTGACCGTGAAGATTCCAACCCAGCTGCGCGCGGCGACTGGGGGAGAGGCCGAGGTGGCGGTCTCCGGCTCCACCGTCGGCGAGGCGCTTGACGCCGTCTTTGACGCCCACGGCGAGCTGCGCGAGCGAATCACCCAGGATGGCGACCTGCGGCGCTTCGTCAACGTCTACGTCTCCGGCGAGGACATCCGCTTCCAGCAGGGCTTGGACACGGCGATCAACGATGGCGATGAGGTAACGATCCTCCCGGCCGTCGCCGGCGGCTGCTGAAACCGCCCGTAGTCATCCTCTGTGGTGGGCGGGGCACGCGGCTGCGTGAGCGGACCGAGTCTGTGCCCAAGGCACTGATCGAGATCGGCGGTCGGCCGATCCTCTGGCACGTGATTGAGATCTACGCGGCGCAGGGCTTTGAGCGGTTCCTGCTTGCCACCGGTTACCTGGGGGAGATGGTCGAAGACTTCGTCGCGGCAGTGCAATGGCCGGATGGGATCTGCGTTAAGTGCGTGGCGACGGGACTCGATACGCCGACCGGGGGGCGGATCGCGCTCCTCACCGAGCGCCTTAACGGCGAGACGTTCTGCGCCACCTACGCCGACGGGGTCGCCGACGTCGATCTCGGCGCTCTGCTCGGCCTCCATCGCTCCCACGGCGCTCTGGCGACGATGACGGTGGTGCGGCCACGCCTGCAGTGGGGAGTTGCCAGGCTGGATCGCGACGGCCGGGTTGAGGGCTTCGTTGAGAAGCCGCGCTCAGAGCGCTGGATCAACGGCGGCTTCTTCTGCTTTGAGCCGGGCGCGCTCGGCTATCTCGATGAGGAGAGCGTGCTGGAGCGTGAGCCGCTGGAGCGCCTCGCCGCCGATCGGCAGCTCCGCGCCCACCGCCACGAGGGCTTTTGGGACTGCATGGACACCTACAAGGACGCGGTCGTCCTCAACGACCTCTGGCGAAGCGGTGAGGCGCCGTGGAAGACACCGGCGACGGTGGCGGGAGCGAAGCGGCGGTGAAGCGAGTCCTCGTCACCGGCGCCCACGGCTTTGTCGCCTCGCATTTGGCGCGGGCGCTGCTGGAGCGGGGCGACGCGGTAACCGCCTTCGGCCTTGCGCCGTCGCGCCCCTCCGGCCTCGTGCTGCAGGAGATCGAGGCGGAGGTCGAGTCGGTCGAGGGTGACCTGCGAGACGCCCGCCTGGTCAGTGCGACGGTGGAGTTGGGGGAGTTTGACGTCGTCTTTCACCTTGCCGCGCAGACGCTGGTCAGACCGGCGATGTCTGACCCCGTCGCGACCTTCGATGCCAACGTGCGCGGTACCTGGACGTTGCTGGAGGCCTGCCGCCGCGCCGACGTCCCGGCGGTAGTGCTCGCCTCCTCCGATAAGGCCTACGGGCCGCAGGAGCAGCTGCCCTACCGGGAGGACATGCAGCTGCGCCCGGCCTCTCCGTATGAGGCGAGCAAGGCTGCCGCCGACGTGATTGCGCTCAGCTACTGCCCCGCCTACGGCCTGCCGGTGGCGGTCAGCCGCTTCGCCAACGTCTACGGCGGCGGCGACCTCAACTTCTCGCGGCTGATCCCGGAGGCGATCGTCGCCGCGCTTGAGGGCCGCCGCCCGGCGATCCGCTCCGATGGCAGCCCGCAGCGGGACTTCCTCTACGTCGATGACGCGGTCGCCGCCTACCTGGCGATCGAGCACGAGGTCGGCGCCGGCGGCCCGGCGGCGGGCGAGGCCTTCAACGCCGGCGGCGAGCGCCCCCACTCAGTCGCCGAGGTGCTGGAGGAGATCGCCGCGGTCGCGGGCGGCGGTCTGGAGCCCGAGTACCACGGCATCGGCAGCCCCGAGGGGGAGATCGATCGCCAGTACGTCGACTCCTCGAAGCTGCGGGCGCTGAGCGGTTGGCGCCCGGAGGTCGAGCTGCGCGACGGCCTGCGTCGCACCCTTGAGTGGTACCGCGCCAATCCGGGGGCTCGTCCCTGATGTGCGGTCGCTTCACCATCGCGGCAAAGGACACGAAGAAGATCGCCGATCGCTTCCAGGTCGAGTTGGAGCGGGCCCTGGAGCGCGGCGGGGACGGCGCCGCGCCGGCGCCGAGCCTCGAGCGGGTCGAGCGCGCCGCCTCGGCGCTGGGCCGCTTCAACGTCGCCCCGACCCAGGAGGTGCTGACCGTCCGCTCCTCGCCCGACCCCGAGGAGGCGGCGCGGGGTGAGCGCGAGGCGCGGCTGATGCGCTGGGGACTGGTGCCGCGCTGGGCCAAGGACCTGAAGGTGAGCTACCGGATGATCAACGCCAAGGCCGAGAACCTGACCACGAGCCGGGCCTACGCTCCCCTGATCGGCAAGTTCCGCCACCGCTGCCTGATCGTCGCCGACGGTTTCTATGAGTGGATGCGGGCCGAGGATCCCAAGCAGCTGCGCCAGCCCTGGCGGTTCACGGTCGATGGGGGAGAGCCATTCGCTTTCGCCGGAATCTGCACCCGCAAGGAGTGGGAGCAGGAGGGCAACGGGGTCGAGGGCGGCTGGCTCTACAGCTGCACGATCCTCACCACCACGCCGAATCAGCTGGTCGCCAAGGTGCATGACCGGATGCCGGCGATCCTGCCCGGGCCGGAGGCTGAGGCCGCCTGGTTGCGCCCCGACCTGGAGCTGGAGGAGGCGGTGGCGATGTGTGTGCCGCTGTCGGCGGCGCGGATGTCCAGCGCTCCCGCCAATCCGAGGTTAAACAAGGTCGGCAAGGGCATCGAGGGGCCGGAGCTGCTGGTCGCCCCCGCTGCCTGAGCGAAGAGGAGCGCGCCCGACAGGATTCGAACCTGTGACCTCCGCCTCCGGAGGGCGGCGCTCTATCCAGCTGAGCTACGGGCGCAGGACTGGCAGTCTAGCCTCGCGTGCCTGACCTCCTGGTTGCGTAGGCTCGAGCGATGGACCTCTCGGCGATCTTCCTCGGCACCGGCGGCTCGGTGCCCTCGGCGCGGCGCTCGACCGCGAGCGTGCTGGTGGCTCGCGGGGGCGAGCGGTTGATGTTTGACTGCGGCGAAGGGACGCAGCGCCAGCTGCAGCGCTCGCTGGGGCTGACCCAGGTTGAGGAGATCTACCTCACCCACTTTCACGCCGATCACATCCTTGGCCTGCCCGGCCTGCTCAAGACCTACGACCTGACCGACCGCCAGGAGCCGCTCACCGTCTACGGCCCACCCGGCCTACGCGACCTCTTCGCGACCTTGGGCCGGCTCATCGGCCGGCTCGGGTTCGAGCTGAGCCTGGTCGAGCTGGCACCCGGTGAGGCGGTACCCCACGACGGCTATGCGGTGCGGGCCTTCAAGGTCGAGCACAGCGCGCGCGCCCACGGCTACGCGCTGGTCGAGGAGGACCGCCCTGGCCGCTTTGACCCCGAGGCGGCGAAGATGCTCGGCGTCCCCGAAGGCCCGGCTTTCGCCGCGCTGCAGCGCGGCGAGGAGGTCGAGGGCTCATCCGGACCGGTTCGCCCTAAGGACGTAATGGGAAAGTCGCGTCCCGGTCGCACGGTCATCATCACCGGCGATACAGCCCCGTGTAAAGCCACCGCGGAGGTTGCCCACGACGCCGAGCTACTGATCCACGACGCCAGCTTCTCCGAGGAGGACGCGCAGCGCGCTGCTGAAACGGGCCACTCCACGGTTGGTCAGGCCGCCGCCGTGGCTCGCGAGGCCGCGGTCAAGCTCTTGGCCCTGGTCCATATCTCCTCCCGCTATCACGTCGGCGCCGTCCTGAAAGAGGCGCAAGAAGTCTTTGAGCCGACCATTGCTCCCCGCGACCTCGATGTCGTCGAGATCCCCTTTCCGGAGCGCGGCGAGCCCAAGCTCATCCCCGGTGGAGCGAGAGATGGCGAGGGGTCGGGGGCCGTTTCGCCAGGACCGCCTGCCGCCACCGCGGAGTGATTTCTGCCCCGAAGGGGGACCGAGTTCGCCTCACCGAAGGCGGGCGTAGGCGTCCGCCAAAACGACCCCCGACCCGCATCCCCCACCGCTGGTACTCTCACCCTCGTCCTTTAACCCGGTCCCGAGAGGCCAGGAAGGAGCAGCAAAACAGTGAGCGAGAAGGTCGTGCTGGCGCACGACGATCTGAAGCGGACGCTGCGGCGGATCGCCCATGAGATCGCCGAGAAGAATCCGGCCCCCGAGGGCTTGGCGATCGTCGGGATCCACACCCGCGGCGCGCTGCTCGCCCGCCGCATCCATGCCCTGGTCGGCGAGCTGAGCGGCACCGAGCTGCCGATCGGAGACATCGACATCTCCTTTTACCGCGACGACGTCGGCGCCAAGACGCCCTCCTCCCAGCCGGTTGTCCACGCTTCTCACATCGACTTCGATCTCACCGGCCGCACCGTTGTCCTTATCGACGACGTGCTCTTTACCGGCCGCACCGTGCGGGCCGCGATCGACGCCCTCTTTGACTACGGCCGCCCCGAGCGGGTGCAGCTCGCCGTGCTCTGCGATCGCGGTCACCGCGAGCTGCCGATCCGGCCCGACTACGTCGGCAAGAACCTGCCGACCGCGCGCCCGGAGCGGGTAAACGTCCGCCTTGAGGAGAGCGACGGGGTTGACGAGGTGACGATCTCTGAGCCGCTGGTGGCGGAGGTGCCGGCATGAGACACCTGTTGGCGATCGAGCAGCTCTCGCGAGAGGAGATCGAGGCGATCCTCGACCGCGCCGAGAGCTTCGCCGAGGTCGGCCGCCGCGACATCAAGAAGGTGCCGACCCTGCGCGGGCGCACCGTGGTCAGCCTCTTCTACGAGTCGAGCACCCGCACCGCCAGCTCCTTCGAGCTGGCGGCGAAGCGCCTCTCGGCGGACCTAATCTCGGTGAAGGCGGCCGGCTCCTCGGTCGATAAGGGCGAGTCCCTGAAGGACACGGTGGCGACCCTCTCGGCCTATGACCCGGCGGTGATCGTGATCCGCCACCCCTACGCGGGCGCCGCCCAGCTCGTCGCCGGCTGGACCCCGGCCGCCGTCGTCAACGCCGGCGATGGCAAGCACGAGCACCCCAGCCAGGCGCTGCTCGACGTGTTCACCCTGCGCCGCCGCCTCGACTCACTGGAGGGGAAGCGGATCTGGATCGTCGGCGACGTTCTCCACAGCCGTGTCGCCCGCTCCAACCTGATCGCCTTCCGCCGGATGGGCGCCGAGGTGACGCTCTGCGGCCCGCCGACCCTGATCCCGCGTGGGATCGAGGAGCTGGGCTGTGGGGTCTGCTACTCGCTCGACCGGCTTGGAGAGGCCGACGTGGTCTACGCGCTGCGGATGCAGCACGAGCGGATGAACGAGAGCTTCGTCCCCTCGATCCGCGAGTACGCGACCCACTTCCAGATCGACTCGCGCAGGCTCGGGCCGCGCCAGCTGCTGATGCACCCGGGCCCGGTCAACCGCGGAGTCGAGCTGTCCGGCGAGGTGATCGATTCGCCGCAGTCGCTGATCGCCGAGCAGGTCGCCGCCGGGCTGGTGGTGCGGATGGCGATCCTCTACGAGCTGCTGGCCGGAAGCGAGCGGCCGGAGCCGGTTAAGGGCGAGGGAGCCGAGCGCCCGACTCCCATAGGACAGCCGGCGTGAGCCTGGTCGAGGCGCTCGACATGCGCTCCGGCGAGGGGGCGAATGCGATCTTGCGCAGGGCCACGGTGCTAGACCCGCCGGCCGGGATCGAGGGCGTCTATGACGTGGTGATCCATGCCGGCCGCATCGCCGAACTGGCCCCTCCCGGCTCCGCCTCCGCCGACGCCGCCGAGGTCGTCGAGGCCGAGGGCCTGCACGCCTTCCCGGGGTTCTTTGACCCTCATGTCCACCTGCGCACCCCCGGCCATGAGCACAAGGAGGACATCGAGACCGGCACCCGCGCGGCGGCGGCGGGCGGCTACTGCGGGATCCTCGCGATGGCCAACGCCGAACCGCCCGTCTGCACCGCCGCCGACATCGGCGCGCTGCGCGAGCGGGCCCGTGCCGAGGCCTCCGTCCCGGTCGGCTTCCTCGCCACCGTCACCCGTGGCATGAGAGGGGAGGAGCTGGTCGAAATGGCCGAGTTGCGGGAGGCCGGCGCGGTCGGCTTCAGCGACGACGGCCTGCCGATCGCCGATGCCCGCATCATGCGCAGAGCACTCCAGTACCAGCGGCTCTGCGGCGGCACGATCGCCCTCCATGAGGAGGATCCCGACCTCTCCGGCGACGGGGTGATGCACGAGGGTGCGGTCTCCGCGGTGCTCGGCCTGGCCGGCATCCCCTCGGTCTCGGAGTCAACGGCGATCGCCCGCGATGCCGCCCTCGCCTCTTACGAGGAGGGGCGGATCCACGTCCAGCATCTATCGGCGGCCGAGTCGGTCGAGGCGGTGCGGGCGGCGCAGGCGGCCGGGGTGCGGATCAGCGCCGAGGCGACACCGCACCACCTCTGCCTCACCGAGGAGGCTGTTCGCAGCCTCGACGCGCTTCGCTTCAAGATGAACCCGCCGCTGCGCGGCGAGCCCGACCGTGAGGCGCTGATCGCGGGCCTGCGCGACGGCACGATCGAGTGCATAGCGACCGACCACGCGCCGCACACGACGGAGGAGAAGGAGGTTCCCTTCGAGCAGGCGGCGATGGGGGTGACCGGGCTGGAGACCGCCTTCGCGGCGCTCCACACCGACCTCGTCTTGCCTGGGGCGCTTGACCTCGGCCTTCTCATCGAGCGGATGGCGGGCGGAGCGGCTCCCTTCGGCCTAAAGCGGCCCACACTGGTGCCCCACAGCGAGGCCAACGTCGCCCTCTGCGACCTCGCCGCCGAGTGGACGGTGGGGGAGGACGGCTATGAGAGCCGCTCGCTCAACTCCTGGTGCGCGGGGCGCAGGCTGACGGGGCGGGTGCTGATGACCGTCGCCGGCGGCCAGGTCGCCTATCGACTGCGGAGCTTCTCGCTGGGGGTCGCAGCTTGAGAGCCGAAGCATCTCTGATTCCCGTCGGCCCTTCCGTCGCGATGGCCCCTTCACGTGGGGTCGCGGCGTGAGCGCCGCCTCTGCCTACGTCCTGCTCGAGGACGGCGCCCGCTTTGACGGCGAGCTGTGCGGCCACCCGGAGGCGGTGACCGGAGAGGTCGTCTTCAACACCGCGATGACCGGATACCAGGAGGCGGTGACCGATCCCTCCTACGCGGGCCAGATCATCGCCTTCACCTACCCGCTGATCGGAAACTACGGCGTCTGCGCCGAGGCGATGGAGTCCGAACGGATCCATGCCCGCGGCGCGATCATGCGCGACGCCAAGAACTGCGAGGACGTCGCCACCGCCGAGGGCGGCTGGCTGGACTGGCTTTCTGACTGCGGCGTGCCCGGGATCGGCGGCGTCGACACGCGGGCGCTGGTCCGCCACATCCGCGACCGCGGCGCGATGCGGGGCGGCATCTTCCCCGGCGAGGTCCCCGAGGCCGAGGCCCGCGCGATGGTCGCCGCCGAGCCCTCGATGGACGGCGCCGACCTGGCCCGCACCGTCACCCCGCCCGAGCCGGTCCGCTTTCAGGGCGATGGCCCCCACGTGGTCGGCATCGACACCGGGGTGAAGATGAGCATCGTCCGCCAGCTCCGCGCGCGCGGCTGCCGCGTCACCCTGTTGCCCTGCGCGACCTCTGCCGAGGACGTGCTGGCCGAGGGACCGGACCTCGTCTTCCTCGCCAACGGCCCCGGCGACCCCGCCGCCCTCGGCTACGTCGTCGACACGGTGCGCGAACTGGTCGGTGTGCGCCCGGTCTTCGGCATCTGCCTCGGCCACCAGCTGCTCTGTCGCGCCATCGGCCTGAGGACCTACAAGCTGCCCTTCGGCCACCGCGGCGCCAACCACCCGGTCAAGGACCTGGAGAGCGGCCGGATCGACATCACCTCCCAAAACCACGGCTTCGCCGTGAAGGGCCCCGGCGGGGAGCCGCGGATCGCGGGCGAGGAGCCGGTCCGCTGGGATACCGACTTCGGCGTCGCCGAGCTCTCCCACTTAAACCTCTACGACCGCACGGTCGAGGGACTCGTGCTGAGAGACGTCGCGGGGGCGACGGTCCAGTACCACCCCGAGGCGGGTCCTGGCCCGCACGACGCCCGCTACCTCTTCGACCGTTTCCTGGATCTCGCCCATGCCTAAGCGCACGGACATCGAGAAGATCCTCCTGGTCGGCTCCGGCCCGATCGTGATCGGTCAGGCGGCCGAGTTCGACTACTCCGGCGTACAGGCCTGCAAGGTGTTGCTCGAGGAGGGCTATGAGGTCGTCCTCGTCAACTCCAACCCGGCGACGATCATGACCGACCCGGAGTTCGCCACCTCGACCTACATCGAGCCGTTGCTCCCCGGCCCGCTGACCCGGATCATCGAGAAGGAGCGGCCCGACGCGCTGCTGCCGACGCTCGGTGGGCAGACGGCGCTCAACCTGGCGATGGCCCTGCACGAGGACGGCACGCTGGAGCGCTTCGGGGTCGAGCTGATCGGCGCTGATGCCGCCGCGATCCGGCGCGCCGAGGACCGTGAGGAGTTCCGTCGCACGATGACCGAGGCTGGCCTGCGCATCCCCTGGTCGATCACGGTCCAGAGCCTCGGCGAGGTCGAGACTGCCCTCGCCGAGGGCCGCATCTCCCTGCCGGCGATCGTCCGCCCGGCTTTCACGATGGGCGGCCAGGGCGGCGGCGTGGGGGAGACCGAGACCGAGCTGCGCCAAGTCGTTCTCCGAGGGCCTCGCGGCAAGCCCGATCAACCAGGTCTTGATCGAGGAGTCGGTGCTGGGCTGGGGCGAGTTCGAGCTGGAGGTGATGCGCGACCACAACGACAACGTCGTCATCGTCTGCTCGATCGAGAACGTCGACCCGATGGGGGTCCACACAGGCGACTCGGTCACGGTGGCGCCGGCCCAGACGCTCACCGACCCGCTCTATCAGGAGCTGCGCGACCAGGCGATCGCGGTGATTCGCGCGGTCGGGGTGGAGACCGGCGGCTCCAACGTCCAGTTCGGCGTCAACCCAAAGAGCGGCGAGGTCGTCGTGATCGAGATGAACCCGCGCGTTTCGCGCTCCTCAGCGCTTGCCTCCAAGGCGACCGGCTTCCCGATCGCCAAGATGGCGGCGAAGCTCGCGGTCGGCTACGCCCTGGAGGAGATCCCCAACGACATCACCCGCGCGACCCCCGCCTCCTTTGAGCCGACGATCGACTACGTGGTGACCAAGATGCCGCGCTTTGCCTTCGAGAAGTTCCCGGGCGCCGCGGGCCGGCTCTCCACCCACATGCAGAGCGTCGGTGAGGCGATGGCGATTGGCCGCACCTTCCGCGAGTCCTTCGCCAAGGCGCTGCGCTCGCGCGAGCTGGACACCGCGCCCGACCTGCCCGAGGCCGATGCGGCCCTGCTCGACCGCCTCAAGGCGCCCTGCCCGGAGCGCTTTGACCTGGTGCTGGAGGCCTTTCGCCGCGGGATCGGCGTACAGGAGGTCCACGAGCGCTGCGGGGTCGATCGCTGGTTCCTGGGTGAGCTGGAGGTGCTGGCCACCGAGGGCGACGGCACCGACGGCCTCACCCGCACCTACAAGGCTGTCGACACCTGCGCCGCCGAGTTTGAGGCGGAGACCCCCTACTACTACTCGGCGCATGAGCGCAGCCGGCCCGGCGCAGGGCCGGTCTCTGAGGTCCGTCGCGGCGAGCGCGACTCGGTCGTCATCCTCGGCGCCGGCCCCAACCGGATCGGCCAGGGGATCGAGTTCGACTACTGCTGCGTTCACGCCGCGATGACCGTCCGCGAGCTGGGACGCGACGCGGTGATGATCAACTGCAACCCGGAGACGGTCTCCACCGACTACGACACCTCCGACCGCCTCTACTTCGAGCCACTGACCGCCGAGGACGTGCTCGCCGTCTGTGAGCAGGAGCGCCCCGAGGGGGTGATCGTCCAGTTCGGCGGCCAGACCCCGCTGAAGCTGGCCCGGGAGCTGGAAGAGGCCGGCGTGTCGCTGCTCGGCACCCCGGTTGAGGCGATCGACCTGGCCGAGGACCGCGGCCGCTTCGGTGCCCTGCTGCGCCGGCTCGGCATCAAGCATCCGCCCTACGGCACGGCGCTCTCCGCCGAAGAGGCGGCGGTGATCGCGGAGGAGGTCGGCTTCCCGCTGCTGGTGCGGCCCTCCTATGTGCTCGGCGGCAGGGCGATGGAGATCTGCTATTCGACCGCGGACCTCTCCGCCTACCTGGAGGCGCACGTCAAGGCCGACCAGGAGCACCCGCTGCTGCTCGACCGCTTCCTCGAGAACGCGATCGAGGTCGACGTCGACGCGCTGGGCGACGGCGAGCAGGTCTGGGTCGCCGGGATCATGCAGCACGTCGAGGAGGCCGGCGTGCACTCGGGCGACTCCGCCTGCGTGATCCCGCCGATGAGTCTCGGCGAGGAGATGCTGGAGGAGATCCGCGCGACGACGAAGCGGGTCGCGCTGGACCTCGGGGTGATCGGGCTGATCAACGTCCAGTACGCGCTCGCCGCCGGCGAGCTGCACGTGATCGAGGCCAACCCGCGCGCCTCGCGCACCGTTCCCTTCGTCTCCAAGGCGATCGGCGCTCCGCTTGCCAAGCTCGCCTGTCGCCTGATGCTGGGGGAGAGGCTTTCAGACCAGGACCTGCCCGAGGCCCCGAGCGGGCACGTCAGCGTCAAGGAGGCGGTGTTGCCCTTCGCCCGCTTCGCCGGCGCTGACTCGGTGTTGGGGCCGGAGATGAAGAGCACCGGCGAGGTGATGGGGATCGCCTCTGACTTCCCGACTGCTTTCGGCAAGGCGCAGGCGGCGGCCGGGGTCTCGCTTCCCGCCGAGGGCTCGGTCTTCATCACGGTCACCGACACCGACAAGCCGGCCGCGACCCAGATCGCCGCTCGCTTCCACGACCTCGGCTTCGAGGTGATCGCGACCGGCGGTACCGCTCAGGCGATCTCGGCGATGGGCGTGCCGGTGACCCCGATCAACAAGCTCGGCGAGGGCTCACCGCACGTCGTCGACCTGATCCGCGAGCGCCGCTGCGACCTGGTCATCAACACCCCGACCGGCTCTGGCGCCCGAGCCGACGGCTATGAGATCCGAAGCGCCGCGGTCCGCCAAGGCATCCCCTGCGTGACGACGATGACTGGTGCCTCGGCCGCCGTGCGCGCGATCGCCGCCCGCAAGGAGGGCGCCGAGGTCCACTCCCTCCAAGAGATCCACGCGCCTACAAGGGCAACACAGCCTCGATGAGCGCGCCGTTGGGCCGGCGGCTCTGCGCGGTGACCGAGAACCGAGCCTCGGGCAGCTACCGGGTCTTTTCACTGCACGACGAGGGGGGGCCCGAGCCCAGGCCGGGGCAGTTCTACATGCTCGCCGCCGCGCGCCGCTGGGAGGAGCGCTCCCAGCGGCCATTCCTGCCCCGAGCGCTCTCGGTCGCCGACGTGGCGCCGGGCGGTGCTGGGCGCCGGCTCGACTTTCTGATCGAGGGGATCGGGCCCGGGACCGACCGTCTCTGCGAGCTGGAGCCGGGGGAGGGGGTCTGGGTCAACGGGCCCCTCGGCAACTCCTTCTCCGAACCGCGAGAGCTGGCGCCGGGCGCCGCGGGGGCGATCCTGGTCGGCGGCGGCATCGGCATCGCCCCGCTGGCGCTGCTGCGCCGCCGCTTCGCCGCTCACAACGTCCCCGCCCGCGTTCTCCTCGGCTTCCGCGACGCGGCCCACTGCGGTGGCCTCGACGACCTCTTCTCCTGCTGTGAGGTGCGCCTCGCGAGCGAGGACGGCCACGTCGGGCGCCGCGGCTACGTCACCGACCTGCTCGCGGCGATGCTCGACGGCGACGACGCGACCAGCGCCGCCGTCTATTCCTGCGGCCCGCCAGCGATGCTGGATGCTGTGCAATCGATGTGCGCGCAGCGCGGCATCGCCTGCGAGCTGGCGATGGAGTCCCCGATGGCTTGCGGGTACGGAGCCTGCTTCGGCTGCGCCATGCCTTGCTCTGACGGCAGCTACATGCGTCTTTGCCTCGACGGGCCGGTGATAGGCACATCGGCTCCTGGCGTCGGGGTGGGGGGGCCTCCGCCACCCGAAGGCCGCGGAGGGAAAGGCCCCAACCCTGCAGGGGCAAAGCTTGCCTGCGCCCGGAGCAGCGCGCGGTGCAAGGGGGGGGGCCAACTCCGAGGGGGGGACCCGCCGCCAGCGCGCTCAGCTTCTGCGGCATCGAGCTCCAACACCCCGTGATCAATGCGTCCGGCACGTTTGACGCAATCGCCGCTAGGCGGGTGTACGGGGACGCGCTGCTCGAAGAATTCCCGTTCTCAGCCTTCGTTCTCAAAGACGATCACCCCCAAGGCCCGAATCGGAAACGACCCGCAGCGGATCTGGGAGACGCCGGCCGGGATGATCAACTCGATTGGGCTGCCCAACAAGGGGCTCGACGGGTTCTTGGTGGAGGACCTGCCACGGCTTGCCGAGTTGCCCGTGCCGCTGATCGTCTCGGTGATGGGCACGAGCCGGGAGGAGTTCTCCCGCCTCGTCTCGGCGGTCTCTGAGCGGGATGAGGTTGCCGCGATCGAGCTCAACGTCTCCTGCCCCAACGTCGACTCCGGCCTGATCGTCGGCGAGCAGCCGGCCGAGATGGCGGCGCTGCTGGCGCTGCTGCGCCCGCTCACGGCGAAGCCGCTGATCGTCAAGCTGACTCCGAACGTCGCCGATCCGGCGGCGATAGCCCTCGCCGCCGAGCGGGGAGGGGCCGACGCGGTCTCGCTGATCAACACGGTGAAGGCGAGCGCGATCGATCCGATCACGCTGGGACCCGTGATCGCGGCCGGCCACGGCGGCCTCTCGGGCCCGGCTGTACGGCCGATCGCGGTCGCCCAGGTTCGTGCCGTCGCAGCCGCGGTGGGCCTGCCGATCATCGGCATGGGCGGCGTCTCCAGCGGCGCCGACGCGCGCGAATTCCTCGCCGCCGGGGCAACGGTGGTTGCGGTCGGGACCGAGAGCTTCCGGGACCCGCTCGCCGCTCGCCGGATTGCCGAAGAGCTTTCCTCTGGATTCGTTGAGCAGTCGGAATGAGCCCCCGATCCTCTACCTCGACTCGAGGTCGAGGTGAATTTGTCCCGAAATGGGGGGGAAGCCCTTGCGCGCTCTCGACCCGCGGCTATACTCGCCGCCCACATGCCCACCCCAGTCAAGACCTCAGCTGCGGCCCCCGAGCGGTCGCTGGACCAGAGGATGGAGGCGCTGAAGCGGGCCAATGACATCCGCACCGCCCGCGCCAAGCTGAAGAAGGACCTCAAAGCGGGTCGCGCCGGCATCCACGCCCTGCTGCTTGACCCACCCGAGTACGTGCAGACCGCGAAGGTCTTCGACATGCTGCTGGCGGTGCCGAAGTACGGCCGGGTAAAGACCAACCGCATCCTCAACCAGTGCCGGATCTCCCCCTCAAAGACCATCGGGGGACTTTCACAGCGCCAGCGCGCTGAGCTGGTCTCCCAGCTCCGCCGCTAACGGCCGCCGCAGCCCCGGGCATCGTGGCCTCCTCGGCTGCCCGCGCACAGAGCGCGCCACGCTCCCTGCGTCCGACCGACCTGCTTGGTTTTTACCGCCGTTTCATGTCGAAAGTCTTTGTCATCACTGGCCCGTCGGGCGTCGGGAAGGGAACCTTGATCTCCAGGCTGCTCGACCGCGTGCCGGATCTGCAGCTCTCGGTCTCGGCGACGACCCGGGCACCTCGCGAGGGCGAGATCGACGGCCGCGACTACCACTTCCTCTCTCCCGAGGAGTTCGACCGCCACGTCCGCAGCGAAGACTTCCTCGAGTTCGCCACCTACAGCGGCCACCGCTACGGAACGCTGCGCTCCGAGGTTAAGCGGCGGCTCTCGGCCGGGCACTCGGTGGTGCTCGAGATCGAGGTTCAGGGCGCGCGCCAGGTGCGCGCCGCGATGCGCGAGTCGGTGCAGGTCTTCATAGCTCCGCCCGACTCGGCCATCCTGCGCGAGCGCCTGCTCGCCCGCGGCACCGACTCGGCCGAGGCGATCGATGCCCGGCTTAAGGTCGCCGAGCAAGAGCTGGCCGCCCAGGACGAGTTCCGCCACCGGGTTATCAACGACGACCTCGACCGCGCCGCGGCGGAGCTGGAGCAGATCGTGCGCGCCGAGCTCGGCCTGCCACTACACTCCGGTGCCGGATGATCAAACCACGCGTCGACAAACTCTTGGAACACACGGACTCCCACTACGCCGCGGTCGTCGTTTCGGCCAAGCGGGCGCGCCAGATCAACAGCTACTTCCACAACCTCGGCGAGGGCAGCTTCGGTGAATACCCGCCGCCGATGGTCGAGACCCCGCGCGACAGAAACTACCTCTCGATGGCGCTCGAGGAGCTCGCCGAGGGCAAGCTCAAATACGAGTACCGCGCCTGAGCTCCGGCCTCTCCGGCGCGATCAGGAGGAACCGATGGCCAGAGTCCTGCTTGGTGTGAGCGGCGGGATCGCCGCCTACAAGTCGCTTGAGTTCGCCCGGCTGGGCACCGTGGCCGGCCACGGTGTCCGGGTCGTGATGACCGGTGCCGCCGCCCGCTTCGTTGGTGCGGCCTCCTTCGAGGGGATCACCGGGGCGCCGGTCCTGACCTCCGAGTTTAAGCGCGACCCGATGCGCGGCGCCTTCCCCGGCGACCCCCTGCCCGCGCACGACCCGGTCGGCCACCTCGAGCTGGCCGCCAACTGCGACGTCTACCTGGTCGCGCCCGCCTCCGCCAACACCCTCGCCAAGCTCGCCGCCGGGATGGCGGACTCGATGCTCACCACCTCCTTCCTCGCCTGCGTCGCCCCGCGCCTCCTCGCCCCGGCGATGAACGACCGGATGTATGCCGACGCCGCGACCCAGGCGAACCTGGCGACGCTGCGCGAGCGCGGCGTCGCCGTGATCGAGCCGGAGGAGGGTCCGCTCGCCTCGCGCGGGGAGTTCGGCAAGGGCCGCCTGCCCGACCCCGCCCATCTGCTGGCCCGCGTCGAGGCGGCCCTGCCGAGGGGCAGCCGCCCCTGGGATGGCCTCCGCGTCTTGGTCAGCGCCGGCGGCACCCGTGAGCCGATCGATCCGGTTCGCTTCATCGGCAACCGCTCCAGCGGCCGCATGGGCCTGGCCCTCGTCGACGCCGCGGTCCGCCGCGGCGCCGACGTGACCCTGATAGCGGCCAACGTCGCCCTCGCAAGCCCCCCCGGTGTTCGCCGCGTGGACGTGGAGACCGCCGAGCAGCTGGCCACGGCGACTCACCGGGAGTTCCCCCCAGCGCACGTTCTCCTGATGGCCGCCGCCCCCGCCGACTTCCGGGCCTCCAACGTCTCGAGAGCAAGTTAAAGCGCCAGGACGCCCTCGACCTCCATCTGCAGCCGACAGAGGACATCCTCGCCTCCTTGGCAGCCACTGCCACCGAGCAACAAACCATCGTCGGTTTCGCCGCCGAGCACGGAGGAGATGGAGTCGACCGAGCCCGAGCCAAGCTCTCCCGCAAGGGAGCCGACCTGATCGTCTTAAACGATGTCTCGGATCCCTCGATCGGCTTCGAGAGCGACCAAAACGCAGTGACCCTGATTGACTCCACGAGCGAGACCGACGTCGCGCTAGCCCCCAAGGAAGCCATCGCCGACGCAATCCTCGACAGGGTCGAGCAGCTACGGAGTAACGCCAAGCTGCACCACGGTTGATCCTGCGAACGGGGGCGGTGTGGAGCAAGGCCTGAGCCCCGGGCGCGAAAGGTCTCCGCACCCAGCTCGGCACGCAGCACAAGGAGGTACCCCGTCCCGAGGACAGGAGCCCGCGGTCAAGCGCTTGGCCCCAGGCTCGTGGCTATACTGGGTGCAAGCTTTTCTGTCCTATCCGTGTCGAGAAGTGGGCCTGGCCCACTTTTTTTTAGGCCCGAACCAGCCATGCAAGACCTCAAAGATGAGATCCAACAGCAGCTCTCCGAACTCGACTCCGCGCTCGACTTGGTAGCCCTGGAGCGCCCCGGCACTGACGTGCTGCGTATCTTCATTGACCGCCCCGGCGGCGTCGATCTGGCGCTTTGTGAACGCGTGACCAAGCACCTGAGCCATCTCACGGTCGACTACTCCCTGGAGGTCTCCTCGCCGGGTCCCAAGTACCGCCGCGCCAGCCACGTTCCCGAGATCAAGGAGCAGCTCAAGTGAGCAAGGAGATCGTCGAAGCAGTCAAGGCGCTCGAGCAGGAGAAGGGGATCTCCGCAGAGAAGCTGATGGACGCCCTCGAGGACGCCCTCCTCTCGGCCTACAAGAAGACGCCCGGTGCGGCCAAATACGCCCGGGTCGACCTCGACCACGAGACCGGCGACTTCCGGGTCTTTGAGCTGATCCTCCCTCCAGAGCTTGAGGAGAAGCTGCTGGCTGAGGCTGCCGAGCTTCAGGAGGAGGAGGAGTCAGAGATCGACCCCGAGACCGGGGAGCTGCGCGAGCCCGAGGAGCCCGAGCTTGACCCTGAGATGATCGCACCCTACGAGGACCAGATCACGACTCGCGACGTCACTCCCGATGACTTCGGCCGGATCGCCGCCCAGACCGCCAAGCAGGTGATCTTGCAGCGGATTCGCGAAGCCGAGCGGCAGATGATGTATGACGAGTACCAGGACCGGGTCGGCGAGCTGATCACCGGGATCATTCAGCAGTCCGACAAGCGCTACACGCTGGTCCAGCTGCGCGAGCGGGTCGAGGCGCTGCTGCCCAAGTCCGAGCAGGTCTACAACGAGCGCTACGACCACGGGATGCGGGTCAAGGCGGTGATCACCGACGTCTCGGACTCGACCAAAGGCCCGGCGATCGTCGTTTCGCGACGCAACCCGGAGCTGATCAAGAAGCTGTTCGAGTTGGAGGTCCCCGAGATCGCCGACAAGCTGGTCGAGATTGTCGGCGTCGCCCGCGAGCCCGGCTATCGCTCCAAGATCGCGGTCATCTCCCACGCCGACGGCGTCGACCCGGTCGGCGCCTGCGTCGGCCCGCGTGGCTCGCGGGTGCGGATGGTCGTCTCCGGAGCTGCGCGGCGAGAAGATCGACATCATCCCCCACAACGACGAGCCCGCTCGCTTCGTCGCCAAGGCGCTATCGCCGGCCCGGGTCCGCGAGGTGATAGTCGATGACGAGGAGCGCCAGGCGACTGTGATCGTCCCCGACGACCAGCTCTCGCTGGCAATCGGCCGCGACGGCCAGAACGCCCGCCTTGCCGCCCGGCTGACGGGCTGGCGGGTCGACATCAAGTCTGAGACGGAGTTCTCCCAGGAAGACCAGGAGGTGGAGTATGAGGGAGAGGATCAGTCCGACGGTCGATGCATGGCAATGCTCTCAAACGGTCGTCGCTGCCCGAATGCCGCCGTCCCCGGCTCCACCTACTGCGGCCTGCCCCAGCACCAGGCGCTGGCCCGCTTTGAGACCAGTCAGGTCGCGGTCCTTGCGGCGCTCGCCGAGGCCGAGGTCGCGGTCCTCGCTGACCCTGACGCCGACGAGGGCCAGGTCTCTGAAATCGTTGATCGTGCGACAGCGGAGTTCGACGAGAACGCTCGCAGGGGCCAGCGAGGAAGTCACAGAGGATGAAGGCCAGGGCTCTGGCGACGATGGCGCAACGCCCGCCGCCATGGGCCAGGCCGAGGGAGCGACGGACGATGAGGCGCCCTCAGCCGACTCCGATCACGATCTGATTCCCTCCGAGGCCGCTGATCGCCCTGACGATTCGGCTGAGCCGCCTTCTGAGCCTGCCCCTGAGGCCGAGCCCTCTGAGCCCGTAGCCGAGGAGGCTGAGTAGCAGGGGTGGCTAAGAAGCGGGTTCACGAGATCGCGAAAGCGCAGGGTCTCAGCAGCAAAGAGTTGCTGGCGGCGCTCAAGGCAGTCGGGGTGGAGGCGAAAGTTGCGGCCTCCAGTGTCGAGGAGGCCGATGCGTTAAAGGCGATCGCAGCCGCCAAAGGGGACGGCGGAACTGCCGTAAAGACCGAGACGCGGCCCAAACCGGCCGCCAAAGGCGCCCAGACGTCGAAGAAGCCGGTGCGCCCCAGCGGGCAGGCATCCAGCCCCCTCGCCGCCGGGGGGGCTGCTCCTAAAAAACGCCGCGTAGTGATCGATTCGCAGGCCGCTCGCCGCGATCAGATGGGCGGGCCGCCGCCACAGCGGCCGCCAAGGCGCCGCGGCGGGCGTCGCCGCCGACCGCTGCTGGAGGAGCCGCCGCCCCAGGCCGAGTCACCGGCCGAGCCCGAGGCGACCAACGTTAACTCCGGCGCCACCGTGCGCGAGGTCGCCGAGTCGCTCGGCCTCGCCCCCGCCGAAGTGATCAAGAAGCTGATGACGATGGGGGAGATGGCGACCCTCACCCAGACCCTCACCGACGACTCGATCCGGGCGATCGCCGACGAGTACGACCGCAAGATCGAGATCGTCACCGCGGCCGATGAGGAGCCCGAGAACGCCCACCTTCACCGATGCCGAGGAGGATCTCGCCGACCGGCCGCCGGTGGTGACGATTATGGGCCACGTCGACCACGGCAAGACCTCGCTGCTCGACGCGATCCGCGAGACCGAGGTGGCAGCGGGGGAGGCGGGCGGCATCACCCAGCACATCGGCGCCTACCAGGTCCACCACGGTGAGAAGACGATCACCTTCCTCGACACCCCAGGCCACGCCGCCTTCACCGCGATGCGCGCTCGGGGCGCCAAAGTCACCGACGTTGCCGTCGTCGTCGTTGCCGCCGATGACGGTGTGATGCCGCAGACGAAAGAGGCGATCGACCACGCCCGTGCCGCCGACGTGCCGATGCTGATCGCCGTCAACAAGATCGACAAAGAGGGCGCCCAGCCCGACCGGATCCGCAACGAGCTAGCCGCCGACGGCCTCACCCCGGAGGAGTGGGGGGGCGACACCGTCTACTGCGACGTCTCCGCGAAGACCCACGAGGGGCTCGACAGCCTGCTCGACATGATCCTGCTTGTCTCTGAGCTGGAGGAGCTGGGGGCCAACCCCGACGCCCCGGCCTCGGGCACGGTGATTGAGTCCCAGCTCGATCCCGGTCGCGGCCCCGTGGTCACCGTCTTGGTCCAGCGCGGCACGCTGAAGGTGGGCGACTCGCTGGTCGCTGGCCCACGGTGGGGACGGGTGCGGGCGATGCAGGACTTCACCGGCGAGCGGGTTGACAGCGCCGGCCCAGGGATGCCGGTCGAGGTGCTCGGATTCGACGGGGTCTGCGAGGCCGGCGAGTTCGTCGCGGCGGTCGAGAACGACCGCCGCGCCCGCCAGCTCGCCCAGGAGCGCGCCAACCGGCTGAAGACCGAGGCCCTGGCCCGCCGCCAGGCCCGCAAGGTCAGCCTCGAGGAGGTCTTTGCCCGCGCCCAGGAGGGCGAGATCAAGGAGCTCAATATCGTCCTCAAGGCTGATGTGGCCGGTTCCCTGGAGGCGCTTCAGGACGAGATCGCCAAGGTGCCCCAGGAACAGGTGGCGATCAACATCATTCACTCACAGACCGGAGGCATCAACGAGTCCGACGTGATGCTCGCCTCGGCCTCAAATGCGATCATCCTCGGCTTCAATGTTCGCCCCCTCGCTGACGCCCGCCGTGCTGCCGAGCGTGAGGGCGTCGACGTCCGCACCTACTCGGTCATCTACAAAGTCACCGAGGACCTCCGCAATGCGATGGAAGGAATGCTGGAGGCGGTTGAGGTCGAGGAGGCGGTCGGCGAGGCCGAGGTCAAGCAGACCTTCAAGGCCTCCAAAGTTGGCCGCATCGCCGGCTGTGCCGTCACCGAGGGCAAGGTCACACGCGAGGCCAACGTCCGCCTGGTCCGCGAAGGCACTGTGGTGTGGACCGGCAAGCTCGGCTCCCTGCGGCGCTTCAAAGACAACGTGTCCGAGGTCGAGGAGGGCCAAGAGTGCGGCGTTGTCCTCGACGGCTACGCTGACGTCAAGGAGGGCGACGTGCTCGAGTTCTTCCAGACCAAGCAGGTCGAGCAGACGCTGGAGTAGGATGGCCACCGCTCGCATGCGGCGCATCAACGAGGTGCTTCGCGAGGTGGTCGGCGCGGCGATCGGCAGTGAGTTAAACGATCCCCGCATCGGTTTCGTCACCGTGACATCGGTCCAGACCAGCCCCGATTTGCGCACCGCAAAGGTGTACGTCAGCGTGCTCGGCTCCGAGGAGGAGCGGGAGGCGACACTGAGCGGGCTGCGCTCCTCCCGCGGCGTGATCCAGTCGAGGATCGCCGCCGAGACGAGGATGAAGCGCACCCCGACCGTCTCCTTTCACTACGACGAGACGATCGAGCAGGGCGTGCGAATTTCGCGGCTGCTGGAGGAGGAGGGATGACGGGGGAGCCGGTAGGCCTGGCAGCCACCGACACCGAGCTGGTCGCCGCCGAGCTGCGCTCGCGCGAGCGCTTCCTGCTCACCGCCCACGAGGGCCCCGACGGCGACGCCCTCGGCTCGCTACTGGGAATGCACCACCTGCTCGCTCAGCTCGGGAAGGACTCGGTGATGTTCATGGCGGCGAAGGAGTTCCCGCTGCCGATCGAGTACCGCTTTTTGCCGTTGGAGGAGGTCTTCCACGAGCCCCCCGCCGACATCGCCGACCGCACGGTGATCTTCTTGGACTGCGGCAACATCGACCGGATGCCGCTCGACTTCCTCACCGGAAACGACGTCATCAACATCGACCACCATCACGACAACACCCGCTTCGGCGACTTCAACTTGGTCGACACCGAGGCCTCGTGCACGGCAGAGATCGTCTACGAGCTGGCGATCCTGCTCGGGGCCCGGATCACCGGAGATATGGCCTCGGCCCTCTACGTCGGGCTGATCACAGACACCGGCAAGTTCATGTACGAGAACACCGATGCCCGTACTCACCGGGTTGCCGCCGACCTGATCGAAGCCGGGGTCGAGGTCGACGACACCTATCGGCGTCTCTACGAGCACGTGCCGCTGGAGAAGCTCCTGCTGGTGGCTCGCGCGCTTGAGGGCATCCAGCGCCACTGCGAGGGCCGCCTCGTCCTCACCTACATAACGGCGGCTGACTACGACGCTACGGGCGCTGGCGAGGAGATGACCGAGGGGATCGTCGATCACCTGCGCTCGGTCGAGGGCACCAAGGTGGCGGCGGTGATCCGCGACCTCGGCGATCGCGGCCGGGCGGCGCGCAAGGTCAGCCTGCGCTCCAGCGAGGGCGACATCGACGTCTCAGCGATCGCCCGCCGCCACGGCGGCGGCGGCCACAAGCGGGCCGCCGGCTTCTCGACCGACCTCGAGCTCGACGAGCTGGTCTCCTTCCTCTGTGGCGAGGTGACCGCCCAGCTCGACTCCTGAATATGGCCGCCGGCGAGCCCGCGGGCGCCATCTTGCTCTGCGACAAGCCCGCGGGGATAACCTCGCACGACATGGTGGCGCGGGTGCGACGGGCGCGCGGGTGCAAGGTGGGCCACGCGGGGACGCTCGATCCGTTCGCCACCGGCCTGCTGTTGCTCCTTCTCGGCCGGGCAACGAAGCTGCAGCGCCACCTGACGGGGTTGCCGAAGACCTACCTCGTGACGGCTCGTCTCGGCTGGCGCTCCAGCACCGGGGACCCCGACGGGGAGCTGACCGAGACCGGGTGTCTGCCGGAGTCGCTGGAGCTGCCCACGGGCACGGTGCGCCAGCGGGTGCCGATGACCTCCGCGGTGCGGGTCGGGGGGGAGCGGCTCTACCGCAAGGCGCACCGCGGCGAGGCCGTCAAGACGCCGGAGCGCGATGTCGAGGTCTACCGGGCCGATCTGCTCGGCCACGACGCCGGCAGCGCTGCGTATGAGGTCGAATGCTCGGCCGGAACTTACGTCCGAACCCTGGTCGAGACGCTGGGGGACGCCTACTGCTCTTCACTGCGTCGCACCGCGATCGGCCCCTTCGAGGTCAAGGACGCCGGCGAGGAGCTGAGCGTGGACCGCGTCGCCGAGTTGGCCCCCGAGGCCCTGCTTCGATGAGCGTCGAGGTCACCAGGCTGCCAGACGCGGAGCCGCGGCCCCGCCACGTCGCGATCGGCACCTTTGACGGCGTTCACCTGGGCCACCGGGAGGTGATCGACCACGCCGACACGGTCCTCACCTTCGATCCGCACCCACTGGAAGTCCTCCACCCGGCGGCGCTGCCGAAGCTGATCATGCCGTTCGCGGTGAAGCGCGACGTGATCGAGGGGCTGGGAGTGCGCGAGCTAGTGGTCATCCCCTTTGACCGCGAGTTCGCGGCCGTGCCAGCCGAGGGCTTTATCGAGCGGGTCCTGGTCGAGCGGCTTGGAGCCGAGCGGGTCTCGGTCGGGGAGAACTTCCGCTTCGGCGCCAGGGCGCAGGGCGACCCGGAGATGCTCGCCTTGCGCCCCGAGTTCGAGACCCGGGTGGTGCCGCTGGTCGAGGTTGATGGCGAGACCGTGTCCTCGACACGGATCCGGGCTCTGGTAGCCGCCGGCGACATGGTGGGCGCCCGGCGCTGCCTTGCCGCTCCCTTCATGGTCGAGGGGACCGTGGAGAGCGGCGATCAGCGCGGCCGGGAGCTGGGGTTTCCGACCGCCAACATCGTCCCCGACGACCGCCTCGCGATCCCCGGGCACGGCGTCTACGCGGCCTTCGCCGACGGCGTGCCGGCGGCGGTCAACGTCGGCGTGCGGCCGACCTTTGAAACGGGACGCGGGGTGTTGATCGAGACCTACCTGATCGACCGCGACGAGGACCTCTACGGCAAGACCCTGCGAGTTGCCTTCGTCGACCGCCTGCGCGGCGAGAAGCGCTTTGCCGGGGTCGAGGAGCTGATCGCCCAGATGCGGACCGACGTCGAGGACGCGAAGCGGGTCTGTGCTAGCTTCACCGGCCCGCAATGAGCCTGACCAAAGAACAGAAGTCCGAGTTGATCGACAAGTACGGGCGCTCCGCCGGCGACACAGGCTCCGCGGAGGTCCAGGTCGCGCTGCTGACCGAGCGGATCAACGACCTGACCGGCCACCTGCGCGAGCATGGGAAAGACCATCACTCGCGCCGCGGGTTGCTGATGCTGGTCGGCAAGCGGCGCCGCATGCTGCGCTATCTCGAGCGCAACGACCTCGAGCGCTACCGCTCCCTGGTCGCTGAGCTCGGCCTTCGTCGCTAAGAGCGACGTTTCCTCCCTCGGTCTGTAGTCTCCCCCGAGACAGAGAACGAGAGTTCTGAAACGCAAGAGCTGCCAACCGGGCGGCCGGAGGTACGACATAGATGAGCATGTTTGACATTAGCCGCGTCTCGGTGGATGTCGGCGAGAGCCAGATTTCCTTCGAGACAGGCAAGCTCGCCAAGCAGGCGAGCGGTTCGGTCGTCGTTCGCGCTGGCGACACGATGGTCCTCTGCACGGCGACGATGGGCAACCTGCGCGACGTGGACTTCCTGCCCCTCACCGTCGACGTCGAGGAGCGGATGTATGCCGCGGGCAAGATCCCCGGCTCCTTCTTCCGCCGCGAGGGCCGCTCCGGCGAGCAGGCGACGCTGACCGCCCGCATGATCGACCGGCCGATCCGGCCGCTCTTCCCTAAGGGCTGGCACTTCGAGACCCAGCTCGTCGCGATCCCGATGTCGGTGGACCACGTCCACCCCTACGACATCCTGGCGATGAACGGCGCCTCCGCGGCGCTGGCGATCTCCCCGGTCCCGGTCGCCGCCCACGTCGGCGCGGTGCGGGTCGGCAAGCTCGACGGCGACTTCGTCGTCAATCCCCCCGAGGAGAGCCTCGACGAGCTCGATCTTGACCTGATCGTCGCCGGCACCGACGAGGCGATCCTGATGGTCGAGGCCGGTGCCAGCGGCGTCACCGAGCAGGAGATACTCGACGCCCTCGACATCGCCCACGGTGAGATCAAGAAGCTTTGTGCCGCGATGGACGAGCTCCAACAGAAGGCCGGCAAGGAGAAGCTGGAGATCGAGGCCCCGAGCATCGACGAGAGCCTGATCAGCGACATCCGATCCTCGCACGGCCAGGCCCTGGTCGACGCGATCGCCACCGAGGGCAAGCTCGAGCGCTACGAGGCGATCGACAAGGTCAAGGACGAGGTCGTCGCCAAGTATGCGCCCGAGACCGACGACGCCGGGCGCAAGGCCGGGGTCGTCGCCGCTTTCGACCACATCGAGAAGGACACGATCCGCAAGGCGATCGCGGTCGAGAAGAAGCGCCCCGACGGCCGCGCCCAGGACGAGATCCGCCCGATCGAGTGCGAGGTGGACATCGCCCCACGCGTGCACGGCTCGGCGCTGTTCACCCGCGGCGAGACGCAGATCCTCTCCAACGTGGCGCTGGGCACGACGCGCATGGACATGCGCCTCGACACACTCGGCCTGCAGACCACGAAGCGGTTTTGGCACCACTACAACTTCCCGCCCTTCTCGGTTGGGGAGGCGGGTTTCATGCGCGGGCCAAAGCGCCGCGACATCGGCCACGGCGCGCTCGCCGAGCGGGCCCTGGCGGCGACGATCCCCGGTGAAGAGGAGTTCCCCTACGTGATCCGCGCCGTCTCAGAGACGCTGGAGTCCAACGGCTCCTCCTCGATGGGTTCGGTCTGCGCCTCCTCGATGGCCCTGCAGGCCGCGGGGGTCCCGGTCAGCGCTCCGGTCGCAGGAGTGGCGATGGGCCTGATCAAGGAGGGCGATGATTACATCGTCCTCACCGACATCGCCGGCGTCGAGGACCACCTCGGCGACATGGACTTCAAGGTCGCTGGCACCGCAGAGGGGATCACCGCCTTGCAGATGGACATCAAGATCACCGGCGTCACCTTCGACATCCTCACCGATGCGCTGGAGCAGGCGAAGAAGGGTCGTCTTTTTATCCTCGGCAAGATGGCCGAGGCGATCGACGGCCCGCGGGAGCAGCTCTCCCCGCATGCGCCGGCGATCGAGTCGATCAAGATCGACCCGGAGAAGATCGGCGCTGTGATCGGTAAAGGCGGCGAAACCATTCGGGCCCTGTGCGAGGAGTTCGAAGCGGAGATCGATGTCGAGGACGACGGCACGGTGCGGATCTACGCGCCGACCGGCGAGCGGGTCGAGGCCTGCGTCGCCCGGATCGAGTCGATGACCAAGGAGGCCGAGGTCGGGGACCGCTATGGCTCCGCCAAGGTCGTCAAGACGACTACCTTCGGTGCCTTCGTCGAGCTGGTCAAGGGCACCGACGGCCTGCTCCACATCTCCAACGTAAAGCCGGGTGAGCGGGTCGACTCCGTCGATGACGTGCTGAAGGCCGGCGAGGAGATCGACGTCACCGTGGTCGAGGTCGACAAGGAGCGCGGCCGGATCGGGCTGCGCCTCTCCAGCGACCCCTCGGTCGAGGGCAAGTCGCCTGAGGAGCTGGTCGCGATCGGATCCGGCGACGGAGGCTCGCGGCGAAACGGCGGCGATCGCGAGGGACACCGCGGAGGCCGCGACGGCCGCCGGCGCGAGCGCGAGCGGCGCAACTAGGCATTGAGCGCCCCGATCCTCACCGCGATGGGCTCGGGCGTCCGGGTTGTGACCGAGGAGGTTCCCTCGGTTCGCTCCGTGGCGCTCGGGCTCTGGGTGCGAACTGGCTCCCGCGATGAGACCCCCGCCCAGGCAGGGGTCTCCCACTTCCTCGAGCACCTCCTGTTTAAGGGGACCGAGCGCTTCTCGGCGATCGAGATCTCCGAGCGCTTCGACGGGCTCGGCGCCTCGGTCAACGCGGCGACCGGCAAGGAGACGACCCATCTGTACGCCCGCTTCCTCGACGAGCACACCGAGGAGGTCTTCGACCTGCTCGCCGAGATGCTGCTGGCGCCGACCTACCCGGAGGTCGACTCCGAGCGCGACGTGGTGCTGGAGGAGATCGCGATGTATGAGGACGAACCGCAGGACCGCGTCCACGACTTCCTCGCCGACGCAGTCTTCGGCGAGCACCCGCTTGGCCGCCGGGTGCTGGGCGAGACGGGGGTGATCGCCTCGATCCCAATCCCCGAGATCGACGCCTACCACCGGGCTCGCTACACCGGGGAGGACATCGTCGTCGGCGCCGCCGGGCATCTCGACCACGAGCGGATCGCCGAGCTGGCACAGCGCCTCGTCTCCCCCCGAGGGCGGCAACGGCGCCGCTGCCTCGGTGGAGCCAGACGGCGCCGCTCGCCTGCGCTTCCACGAGAAGGACACCGAGCAGTACCACATCTGCTTCGGGGCGCCGGGCTTAAAGCGCGACGACGAGCGGCGCTTCGCGCTCGCCGTCCTTGACTCGATCTTCGGTGGCTCGACCTCCTCGCGGCTCTTTCGCGAGGTGCGCGAGAAGCGCGGGCTCGCCTACTCGGTCGGTTCCTACAACGAGCAGTACACCGACTCGGGGCTGGTGGCGACCTACGTCGGCACCCGCGAGGACAACGTCGAGGAGGCCTGCGCGATCATCGGCGCCGAGCTGGGGCGGCTGCGTTCGGAGCCGATCTCAGGGGAGGAGCTCGCCCGCGCGAAGGAGAACGTCAAGGGCCGGCTCGTCCTCTCCTCCGAGTCGACCGCGGCGCGGATGACGCGGATCTCCCGTGCCACCCTGTTCGGCCTCCCGATCGACAGCCTCGATGAGATGCTGGCCAAGGTGGACGCGGTGACGGTCGAGGACCTGACCGGATTGGCCGCCGAGCTCTACGGCGCCGAGCGCCTCTCGGCCGCCTGCGTCGGGCGCGCCGAGGATCGTTTCCGCAGGGCGCTGGCTCCGGTGAGCGAGGCCCTGGTCGCTGCATGATTGGGGTCGTCGTCTCCGGAGCCGCCGGGCGGATGGGCCGGGCCGTCTGTGAGGCGGTCGAGGAGGCCGAGGACACGGCGCTCGCCGCCAGGGCCGACCCCGCGCTGGGTGTTGAGCTTGGCGACGTGCTCGGCGAGGCCGACGTCGTCGTTGACTTCACGACTCCCGACGTCGCCCTCGCCAACCTGCGGGCCTGCCTGGCCGCCGGCGTCCACGCCGTGATCGGGACGACCGGCTTTGACCTGGGCGCCGCCCGAGCGGCCACCGAGTCGGCGGGCCCTGGCGCCAACTGCTTCGTCGCCCCAAACTTCGCGATCGGCGCGGTGCTGTTGATGGAGGCGGCGCAGCGGATCGCGCCCCACATGCCCGAGTGCGAGATCATCGAGTTGCACCACGATCGCAAGCTCGACGCCCCGTCGGGCACCGCGAAGCGCACCGCCGAGCTGATCCGCGCCGCCGGGGGCAACGTCCATGAGCCGATCCACTCGGTCCGCCTGCCCGGCCTTGTCGCCCATCAGGAGGTGATCTTCGGCGGCGAGGGGCAGACCCTCTCGCTGCGCCA
This sequence comes from uncultured Solirubrobacterales bacterium, assembly GCA_963803755.1. Lineage (GTDB taxonomy): Bacteria > Actinomycetota > Thermoleophilia > Solirubrobacterales > 70-9 > CAVUPF01. The sequence goes on from CAWDNP010000012.1 coordinate 341,595, forward strand.
TGACTCGGTCGATCGGCGCTCCTTCATGCCCGGGGTCCTGCTCGCCGTCCGCCGGGTCTCCACCCTTCCCGACCGCTTCACGGTGGGGTTGGAGACGCTGCTCTAAGAGGTTGGAGCGGATACCCTGGCTTCGGTGAAGGCAATCCAAGGTGTGATCACGGCGATGGCGACCCCCTTCGATGAGGGTGGCGGCGTCGATGAGGCCGCCGCGCGGCGCCTCGCTGTCGGCCTGGTCGAGCACGGCTCACACGGGGTGGTGGTCGCCGGCTCCACCGGCGAGGCCCCGACGCTCACCGACGCTGAGCAGATCTCGCTCCTGCGCGCGGTCGTCGAGGAGATCGGGACCGAGGCGACGGTGATCTGCGGCACCGGAACCAACGACACCCGCCACTCGCGCGAGCTGACGAAGGCGGCGGCGGCGGCGGGAGCAGACGCCGCCCTAGTCGTCGCCCCCTACTACAACAAGCCAAACAAGGCGGGCCTGCGAGCGCACTTCGAGGCGGTCGCCGAGGCCGCGCCGGAGCTGCCGGTGATCCTCTACAACATCCCCTCGCGGGTCGTGATCGACATGGAGCCGGACTTCCTCGCCGAGCTCTCCTCGATCGACAACGTGGTCGCGGTGAAGCAGGCCAACGACGACGAGCTCGGCCCGATCGAGGGGCTGGCCGTGCTCGCCGGCAACGACGACGCCTTCATGGCTACGCTGGAGTTCGGCGGCGCCGGCGGGATCCTGGTCGCCTCGCACATCGTCGGGGACCGGATGCGCGAGATGTGGGACGCCGCGCAGGGCGGAGACCTGGAGCGGGCCAGGGAGATCGATGCCGGCCTGCACACGGTGTATGAGGCGCTGGCGGTCACGACCAACCCGATCCCGATCAAGGCCGCGCTGGAGATGACTGGCCTGATCCCCTCGGGGCGCCTACGGTTACCGCTGGTTCCCGCCGACGCGGAGCAGCGGGCGAGGGTGGAAGCGGCGCTGGAGAGCGTCGGCGTTCCGGCAACCCCCTAGCGCTCAACGGACGATCGGTGGACCTCTAGTGGCAGGCAAGAAGCTTCGGGTGCTCCCCCTCGGGGGCTTGGGGGAGATCGGCAAGAACATGACCGTGGTCGAGTACGACGGTCGGATCGTCGTGGTCGACACCGGGCTGATGTTCCCAACCGCCGAGATGCCCGGGATCGACCTGGTCTTGCCCGACTTCTCCTACCTGCGCGACCGCGCCTCCGACATCGAGGCGATCGTCCTCACCCACGGCCACGAGGACCACGTCGGCGCTCTGCCCTACGTGCTGCGCGAGATCGGAGAGCCGCCGGTGATCTACGGCGGCCGGCTAACGATCGGGATGGTGCGCTCCAAGCTCGATGAGCACAAGCTCTCCGACGCGCCGCTTAAGGAGCTGCCTGCGGGGGAGAAGGTCAAGCTCGGCCCCTTTGGCCTTGAGCTGATCCATCTCTCGCACTCGATCCCCGACATGCGCGCCGTTCTGCTCGAAACGGAGCTGGGCTCGGTGCTGATCACCGGCGACTACAAGTTCGACCAGACGCCGGTCGACGGTCACCCGGCGGACATCTCGCGCCTGGCCGAAGTCGGTCGAGACGGTTTGCTGCTGCTCTGCGGCGACTCGACCAACGCCGACCGGGCCGGGATCTCTCCCTCGGAGTCAAGCGTCGGCCCGGCGCTGCTGGAGACCTTCTCTTCTTGTGAGGGCCGCATCATCGTCACCTCGTTTGCCTCCAACATCCACCGCGTCCAGCAGGTGATCGACGCCGCGGTGAAGCTGGACCGGCGGGTGGCGCTGGTCGGCCGCTCGATGCGCAAGAACTTCAACATCGCCTCCAGCCTTGGAATGGCCGAAGCGCCCCCCGGCCTCTTTATCCAGCCGCGGGAGATCGAGAACTTCCCCGACGAGAAGGTGGTCGTGATCTCGACCGGGAGCCAGGGGGAGCCGCTCTCGGCGCTGCGCCGGATGGCCAACAACGACCACCGCGACGTCGAGCTGCACTCCGGTGACACCGTCGTTTTCTCGGCGACCCCGGTACCCGGCAACGAGCGGGCGGTGAACGAGACGATCGACCGGATCTATGAGATCGGTGCCACCGTGGTGACCGCCAAAGACGCGCCGATCCACGCCTCCGGCCACGGTGGGCAGGAGGAGCTGAAGCTGATGATCAACCTGACCAAGCCACGCTATGTGCTGCCTGTGCACGGCGACCACAAGCGGCTGCGGTTGCACGCTGAGCTGGCGCACTCGGTGGGGATTGACCCGGAGAACGTCTTTCAGGGCCGCAACGGGATACCGTTGGAGATCACCGAGAGCGGGGCGCAGTTCGGCGAGGACGTCCACGCGGGCACGATCTTTGTCGACGGAGTCGACATCGGCGACCCCGACGACGTCGCCCTGCGCGACCGACGCGAGATCTCCGCGGACGGCATCTTCATCGTCGTCGCCACGATCTCCTCTGATGACGGCAGCGTCGTCGCCGACCCAGAGGTGATCTTCCGGGGCGTCGCCTTCCTCGAGGAGGCCGACGCCTTGGTCGAAGAGCTGCGAGACGTGATCGAAGACTCACTGGATGAGGCCGCCGCCGCCGGCACGCGGGAGTTGCCCCTGATCCAAGAAGACTTGCACGACGCGGTCGCCAAGTTCGTCTACGAGAAGCTGCGGCGCCGCCCGATGGTCCTCCCGGTGGTCGTCGAGGTCTGAAGCAAAGGCCGCCGGGCCCAAAGGGAGGGGGAGGGCCCGGCGGCAAGTCGAGCCCGCCGGGGTGGTGTTGGGGAGATCCCCGGCGGGCCCGTGTGTCTCGTCCGTTCGGGAAACTAGGCCGGGGCTTTAAAGCGCCTCTAAAGGCCTGGTAATCGTCGGCTCAGACTTGGCGAGCGGGAGACGGATGCGGAACAGGGCGCCGCCCGACGCCGATTCCGCGGCTTCCACCTGGCCGCCGTGGGAGCTGGCGACGGAGCGGACAATCGCCAGGCCGAGGCCGGTGCCCGGCCCGGCGGCGATGTCAGCGGGGCCCGCGCCGCGCACGAAGCGGTCGAAGACCTGCTCGCGCAGCTCGGAGGGGATCCCCGGCCCGTCGTCGGCGACCTCCAGCACGACGACGTCGCCAACGGAGCGCAGGTGCAACTCGATGTGTGACCCCGGCTGGGTGTGATGGGCGGCGTTGTCGAGCAGGTTGACGATCATCCGGTGCAGTTCGTCGGGGTTACCCTCGACGAAGATCGGATGGCTGTTGTCGATGCTCAGCTCGCGCTCCCCCATCACCGGCGCGACCTCGACCGCGGCGTTACCGACGATCTCGGCGAAGTCACAGCGCCGACGCTCCCCAATCCGGCCGGCGTCGGCGCGGGCGAGCAGCAGCAGGTCGCCCACAAGCCGACTCATCCGGCGTGAGGAGCGCAGGGCCGAGTCGATCATCTCGCGGTCTTCTGCCTGACCTGGGGCCCGCAGCGAGGCCTGGAGCAGCTCGAGGTTGGCGAGGACGCTGGTCAGTGGCGTGCGTAGCTCATGCGAGGCGTCGGCGACGAACTCGCGCTGCTTTTGCATCGCCCCCTCGCGCTCGGCTCGAGCCGCGTCGAGTGAGCGCAGCATCTGCTCCAGGGTGCGAGCCAGCTCTCCGATCTCATCGTCGGCTCGCGGTTGGGGCATCTTGCGGGAGGGGTCGCGGGTGTCGGTGATCTCACGGGCGGTGGCCGTCAGTGCGGTGAGCGGGCGCAGGGCCCGGCTGGCGATCGCGAGCCCGAACAGGCTGGCCAGCAGCGTGCCGCCGAGCACGCCTGCGGCAATCAGCAACCAGAGCCGGTTGACTGTGTCATTGACCTCATCCTCACTGCGTGCGTATTGGACGTACCCGACCACGGTCCCGCCGGAGTCGAGCACCGCCGCCGCCGCGACGCGGAGCGACCCACTTTCGGTGATCCCCGAGCCGACCGGACCGAGGGGCGCATAGTGGGCGGGTGGCCACGAATCTATGACTTCGCCATGGAGGTTGAGCACCCGCGCGTTGGCGTCGTTTACGAGAGAGTAGTCCTGCAGTTCCGGGCTTTTCACCAGCGGAATGCCTTCCGGGGTGTCGATGATTTGCGTGTGGGAGGCCAGAGTGGAGGCGCCACTTCGCAGCTCCCGGTTGAAATCGCTACGGACGCGTTCCGTCGCGAGATCGCCGATCACGACGGCGAAGACGATCAGGATCGCCAGAGTCAGCCCAGCTGAGGCGACCGCAAGGCGCCAGCGCAGGGGCCAGCTTCCGGGTCGCCAGCGGACGCGTCGCCCCGCGCCTTGCTTGGCGCTCGTCAGCACGCCTACTCCTTAAGCACGTAGCCGGCGCCGCGTTTGGTGTGGAGCAGCCGCGGCTCACCGCCCGCCTCCAACTTTCGCCGCAGGTTGGAGATGAAGACGTCGATCGTGTTGGTCGCCGCCATCGGGTCGTATCCCCAGACCTCGTCCAGCAGCCGCTCGCGAGAGACGACCAGGCGCTGATTACGCATCAAGTACTCGAGCAGCTCGAACTCGCGGTTGGTCAGCTCGAACTCGCGATTCCCGCGCCGCACCTCGCGGGTATCGGGGTTGAGCAGCAAGTCGGCGACGCTAAGGGATGCCGCTCCGCGCGGCGGGCGGCGCCGCAATAGGGCGCGTATCCGGGCCAGCAGCTCCTGGCGCTCGAAGGGCTTGACCAGGTAGTCATCAGCGCCGCTGTCGAGGCCGGCGACGCGGTCCTCGGTCTCGGCGCGGGCGGTCAGCATCAGGATCGGCACGTCGCCATCGGCGCGAAGCTGCTTGCAGACCTCGACGCCGTCGAGGCGGGGGAGGCCGAGATCGAGGACGACGAGGTCGGGGACGAAGCCGGCGGCGACATCGAGCGCCTCCACACCGTCCGCCGAGGTTCGCACTTCATAGCCCTCATTGCGCAGCGATCGGCGCAGGACGTCGGCGATGTCGGTGTCATCCTCCACCACGAGGACGCGGCCACCGGCGGGCTCGCTGTTGGTCAGCATGCGTTGATGTTAGCCCGCTGCTTATACGGTTCAGGGTGGTTTTACCGCGAATTTAAGCCGCTGGGGCTACCGCGGGTCATCCGGGTCAGGGCAAGGGTAGGCAAGGTTTCCGCTTAACTTTTTCGCCGGAAGCGGGGCGGCTTTCGCCGAAAGGTCTGTGCGAAAAAGTACAAGACGTTCTGCCCCCCGCCTGCCCTTCAGAGCGCGATGCGCAGGGGTGGGTGGATGGGCGTCGAAGCGTGTGCGTATGTTCGTGCGTAAGAAGCGGCGTGCGCCTGCGCGGCGGTCCAAGGGGAGAGCCAAGCCTCATTTGCCTAGGCCGCATTTGCCGGAAGGGCTGGAACAGCGACACCTGGATCTGATCGGACTCTTTCTCATTGCCTCGGGCGTATACCTGGTCTTTGTGCTCTTCTTTGGCTGGGATGGAGGGAAGGTTGGGTATGGAGTTGAGACCGGGCTGACTTACTTATTCGGGAAGGTTGGGGCGCGGATCTTCACTGTCTTGATGCTGGCGGCTGGGGGGGTACTGATTACCGGGGCGTCGATCTCGGCAGTGTTGCGGGGGCTTGGGCGCGGCGCTCGCGGCCTCTTTCGCGGCGGCAGCGACGCAGCGCGTACGGTCGCTCGCACTCGCACCTCCTGGCGGGCGCAGCGCGAGACGCGGGTGATGGATACCCAAGCGGGACCGACCGATGTGATGAGCGCCTACCCGGAGGAGGATGAGTTCGAGCCTACGGTTGCTCTCCTAGAGGATGAGGCTGAGGTGGGTGAGGCTCAGGACTTCCGGCAAGAACTAGGCGGTATCGAATCCTCTGAGGGGGAGACCGAGGTGCTCGATGCGCGGGTCGAGCCTCCGGCGCTTACGCCAATGGGCCAGGCTCGTGGGGTCACTATGTCTGAGGAGGTCGATTATCGGCCGCCACCCGCGAAGGTGCTCGAGAAGAGCAAGGGGGACAGGGGTCCGGACCCGCGCGACCACGAGACGATCGGCCGCAAATTGGTCGAGACGCTTGGCCACTTCGGCGTCGAGGCGCGGATAGTCGGCGTCGTCAGCGGTCCGCACGTCTCCCGTTATGAGTTGCGCCTTGCGCCAGGCATCAAGGTGAAGAAAGTCACCGAGCTGACCAACGACCTCGCCTACGCGCTCGCCTCGACCGATATTCGCATCCTCGCCCCGATCCCCGGCAAGCAGGCAGTCGGAGTCGAGGTTCCGAACACGCGGCGCCGGATCGTCCGCCTTGGCGATATCTACGCCGGGCGCCCGGCGAAGACCTCGCCGCTGGTCGCCTGGCTCGGCAAAGGGATCGACGGAAACTCCGTCTGGACCGACCTGGCGAAGATGCCGCACGTGCTGGTTGCCGGCACCACCGGCTCGGGCAAGTCGGGGTGCGTCAACGCGATCCTCTCCTCAATCCTGATGCAGGCCTCGCCCAACGAGGTGCGCCTAGTGCTGGTCGACCCAAAGCAGGTCGAGCTCAACCATTACGAGAACATCCCTCACCTGCTGACTCCGGTGGTGACCTCGCCGCGCCTCGCCGCCAACGTCCTCGCCAACCTGATCGGGGAGATGGAGAGCCGTTACGGGATCATGGGCGAGGCGCGCTGCCGCAACCTCGGCGAGCTGAACCGCGCCCGGGCCAAGGCGGGGGAGGCGCCGCTTCCACACATCCTCTGCGTGATCGACGAGCTCGCCGACTTGATGATGGTGGCCCCGGCCGAGGTCGAGGACTCGATCATCCGCCTCGCGCAGAAGTCCCGAGCCACCGGGATCCACCTGGTGCTGGCGACCCAGCGTCCCTCGACCGACATCATCACCGGCACGATCAAGGTGAACATCCCGGCCCGGATCGCCTTTGCCGTCTCCTCGCAGACCGACTCGCGGGTGATCCTCGACCAGGGTGGAGCGGAGGCGCTGCTGGGCCAGGGCGACATGCTCTTCCGCGGGGCGGGGACCTCGAAGCTTCAGCGCGTCCAGGGGGCGTTCATCACCGAGGAGGAGATCGCGCGGATCACCAAGCACTGGGCCAGGCAGGGTGAGCCGGAGTTCGAGGCGGAGCTGCTGGAGACTCGCGAGGAGGTCGCCGAGGAGGGGGCTGAGGGGGACTTCGATCCCGACAGTGACGACCTGCTCGATGAGGCGATCCGGCTCGTCGTGCAGACCGACACCGCCTCAGTCTCGATGATTCAGCGGCGCCTGCGAGTCGGTTACACGCGGGCCGGGCGACTGATCGACATGCTCGAGCGGCGCGGAGTGATTTCCGGCTATGAGGGTTCCAAGCCTCGTCAGGTACTGATCACCGCGGCCGATCTGAACCGCGTGCTCGGGCCAGAGGCAGTTGCCCCGCCGGTCGGCGTCGACGTCGACAACGACGCATAGTCCGGGATTTTTTTACTCCGCGCCGAGCCGAGCGGCCACAATAGGCGGGTGGACACGGGCGTTGGAGCTACCCTCCGCGAGGCGCGGAATCGCCGCAGAATCGACCTTTCTGAGGTCGAGGCGGCGACCAAGATCCGCCGCCGCTACCTGCGGGCGATGGAGAACGAAGAGTGGGACGTGCTGCCCGGGGGCCCCTACACTCGCGGCTTCATCCGCACTTACGCCTCCTTCCTCGGGCTAGATGGCGAGCGGCTGGCCGACGATTACCGCCACGGCGCCGAGGCGGCCGCGGGTGGTGAGCGGGCGCCTCGGGCCGAGGCGGCTGTCACCTCTCCCCGGCCGCCCCGGCGCCGGCCCAGGGTCTCCAGCCGGGCCTGGACGGCGATCGTCACGGTTGGCCTGATCGCAGTGCTGATCACGGTCGGGCTCTTAAGCGGGGGCGAAGGCTCAGTGAAGACCGAGCCGGCGCGCGTCCGGACCGCGAGGCCACGGGCTGAAGCTCGCGAAAGGGTCAAACGGAGCCTCCCGCACACGGTCTCTGTCCGTCTCACAGCCAGCGCCGAAGTCTGGGTCTGCCTGCTTGATGCCTCCGGCAAACGGCTGATCGACGGGCGGGTCCTCGGCTCGGGGACGCAGGAGGGGCCGTTTCACTCCGGTAGCTTCACGGTCTCCTTCGGTAACGGCGAAGTCTCGATGAAGATCGACGGACATCTGGCGAGCATCCCGGCGACGGCCAGCCCAGTCGGGTACTCGATCGACTCCAGCGGCAAGCTTAAACAGCTTCCCGAAAGCGAACGGCCGACCTGCGCGTGACCGAGGTTCGGGCGGGGATAGTTGTGACCGGGACGGAGGTTCTGACCGGTCGGATCGGCGATCGCAACGGGCCTTGGGTCTCCGAACGGCTGGCCGAGCTCGGCGTCGAGGTCGCCCACATTCTTATCGTCGGCGACCGCCCCGACGACCTCGAAGCGGCGCTGAGCTTCCTGGCCGCCGAAGGCTTGGACCTAATCGTCACCTCCGGTGGCCTCGGGCCGACCGCCGATGACCTCACCGCGGAGGTTGTCGCTCGCTTTACCGGCCGCGAGCTTTCACTTGATGAGGAGATGGAGGAGAAGATCGCGGCGATCCTGCGCGGCTTCGCGCGGCGCTTCAGCTTCGACGAGGAGGCGATCCGCGTCGCCAACCGCAAGCAGGCGATGGTGCCCGAGGGCGCGATCGCGCTCGATCCGGTGGGCACCGCGCCCGGCCTGGTCGTTCCAGCGGGCAAACGCGTCGTGGTCGTTTTACCAGGGCCACCGCGCGAGCTGCAGCCGATGTGGCCGGTGGCAATCGCCACCGCCCCGGTCAGGGACGCGCTTATCCGGGCGACGCCACTGCACGGCTACACGCTGCGGATGTTCGGCATCCCGGAGTCAGAGATCGCCAAAAGCCTGCGAGAGATGGAGGCCGACGGCGTGGGTCTCTCCAGGCTGGAGATCACGACCTGCCTGCGCCGGGGGGAGATCGAGATCGACGTTCGCTACCGAGACGGCGCGGAGGGAGAGGCCGGGGCGGTGAGGGAGGCGCTGAGGGCGCGCCATCCACGCCATCTGTTCAGCCTCGACGGCGAGACGATCGACTCGCAGGTGGCGGGCCTGCTCGCCGGGCGGCGCCTCGGCCTGGCGGAGTCGTGCAGCGGCGGGTTGCTGGCGGCGCGCGTCACGGACCGGCCGGGGGCCTCCGCCTACATGGCGGGCAGCGTGGTCGCCTACTCAAACGAGGCCAAGACGGGGCTGCTGGGCGTAGATTCGGGCCTGATCGAGGCCCACGGCGCGGTCTCGCCGCAGGTCGCCGAGGCGATGGCGATCGGCGCGCTGGAGCGCTTCGGGGCCGACGTGGCGGTCTCGATTACCGGGATCGCCGGGCCGGAGGGGGGGAGTGAGGAGAAGCCGGTCGGCTACGTCTGCCTCAACGCCCGCCTTACCGACGGGACCGCGCTCGCCCGCGACCCGGTCATCCCCGGCGCTCGCGGCGACATTCGCGAGCGCTCTGCCCTGGTCGGCATGCACATGCTGCGAATCCTGCTTGGCGGCGGCGAGCCGCCTCTGTAGGACGGTCGCGTTGCGGGCGAAGGGGGTTCGCGTTTTGTCGCCTCGCTGCGTTGTGGCGCACGCCTGAGCTGCCTGGGTTGGGCGTCCGAACAGACCTCTACCCTGCGCAGAGCATGGCTACAGATAAGAAGGCGAACTTAAAGGACGCCTCGGCGAAAGACGCCAAGGCAAAGGACGCGGCCCTTGAGGCCGCGGTGACCCAGATCGAGCGGGACTTCGGGGAGGGCGCGCTGATGCGTTCTCGGCGCCGACAGCAAGGTGCAGGTCGAGACGATCTCGACCGGCGCTTTAGCCCTAGACCTGGCGCTCGGCATCGGCGGCGTCCCGTGCGGTCGGATCGTCGAGATCTTCGGCCCCGAGTCCTCTGGGAAGACGACACTGGTCAACCACATCATCGCCGAGGCCCAGTCTCGCGGCGGCGTCTGCGCGTTCATCGACACCGAGCACGCGCTGGACCCGATCTACGCGCGGGCGATCGGCGTCGACACCGACGAGCTGCTCGTTTCCCAGCCCGACTTTGGCGAGCAGGCGCTGCAGATCGCCGATCGGCTGATCGCCTCCGGCGCCGTCGCCGTGGTCGCGATCGACTCGGTCGCAGCACTCACGCCGAAAGCCGAGTTGGACGGCCAGATCGGCGACCAGACGGTCGGCCTGCAGGCTCGCCTGATGTCGCAGGCGCTGCGCAAACTGGCCGGCAATCTCAACCGCACCAACACGGTCTGCCTCTTCACCAACCAGATCCGCGAAAAGATCGGCGTCCAGTTTGGCTCGCCGGAGACGCAACCGGGCGGGCGGGCGCTGAAGTTCTACGCTTCCCAGCGCCTCGACATCCGCCGCATCGAGACCCTCAAGGAGGGGACCGAGGCGGTTGGCAACAGGGTCCGAGTCAAGGTCGTCAAGAACAAGGTGGCAGCGCCGTTTCGCCAGGCCGAGTTCGACATCGAGTACGGGGTCGGTATCTCGCGCGAGGGCGGCCTGATCGACTTCGGCATCGAGCACGAGCTGGTCCAGAAGTCGGGCTCCTTCTTCTCCTACGGGGAGACCCGGCTCGGCCAGGGGCGAAACAACGCCAAGCAGTTCCTCGCCGAGGACCCGGCGCTCGCCGCCGAGATCGAAGCCAGGGTGCGCACCAAGCTGGGAATCGACGGCGAGAGCGCCGAGGCCGAGGCGCCGCCAGTGGCAGCGCAGCAGGCTGCTTAGAGCCGCTGCCAGCGGATAGGATTCGCGGCGCTAGATGAGCCATGAAACCCTTTTCTTCGTGTTCGGAATCGCCCTCGCGGTCTCGGCCGTGGTGGTCAGCCTGTTCGGGTTGCGTTCGGAGGATTTCCCCGGCCGGGCCTTCCCGCTGGTCATCCTCTGGTTCGCGATCCTGATCGGCGGGGCGACGACCTTCGCCGTGCTGCACGGCAAGGACGAGGAGAAGGCAAAGGGGCCCGTACTGCGGCAAGCCGGCAAGGAAATCGAGCTAGAGGAGAGCGACGCTCCGCGCGGCACCGCGTCCACGGTCAAATAGCGCCGGCGGGGCGCTAACCTCGCCCCGATGAGTTCGAGCAAGCGCTACCACGTCACCACCTTCGGGTGCCAGATGAACGTGCACGACTCCGAGCGGATGCGGGGCATGCTTGAGTCGCTTGGCTATGAGGAGGCAACCAACCGCGACGGCGCCGACGTGATCCTCTTTAACACCTGCTCGATCCGCGAGTCGGCCGACAGCCGTTTCGTCGCTCACCTCGGCGAGGCGAAGCGGCTGAAGGCCGAGGATCCGGAGCGGGTCGTCGGGGTCGGCGGCTGCTGGGCGCAGTCGGTAAAGGACGAGGTCTTCCAGCGCTTTCCCTTCGTCGACGTCGCCTTCGGCCCGGGCCAGATCCACAAGCTGGCCGAGTTCCTCAACTCCGACTCGCTGACCGCGCAGGGCTACTTCGAGTTCGAGGACTTCTCCGGGCACCTGCCGACCCGCCGCGAGCGCGAGTTCCAGGGCTGGCTTCAGATCTCCCAGGGCTGCAACTGCGCTTGTGCCTACTGCATCGTCCCCTCGACCCGCGGACGCGAGGTGAGCCGCGACCCGGCCGAGTTGATCGCCGAGGCCGAGGCGCTGGCCGCCGATGGGGTGAGGGAGGTCACCCTGCTCGGTCAGAACGTCAACAGCTACGGGCGCGAGCTGCCAAAGGACCGTCGGATCGGCTTCGCAGAGCTGCTGGCACGGGTTGATGCGGTAGGGGGAATCGACCGCATCCGCTACACCAGCCCGCACCCGAAGGACATGAAGGAGGACGTGATCCGCGCCCACGCCGAGCTGCCCTCGCTCTGCGAGCACATCCACCTGCCGCTTCAGTCGGGCTCCAGCGCCATCCTCAAGCGGATGCGGCGCACCTATGACCGGCAGCGCTACATGGACCGCGTCGCCCTGATCCGTGAGCACGTTCCCGACTGCGCGATCACCACCGACATCATCGTCGGCTTTCCCGGTGAGACCGAGGCCGACTTCGAACGGACGCTGGGGGTCGTCGAGGAGGTCGGCTATGACGGGGCCTTCACGTTCGTCTTCTCGCCGCGGCGAGAAACCGAGGCGGCGACGATGGAGGGCCAGCTCTCACATGCGGTGAAGCGGGCGCGGATGGAGCGGCTGGTGGAGCTGGTGCAGAAAAGGGCGAAGGAGCGGGCTCAACGTTTCGTTGGACGCGAGATGGAGGTTCTGGTCGAAGGGGTGAGCCGCACCGATGAGACGCGGCTGCGGGGGCGCACGCGACACAACAAGGCGGTCAACTTCGAGGGAACTGCGGAGGCGGGCGAGCTGGCTTTGGTCGAGATCTCCGAGGCGACATCGCAAACGTTGAGGGGCACCGAAAAGCTGCTTTCCCGAGCGCTCTGAAAGTCCTGGCGATATTCGGGCCGACGGCGGTCGGCAAGACCGGTGTGGCGATCGCGGTCGCTGAGCTTCTTGAAGAGAAGGCGGTGGCGATCTCCTGCGATGCGTTGCAGGTGTATGAGGGGCTGGGAGTCCTCACGGGGGTCGCAACCGCAGAGGAGCAGGCCAGGCTGGAGCATCGGCTGGTCGGGTTCGTGCCCGTTACCCAGCCCTTTTCCGTGGGCGACTACATGCGGCTTGCCCATGCCGAGATCGATGGGGCTCTTGAGGCTGGGCGCCGGCCGATCGTGGTGGGGGGAACCGGGCTGTACCTGCGGGCTGCCTTGGCGGAGCTCTCGCTGGTGAGGGTGCCGCCGGGGGCCGAGGACTCAGAGCTCTGGTCCTCCGATACGCGACACCCGACGGCGATCTTCGGGCTCGAGATGGACCGCGGGCAGCTCTACAAGCGGATCGATGCGAGGACCGAGGCGATCATCGCCGGCGGGGCGCAGGAGGAGGTGCGCCGGGCCGAAGCGGCGGGGCCGTCGCGGACCGCGCGCAAGGCGCTCGGCTTCGAGGAGCTGCTCAGCGGGGACGTCGAGCGGATGAAGAAACGCTCGCGCAACTACGCTCGGCGCCAGCTGACCTGGATGCGAAAGATGGCGAGGGTGCGCACGATCGATCGCACCGGGCGAAGCGACGCCGCGGTGGCCGCCGAAATCATCGCCACTCTCGACGAATAGGCTGCTCGCGTGAAGTTCGAGAAGTGGCAGGCGCTTGGCAACGACTACCTGATCCTCGAGGCAGAGCAACTTCCTTGGGAGTTGAGCGAGTTGCGGATCGGGTGGCTCTGCGACCCCCATTTCGGGATCGGGGCCGACGGGATCGCGCTGCTCTCAGGCAGCGAGGACCCCGCCTTCGTCGCCGAGTTGAGGATCTTCAACCCCGACGGCTCTGAGACGGAGCTGTCCGGCAACGGGGCGCGGGAGGCGATCCTCTACCTGCGCCGCCACGGCTGGACCGACGAGGACACCTTCTCGATCCGCACCGCGGCAGGGCCGATCGTCTCCGACGATCGTCTCCGGAGCTGGCCTGCTCGGTCGAGATGGGCAGGGCCTCGACCGTCTCAAAGGACTTCCCATCGGGAGGGCACGACGGCGCCGGGACGCTCTTCGCCGGCGATCGCGAGTGGGCTTTCCAGCACGTCTCGATCGGCAACCCGCAGTGCGCGATCGAGGTCGGTGAGGAGCTGGAGGACCTCGACCTCGCCGCGATCGGGCCAATGATCGAAGCGCATGAGCTGTTCCCCAACCGCACCAACGTCTCCTTCATCGCGATCGACGGCAACCAGGTGCGGGCGCGGATCTTCGAGCGCGGGGTGGGGGAGACGCTTGCCTCGGGCACCGGCGCCAGCGGCGCCGCGGTGACCGCCTTCCTGCGCGGGGCGGCCAGCCCGATCGTCGTCGAGTTGGACGGGGGGGAGCTGGAGGTCGAGGTCTCCGGCGACCTCGACGTGCGCCTGACCGGATGGGCGGAGCCGGTCTACGCAGGCGAGGCGGCGCCCGAGCTGCTGCAAGCCCTCGCCAGCCTTTAGATTCCGACGCCGATGGGAATCGCCGATCCGTCCAAACGCCTGGAGGCGATGCCTCCCTACATGTTCGCCGAGCTGGAGCGCCGAGTCGCCGACAAGCGCGCCGCCGGCGTCGACGTGATCAGCCTCGGGATCGGCGACCCCGACGAGGCAACCTACCCCCACATCGTCAAGGCGATGCAGGAAGCGGTCGCCGACCCGGCCAACCAGAAGTATCCGAGCAACCGCGGCCGGGCCGAGTTCCGCGAAGCGTTCGCTGAGTTCTATGAGGGTCGCTTCGGGGTGAAGATCGACCCCGAGAACGAGGTGATCCCGGCAATCGGCGCCAAGGAGTGCATATATAACCTCTGTTTCGCCTTCCTTGACCCTGGCGGGGTGGCGCTCGCTTCTGACCCCGGCTACCCCGTCTACACCGGCGGCCCGATCCTCGCCGGGGCCAGGCCGGAGCTGCTGCCGCTGGTCCCCGAGCTGGGATTCGCCCCCGACCTCAGCGCGGTGCCGGCCAAGGTCGCCGCGAGGGCTCGGCTGATGTTCCTCAATTACCCGAACAACCCCAGCGGGGCCGTGGTCCCCGACGGATTCTTCGAGCTGGTCGTTTCCTTTGCCCACGAGCACGAGATCCTCGTCGTCCACGACAACGCCTACTCAGAGACGACCTACGACGGCTACGTGGCACCCAGCTTCCTGGCCACGCCCGGCGCCAAGGAGGTCGGGGTAGAGGTCTTCTCGCTCTCCAAGGGCTACAACATGACCGGCTGGCGCTGCGCCGCGATCCTCGGCAACGCCCAGGCGATCCAGACCTACTGGCGGCTGAAGACGAACGTCGACTCCGGCCTCTTTGACGCGGTGCAGCTCGCCGGTGCGGCGGCGCTGCGCGGTCCGCGCGGGCCGGTGGAGCAGATGAATGAGATCTACGCACGACGGCGCGACCTGGTGGTCGAGGCGCTGCGCGAGATCGACGTCGACGTGCAGGCGCCGAAGGGGACGATCTACGTTTGGGCGCCGGTGCCCGATGGCCATACCTCGACCTCGTTCTCGGAGCTGGTGCTGGAGGAGGCGGCGGTGATCGTCTCGCCCGGCTCGATGTACGGGCCGAGTGGCGAGGGCTTCTTCCGGATCTCGCTGACGACTCCCGATGAGCGCATCTCCGAGGCGGTCAAGCGGATGCGCGAGCACCTCTCCTAGTTGACTGGCGCTCGCTCCTCGCGCTTCGTCCAGTAGCGGTGCAGGCCGCGCCACTGGTACTGAGGCGGGACGGCTTGGAGCAGCTCCGCGGCTGTCTCCGCGTCGAGGCTCCGCTTGACCCGCTCGCGGTGGCGGCGCTCGTAGTCCTCCTCGGAGAGCTCGCGCGCCAGTGAGGCCTCCTCGCGCAGCCGCTCGCGGACCGTCGCCAAGTGCTCAGAGGGGTCCTCGACCGCGCCGAAGTGGGTGAGCGCCAGCCGCTCCGGTCGCCACCCTTCGACGATCCCGATCGAGTCCTCCCACAACTCGATGTCGATGTCGGGCGGAGGGGTGGGTGCGACGACCATGTTCGAGGGCGGGATGCGGACCGCGGCGACGTCGCCGACGAAGGCCGTTCCCGTCTCCTCGTGCAGGTAGCAGACGTGGTGGGAGGCGTGGCCCGGGGTGTAGGCGACGCGCATCCCCAGCACCTGCTCTCCTCCTGCCAGCGGCTTCACGCTCTCCGCCGGCACCGGCACGATCTCCCCCCACAGTCGCTGCATCTGGTCGCCATAGAGCCGCTCGGCGCTGGCGAGCAGCTTTGAGGGGTCGATCAGATGCGGGGCGCCGCGCTCGTGGACGTACACCTCAAGGTCGGGCCAGCGGCGCACCAGGGCACCCGTCGCTGCGGCGTGGTCGAGGTGGATATGGGTGAGCAGCAGCGCCCGCGGCCGCTTCTCGCCGAGCGCCTCCAGCAGGGTCCCCATCGAGGACTCTGGACCCGGGTCGACAAGGGCGCCGTCGACTTCCCAGCACCCGATCACGTGCGGGCGCCCGAGGTGGTGGACGTCGATCACTCGCATCGCAACTGCGCCGATGATCAGGCGGCCGCGGCGGCGGGCAGCTTGCCCTCCACCTCGAGGGTTTCGCGCAGGCCTTGCTCAAGGCCGCGGGGCTCATAGTCAAGCTCGCGGCTGGCCTTCTCGTGGCTGGCCCAGAAGGTGACGCCGTCGGCAGAGGAGATCAGCTCGCGCAGGTTGGGCGGCTGGCCCATCATCTTGCCGATCAGCGGTCCGATTGGGACCATCGCCTTCATCAGCGGAGTCGGAATCGCATGCTTGGGCGCCTTACGACCGGTCACGCCGGCAACGACCCCGATCGTCTCGCGCATCGTCGTCGCAGGGCCGCTGAGGACGTAGGTCTCGCCGGGCTTGCCCTTGTCGAGCGCGAGGAGGATCCCGGCCGCGATGTCTTCGACGTGGGAAAGGCAAATCCCCAGCTCCGGGAAGGGGATCAGCGGCATCTTGCCCGAGAGGAACTGGTTGAGCAGCTCGGCGATCGAGGAGGTATCGCCGGGTCCATAGACGCCTCCCGGCTGGACGATGATGCAGGGCAGGCCCTCATCGCGAATCATCCGCTTGGCGATCTGGTGGGCCTCCCACTTGGTCTCCTCATAGCAGGAGGTGAACTCCCTGCCGGGGTGCTCGTAGGACTCATCGACGACCTTGCCGTGGGTGTTGCCGAAGGCGCCGACGGTGGAGACGTAGAGGACCTTGGGGATCTTCGCCTCAAGCGCCGCTCGCAGGACCCGCTCGGTGCCGCCGACGTTGGCCTCGCGCATCGCCGGTCGCTGGGAGGCCGGGATTCCGATCTCATACATCGCGGCGGCGTGGATCACCGCATCGCAGCTCTCCATCCCCTCGCGGATCGCCTTCGAGTCGCCGAGGTCCCCGGCGACCAGCTCGCAGCCGAGCGCGGCGGCCCTCTGCCCCTTCTCGGGCGTGCGCACCAGACAGGCGACCTCCTCGCCGCGCTCACGCAGCTGGCGGATGACCTCGCCGCCGATGAAGCCCGTACCTCCGGTCACAAAAACCTTCACGGCCCCTAGCCTATCCCGGCGAGGCCGCGGCCTACAATCGGGCCAGGTGCAACGTTCGAGAAACGGCCGCAACACGCAGACGCGCTATGGCGCGGGCGTCTTCAACCCGAGGGCGCGCCAGCGGGCGCTGGCGATCGGCATTGCCGATGGCCGCGAGGCCGGCGACCCCCTCGCCGAGCTGAAGGAGCTACTGCGCACCGCCGGGGTGGCGATGGCCGGAGAGGCGGTCCAGCAGCGGGCGGCGCCCGACCCCGACCGCTACTTCGGTCGCGGCAGGCTCGTCGAGCTGAAGGAACAGATCACCGCCTGCGACGCCAACCTGGTCGCTTGCGATGACGAGCTGGCACCGCGCCAAGAGCGCAACTTGGAGGCCGCGCTCGAGGTGCCGGTGATCGACCGCACCGCCGTCATCCTCGACATCTTCGCCGACCACGCCCACTCGGCTGAGGGCAAGCTCCAAGTCGAGCTGGCCCAGCTCGAGTACAACCTGGCGCGGATGCGGGGGCTGTGGACCCACCTCGAGCGGCTCGGAGGCGGGATCGGCACCAGGGGACCGGGCGAGTCACAGATCGAGACCGACCGGCGTCTCGCCCGCGACCGGATCGCGGCGCTTCGCCATCGCCTGGCGCGGCTGGAGCGCAATCGCGGTGTGATGCGCGCCCGCCGCGAGCGCTCCTCGATCCCGCGAGTTGCCCTCGCCGGCTACACCAACGCCGGCAAGTCGACTCTGCTGAATGCGATCACCGGGGGCGAGGCGGGTGTTGGGGACAGGCTCTTTCACACCCTCGACCCGACCACCCGCAGCTTCGAGCTGTCGGGGCGCGACTACCTACTGACCGACACGGTCGGCTTTATCGAGAAGCTTCCCCACCAGCTGGTCGAGGCGTTCAAGGCGACGCTGGAGGAGACCGCGCTGGCCGACCTGATCGTGCACGTGGTCGACGCGGCGGCGCCAGAGCGGCGGCGGCTGGTCGATATGAAGGCGGTCGATGACGTGCTGGAGGAGATCGGCGCCGGTGAGAAGCCGCGGTTGCTCGTCCTCAATAAGGCGGACCTGCTCGCGGAGGGCGCGCGGCAGGAGGTTGGCATCCAGCACCCCGACGCGGTACTGGTCTCGGCCCTGATGGAGGACGGCCTGGATGTTCTGAGGAAGCGGATCGAGACCGCCTTTGAGGAGACGCTCGCCGAGGTCGAGCTGCTGGTGCCCTACTCGGAGGGCTCGAGGCTGCACGAGCTTCATGAGGTGGCCGGAGAGCTGGAGCGAACTGAGCGGGAGGACGGTGTGCTTGTGCAGGCGAGAGTGCCGATCGCCGAGATGCACCGGTTCGATGACCTGAGGACTGGCGATAAAGGCGCGCGGGTCCTGTCATAGGGGTTAGGGGGCGCGCTGCAGGCTGGGCCGTCCTTGACCCTCCTCATCCATTCCACCCGCGCGAGTGTCCGAATAGGCTGGCGCTGTGAAACTGAAGGCGTCTCTACTTAAGGATGAGGCCGTGCTGCCCACCAGGGCGCATATGGGGGATGCGGGGCTGGACCTGTACTCGTGCGAGGCGGCGCACATCGGGCCGGGGGAGCGCTGGAGCATTGGAACCGGGATCGCGGTGGAGATCCCGGAGGGCCACGCCGGGTTGGTGCTGCCGCGGTCCGGTCTCGCTCGCGACCACGGGATCTCACTGCCGAACAGCCCCGGGCTGATCGACTCCGGGTATCGGGGGGAGGTCCGGGTGCTGTTGCTGAACACCGATCCGGCAGAGACCTTCAAGGTCGAGGCGGGCGACCGGATCGCTCAGTTGGTTCTCGTGCCGATCACGTTCGCCGAGCCGGTCGAGGCAGAGGCGCTCGGTGAGTCCGCCCGCGGCGACGGCGGCTTCGGCTCCAGCGGCCGTTGATCCCCGCTGAGTCGGCGTCGCACGGTTCGTAGAGTCCAGTCGTGGCCCCGGCTGATCGCTACAAGTGGATCGCGCTCTCCAATACGACGCTGGCGGTGCTGCTGGCGACGCTTGACGCCTCGATCACGCTGATCGCGATGCCGGCCATCTTCCGCGGCATCCACCTCGACCCGCTGATCCCCGCGAACAGCTTCTACCTGCTCTGGATGATCCTCGGCTACCTGGTCGTCTCCAGCGTCCTCATCGTCAGCCTCGGGCGCCTCGGCGACATGTACGGCCGGGTGCGTATCTACAACCTCGGCTTCGTCATCTACACGGTCGCCTCGCTGCTCTTGGCGGTCGACTGGATGACGGGTCGCGCCGGCGCCACCTACCTGATCGTCTTCCGCATCGTCCAGGGAGTCGGGGGCGCCTGCCTGCTCGCCAACGCGGCGGCGATCATCACCGACGCCTTCCCGGTCAACCAGCGCGGCCTAGCGCTGGGGATCAACAACATCGTCGGGGTCAGCGGCCTCTTCGTCGGCCTCATCCTCGGCGGTCTGCTGGCGCCAATCGACTGGCGCCTCGTCTTCTTGATCTCGGTTCCGGTCGGGCTTTTCGGGACGGTATGGGCGTACCTGAAGCTGGAGGAGCGCAGCCAGCCGCGCCGCGCCTCGATCGACTGGTGGGGCAACGCCACCTTCGCGCTCGGCCTGGTCTTGGCGATGGTCGCCGTGACCTACGGGATACGCCCCTATGGCGCTCACCCGACCGGCTGGAGCAGCCCACGGGTGATCGCATTGCTCACCGCCTCAGTCGCCTCGCTGGCGGCCTTTGTGACGATCGAGAACCGCGTCGCCGAGCCGATGTTCCGGCTCGCCCTGTTTCGCATCCGGGCCTTTACCTTCGGCACCCTCTCGACCTTCCTCGCCGCCGTTGCCCGTGGAGGGCTGATGTTCATGCTGATCATTTGGCTGCAGGGCATCTGGCTTCCCGAGCACGGCTACAGCTTCACCGAAACGCCGCTTTGGGCCGGCATCTACATGCTGCCGCTGACCGTGGGGATCCTGATCGCCGGCCCGGTGTCCGGCTATCTCTCCGATCGCTTCGGTGCCCGCCCTTTTGCCACCGGCGGGATGCTCGGGGCGGCGCTCAGCTTCGGGTTGATGATGCTGCTGCCGACCGACTTCACCTACTGGGTCTTCGCGCTGGTGCTGCTGCTCAACGGCGTCTCGATGGGGATGTTCGCCGCGCCCAACCGCGCCGCGGTGATGAACAGCCTGCCGGCTGCCGATCGGGGGGCCGGGGGCGGGATGAACCAGACCTTCCAGAACTCCGCCCAGGTGCTCTCGATCGGGATCTTCTTCACCTTGCTGATCTTCGGACTCGCCTCCAACCTGCCGGCGGCGATGGTAAGCGGGCTGCAGTCGCATGGGCTTTCGGCGGGCGCCGCGCAGCGGGTGGCCCACGCGCCGCCGATCTCGATCCTCTTCGCCGCCTTCCTCGGCTACAACCCGATCCAGCACCTGGTCGGTACGCAGGCGCTCGGGGCGCTGAGCGCCCACGCCCAAGCCCTCCTCACCGGCCCGGTCTTCTTCCCCCACCTGATCTCCGCGGCCTTCCGCGACGGGCTCGACACCGCCTTCATCTTCGCGATCGTCGCCTGCCTGGTGGCGGCCGCGGCCTCGATGCTGCGCGGCGGGCGCTACCGCTACGAGGAGGAGCCGGCGCCGGCCGCTTCCCTGGCGCTCTCGTGGGCGGCGACCTCCAGCGAGTCATCCAGCGGCGCCAGCTCCGGGCGGGACCCATAGCGCCGCTTGAGGCCCAGTGCGATCAGGTGGTCCGCGAGCCAGGCGTTCTTGGGGAGGAGGGGGCCGTGCAGGTAGGTACCGATCAGGTTATGGCGATGGACGCCCTCGAAGCCGTCCTCGCCGTTATTGCCGAACCCCTTGATCACACGGCCGAGGGGCTGCGCCTTCTCGCCGAGGTAGGTGCGGCCGCCGTGGTTCTCGAAGCCGGCAATCAGGCGCGGACCGGAGCCCAGGTCAGCCTCGATCGCGACGTTGCCGATCAGGCGCGGCCCGGGCTCGCGGACCGTCTCCAGGTCGGCGAGGCCGAGTCCCGAGAGCCTCTCCTCTCCGAGCTGGTAGCTGTGGCCGAGCAGCTGGTAGCCACCGCAGACGGCGAGGAGGACGGCGCCGTCCTCAACCGCCGAACTCAGCGCCTCGCGCTTGCTCTTGACCATGTCGGCGGCGACCATCCGCTGGTCGCGGTCCTGCCCGCCGCCGATGTAGAAGATGTCATGGGCGCCAGGATCGACGCGCTCGCCGGGTCCTGCGGCCGCGTAGGAGAAGCCGATCCCTCGCCACTCACAGCGTTTCTGGAGGAAGACGACGTTGCCGCGGTCCGCGTAGATGTTCATCTGGTCGGGATAGAGGGTGAGCAGGCGGAGCTCCATCACGCGCCCCTCTCCAGCAGGATGACCGTCGACCCGACGTGGGCCTCGGTGGCGGGGATCTCGCGGCGACCGACCGGCGCCAGGCCGGCCGCGATCCCCTCGCGCTCAAGCAGCTCGGCGAAGAGGCGCCGCAACCTGACCTCATCGACCTCCTCGCTCAGCTTCCCCCCCTGGTGAGACGGTCTGCCGCAGGCGCCGAACGATGATCGAGTCGGCGTCAACCCTGGCGTCGATCGGCAGGCTCGAGTAGACCCACCCGTCGACCTCACAGACATCGGGCAAGGCAGCGCTCCCCGCCTCAAGCGCCGGCATCCGCTCGACAATCGCCAGCGCCGCGCGTCCGCCTGATCGCAGGTGCCTAGCCACGCAGCGCAGGCAATCGACCCGCTCCTTTGCCCCCGCGAACAGCTGCACGAGCTGCATGGGAGCAAGCACCAGCCCGAGTTCGCCCTGCAGTTCAAAGCCCCGTGCGTCACCAATCTCCGCGCGCACAGGCAACCCAGCCGCCCGCTCTCCAAAAGCAGCAACCAGGCCAGCATCGCAGTCCAGTCCGGTAATCCGATGCCCACACCTCGCCAGGTGTAACCCAACCCGCCCCGTCCCACAACCCAGCTCCAGAATCCGACCATCCGCCTGCGCGGCCAGCTCCTCCCACAGCACCAGATCAGCCGTGTAGCTGCCGCACTCGATGTCGTGCCAGACGGCGGATCTGCGTCCATTCGGGCGGGCGGCGCGGGGGGGCGGGGGGTCGAGTACGACCTCGCCCGCAGCGCCCCACCTCCCCCCGCGACGGGATCCGCCCACCGCACGCATCCGTCCCTCGCCCGTCACTTCCAGAACTCCGCGGCCAACCCACGCCCCGCCAGCAGCTTGCGGAGCTCGAGCAACGCCGTGTACGTCGGCAGCGCAAAGAGCCGACCTGAAGCGCCCGCCACGGCCCGGTCGAGTGAGGCCTCGATCCCCGGTTCGACCTCGATCGCATCCTGTGGCCACCCCGCGTACTTCAGCCGCAGCGCCATCTCTGGCGCCCGCGTCCCGGCGCAGACGGCCCGCCGCACGGAGCCCTCCAGCAGCTCGAAGTCGGCGTCCCAGATCCAGGAGACGTCGCGCCCGTCGGCGATCCGGTCGTTGAGGGCGATCCAGAGGTCAAGGCCCTCGGTTCCGGCCTCTAGGCGCAGCGTGCGCAGCACCTCGTTGGCGCCAGCCGGGTTCTTGACCAGCAGGATCGAGACCGGCTTGCCGGCGACCTCGATTGTCTCGACCCGCCCAAACGCCGCTCGCATCCCGCCCAGGGCGGCTGCGATCCGCTCGGCGCCGACGCCCAGCTCGATCCCCGCCGCGACCGCTGCCAGCGCGTTGTAGACGTTGTAGAGGCCGGGGAGGGGGAGGTCGAGTCGCAGCTCCCCGGTCGGCGTGCGGACCGCGATCCGCGAGCCGTCCATGCCGCGCAGCTCGATCTCCGTCGCCGCCACGTCGGGCCGGGGGCGGGCGGCGCCGCAGTTGAGGCACGAGTAGTGGCCGAGGTGGCCGACAAAGGCCCGCTCGTAGGCGAAGGGGTGCCCGCAGCGGCGGCAGTGCTTGGCGTCGAAGGCGTGCTGGAGCTCATCGAGCGCCTGGCTCGCGTCCTCGATCCCGAAGTAGACGATGCCCTCGCGCGGGCGCTCCTCGGAGTCGCGGCCGAGGTCGGCGATCAGTGGGTCATCGGCGTTGAGCGCGAAGCGGGTCGCCCCGGCGCGCTCGGCGAGTACCCCCGCCCACTCGTCGGCCAGCGCCTCCATCTCCCCGTAGCGGTCGAGCTGGTCGCGGAAGAGGTTGCCGAGGACGATCAGCGATGGGTCGAGCTGCGCCGCGACCCGCGGCAGCCAGGCCTCATCGACCTCGAACAGGCCCTCGCGGCCGTCCTGCTCCAGCAGCGCGGTGGCGACTCCCCAGGTCATGTTCGAGCCGGCCCGGTTGTGGACCGGGCGGCGCCCGTCAGCGGCGAGCACCGCGGCGATCATCCCGGCCGTCGTCGTCTTGCCGTTGGTGGCACTGACGATCGTCGTACCCCGGTCCAGCCCGGCACCGAGCCTGGCGATCGCCTCGGGGTCAAGGTGAAGCAGCACCCGGCCGGGGAGGGTCGTGCCCCCGCCGCGCCCGCTGGCGCGGCTGGCGGCGCCGATCGCGCGCGCCGCGGCCACCTTGGCCCCGAACAGCGCCCCGCTACTCACCCGGCGGGGCCAGCACGCTCAGCGCGCGCGGCAGCAGGCGCAGCGAGGCGGGCAGGTCGGTCAGGTGCTCGCCGTCGGCGTAGACAGCCAGTGGCCGGCTGGCGCTCAGCTCCAGGCGCGAGGCGCGGAAAACACGCACCTCGTCCTCCTCGACGTGGGTGCCCTTGAACACCTTGGGCAGGTTACCCAGGAACTTCAGCTTCCCCACTTCGCCGATCGTGACGACGTCGAACTCGCCGTCTGCGAGGTCGGCGTCAGGGGCGATGAACATTCCCCCACCGTAGGCCCTGCTGTTGGCTGCTGAGACCGAGTACCCGGCGAAACGGATCCGCTCCTCGCCGACCCCGACCGTGAAGCGCACCGGCTTCCACCGCGCCAGGGCGCGCAGCGCCGCCCAGGCGTAGACCAGGTTGCCGCGCAGGAGCCTCGACTCGTTGGCGATCCGGTTGGCCTCGGACTCAAACCCGGCGCTGGCGATGCCGAGGAAGCGGTGCCCGTTCGCCTCGCCGACGTCGATCTCACGCGCATGACCGGCGATGAGGACCTCGACCGCTCCCTCCGGCTCATCGGGAATGCCGAGCACGCGGGCGAGGTCGTTGCCGCGACCGCCGGGGAGGATCCCAAGCGGCGTCTGGGACCCGGCCATCGCCCCGCCGATTGCCCCGATCAGCCCGTCGCCGCTCATCACCACCGGCACCTCGCCGGCCTCCACCGCGAGCAGTGCCTGCTCGACTCCGTGCTCGAGGCCGCGGGTCCGCTGCACCCTGAAGTCGATCCGCCGTACGTCCAACGCCGCCTCGACTCGCGGCAGCAGCCGCAATGCCTTGCCCCTGGCCGAGGCAGGGTTGACCAGCACCGCCAGCGGCATTCCCTCGATTCCCATCGGCCCCGGCAGCCTAAATGGCGGGGATGGTTCAGCCGCCGTCGCCGAGGCGGCCGACGAAGAAGTTGCCGTCGCCCGCCTCGGCGGCCTCGACCTGCTCGACCCCGTGGCGGGCGAGACGCCGTCGCAGCCGCGCAGCCGTCTCGCGAAAGGGGCCCCGCGGCCGGCTCGACCGGGCGAGGATGAGATAGCCGCCCGGGCGCAGTACCCGCGCGATCTCAACCGCCGAGGGCCGTGCGTCGAGCTGGGCGACGAGGTCGAAGAAGTCGTCGGGATAGGGGAGGGCCGCGGCCCTTCCGGCCTTGAAGGCGACGCGCCCCTCGGGGTCGAGTCCGACTCGGGCGGTCGCCTTGCGGATCAGCGCCTCCGAGGTGTCGACGCCGCGCACCCGAGCCCGGGGGAACTCCCGGGCGAGGAACAGCGCTGCCTCCCCGTCCCCGCAGCCGACCACCAGGACGCGCTCGGGGGAGCGGTTGACGCGCAGAGCGGCGGCGGCCAGCGGTGTGAGTGGCGGCGAGGGCAAGGCCCTGATGATCGCAATCGGACGCCGCCCGGGGATCATCTAGTCTTCCCCGCCGATGAAGGAGCAGTCCCCCGATCGCCGCTTGATCATCCTCGCCGCCTTCGCGGTGGTCGCGGTAGGCGTGGTGGCGGCGATCCTGATCAGCCGCAGCGGCGGTAGCAGCGGCTCGAGCACGACGAGCGCCAGCGCCAGCGGCTGTAAGCAGGTCGAAGCGCCGAGCCCGAAGCACGTTAGCCTCAAAGCGCCGAAGCAGACGGTGAAGGCGGGCGAAAAGCTGACCGCGGTGGTGAGGACGAGCTGCGGCACCTTCGACATCGCGCTCGCCACCAAGCAGGCGCCGAAGACCACCAACTCCTTCGCCTACCTGGCGAACCGCGGCTTCTACAACGACCTCACCTTCCACCGCATCGTGCCGGGCTTCGTGATCCAGGGCGGCGATCCCCTCGGCAATGGCACCGGCGGTCCCGGCTACACCGTCGTCGAGAAGCCGCCCACCCACCTCTCCTATACCAGGGGGACGGTCGCGATGGCGAAGAGCTCTTCCCAGCCGTCCGGGAGCTCGGGGAGCCAGTTCTTCGTCGTCACCGGGGCGAGCGCCGGGCTGCCGGCGGAATACGCGCTGGTCGGCAAGATCAGCAAGGGCGCCGCCGTTGTCGCCCGGATCGGCAAGCTCGGCACCGCGACGGAAAAACCGAAGCAGACGATCCTGATCGAAAAGATGACGATCGAGAAGGGCTAGTCTGGCCGCATGGCCAAGGTCGACGTAGGAGACGCGGCGCCCGAGTTCGAGCTGCCCGGTACCGACGGCAAGACCTACCGGCTCTCCGACTACCGCGGGCGCAAGGTGATCCTCGCCTTCTACCCGGGTGACTTCACTGCGGTCTGCACCAAGCAGTTCTGCTCTTACCGCGACGAGGGCGAGCGACTCGACAAGCTCGGCGCCGACGTGCTCGGCATCTCCCCCCAGTCGGTCGACTCGCACGAACGCTTCACCGAGGAGAAGCGCCTCAACGTGCCGCTGCTCGCCGATGAGGACAAGGAGGTGGCTCGCGCCTACGGCGTCCTCGCCGGCTCGATGGTGCGGCGCGCGATCTTCGTCGTCGATGAGCAGGGCGTCGTCCGCCACCGCAAGGTGACGCTGGTCGGCCTCAGCTTCGAGACGGTCGATGACCTCGAAAGTGCCCTCGCCCCATTGAACTGATGCCGCCGGCGGGCGAGCCGGCCCCCTTCACCGTCGGCGAGCGCCCCGCGATCCGGGGCGAGAGCGCGGGGGAGGGACCCGCGGTGGTGCTCTGCCACGGGATCACCGCGACCCGCCGCTACGTGGTCCACGGCTCCCATGCGCTGGAGCGGTCCGGCCACGCGATCGTCTCCTATGACGCGCGCGGTCACGGCGAGTCTGACCCCGCCCCGGCGAGCCAGGGTTATGGATACCCGGCGATGGTCAGCGACCTGGAGGCGGTGGTGGCGGCGAGGGTGGGGGAGGCGCCGTTCGTCCTTGCCGGGCACTCGATGGGATCCCACACCGCCGTCGCCTACACGCTGCGCCATCCCGAGCGGATCGCCGGGCTGGTCGTGATCGGCCCGGTGTACGGCGGCGCGATCTCAAGCGAGACGCTCGCCTACTGGGACGGCCTCGCCGAGGCGCTGGAGAAGGGAGGGATCGACGGCTTCGTCGACTACATCGACCGCAGACAGGGGATCGATCCCGCATGGCGCGAGACCGTGCTCCGCTTCACCCGTGCCCGGATGCTGCTCCACCGCCACCCCGAGGCGCTGGTCGAGGCCCTGCGCCAGGTGCCGCGCTCGCGGCCCTTTGAGTCAATGCGCTCGCTGGAGGCGATCGACGTTCCGGCCCTGGTCGTGGCCAGCCACGACGACGCCGACCCCGGTCACCCCTACGAGGTGGCGGCGGCCTACGCCGAGCGCCTGCCGCGCTCGAGGTTGATCGGCGAGGGGGAAGGGGAGTCGCCGCTCGCCTGGCAGGGAGGCAAGCTCTCTCGGGAGATCACCGCCTTCTGCGCGGAGCCGGAGGTCGCGGAGCGGTTCAACTAGCGTGCAGGGGCAGACGGTGATGAGGAGAACGGGCGAAATGCAGTGCGCCAAGTGTCGGGGAGGCCTGGTAGCGCAACGAGTCACCGCGCGGTCGCGTACCTTTCCATGCCGATGAAGCCTCCAGCCGAGTTCACGCTGCGCCGTATCACCGCCGCGATCGCGGCGGTCGGGATCGGCGTGGCCACCTACATCGCGATCGCCGACTCAAGCGGAGGAGCGCCGGTCTGCCTGGCCGGAGGAGGGGGATGCCAGACGGTCGCCAGCAGCTCCTACTCACATCTGGCGGGGATTAACGTCGCCTTGTTCGGGATCGTCGGGTATGTGCTGCTCCTGGGGTCGGCCCTCGTGCGGGGAGACCTCGGGCGCTTTGCCGGCTTCGCCCTCTCGCTGGTCGGTTTCGGCTTCAGCGTCTACCTCACGTACCTGGAGCTCTTCAGGATTCACGCGATATGCCAGTGGTGCGTGGGGAGCGCCGTGCTGATGACGGCGCTCTTCGCTCTTAACGCAAGCCGCGTCATCGCCTACGGTGGAATCGAGGACGATTCCCCAGAGCGCGGTGGGCGCGCCCCAACCTCAACCCAACCGGAGGATGCATGAGCAACAAGCGGGAGCAGGAGAGAGAGCGACTTCGCGCCCACCGGCTCGAACGCGAGGCGACCGAGTCCCAGGCCCAAGCACGTCGCACGCGTTCGTCCAGTTCGGCAGCGCCGCGGTGTTCCTGGCGATAGTCGTCGTCGTAGTGCTGATAGTGGTCAGCCAGAACCAGAACAGCGGGGGGAGTTCGAGCCTCGTGGACGTCGGCTTGGTGGACAAGTTGGTGGGCGGCATCCCGCAGGAAGGCACGATGCTCGGCAACCCGAAGGCCAAGGTCACCCTGTATGAGTACGGAGACCTCCAGTGCCCAGTCTGCAAAGCGTATTCCGAACAGGTGCTGCCGAAGATCATCGAAGGCCCGATTCGTAGCGGTACGGACAAGATCGAATTCCGCAACTTCACGATCATCGGCCCACAGTCCAAGCCGGCGGGGGCGGCAGCGCTCGCCGCGGGCGAACAAGGACGTGGCTGGAACTACATCGATATTTTCTACCGAAACCAGGGCGAGGAGGACTCCGGCTATGCCACCGAATCGTTCCTGACCACGATCGCCAAGGGCGCCGGGGTCAAGAACCTTGCCAAGTGGAACGCCGATCGCAAGAGCAAGGCCCTGATGAGCAAAGTGTCGAGCACGACCACCGAGGCGGAAAACCTGGGTTTCACCGGCACGCCGTCCTTCGCGGTCCGAGGCCCGAACACCCACGGTCTCGAAACCCTGGGAACGCCGGGCTCGACCGAAGCGATCGAAGAAGCGCTTAAGAAGGCGGGCTGAGCTTCAGGGGCAGCTTCGGGCGGGCGCACAAGGGCCAGGCCACGTGGTTGCATGAGTAGCCTGCGGCGCGTGCGCGGCGAATCGTTGACTTCCGCGGCCGCCCCCGGCGCTCCAGGACTGGCCGAGGTCATCAGGGAGTGGGGGCGGATCGGGGCGATCGGCTTCGGCGGTCCGCCCGCGCATGTTGCCCTCTTTCGAGACCTCTGCGTGGCGCGGCGGGGTTGGTTGAGCGCCGAACAGTTCGAGGACGCAATCGCCGCAACCAACCTGCTCCCAGGACCAGGCTCGACCCAGATGGCGATTTTCTGCGCTTGGCGCCTGCGAGGGGTTCGCGGCGCACTCCTCGGCGGCGCCGCCTTCATCATCCCCGGCCTCGTTCTGATCATCTTGCTGGCGCTCCTATTCCTCGGCGGGACGCCGCCACTGTGGGTACGCGGAGCCGGGGCCGGGGCGGGGGCTGCGGTGGCCGCGGTGGCGGTCAGGGCCGGTCTCGGCCTGGTCCCGTCGAGCTGGGCGCGCGCCCACAGCACCCATCCGCTGCGTTGGGCCGTCTACGGCGTCCTCGGGCTAGCCGCGGCGGCGCTGCTCGGTCCCTGGCTCGTGCTGGTGCTGCTCGGCTGTGGGGCGTTTGAGCTGTTTAGGCGACGCTCGACCGAGGTTATGTCAATCCACGGCTTCTGGGCGGTCCCGATCGCGGCCGCCATCGCCACCGGTGGCGTCGGCGCGCTGGTCTGGGTCGCCTTCAAGGTCGGCGCACTCTCATATGGCGGCGGCTTCGTGATCGTGCCGCTGATGCAGGCCGACGCGGTCAGTCACTACCACTGGATGACCTCGGGCCAGTTCCTCAACGCGGTCGCGCTCGGCCAGGTGACCCCAGGGCCGGTGACGCACACGGTAGCCGTGGTCGGCTATGCCGCGGCGGGGATCTGGGGAGCCTTGCTCGCCTCGCTGGTCGCCTTCGCGCCGTCGTTCTCGTTCATCCTGCTCGGCGCCGACCGCTTTGATCGCCTTCGCGCCGACGAGAGGGCCCGCGCCTTTCTCGACGGCGCGGGACCGGCGGCGATCGGCGCGATCCTTGGCTCGGCGATTCCGCTGGCCCTGGCGCTCTCGGAGACCTGGCAGCTCATCGTTTTGGCCGCCGCCGCGGTCGCGCTTCTCGCGCTGGGTCGCAGAGTCGTCGCAACTCTGCTCGCTGCCGGTGCGCTCGGCGTTCTGCTGGCCGTTCTAGGGGCACCGCTGCCCGCCTGAGGGGACCCGTTAGGTAGTAATTCTTTGAGTTGACATAACCACCATTATCGTGCGTTGGTAGTCACCCGCCGACACTGCTGTCGGTCTGGGATCCGTGCAGTGCTCACTGGTCTCGATGTAGGAGCCGACCCTCCGCCGCACGCCGCGCCCGTGCTCGCGCACCTTCCACGATGCCGGGAAAATCGAACCAATCATCAGACAGCGCATAGGGCGCAGTCACGATCGTGTGATCACAGGTCCAGCAGGACTGCCGACTGCGATCACATCAACGGCCACTACTCGAGTCGGCGAAGCACCGCGTGTCGTTCCTCGGCGGCATCCACAAAAGCCGCCAGGTCGACCTCAGCACCTGCCGGGCCAGGGGGCGCAGGCGGCTTAGGCTTCGCCGGCACTGACTCAACTGCCGGCGGTGGGTCGGCGCGGCGATCGGCGCGGATCCGCGACACAACGTAGAGACACAACGCGACCATCAAGAAGCCGGCCAACGCGCCGACTAGGTGCTGCGTAGTCATCCCTAGCACCGCCAAGTCTCGGCGCGATTCCGCATCATCGTCACCCTTGATCGACCAATTCCGCCAATCGCTTTGCCAACTCCGTTGCACCGCTCACTTTCGCCCCCTTTGCTGCACGCCATGACGGCTCAAATCGTCGTACGAGAGAGTCTCGAATGTAGCTCGTCGTGGTCAACACCTCGACGGGCGAGCGCCCGGCGCATCCGCCGCAGACCCGCCTCTTTTCGGTCGCTCTGAAGCCGCGCTCCTAGATCACGGTGAACGCACGTCCCAGTGGCGTCGTAGCCTCTCTCCATGCGTAGCAGAACGCAGTGCCTCCTGTCCCCGGCGGGGCGGACACGCGCCGGAGTACGCTCAAGTCGTGGTTGAGGTTCCACACTCCACCGGCACGTTCTCATCGCCGCGACTCGTTCGTCGTCGGTCTACTGGCCTCGGTCGCCGCTGTCGCCTTCTGCACCGTGCTGATCTATCCCCTGCGCCAGATCACCCCCGCGGTCTCCGACGGTGTCGTCTACATGCTCGGGGTGCTGATCGTTTCCACTTATTACGGCCTCTGGCCGGGTCTTTTCACCTCGGTCGCCAGCACCACCGCCTTCAACTTCTTCCACATCCCCCCCACCGGCACGCTCGACATCGCCAAGAGCGAGAACTGGGTCGCGCTGGCTGTCTTCCTCATCGCCGCGGTGATCGCCAGCTCTCTCGCCGAGCAGTCACGGGCGCGGGCGCGCGAGGCAGAGAAACGGCGGCGCGAGGCGAACCTGGCGGTGCAGGCAGCGTTCGCGCTTCTGCTCGACCGCGAGCGGCTGCAGGCGGCGACGATCGAGACCGAGGCCCTGCGGCGCAGCGACGAGGTGAAGACGGCGCTGCTGCGTGCGGTATCCCACGACCTGCGCTCACCGCTCACCGCGATCATTGCAGCGGGTGAGGCGCTGACCTCCCTCGGCATCGAACCGAACGACCGCCGGGCCCTCGCCAGGGCGGTGACCGACGAGGCCACGCGGCTCTCCGGCTTGGTCGACAAGCTGCTCGACCTCTCGCGGCTGGAGGCGGGACAGTCGCATCCGCGGCCCGACTGGTGCTCGATCGAAGAGGTGGTCGCCGCCGCGGTTGAGGACCTGGGCGAGCGCGGCGAGCTGGTCCGCGTCTTGCTAGACGGTGAGCTCCCCTTCATCCGTGCCGACGCGGCCCAGCTTGAGCGGGCGCTCGTCAACCTGCTGGAGAACGCGATTCGGTTCTCCAATGGCGAGCAGTCCCTGGTCCGAGGCCGGACGCTCGGCGATCGGGTGGTGATCCGCGTGGTGGATCGTGGTCCCGGGATCCCGCCTGGCGACCTAGACCACGTCTTCGAGCCCTTCTACCAGCGACCGGACGATCGCCCGCATGAGGGCTCCGGGCTGGGGCTGGCGATCGTCCGCGGCCTGGTCGAGGTGAACGGTGGCCGAGTCTGGGCTGAGTCGGTGCCTGGCCAGGGGACCACCTTCGTGATCGAGCTGCCGCTAGAGCCCAACCCGGAGCGCCCCGTGCCGGTGCCCCAGGAGGTCGGGTGAGCGCCGCGAGCGGCGGCTCGGTTCTCGTCTGCGACGACGAGCCTCAGATCCTCCGCGCCCTGAAGGTGATCCTGCGCGAGGCGGGCTTCGAGGCGATCGGCGCCGAAACCGCACGCGAGGCGCTCGACGCCGCTGCCGTACGCAGGCCCGACGCGGCGATCGTCGACCTCGTCCTCCCCGATGGCGACGGCGTTGAGGTCTGCGCGCAGCTCCGCTCCTGGAGCGAGATGCCGATCCTCGTCCTCTCGGCGATCGGCGAGGAGGAGCAGAAGGTTCGCGCCCTGGAGGCGGGCGCCGACGACTACGTGACCAAGCCGTTCGGCCCCCGGGAGCTGGTGGCGCGGCTGCGCGCCGCGATGCGGCGCGCCCCGGGCGATGAAGAGGAGTCGACCGTCGAAGTCGACGGCCTTCGGGTAGACCTCGCCGCATACTCGGTCTCACGTGACGGGGAGGAGATCCACCTCACCCCCACCGAGTTCGGGCTGCTGCGCACCTTGATCCGCAATCGCGGCAGGCTGATGACCCACCGGGCGCTCCTCACCGAGGTCTGGGGGACCGCCTATGGTGAGGACACCGCGACCCTGCGCACCCACGTCGCCAACCTGCGCCGCAAGGTCGAGCCGCTTGATGGCGAGCGGCTGATCCGCACCGACCCCGGCGTCGGCTATAGATTCGCCGCCTAGCCGCATGGCGCAGTTGAAGACAAGAGGGCTGCGCAAAACCGTCGGGGTCCCGGGGCTCTTCGCGACCGCCTACGGCAACGTGGGCTCCTCGATCTACTACGCCCTCGGTCTGGTTGCAGCCCATGCACTCGGCCTCACGCCGGTGGTCTTCATGTTTGCCGGCGGGCTCTTCGCCCTCACCGCGAAGACCTATGCCGAGGGGGCGGCGATGTTCCCCGAGGCGGGCGGCTCCTCCTCCTTCGCCCGCCATGCCTTCAACGAGGTCGTCTCCTTCATCGCCGGCTGGGGCCTCTCGCTCGACTACATCCTGACGATCGCGATCAGCGCCTTCTTCGTCCCCCACTATCTCGCCGCCTTCTTCCCGGCCCTGAACCACGCGCCCGGCGACATCATCGGCGGCGTTGCGGTCATTGTCTTCCTCGCCCTGGTCAACATCCGTGGCCTCGGCGAGTCGGCGAAACTGAACATCGCGCTCGCCGTTTTGGACCTGATCACCCAGATGGTTCTGATCCTGCTCGGCACGGTGCTCGTCCTGCACCCGAGCGTGCTGATCGACCAGATCCACCTTGGCGTCGCTCCGAGCCTCTCCCAGCTGATCTTCGCGGTCTCGATCTCGATGCTCGCCTACACCGGGATCGAGACAGTGTCCAACATGGCAGAGGAGGCAACCGACCCCGGTGAGCAGGTGCCGAAGGCGGTCAACACGGTTCTGATCGCGGTGCTCGCCATCTACGCCGGGATCTCGATCGTCGCCCTCTCGGCGCTGCCCGTCACCGAGAACGCGGCGGGTCATTACACGACGGCGCTGGGGACGACCTACAGCAACGACCCGGTGCTGGGGATCGTCTCCGCCCTCAACCTGCACGGCACCTTGGCGACCGGGGCGCAGTACTACGTGGGGGCGTTGGCGGCCACCATCCTGCTGATCGCGACCAACGCCGGGATGATCGGGATCTCGCGCCTCTCCTGGTCGCTGGCCGAGCATCGCCAGCTGCCCGGTCTATTCGCCCGGCTGCACCCCCGCTTCCACACGCCGTGGTTCACGATCCTCTTTTTCGGGGCGATCGCCGTGGTCCTGATCCTACCCGGCAGTACCACCTTTCTCGGCAACCTCTACAGCTTCGGCGCGATGCTCTCCTTCACCATCGCCCACCTCTCGATCATCGCGTTGAGGATGAAGCAGCCAGACCTCTACCGCCCCTACCGAGCGCCCTGGAACGTCCGCTGGCGCGGCGCTGACATCCCCCTGACGGCAGTGCTGGGCGCGATTGGGACCGGCGCTGCGTTCGTCTCCGTCGTCGTCTTGCACACCGAGGCGCGGATCATCGGCACCGCCTGGATCGTGTTCGGCCTGGCCGGCTACCTGCTGTACCGGCGACACCTGGGGATCGATCCCCGGGCGCTGCAGCGGATGCGGCGGGAGGAGCGGCCGCTGGACTTCCTCGACGTCTCCTACCGCTCGGCGTTAGTGCCGATCTTCGGCAGCGACATCGACGCCGACGCGATGCGCCGGGCGGGCGCCGTCGTCGATCCCGACGCCTTCGTCGAGGCACTCTACGTGCTCGAGGTTCCGACCGAGCACGAGTTGCCGAAGGGCTTCGAGGAGCAGGAGTATGAGGCCCGCTGCGCGCTCGACATCGCCCGCCTGCAGGCCCGGTCGCGCGGGTTGAAGGTCAGGGTCAAACTGATCCGCACCCGCAACCCGGGGCGGGCGATCGTCGAGGAGGCGAGGGAACGCGGTTCGGACCTGATCTACATCAGTACCGAGCACGCGCCCAGCAACGAGCGCCTGCTCGGGCCGACGACCCGCTACATCCTCGCTCACCGCCCCTGCCGGGTCATCGTCGAAGGCGGCGACGGCGGCGGGCTCGACACTGTCCGGTCCGGCCGCTCTGCAGCAGCGGTAGCGGTCCAACCTGCCTGAGCCAGTCCCGGTGAGCGCCGCCGCCTCAGGCGGCGTCGCGCTGAGCGGCGGGTGCCTCGACCTCCGCCTCGAGGCCGCGCTCGCTGCTGGCGACGCGCTCCTCGTAGGCGCGGCGGGCGCTGTGGTCGACCTCGGTCATCAGCTTGTCGATCTTCATTAGCCGGCCGAGCGCCTCCCGCGTGCCGCGCGGGAGCAGCGAGAGGACCTTGTACATGATGCCGTTGGCGCGCGGCACGAAGACGTCGAAGCGCGGGACTTCGAGTGCGTCGACGATCTCATTGGCGACGTCCTCGGCCTCGACCGGCTTGACCCAGCGCTGGCCGACCCCGCTGGTGAGCTCGGTGTTGACGACGGTCGGCATTACGCAGGTGACCTCGACCCCGCTGCCATGCAGCTCGGCGCGCACCGCCTCACTCAACCCCACCACGGCGTGCTTGGTCGCCGAGTAGGTGGCAATGCCGGGGACCCCCGCCTTGCCGGCCTGGGAGGCGATGTTGACGATGTGGCCGTCGTGGCGCGGACTCATTCGCTCAATCGCGAGCTGAGTGCCGGTGATGACGCCGTGCAGGTTGATGTCTACCTGGCGCCGCACCGAGTCCTCCCCCTCCTCGACGAACGGCGTCACCGGCATGATCCCGGCGTTGTTGATGACGACGTCGATTGCGCCGAGCTGGCGCTCGGCCTCATCGAGGAAGCGCGCGAAGGAGGCACGGTCGGTGACGTCGAGCGCCAAGGCGACGGTGCCGCCGCCGAGTGCAGCCGCTGTCTGCTCAGCCAACGCCACGTCAAGATCCCCAATCGCTACTCGGCAGCCCTTGCGGACCAGCGCCGCGGCAGTTGCCTTGCCGATCCCCCGAGCGCCGCCGGTGATCGCCACGACCTTTCCGTTCAGTGAGCGTCGCTCTTTCGCCATCGTGCCCTCCTCCTCGGCGCCGGCGGTCTAGGCCGCCGGCTTGTAGACGGTGACCACGGCGGCGCCGCCGAGGCCGATGTTGTGCTGCAACCCCACCTTCGCTCCCTCGACCTGGCGCTTCTGCGCCTGGCCACGCAGTTGCCAGGTCAGCTCAGAGCACTGCGCCAGCCCGGTCGCGCCGAGCGGGTGCCCCTTCGAGATCAGCCCTCCTGAGGGGTTGACGACGACCTTGCCGCCGTAAGTGGTGGCTTCCTCGTCGACCAGCCTGTGGCCCTCGCCCTCCGCGGCGAAGCCAAGCGCTTCGTAGGTGATCAGCTCGTTGGAGCTGAAGCAGTCGTGCAGCTCGCAGACGTCGACCTCCTCGGGGCTGATCTGGGCCTCCTCGTAGGCGCTCTGGGCCGCCAGCTTCGACATGTCGGAGCCGACGATCTTCATGCAATCAGTGTCCTCGGCGAAGGTCGAGCTCAGGTCGGTGACCATCGACTGGCCGATGATCTCGATTGCCTGCTCCCAGAGTCCGTGTTCGTCGACGTAGCGCTCCGAGGCGACGATCGCGCAGGCGGAGCCGTCGGAGGTGGGCGAGCACTGGAGCTTGGTCAGCGGGTCGTGGATCATCTTCGCTGCCTTGATGTCCTCGATCGTGTACTCGTCCTGGAACTGGGCGTAGGGGTTGTTGACCGAGTGCTTGTGGTTCTTCCAGCCGATCCAGGCGTAGTGGTCGGGGGTCGAGCCGAACTTCTCCATGTGGTCGCGACCGGCGTTGCCGAACATCTGCGGAGCCGGCGGTGAGGCCTCCGGGTCGCGGATCTCGAACATGCGGCTCGCGTGCTTATCGAGCGCGTTGGTGCGGTCGGAGTACTTGACGCCGAGCGAGCCCGGCTCCATCTTCTCGAAGCCAAGCGCGAGCGCGCAGTCGACGAGGCCGCCCTTGACCGCCTGGCGGGCCAGGAACAGGGCAGAGGAGCCGGTCGAGCAGTTGTTGTTGACGTTAACGACGGGAATTCCGGTGAGTCCGAGCTGGTAGAGCGCCCGCTGGCCGTAGGTCGAGTCGCCGTAGCAGTAGCCGGCGAAGGCCTGCTCGACGTCCTCATAGGGGACGCTGGCGTCGGCGAGCGCCTTCTCTCCGGCCTCCTTGGCCCAGTCGGGGTAGTCACCCTCCTTGGTGCCGGGCTTCTCGAACTTGGTCATCCCGACCCCGATCACGAACGTGCGGCTGCTCAAATCTGGCTCCTGTGGTCTCCTCCGCGCGAGCGGACGGTTTGGCTACGTAGCCAGGAATCTACCGGGCCGGAGCCTCCAGCGGGGCGACCAGGCCACTCTTCCCTCTCCCGGGTTGGGCCAGAGCAGGCAGGCCGCCCCGGCTATGACGATGCCGATTGCGGTCGTGAGGGCCGTCCGTCTAACCCCGGAAACCCGACGAAGAGGGCGCCGGTCGCGACTGAGCCCTTGCTCGGGTCCCGAGTCCCAGCTCGACCAGGAGCGCGGCCCCGACCGGGATCCCAATCAGGGCACCGCGCGCAGCGCCGGCCTTGGCGCTCGGCCCGATCGCGAGCAGCGGTGAGGCTTGAAGTCGTCGCGCGATGCCCGCGGCGTTGAACAGCGGTTGGGATGTCGCTCAACCGACGTGGCCGCCGGGCATCCGGTCGTCGTGGCCGCCGCAGTCCTCCGGCTGCCAGCCGGGGACGGTATTGCCCTCTGGCGGAATCGGGTGCTCCTTGAGGATGCGGGCGAGGTGGACGACGTTGTGGGCCATCCACGAGGCGGTCTTCTGCGTGTAGGGGTGGTCCTTGCCGCCGGCCTCGATGAATGACGGCCCCGGGCCGGCGTCGCCGACCCAGTAGGTGTCGGCGTTGGGCGGGATCGCGCAGCCGAGGTGGGTGAGGTTGAAGAGGGTCGTCTCGGCGCAGGCGTGGGCACCGTCCTCATTACCGGTGATGACGACGCCGCCGACCGTATTGTAGAGCGGGTACTGGCCGACCTCGTTGGTCGTGTTGTAGGTGCCGTCGAGGCGCTCGATCACCATCTGACAGACGCTGTTGCGGACGCCGAACCAGATCGACATCCCCATGATCAGGATGTCGGCGGCGAGCACTTTTTGGAGGATCTGCGGCCACTCATCGCCGCCTCCCATATCGGAGACGACGCCAAAGGGGATCTCGTAGTCGACCGGGCGCAGCGTTTCGTGTTTGACGCCGAGGTCGTCGAAGTGACCGGTGACGATGTCGATCAGGCCCTGAGTGTTGGAGGGCTCCGGCGACTTCTTCAGGGTGCAGTTGAGGATCAGGGCGTTCAGTTCCATGCGCGCCAGTCTCTCCCGCCTCCTTGCGCATTGCAAGGCGGGCGTGGTGCGGCAGGACCGAATCCGCAGCCTCCTCGGGGTACCCTGAGGAAGCTTTGATTGCAGCGATCAGCACCGACCCGGCGGCAGGCGTCGGCATCTTCGCCGCGCTCGCGGCCGGCGTCGTCTCCTTCCTCTCCCCCTGCGTGCTGCCGCTGGTGCCGGGATACCTCTCGGCAGTGAGCGGCGTCTCCGCCGCGGAGCTTGACAGTGCCGGCTGGCGCCGAGTCCTCGGCCCCAGCCTTCTCTTCGTTGCCAGCTTCTCGGCGATCTTCATCCTGCTCGGCCTCACCGCGACCGGCCTCGGTGCGACCCTCCAAAACCACAAGCAGCTCCTGATCAAGATCTCCGGAGCGCTGATCGTCGCCATGGGCGTCCTCTTCGTTGCCTCGCTGTTCGTCACCAGACTGAACCGCGAGTGGCACGTCGACGCGCTGCTGGCTCGGGCGGGCAAGGGCGGCCCGATCGTCGCCGGCGCCGCCTTCGCGATCGCCTGGACCCCATGTATCGGCCCCACCCTCGGCGCCATCCTCACCGCGGCCTCGCTGTCCGGATCTGCCGGCCACGGCGCCTTCTTGCTCGCCGTGTACTCCGCCGGCCTGGCAATTCCCTTCCTCTTGACCGCGATTGCCTTCTCCCGTATGACTACCGCCTTTGCGGTGGTCAAGCGCCACTACCAGGCAATAGTCGCCACTGGCGGTCTGATCCTGATAGCTATGGGCATCTTGATCTGGACCGGCCAGCTCTTCCAGCTCAACATCGAAGCTCAAAACTGGCTGTCGGGGATAGGCCTGAACTTCTGGAGTCAGGTCTAGTTTCTGACCGGCGCGACGGTCTCCAGCTCCTGGCCGACGGCCTCAACCTCCTCGAGCCCGCCGCCATCCATTTCCTGCGAGCAGACGATCCGGAATCGCCCTGTACCGATCTCCGCATCCGGAACTACCGGTAGCCCCCGAATCTCTTCCCACCCCAGCCGCTCCACCTCGAACGGGTTCATTCGCACCTCCGCAGCCGGAAAGGGGCAGTTCGCGTTGTGCTGGTCGATCGCCTTGGAGATCGCCTCGAGATTCTTCGCCTTGGCCGAAGCCACACCGGAAGTCTAGGACGGACCTCGCCAACCGTTCCCGTCCCTCTCCGGTCCTACGGTCGGTCCATGTCCAATCCCCGCATAGTCGCCCATCTCGCCTGAACTCAATAGCTTCTCCCTATGCCTGCGCTCGGACTTGCTCTCTTTGCGCTCTACGGCCTTCTCGCCTTCGGATTGCGGATGGTCGTTCAGCTTCGCCGCACAGGCTCAACGGGTTTCACGGGTTTGGGCGGAGTCTCGGGGTCCGTGGAGTGGATATGCGGGTTGCTGTTCGCGATGGCCGTCGTGCTCTGCATCGCGGGACCGGTACTCCAGCTGACGGGGATACTGAGCCCGGTCGAAGCGCTCGACGGCGATGTCGCCAGCATTCTCGGAGCCGTGCTCGCCTCTCTGGGAATCGTGATCACCCTGGTGGCTCAGTTTGCAATGGGCGACGCTTGGCGGATCGGCGTCGATCCCTCTGAGCGCACCAAGCTGGTCACCAGCGGGCCCTTCTCGACCGTACGCAATCCGATCTTCGCGGCGATGTTCCCCGCCTTCACGGGCATTGCCCTGCTGGCGCCAGACGTCGTGACGATTGCTGGAGCGATCCTCTTGATGGTGGCCCTGGAGCTGCAAACGCGGCTCGTCGAGGAGCCCTACCTCTCAATGGTCCACGGAGAGCAATACGCCGCCTATGCCGCCCGAGCCGGCCGCTTCCTCCCAGCGATCGGTCGCCTGCGGCTCAATGGCAAACGGTTCTACACGTCCGGGCAGACTGATGGCCAGCAGAGCTAGGTAAATCGAGGGCGCCAGCCGGATAGCGCCTGCAACGACGGCTCAAAACCCGCTCCCACGCCGACGATCTTGTTGAGAAGATCCCAAGCTGAACGAGTTCTACCCGCCGGACCGAGCCCTACGGTTAGAGAGTGCGAGACTGGCTTCACTGCATCGGATTAGTAGATATGGACGCGTTCTACGCATCTGTTGAGCTTCGGCGACGGCCGGAGTTGCGGGGGAAGCCAGTTGTGGTCTGCGGGTCGGGGCCCCGGGCGGTGGTTACAACGGCGAGCTATGAGGCTCGGAGGCTGGCGGGAATCCATTCGGCCATGCCAGCCGCCGTGGCTCGGCGGCGGTTGCCGGAGGCGGTCTATTTGAGGCCTGACTTCACGGCCTACCGGGAGGCGTCCGGGCAGGTGATGGAGATCCTGCGCCGCAACGCGGAGACGGTGGAGGTCGTCGGGCTCGACGAGGCCTACGTCGAGCTGACTGGGCTGTTCTCGCCGAAGGCGACGATGCGGCGGATCGCGACCGAGATTCAAGAGGAGACGGAGCTGACCTGCTCGATCGGCATCTCAGAGAGCCGGCTGCTGGCGAAGATCACCAGTGAGCTGGGCAAGCCCGCGGGGCTCGTCGTGCTCTCGCGTGCCGAGGCGCTGGAGCGGTTCGCCGAGGACCCACCCGGCCTAGTCCCGGGGATCGGCCCGAAGACCGTTGCGAAGCTGCAACGGATGGGTATCCGCAGCCTGGCGGGGCTGCGTGACCAAAACCCCGAGACGCTAACCGAGGCCTTCGGCCCGCGGATGGGGCGCTGGCTGCTCAGCCGCGCGCGCTTTGAGGATGAGACTCCCCTCACCGTGGTCCGCGAGGCAAAGTCGCAATCGGCCGAGACGACCTTCGACGTTGACGTCCGCGACCGGGCCGAGCTGGAGGCCTCGCTGTCCGGACTCGCCGAGGAGCTGTGCCGCCGCCTGCGATCCCGCGACCTGGAGGGACGCACGATCGGGATTAAGGTCCGCCTCAACGATTGGACCAATGCGACCCGCGCCCAGACGGTCGCACAGCCGACCAACGACCCCACCGTGGTCGGCTCGGTCGCCCTCGACCTCCTGCGCGCCTACGATCCGCCCCGCCCCGTGCGGCTGCTCGGCGTCCGCGTCGCTTCCTTCGAGCGAGAGGCCGGCGTTTCGGAGGCGATCACCGAACGAGACCAGCTCCAGCTCGCTCTTTCTGACTGACGCCTCCGAGCGTCTGCGAAGATTGTCGCGTGGCTGACGATCGGCTGAGCGGGCTCGACTCCTCTTTCCTTCACATGGAGCGAGCTGGGGCGCACATGCACGTCGCCTCGACGATCATCTTCGAGGGACCCGCGCCGACCCACGAGGAGTTCCGCGACCACATAGCCTCTCGCCTGCACTTGGTGCCGCGCTTCCGCCAGAAGCTGCGCTTTGTCCCCTTCGGTCAAGGCCGTCCGGTCTGGGTCGACGATCCCCACCTCAATCTCGATTACCACGTGCGCCAGACCGCGCTGCCGGCACCAGGCTCCGAGGAGCAGCTGCGCAACCTCGCTGCGCGGATCTTCTCCCAGCAGCTCGACCGCACCAAGCCGCTCTGGGAGCTGTGGCTGGTCGAGGGGCTGCGGGACGGGCGCTTCGCCGTCATCGGCAAGAGCCACCACGCCCTGGTCGACGGCATTTCCGGGGTCGACATCACCACCGTGCTCTTCGATCTGGACCGCGAGCCAGCGCCACCCCCGTCCTCGGCGCCCAAGTGGCTCGCCAGGCCCGAGCCGACCGACCTCGAGCTGCTCGGCGGCGCGCTGCGCGAGCGCCTCACCAGCCCGAAGGAGATCGTCCGTGGCGTCCGCGCCGTGCTGCGCGGCCCGCGCCAGGTCGCGAGGGGGATCGGCGCGACCGGCAAGATGATCGGCGCCGGGATCGCGGCACCTTCCACCCCGTTTAACGTCGAGATCGGCCCCCATCGGCGCTTCGCGATCGCCCAGACCGATCTCGAGGGGCTTAAGCGGGTTAAGGACGCCCACGGCGGCACCGTCAACGACGTCATCCTCTCGACCGTCGCCGGCGCGCTCGGCAACTACCTGCGTGCCCGCGGCCACGACACCGAGGGACTGGAGATGCGGGTGATGGTCCCGGTCAGCGTCCGCACCGACGAGGAGCACGGGGCGCTCGGTAACCGGATCGCGGCGATGATGGCGCCGCTGCCCGTCTGGTGTGAAGACCCGGTCGAGCGGCTGCGGCTGGTGACCGAGACGATGGGCGACCTGAAGGCCTCCGGTCAGGCTGTGGGCGCCGAGATCCTCACCCGGATCACCGACTTCGCGCCGCCGACTATTGCTGCCCAGGCCGCTCGCCTGCAGCCCGCGCAGCGCTTCTTCAACCTCGTCGTCACCAACGTGCCGGGGCCGCAGCTCCCGCTCTACGTCCTCGGGCGCCAGATGGAGTCGATCTTCCCGATGGTGCCGCTGGCCCGCCGCCAGGCCCTCTGCGTCGGGATCATGTCCTATAACGGCCAAATCAACTTCGGCCTCATCGGCGACTACGACGCGATGGCCGGCCT
Source organism: uncultured Solirubrobacterales bacterium (assembly GCA_963803755.1). Lineage (GTDB taxonomy): Bacteria > Actinomycetota > Thermoleophilia > Solirubrobacterales > 70-9 > CAVUPF01. The sequence continues at coordinate 383,482 of CAWDNP010000012.1, forward strand.
CGACAGCTTCGCCCTCGACCTCGAGGCAACGATTCGGGAGACGGTGGCGACCGCAGCGCCGAAGCCGAAACGGCGGACTCGGCCGAGGAGGAACCAGCGCAGCGAGGAAGCTGCCCTCGCCCCCGAGGCCCAGGCCTAGCGGACGACCCTTGCGCGTAGCCCTCGCCCAGATCAACCCGACCGTGGGCGATATCGAGGGCAACGCGGCAAAAATCGCGGAGTGGATCGGCCGCGCCCGCGCCGAGGGCGCCGAGCTGGCGATCTTCCCGGAGCTGTGCGTGTCCGGCTATCCCGCCGAGGACCTCTACCTGAAGCGCCACTTCGTCGAGGCGAACCGGCGCGCGGTCGAGGAGCTGGCCCGGGGGGTCAGCGGCATGACCGTGCTGGTCGGCTTCGCCGAGCCGGTTGCGGGCAGCGGCGACTTCCGCCACGCCCACAACTCCCTCGCCGTCCTCACCGATGGCGCCGTGCGGGCCGTCTATCGCAAGAACCGACTCCCCAACTACGACGTCTTCGACGAGCAGCGCTACTTCGTGCCGGGAACCGAGCCGGCGACGGTCGAGGTCGCCGGGGCGAAGGTGGGGCTGACGATCTGCGAGGACTGCTGGGTTGAGGGGCCACCCGCCTCGACCGAGGCGGCGGCTGGCGCCGAGCTGATCGCGAACCCGTCGGGCTCGCCCTACCACCGCGGCAAGGGGCGCGAGCGCGAGGAGATGTTTGCCGCCCGCGCCCGCGCCTACTGCACCAACTTCGCCTTCTGCAACCTGGTCGGAGGTCAGGACGAGCTGGTATTCGACGGCCAGAGCTTCGTTATCGGGCCGGGCGGCGAGGTGATCGCCCGCGCCGCCCAGTTCGAGGAGGAGCTGCTGCTCTGCGAGGTCCCCTCCCCCGCTCCGGGTCCGCTCGCCGAGCCGTTGCCCGACCTCGACGAGGTCTACGGGGCGCTCGTCCTCGGCCTGCGCGACTACGCCCGCAAGAACGGCTTCCGCCATGTCGGTGTCGCCCTCTCGGGCGGGATCGACTCCGCCCTGGTGGCACTACTCGCCGTCGACGCCGTCGGGCCCGGGCACGTTAGCTGCGTGGTAATGCCCTCACCTCATTCCAGCGCCGAGACGCAGGCCGACGCCGGGGCCATCGCGGCGAACCTCGGCTGCGAGGCGATCGAGATCCCGATCTCCTCGGCGATGAGCGCCTATGAGGCCGCCCTCGCCGACTCCTTCGGCGCCGCGACGGACGGCTTAGAGGCCGAACCCCTGCCCCGCGACCCGACCCGCGCCTCCGAGCCCGACCTCGCTGCCGAGAACATCCAGGCGCGGATCCGGGGCAACCTGATGATGGCCCTCTCTAACAAGCACGGTTGGCTGGTGCTGACGACCGGCAACAAGAGCGAGATGTCGGTCGGCTACGCCACCCTCTACGGTGACATGGCGGGCGGCTTCGCGGTGATCAAGGACGTGCCGAAGACGCTCGTCTATGCGCTGGTTCACCGCCGCAACGAGCACGCGGGCCGTGAGCTGATCCCAGCCTCGGTGCTGGAGCGGGAGCCGTCGGCCGAGCTTCGTCCCGACCAGCTCGACAGCGACTCGCTGCCGCCGTATGAGTTGCTCGACCGCATCCTTGCCGCCTACGTCGAGCGCGACGAGGGGCGGGAGGAGATGATCGCCGCCGGGATGCCGGGCGGCGTCGTCGACGAGGTGATCCGGATGGTCGATCACTCCGAGTACAAGCGCCGCCAGGCCGCACCGGGCATTCGCATCACGCCGAAGGCCTTCGGACGCGATCGCCGTCTGCCGATCACGAATCGCTTCGGGGGTTAGCGGCTCCCTGGCACCGGCCTGATCGCAATCGTCATCCGGGCGAGGGCGCAGAGCTTGCCGTCGGCGTTTCGGACCTCGGCGTCCCAGACCCAGGTGGTGCGCCCACGGTGGCGGGCGCGGGCGGTCACTTCCGCGGTGCCCTCGGTGATCGGGCGAATGAAGCTGACGTTTATCGACTGGCCGATCGCAACCATCCCGTCGCTGAGTACGGCCAGCGCCGTCGCGCCGGAGCAGACGCTCTCGACCAGTGTCGACACAACGCCTCCGTGCAGGAGGCCGACCGGCTGGCGCAACTCATCGCGCACCTCCAGCCGCACCCTGGCGTGATCAGGGTCATCGTCGAGCCACTCGATGCCCACCAGCGCGTCGAAATTGGAGTGAAGCCCGCGCGGGTCATCGGCCATCGGCGCGCACCTTAATCGGATCACTGCGCGGTGACACCTCCCATCTGACGTAGGCTTCTCGACCCGTGGCGCTCACCGACGACCAAAGGGCGATGCTCCGGCTGCTTGCGCAGCGTGAGCAGGGCTATGAGGATCTTGCCGCGCTGATGGGCCTCAGCGTCGAGGAGGTACGCGTCAAGGTAAGGGAGGCGCTGACAGAGATCGACCAGGCAGAGCAGACACCTGCCGAGGCGACCGAGGAGCCTGAGGAGCCCCCACCCGCCCCTGCGGCGACGGAGCCTCAGGCCGAGAAGCCCGCCGAGAGGGCCCCAGCCGAGCCACCCGTGACGCCCACACTGCCACCTTCGCCGCCCTCAAAGCCCTCCACTCCCGCTCCCTCTCACCGGCCGAGCATCCGCCTGCCCGAGGACCAGCGACTCCTCGCGGGTGGTCTGGCCGGGGCCGTCGCGGTCATCCTAATTCTGGTACTGGCGCTCTCCGGCGGTGGTAAATCGTCTTCCTCGAGCCCGACGACGACGACCACCGCAACAACACCCACGGGCAACGCGAACACCACAGCTTCCAACCCGAAACTGACCGAGGCGGTGCTGTCGCCGGTAAATGGCGGCAACGCCAGCGGCCGGGCCCTGTTCGGGCGGATCCGCAAAACCCCCGTGCTCCAGGTCGAAGCGCGAGGCCTCGAACCCTCGCCGAAGGGACAGTCCTACACGGTCTGGCTCTACCGCTCGCCGAAGCTGGTACTGCGGGTCGGCGCCGTCAACGTAGGCAAGTCGGGCGGGATCACGGCGCAGTTCCCCATTCCAACCCAGCTGCTCGCCTACGTCGCCAGCGGGGCCTTCGGCCAGATCGACATCTCCCTCACCCAGGACGCCGCCTACGAAGCCGAGGTGGCGAAGGCCAAACAGGAAAAGCGCCTCCCCGAATACACGGGCACAGACATCCTTCGCGGCAAGATCACCGGCCCGGCGATCAAGAAATAACTACCCGAGCAGCTTCCCCGGATTCATGATCCCGGCTGGGTCGAGCTGATCCTTGACCGCATGCAGTACTTCCAGTCCAGTACTCCCCACCTCGGCCTCCATATACGGGGCGTGGTCCCGGCCCACCGCGTGGTGATGCGTGATCGTGGCGCCCGCAGCGACGATCGCCTCCGAGGCGGCGCGCTTCACCGCCCTGCACTGCTCATCCTCCTCGCCGCGGCGGGCGCGGGAGATGAATGTGAAGTAAAGGGATGCACCGTCGGGGTAGGCGTGGGAGAGGTGGCAGAAGACGAGGCCCGGTGTGCCCTGGGCGGCGAGCGAGTCGCGGATCGCTTTGCCGGCCGCCGCGTGCAGCTCGCCGAGCCACGCCCAGGTGTGGGAGGTCTCCAGCGTCTCGACCATCGCACCCAGGTCCATCAGCGTGTCGCGCAGGTAGGGGCCCTGGTAGCGGCCGTGCTCCCAGGAGCGCCCGACCGTCCGGCCGAGGTAGACGGCACCACCGGCGCGCAGGGCGCGGGCCGCGAGGGCGCGCCGGCGGGCGACCGACTCTTCCTCCCCCTCCAACCCGACGACGAGGAGGCAGCCGCTGCGGCGGCGGCGCAGGCCGAGGTAGCCGTTGAAGAGGGCACCGGCAACGCCGCGTGGCCCCGAGAGCGCCAGCGAGCCCTCGGTCTCCTCCTCGTCGGAGACGCGGATCACGTCGGGCAGCCCCGATCCCTGCGCCATCGCTCGCACGATCTCTGCTCCGGCCTCGAAGTTCTCGGCCATCCAGCCCTCATAGCGCCGCGTCCGGGGAGCCGGGCGCACCCGAACGGTCACGTCGGGAATGACGCCGAGGACGCCCTCGGAGCCCACGATCAGCTCTCGCAGCGCCGGTCCCGCCGCCGTGTGCGGGGTCGCGAGTGTGCGGAGGTCCCCGGCGGGGGCGATCAGGCGGACCGAGCTGACCAGCGCGTCGAAGCGCCCGTAGCCGCTCGAGGCTTGCCCGGCGGAGCGGGTGGCGGCGAAGCCGCCGATCGTCGCGTACTCGAAGGACTGCGGGAAATGCCCGAGCGTCATCCCCTGGGCACCCAGCGCACCCTCGGCCTCCGGGCCGCGCAGTCCGGCGCCCAGGCGGGCGGTCAGCGAGCGGCGGTCGACCTCGACGTCGCGGAGCCGACTCAGGTCGAGGCTGATCAGGCGGCCGTGCGCGCCGCGCAGCGGCTCGACTCCGCCGACGACGCTGGTGCCGCCACCGAAGGGCACAACGGCGATGCCCTCCGCCGCGCAGGTCTCCAGGACGGATCGCATCGCCTCGGCGTCGCGGGGCAAGACGACGGCATCCGGCGCGGCTTCGAGCTTCCCCCGGCGCAGCCTGGTGAGATCGATGTAGCCGCGGCCCGTCGCGTGGCGGACGCGATCCTCCGTGCCGGCAAAGACGCTCTCCTCGCCGACCGCGTCGAGCAGGGCCCGCGGCAGCGGCTGCGCCGGGGGAAGCTCGAAGCCCTCCAGCGACTCAGCCCGTGGCGCCCACTCCAGCTCGCCCACTCCCTCGCGCAGAGCGGCCAGCGCCTCATCATCAAGGCGCGGCGTGACCGACGGGTCACCCCACCCCCACCACTTCGCGTCGCGCCGAGGGCCGTCCACGACCGTCACTGCCCCCTCAGAGGCATCCCTCTCACCGCTCTTCCCCGGTCAACGCGCGTTCGATCCCGTCCAGCGCCTCCTGGAGGATTGCCCCCTGGCCGCGCCGCATCAGCGGCGAACCTAGCCGTGAGAGCCCCCGCAGCGACTGCTTGGAGGCGAGGCTGACCGCGGTCCCGTCCCCCACGGTCCGCAGGCTGATCTCGACGCTCGCGCTGCGCAGGTGGCGGGCGAACGGGGTTCCCTCGAGCTGCTGCTCCCAGATGTAGCGCTCACCCTCAGCTGAGCTGAGGCAGCGGAAGTCAGCCCGCACACCCCGGCCCTCGTTCGTTTCCAGCACCTTCGTCCACTGACTGCGCCGCCCGGCGCTCTTGCGCTCGACGTTCTCGACCCGTGTCGTACGCGGCCACCAGCGGGGCAGGCTGTAGGGATCGGAGACCAGCGACCAGACCTCGCCGACGGAGACCGCGATCGTACGGCGGCGGACCACTCGGGACATCGGCCGCGGGCTACTCGCCCGCCAGGCGGCGCAGATCGCGGACGAGCAGCAGGTGCTTGAGGTGGCTGACGGTCGCCGCCAGGCTTTCCAGGCTCTCCAGCGCCTCCTTGCGCCGCTCCGGGTTGCGCGAGCGCAGCGCGGGACCCAGCAGCGCTTCCAGCAGGTTTGCCTCGCGGTCGGCGGAGGAGCGGAAGACGCGCAGGTTGCGCGCCCCGACCCCAACCCGGGAGAGATCGTTGGCGGCGCGGACGATCTCGCGGTCGGTCTCGTCATAGACGGTCTTGCCGTCGCGCTTCTCGGGCTGGACGATGCCGAAGTTCTCCAGCTCAGCGATCAGCTCCTCGCGGGCACCTGTCTCCTCGATCACCTCGTCGAGGCTGAGGTAGGCGCTAGAGGTGTTGACGAGGATCGCCCGCCGCACCGCGCCGGCGTTGGGCCGGCGGTCGGCTGTCCCGCTGAGGTCGACTTCGCCCCCCGCGGCCAGCTCCTGGCGGATCACCCGCAGCGGCAGGAACTCGTCGCGCTGCAGGCGCAGGATCGTCCGCAGCCGTTCGACGTCGGACTGGCTGTAGAGGCGGTAGCCGCCCGAGGTGCGGCGCGGGGTGAGCAGCTTTTGGTCCTCGAGGTAGCGGATCTTTGAGATCGAGACATCATCGAACTCGCCCTGGAGGATCTTGCAGACGGCGCCGATCGTCAGTGCCTTGCGCGGCCGGCTGGCCGAGTCGGGCGGGCGGATCTGCTTCTCAGAGACTGCCATCGCCTTACTTCTCCAGGTAGCTGAGCTTGTACTTGCCGACCTGGATCTCGTCGCCGTCAGAGAGTCGGTGCGACTCGATCCGGCGCCGGTTGACGTAGGTCCCGTTAAGCGAACCGAGGTCGTCGATGTAGAGGCCGTCGCGGCGGCGGACCAGCAGCGCATGATTGCGGGAGACGGTGACGTCGTCGAGGAAGACACCGGCGTCGGGACTGCGCCCGATATTGATCCGGTCCTCGCTGACCGTGAAGCTCTCCCCGGCCCGGCCGCCGCCGGAACGGATCACCAGAGCCGCTCCGGCCTGCTCGACCACCTCGTCGATGTCGATCGGCTGCATGTCGCCGGTCTCATCGACGGTGTAGGTCATCGTCGTCGGGTCCTCGCCGCCCTCCGCGGGGCCAGCGCCGAGGTAGGCGCCACACTTCTGGCAGTAGTTGGCGCCCTCGGGGTTGGCGAACCCGCACTCGGGACAGTGGACGGCCATGGTCGCCTCCGGGCGCTCAGGCGGCCGGCTCGTCCTCCGCATCGGGCTGCGCCTTGCCGGCGAGGATCTCGGTCAGCTGCTTCACGTCATCGCCGGAGAACAGCGAGTCGCCGCGCTCGCGCTTCTGGCGCAGCCGGTTAACGAGCTCAGCACGGAGGATGTCGATCTTTCCGTGCAGGACGCGTCGCTTGTAGGAGATCTCGTTCTCCTCCTGGGTGAGCTTGTCGATCAGGTCCTTCAGCTCCTTATCGGAGAGTGAGCCCAGATCGGGAAAGGTGTCCTCCATCTCGCTCCTTGAATTGGGAGGCATAGCCTCCGTTTGCCGCTGCCGCCGATTATAGGTCGAGCACGGCCAAAGGTTCAACTGAAGGTTGAAGGTTTATGGAGAATGCGGTTTTGCTTGCATCCCTCAGGCGCGCCTGACTGCCCGCATCCCAGTCCTTGCGTAGAGGATCGTCGCGAGGATCGCCAGCGCCAGCCCGACGATCAGCAGCGCCGTCGGCACCCAGCCGGCGAAGACCATCGCGAAGAAGATTCCGCCCATGATCGGGAAGACCGAGACCCGTCCTGGCCAGTTGACCTCAACGTCGACCCCGTGGCGCAGGCCGTACTGGGCGAGCACGAGCATTGCCACCTCGCGCAGCGCGAGCAGCGCCAGCGCCCAACGTGGCAGCAGCTCAAAGCTCCAGCAGACAACTGCGCCGGAGAGTACGGTGAGCCGGTCGACGAGCGGGTCAAGCAGCGCTCCCATGCGGCTGTACTGGCCGGTGACGCGGGCGAGGAAGCCGTCGAGGTAATCACCGGCGGCGATCAGCCAGAAGACGAGCGCGGCCGGAGCGCTTCGCCCGTCGCCGGATTCGAAGGCGAGGTAGAGGAAGAGCGGCAGTGCGGCGAGGCGCGCGTAGCCGACCATATTGGGAATCGTCCAGGGGCGTAGCGGCTCCCCGGTGCGGGTCTGTCGCGGTTTGGCGCCGCTTCGGTCGAGCCCGAAGAGGCGGCGCAGGCGCCCGTGCCCGAACGGGGCCGCGTCAGCCATCGAGCCCCTGGAGGAGCACCGGCGCCCGCTCGGCGGCATCCTCCACGGGCAGGTTGTGAACAGTGCCACCGCGGCGCTCGACCGCTTCGACGATGCCCTCGGCGAGGCCGCGACGCCCGACCACAACTCGGAGGGGACAGCCGAGCAGGTCGGCGTCGTTCAGCTTCTCCCCCGGCCCGGCGTCGCGGTCGTCATAGAGCACCTCGGCCCCACCGGCGACCAGCTCCTCATAGAGGCGATCCGCCACCCCGCGCTCCTCCTCTCCGGACTTGGCCAGGGAGACGAGGTGGATCCCCCACGGTGCCAGCGCCTTCGGCCAGGCGATTCCATGCTCATCAGCGCTCTGCTCGATCACCGCGGCGACGATCCGCGCCGGGCCGATCCCGTAGCTGCCCATCACTATCGGTCGCTCCACCCCCCCCTCGTCGAGGTAGGTGGCGCCGAGCGGCTCCGAGTAGCGGGTCCCGAGCTTGAAGATGTTGCCGACCTCGATCGCCGGCTCGACCGCGACCGTACCGCCGTTCGGTCCCGGGTCGCCGGCCCCCAGCTCGGTCACCTCGACGTTGGCGGCAAAGCCGGGCGCCAACGCGACCGCATCCTCGCCGGCGGCGCAGGGGGCCATGTACTCGTGGGCGCCGGACCCGCCCATCATCCCGACATCGGACTCGACCCGGTACCAGCGCAGCCCGCAGCGATCGAGGATGCGCTCGTAGGCGCCACTCTGTAGCCCATAGGAGCGCTCTAAGCCATCGATGTCGCGGTCGAAGGAGTAGGCGTCCTTCATCGTGAACTCGCGGGTCCTCAGCACTCCCGCCCGAGGCCGAGGCTCATCCCGCTCCTTCGTCTGGATGTGGAACAGCATCAGCGGCAGATCCCGGTAAGACCGAACCTCCCGCGCAACGTGGTGGGTGATGCACTCCTCATGGGTCATAGCCAGCACCAGCGGCGATCCCTTGCGATCGGAGAGCTTGAACATCTCCTCGATCTCATACCGCCCGGTCTTCTCCCAGATCTCGGCTGGCTGCAGCACAGGCATCAGCATCTCCTGACACCCAATCTGCTCCATCTCCTCTCGGATGATCTGTTCGACCTTGCGGTGGGCGCGCCACCCGGCCGGCAGGTACGTCCACAGCCCGGCTCCAAGTTGGCGAATCAGTCCCGCCCTCACCATCAGCTTGTGCGACAGCGCCTCCGCATCTGCTGGCGCCTCCCTCAGGGTCGGCAGGAGCGTCTCGCTCAATCGCGTCACGCCGGAAACCTATCCCCTGCCGCTTGGCGCTCAGGCCCTGGTGAAGCGGCGACCCGCCGTGGGTGAAGCCTCCTCATCGAGCAAGACCCTGTCGGACTCGCCCTTCTCCGCGGCTTCGTGCTCCATCTGAGCGATCTTCTCCGGCGTGAGGTCCCCGGCGTTCTCCTCCTCGATCTTCGCCAGCCATGCGGCCCCCTCCCCCGCCTTGGCCTCATCGACCTCGATCCCGCCGCGATCCAGCGACTTGTCGATCTCCTCGAACAGGGCATCGACCAGGGTCGCCTGCGGCACCTTCCGCAGCGGCTTGCCGTGGGCGAAGATCAGCCCCTCATCCTTGGCGCCGGTGATCCCGAAGTCCGCGTGACTGGCCTCGCCGATCCCGTTCACCGCGCAGCCGAGCACCGCTACCTCCACCGGCTCGGCGTAGCCTTCCAATCGCCGCTCGATCTCCGCTACTACCGAGTCCATGTCGAACTGGAGGCGTCCGCAGGTCGGGCAGGCGATCAGCACCGGACCGCGCTCGCGAAGCTGCAGCGCCTTGAGGATCTCCCAGGCAACCTTGACCTCCTCCTCGGCATGGAAAGTGGAGAGACTGATCCGGATCGTGTCGCCGATCCCGTCGGCGAGCAGGGTGCCGAGCCCGACTGCGGATTTCAGCGAGCCCGACCACTTGGTCCCCGCCTCGGTGATCCCCAGGTGCAGCGGGTAAGGAATCCGCTCGGCGAGCAGGCGGTTGGCGGCAATCGTGTTCGGCACGTTGGTCGACTTGATCGAAACCTTGAAGTCCTCGAACTCGAGGCCCTCCATCAGCTCGACGAACTCGACCGCGGCGGCGACCAACGCCTCGACTGGCGCCTCGCGCTCCAGCTCGTGCAGGTGCTTTGGGAGCGAGCCTGAGTTGACGCCTATCCGCATCGGCACCCCGGCGGCTGTCGCCTTCGCCACGACCTCGGCGACTTTCTCGCGGCCGCCGATATTGCCGGGATTGAGCCGGATACAGTGGGCGCCGGCGTCGATCGCCTTCAGCGCAAGCGTGTGATTGAAGTGGATGTCGGCAATCACCGGGATCGGCGATTCGCGGACGATCGTCTTCAGTGCCTCGACATCATCGTCGCGCGGCACCGCGACCCGCACGATGTCCGCCCCGGCGTCGGCGACCTTGCGGATCTGCTCCATCGTCGCCGCCAGGTTGGCGGTCTCGGTCTTGGTCATCGTTTGAACGGCAACCGGGGCGCCGCCGCCGATCGGCACGCCCCCGACGAAGATCTGGCGCTTCGAGGCCATGCAGGAAGGGTATCCGGGGGGCGCGGTGGGCCGGTTACCGGACGTTGAAGCCTGCGCCTGTCAGTCGGCCAATGTCGTTGGAGAGGCCGATCAAAAAGAGCATTGCGACGAGGGCAAACCCGACGATGCTGGCCCGCTCCATGACCAAGAGGGAAACCGGACGGCCGCGCAGTTTCTCGACCAGGCTCCAGAAGATGTGGCCGCCGTCGAGCGGCAAGATTGGAAGCAGGTTGATCAGGCCGAGGGACAGACTTACCAGGCCAAGCAGCAGGAGCGAGGGGAAGATTCCGACGGCGATCACCTGGTCGGCGACGTCGCTGACCCCGACGATGCTCGAAATCTGCTTGCGCTGCTTGGATTCGAAGATATGGGAGAAGATCGATGCGGTTTTGTGGGTGATCAGCCACATCGAGCCCCAAGCGCGGCTCGCCGCCGTTCCGACTCCGACGTTTTCGGGTTTGCTGCCGTACGAGAAGCCGATCAGGGCTCTGCGATTTTCCTTGCTGTATTTGGGGCGCACCGAGATCGTCCGGATGGCCCCGTCACGGCGAACATCGAGCTTGACGGGCGTGACCGCCGTGCAACCGTTGACCTGCTTGCCGGCGCATTCGTGAGAAGCCACCAGCTTGCCGAATTGGGTCAGACGGGCGTCCAGGCTGAGGTGAGAAAATTTTCTGCCGTCGACTGAGAACGATTTCGTCGCCCGGCTGTAGGACTTTCGCTGCTGGCGTTCCCGCCCTGATTGAGCCGACGGTCTGGTCCGTCTGCTGGGCGAAGAAGAGGTAGGCGGCGAAGAAGATCGCGAACGCCAGCGCGATGTTCACTGCCGGACCCGCGGCAATCACGACGATCCGCTTCCAGACGGGCTGGCGGTAATAGGCGCGGGGCTCCTCCTCGGGAGGAATCTCCTCCTCCGGATTCATGCCGCTGATTTTCACGTAGCCGCCGAGCGGGATCGCCTTGATTCCGTACTCGGTCTCCCCGCGCTTAAACGACCAGATCGTCGGGCCGAAGAAGAGGAAGAAGCGCTCCACACGCATTCCCGTCGCCTTGGCGGCGAAGAAGTGACCGGCCTCATGGAGAACGATCAGCAGGCAGAGGCCGGCGAATACGTAAACCCAGTTCATGCTGGAGTCAAACCTCCAACGCGGTCTTCGCTGCGCTGGCGTGCCTCGGCGTCGGCCGTGAAGAGGTCGTCGAAATGCGACACCGGGCGTGCAGGCATTTCCTTGAGGACCCGCTCGATCACGGCGGGGATACCGGTGAACGGGATGCGCCCGTCGAGGAAGGCGGCCACAGCGACCTCGTCGGCGGCGTTCAGCACGCAGGGCGCCGTCCCCCCCGCTTCGCCAGCCTCGCGGGCCAGCCGCAGACAGGCGAAGGTGTCGGAGTCCGGCTCCTCGAAGGTCAGCTCTCCGGCGGCGGACAGGTCGAGCTGGGGCACGTCGACGTCGGCACGCTCGGGGAAGTGCAGCGCGTAGGAGATCGGCACCCGCATGTCCGGGTGGCCGAGGTGGGCGAGCGAGGCGCCGTCGTTGAGCTGGACCAGCGAGTGGACCAGCGACTGCGGGTGGACGACTACGTCGATCCGCTCGTAGGGGACGGCGAAGAGGTGGTGCGCCTCGATCGCCTCGAAGCCCTTGTTCATCAGCGTCGCCGAGTCGATCGTGATCCTTCCTCCCATCGCCCAAGTCGGGTGGGCGAGCGCCTCGGCGACGGTGACCCCGGAGAGGTCTTCGCGACCGCGAAAGGGCCCGCCGGAGGCGGTGAGGACGAGCCGCTCGACCGTCCCTGGCGCCTCGGATCCGATCAGCTGGTGCAGGGCGGAATGCTCGGAGTCGACCGGCAGCAGGCGGGCGCCGGTCGCCTCGGCCAGCGCCATCACCAGCTCGCCGCCGACGACCAGACTCTCCTTGTTGGCGAGCGCCACGTCGATCCCCTCGCCGAGGGCGACCACGGTCGAGGCAAGCCCCGCCGCACCGACGATCCCGTTGAGGACGAGATCGGCTCCGCTCACCCCGACCATCTCGCGGATTCCATCCTCCCCAGAGAGCACGCGACCGTTCCACTCCGCCCCCGCCCGCTCCGCTGCCGTTTCGTCGGCCAGCGCGATCGCCGGAACGCCGAACTGCCGAGCCTGCGCGACGACCTGCTCCCAATCGGAGCCCGCGGCGAGGCCGACCACCTGAAGGCCATCAGACGCGGCGACGACCTCGAGCGCCTGCGTCCCGATCGACCCGGTGCTGCCTAGGATCACGAGCTTCTTCATCGTTTCAGTGTAGGTGGGTCAATAGACCAGCTGGACTGCCAAGTAGTAGCCCACCACGACCGTGAAGAAGACGGCGTCAAGACGGTCGAGGATGCCGCCGTGGGGGCCGAAGAGGGTGCCGGTGTCCTTCTTGCCGAGGTCGCGCTTCAGCATCGACTCGAAGAGGTCTCCGAGCGTGGCGACCGCCGCCACGGCGGCGCCGAGGACCAGCGCGTCGACCCCCGATAGCCAGTTCTGGTACAGGCCGGCGAACCAAACGCTCATGGTGCCGATTACGAAGCCGCCAATCAGCCCCTCCAGCGTCTTGTTGGGCGAGAGGCTGGGGGCGATCCGATGGCTGCCGAACATGCGGCCGGTCGCGTAGGCCGCGGTGTCGGTGACGAAGGTGCCGACAAGGACGTCGACCAGCAACGCGGCGCCGTGATGGGGCAATTCGCGCAGCAGCACCGCGTGGACCAGCGGGATGCCGATCCAGGCGACCCCGAGCAGGGTGACGCCCATCGAGACCGTGATCCCGTCGCGGTGCTTACGGTCGGCGCCGAAGACGAAGAGCAGGAGGAAGGCGGCCGCGAGGACCATCAGCACGTTGAAGGCCGTGCCGAAGTGGGCGGCGAGGACCAGCGCCGCGACCGCCACGTAGGCGGCAATCTCGATCGGCCGCAGCTCCTCGGTCATCGCGAAGTACTCGTGCAGGGCGAGCACCCCGATTGCGATCATCGCGATCGTGAAGACCAGTCCGCCGGCGACGGTGATCGCGATCGCGAAGGCGATCCAGGGAATCGCGACGAGGATCCGCTTGGCGGTCTCTCCGCGCAGCTCCCGGCGGCGTTTCGGCGGTCGCGGCGCCGGCTTGGGCCGCTTCTCGACGACCGGGTCGTCGAGGCCGTCGAAGAGCTCTTCAGCCTCCCGAAAGCTGCGGCGCGGTCGGCTGCGGCGCTCCTCACCTTCCTCGCGGGGCGGGCTCATGGTCAGGCCCTCGCCCCGAAGCGGCGCTGCCGCGACTCGTACTCCTCCAGGGAGTCCCTCAGTGCCTCCCGCGTGAAGTCCGGCCAGAGCTCGTCACGGAAGATCAGCTCCGAGTAGGCGCATTGCCAGAGCAGGTAGTTAGAGACGCGCTGCTCTCCGCTTGTTCGTATCAGGAGGTCTGGGTCGTGCATCTCGGATGAGTAGAGGTGGCGGCGGAACTCCTCCTCGGAGCCCCCTTGGAAGTTTCGCGCTGCGTCGATGATCTCCGCCCTGCCGCCGTAGTTGAAGGCGACGAATAGGGTGATGCGCCGGTTGGCGTCGGTCGTGCGCTCGGCCCACTCCATCCGCTCCACCAGATCCGAGTCGACCTCCTCGCGGCGGCCGATGAAGCGCATCCGCACACCCTCCTCGTGCAGCTCGGGGGTCTCGGCGGCGATCCGCTCGCCGAACATCCGCATCAGGCCCTCTACCTCCTCCGCCGGCCGTGACCAGTTCTCAGTCGAGAAGGAGAAGACCGTCAGCTCCTTGATCCCCAACTCGACCGCGTCACGCAGCCGCGCCTTGAGCACGTCGGCGCCGGCCCGGTGTCCCTCGACGACCGGCAGGCCACGCTGCTGGGCCCAGCGCCCGTTGCCGTCGGTGATGATCGCTACGTATCTGGCAGGGGTCAAACCTCGAGGATTTCCTCTTCCTTGCCCTTGAGCAGCGCGTCGATCTCGGCAATCGCCTCGTCGGTCTGCTTTTGGAGCACGGACTCGGCGCGCCGCTCGTCGTCCTCGCCAGCCTCGCCCTCCTTCTTCAGCTCGCGCAAGTCGTGCATGACATCGCGGCGAACGTTGCGGATCGCCACCCGGCCCTCCTCGGCGACGCCGTGAACTACCTTGACCATCTCGTGGCGGCGCTCCTCGGTCAACTCGGGTATCTGGAGGCGGATCACGTTGCCGTCGTTGCTGGGCGTCAGCCCGATGTCGGACTCCTGGATCGATTTCTCGATCGCCGCCAGCGAGGACTTGTCGTAGGGGGTGATGGTGAGCAGGCGCGCGTCAGTGGTCGCTACGTTCGCCAGCTGCTTCAGCGGTGTCGGGGTCCCGTAGTAGTCGACCGCGATGCGGTCGAGCAGGTGGGGCGAGGCGCGGCCGGTGCGCACGGTGGCCAGCTCGCCGCGGCTTGACTCGACCGACTTGGCCATACGGCCCCTGGCGTCCTCGAGCAGTTCGTCGATCAGCTCCACTGGGTTCCCCGTCCTCACTCGGCGACAGGCACGCTGGAGACCAGCGTGCCCACCCTCTCGCCGCGGACGATCCTATCTATGTTGCCCTCGTCCCCCATGTTGAAGACGTAGATCGGCAGGTCGTTGTCCATGCAGAGGGAGAGCGCGGTCGAGTCCATCACCTTCAATCCCCGCTCGATCGCTTCGCGGTGGCTGATCTCGGGGATGAACTTGGCGTCGGGATGGGTTGCCGGGTCTGCGTCGTAGACCCCTTCGACCCCGTTCTTGGCCATCAGGATCGCCTCGGCGTGGATCTCCAAGGCGCGCAGCGCCGCCGCGGTGTCGGTGGTGAAGAACGGGTTACCGGTGCCGGCGGCGAAGATCACCACCCGCCCCTTCTCGAGGTGGCGCATGGCGCGACGGCGGATGTAGGGCTCGGCGACCTCCTTGACGTCGATCGCCGACATCACCCGGGTGTGCTGGTCGATCGTCTCCAGCGCGTCCTGGAGGGTGAGGGCATTGAGCACCGTCGCCAGCATCCCCATGTAGTCGCCGGTGGCGCGGTCCATTCCGTCGGCGGCGGCCTCGAGGCCCCGGTAGATGTTGCCGGCGCCGACGACGATCGCTACCTCCACCCCCCGCGCGCGGATTGCCGCTGCCTGCCTGGCAATCCGCTGCACCTCGCCAGCGTCGGTGCCGTAGTCGAGGTCGCCCATCAGCGCCTCGCCGGAGAGCTTGAGCAAGATGCGATTGAACTTGGGGTTTGAATCCATAGATCTCGGCTTCGCTCCGCTCGCGAAGAGCCTATCCGCGACGCTCGCTCCGCCCCGCCTCAGTCCTCGCCGACGCGGAAATAGGCGAAGCGGGCGACGCGGACGTTCTCACCGGTCTTGGCGGCAAGCTCTTGGCGCAGCTCCTCGATCGTCTTTGAGTCGTGCTTGTCCGCGTTGACGTGGGACTGGTCAAGGAGCGCGACCTCGCTCGCCCACTTGGTGAGCTGGCCCGCGACAATCTTTTCGATCACGTCGGCCGGCTTGCCTTCCTCGCGGGCCTTTTCCTCAAAGACGCGCTGCTCTGCCTCGCGCTCATCCTCCGGGATCTCTTCGGAGGAGATGTAGCGCGGCGCGGTCGCCGCGACGTGCAGGGCGACCTCGTAGGCGAATGCCTTGAAGTCCTCGTTGCGGGCGACGAAGTCCGTCTCGCACTGGACTTCGACCATCGCCCCCACCCTGTCGTTGGCGTGGATGTAGGCGGAGACGACCCCCTCGTCGGTGCCGCGCCCCTCGCGCTTGGCGGCGGAAGCCTGGCCCTTGACCCGGAGCAGCTCGATCGCGCGCTCGGTGTCGCCGTCGGTCTCGGTCAGGGCAGCCTTGCAGTCCATCATCGCCGCGCCGGTGCGGTCCCGAAGCGCTTTGACGTCGGCGGCCGTGACGGTCATGAGGTCGCGCCCCCTTGGGTCGGCTCGACAGGGGCCCCATCAACCACCGCCTCCTCGGCTTCACCTGCGGGGGCGGTGGGCCTTGCGCCACCGCCCTGGGAAGCCTGAGCCGCCTGATCCGCGACTTCGTCGCTAACCCGGCCGGGCGCCTGCTGCTTCGCTGCAGCTTCCGCATCGGCGGCGGTTTTAGCTGCGTCCTCGGCCTCCTGGCGGGCCTTCTCCTCTTCCTCGCGCTTTCGCCGCTCCTCCTCCTCTTTGCGCCGCCGCTCCATCTCCTCGGCTATGCGCTTTTCCTCCTGCACTCGCCAGGCGGAAGCGCCGGTCTCCACGGCGGCGCCGATTGTGCCGATCACCAGCTGGCAGGAGCGGATCGCGTCGTCGTTGCCCGGGATCACGTAGTCGACCGGGTTGGGATCGCAGTTGGTGTCAACCAGGCCGATGATCGGGATCCGCAGGCGGGCCGCCTCGTGGACCGCGATCTCCTCGGTTTTGAGGTCGGTGACGAAAACCGCATCGGGCAGGCGCTCCATGTCGCGGACGCCGCCGAGGTTGAACTCAAGCTTCGCCAGTTCGGCCTGCATACTCATCCGCTCCTTGGTCGGCAGCAGGTCGAGTTTGCCCTCTGCCTGCCAAGCGGTGAGCTCATGCAGGCGGGTGATCCGGGCCGACATCGTGTTGAAGTTGGTCAGCAGGCCACCGAGCCAGCGCTGGTTGACGTAGGGCATCCGGCAGCGATCGGCCCACTCCTTGACCGCGTCGCCCGCCTGCTTCTTGGTGCCGACGAACAGCACCGTGCCGCCGCCACTTGCCAGCTCGCCGGCGAAACGGCGGGCGTTCTCCAGCAGCACCTCGGTCTGCAGCAGGTCGATGATGTGGATCCCGTCCAGCTCGCCGTAGATGAAGCGGCGCATGTTCGGGTTCCAGCGGCGGGTCTGGTGGCCGAAGTGGACTCCGGCTTGCAGCAGCTCTTTGAGGCCTGCCTCTGACATCGAAACTCTCCTTGGTCGATGAAGCTTTCCCGTCGCGCTTGCCGGACCCGGCGCCTATGTGGGCCGGGCAGGACCCGGGGCGCTGCGAGCGGGGGTTGGTTGCGAACCCGCGGGATTGTAGAGGGGGCGCGGATCAGGCGGCGCGGGCAGCCGCAAGAGCGGCGGAGAGATCCGCCGGCAGCGCCGATTCGAAGGCGAGCTCCTCGCCGCTGTCGGGGTGGGTGAAGGCGAGCCGGTGGGCGTGGAGGAACTGGCGCTTGAGTCCGAACCTCTCGGCTCCCCCGTAGGTCATATCGCCGGCCAGGGGGTGGCCGATCGCCGCGAAGTGAGCGCGGATCTGGTGCGTCCTGCCGGTCTCCAGCCGCGCCTCCAGGTAGGTCTCCCCAGTGAGCAGCTCCAGCACCTCGAAGTGGGTGCGCGCCTGCCTGGAGGCAGCGCCCGAAACGGCCATCCGGTGCCGCTGGCGCGAGGCACGGCCGATCGGCGCGTCGATCGTCCCGGTGCGAGAAGCGAGGCGGCCTCCGGCCAGCGCCAGGTACCGGCGCTCGACCTCGCGGCGCTGCACCTGGGTCTGGAGGGCGGCGTGCGCCGCGTCGGTGCGGGCGACGACGAGCAGGCCGCTGGTGCCCTTGTCGAGCCGGTGGACGATGCCGGGGCGCTGCGGGTCTCCCCCGCCGCCGAGGACCTCGCCCAACTCGCCGACCAGGGTCGGGCCGTGGTGTGAGGGCGCCGGGTGGACGACTAAGCCGGCCGGCTTGTCGACCACGGCGAGCGCGTCGTCGAGGTAGACGAGGCGCGGCTCCGCTGTCACGAGTCCTCCGGCGCCCGCAGGAAGGTGATCGCTAACAGCACGACGCCGAGCGTGATCGCCGTGTCGGCGAGGTTAAAGGGCGGCCAGTGCGGCAGGTCGATGTAGTCGGTGACCGCCCCGACGCGAATTCGGTCGGCGAGGTTCCCCAGCGCTCCCCCGGCCAGCAGGCCGACGGCAACCCACATCCCGGCCCGGGTCGGGTGGCGGGCGAAGAGGAAGCCGACGAAGCCGAGTGCCACCAGCGTGACCAAGACGAGTCCTCCGCCGGCGCCGCCGGCGAGACCGAAGGCGACGCCGGTGTTGTGGGAGAGGGTGAGGCCCAGCGGTCCCAGCACACCGACGTGCTGGCCGGGGACGAGGTGCGCTTCGATCGCCGCCTTGGCCGCCTGGTCGGCGACGACCACGAGGCCGCAGAGCGCGCCGGCCAGGCGCCAAGCGCGGGCGGCCTCCCCGCTCACCCTGAGATCAAGGGGACGACTAGCGCCTGCAACAAGAACAGCACGATGATTCCCAGCATCGGGCTGAGGTCGAGCGCGAACCCACCGCCCCCGATCGGGGGCAGGAAGCGCCGGAAGAGGTTGAGGTAGGGGTTGGTCGTCTCGGTGACGAAGTCGAGCACGGCCCTCAGCGGGCGGCTGTAGGGGACGCGGGGCAGCCAGGAGATGAGGATGTTGACGAAGATGAGGACGATGTAGACGGTGAAGAGCGCATTGACGTAGTTGGCAACGTCAGCCCGGGTCAGCGCCAGCGCGATCATCCCCGCATCCTCTCCAGCGAGGCCCGGACGGCGGCCTCGAACCCATCCCGCACGCCCTCGCGGTCAAGCGCTTCCAGCCCGGCCTCGGTGCTCCCACCCGGGGATGCGACAGCCTTGCGCACGTCGGCCGGATGCCGCAGGCGCAACAGCTCCGCCGTTCCCGCGGTCGTCTCCACCACGAGATCGCGTGCCAGCTCCTCATCGAGCCCATCCTTCGCCCCGGCATCGGCGATCGCCTCAACCGCCAGCGCCAGATAGGCGGGTGCGCACCCCATCACCGCAGTAGCCGCATCGAACTCCTCATCCGGCAGCTCAACCACATGCCCCAACAGCTCGAGCAGTCTCCGAACTTCGGCATCCTCCCCGCCGGTCACACAGAGGACTCCTCTCCGCACCTCAACCCCAATGTTCGGCATGGCCCGAACCACCTTGGCCCCGGGAAACGCAGCGGCAACCTTCTCCAAGGAGACTGCCCCCAGCAGCGAGATAACCACCTTCGCGCTCGAAAGCTCCCCCGCAACCTGATCCAGGTTTGCCGCCTTCACGGCAAGCACGACGATGTCGGCCGCCTCGGCCAGCTCGGCATTGGAACCAACCGCCTCGCCCCCGACCTCCCGAGCCAGCTCAATGGCGCGCCCAGATCCGCCATCGGAAAACAGCATCCGCTCGAACTGCCCAGCCCATCCGCGCGCCATAGCGGCGGCCATGCTGCCCGAGCCGACGAATCCGACAACCATGACCCGCAGCCTAGTAGTGGCTCATGGAAGAGGGTCGGGTGCCCTGCCTGGGCGTGGCGCTCCTTTTGCGCACAGACCACCCGGTGAGAGCCGCAACCCGCCAGGCGAAAGTCAGCGCATAGGGGGGCCGCCCGACCCTCCCACGCTAAGACTGGTTGAAGAACCCCTTATCGATCAGCCTCGCCCTTTCCTCGGCGGAAACCTCGACGTTCCGAGGCGTGAGCAGGAACATCTTCTCGGCGATCCGTTGCATTCCCCCATCCAGCGCGTACGTCAAGCCGGAGCAGAAATCGATCATCCGCTTCGACAGCTCGTGGTCGGTGGTCTGAAGGTTGAGGATGACCGGCACCGACCGTTTGAACTGGTCGGCGACCTGCTGGGCGTCGTTGAAGTTGCGTGGGATGACGAGGTGGACCTGGACTTCGGAGCCGCCGTTGGCGACCGGCCGCAAGACGCGGGTGCGGGAGGCCGAGATCGGCTCGTCGTCGGCGAAGATGTCGTCGATCTCGTCGCGGCGGGAGCGGCGGGCGGTCGGCAGGCGCCGCACCGGCGAATGCTCGCGCTCGCGGCGGCTTTCGAAGACCTCCTCGGAGCCTGTCTCGGGCTCATACCCGTCGTCGTACTCGGGGTCGTAGTCGTGATCCTCGGCGAGGCCGAAGTAGACGAGCGCTCTGTGCCATGTGTCGCGTAGGGCCATGCTCAACCGCCTGTTTCGGCCCGCGCGGACCGACTCCTTTACAGATTATCCCAGGGTAGCGCCGTTTCACACATACAACGCCGTCCCTAGCCGGACGATCGTTGCCCCCTCCTCGACCGCGATCCGCCAGTCCTGGGAGGTGCCCATCGAGAGCCGGGCGAGGCCGTGTTCCGCGGCCAACTTGGCGAGGCGGGTGAAATGGGGGCGGGATGCCTCGGGGTCCTGGCTGAACGGCGGCATCGTCATCAAGCCGCTCACCCGCACCGGGCAGCGCTCGATGAAGGCGCCCAGGTCGGTCGGCGCGAGGCCGCCCTTGCCTGCCTCACCGGCGACGTTGACCTCGATTAGGACCTCGACTCCGGGCCCGCCGTGGTGGCCGAGCTGTTCAAGGGCGGAGTCGCTCGCCACCGAATGGATCAGGCGGCAGATCGGCAAAAGCTGCCTCACCTTGCGGCTCTGCAGGTTGCCGATGAAGTCCCACTTAAAGGCGTCTCCCCAGCGCTCATGCTTGGCGCTCAGCTCCTGCTGGCGGTTCTCGCCGACCAGGGCAACGCCGGCCTCCGCCAGCGCGCCCATTTCCTCCAGCGGCACGTACTTGGTCGCGGCGAGAATCTCGACGCCCTCGCCGGTGACCTCGCGCACCCGCTCGAGGTTGGCGGCGATCCTCGCCGGGTCGAGGCCGTGGATCAGGCCGGGCATGCTCAGGCCGCGCTCTCCTCGATCCAGGCGATCCCCGCCTGGCGCCCGGTCCGGCCGGCGTCGCGGCGGTGGGAGAAGAACAGCTCGGCCCGACAG